>OZ220069.1:0-109301 GCA_964291475.2 Dehalococcoidia bacterium | reverse complement strand
GCGAGCCGACCCCACCGCGCGCGAACTTCTGGAGCAGATAGTTGTCCTCGTTCGTAACCTTCCCCGAACCGAGGAACGCGATCTCGTCCGGCTCATACTTGCCCAGGGCCTCCGCGACGGCGGCCAGCGCGTCGTCCCACGACGCCGCCTCCAGGCCGTCCGCGCCCCGCACCATCGGCGTCATCAGCCGCTGCTTGCTGTAGACCCACTTGTAGCCGAACTTGCCCTGGACGCACTCCTGGCCCCGGCTCGCCTCGCCGTCCACGTCGTGGGTAACCCGGATCAGCTTGCCGTCGGTGACGTTGAGGTTGAGCGAGCAGCCGACGCTGCACTGCGAGCAGGCCGAAGTGACCATCTCGTCGGCCCGGCCCGCCCACTTGCTGTCCTTCTCGGTGATCGCCCCCACGGGGCAGACGTCGACGCACAGGCCGCAGAACGTGCAGCCCGACTCGGCCAGCGTCCCGCCTTGGGACGTGCCCACGATGGTGTCGTTGCCCCGCATCTCGAAGGTGATCGCGTTGACGCCCTCAATCTCGTCGCAAGCGCGCACGCACTTCCCGCAGACGATGCAGAGGTTCATGTCGTGGTCGATGAAGGGGTTGCGCGTCTCCAGGTCGAGGTTGCGGTACTGGTAAGGCAGCGGCACCTCGTTGAGCTTGACCGAGTAGGTCACGTCCTGCAGCTCGCAGCGCTCGTTCTGCGGGCAGACGACGCAGCGGTCGATCACGCTGACGTTCCGCAGGCAGACGTCGGTAGGGCCGCAGTGCTCGATGCGCCAGCAGGTCAGGCAGCCGTGGGGATGGCTCGACAACGTGAGCGCGAGGATGTCGCGCCGTATCTCCTCGACCGGAGCCGGGTTGGTGAGGACGGACATGCCCTCGCCGACGGTGGTGTGGCAGGCGGCGGGATAGCCCCGCCCGCCCTCGATCTCGACGACGCACATGCGGCACGCGCCGTAGGGCTTGAGGTTGGGATGCCAGCAGAGGTAGGGGATGTAGACCCCGTGGTCGCGGGCGGCCTCGATGATCGTCTGGCCCGGCTTGGCCTCGACCTCGACGCCGTCGATCTTGAGCTTGATCTTGTCGTTACTCATCGGTCGGCGCCCCTCAATCAGCCCGCCTGCGCGGCCCCTTCTTGGATCGAGGCCTCGAACTCGTCTTGGAAGTAGCGGTAGCCCGACTTGATCGGGTTTTCCGCCAGATGCCCGTGCGCGCACAGCGCCGACTTCATCGTCTCGCCGATGACGAGCGCCGTGTCGAGCTCCTTGCGCGTCGCCTTCTTGTGCTCCAGCCGGTCCAGGATGTTGGCGATCTGCCGCGTGCCCAGCCTGCAGGGGAAGCACTTGCCGCACGACTCCTCGGCGTTGAACTCGCCGAGCACGGCGGCGATCTCGATGACGGAGTCGGTCTCGTCGCCGACGATGATGCCGCCCGACCCGAACATGGCGCCCGCGGCGATCATGGCATCGAAGTCGATGGGCATGTCGAGCGACGACGCGGGGAGGAAGCCACCGAGCGGGCCGCCCGTCTGCAGGAACTTCAGCGCCTTCCCGCCGGGCACGCCGCCGCCGAGCACCTCGATGACCTCGCGCAGCGTCACCCCGAACGGCACCTCATAGAGGCCGGGCCGGTTGATGCGGCCCGACAGGCAGACCAGGGCGGTGCCCTTGCTCCGCTCGGTGCCGATGCCGGCGAACCAGTCGCCGCCGTTCGCCACGATGCTCGGCGCGTAGGAATAGGTCTTAACGTTGTTGATGTTCGAGGGCTTCTGCCACAGTCCGGCGGCGGCGGGGAACGGCGGCTTGTACCGCGGCATCGCCCGCTTGCCCTCGACCGCCTCCATGAGCGCGGTCTCCTCGCCGGAGACGTACGACTCGCCGGTGAGCGAGATCTCGATATCGAAGTCGAAGCCGGTTCCCAGGATGTCCTTGCCCAGCAGGCCGTGCTCGTAGGCCGTGTCGAGGGCGCGCTGCACCCGGTCGATGGGCAGGTCCCATCCCGTGCGGATGAAGATGAACCCCTTGCCGCCGCCCGCCTTGGTGGCGTAGCCGGCGATGGTGATCCCTTCGATCACGCGGAAAGGGTCGCTCTCCAGCAGGTGCTTGTCGTTGAAGGCGCCGGAGTCGCCCTCCTCGGCGTTGCAGAGGTGGTACTTGGGAGGGCCGGGCGCGCCGATGAGGAACTTCCACTTCATCGCCGCCGGGAATGCCGCCCCGCCGCGCCCGCGCAGGTTCGACTTCTCGATCTCGCCGATCACGTCCTCCGGCGACATGCCGCTCACGGCCTTGTCCAGCGCCGCGTAGCCGCCGTTGGCGATGTAGTGCCACAGGTTGTCGGGCTCGATGACGCCGCAGTTCTGCGTCGCCACCCGCCGCTGGAGGGAGAACTCCTCGCGGGAGAAGAGGTCGGGCGGCCCGCCGGCCTCGACGTCGCCGATGGCCCCGAGCACGTCCGCGCCGTCGGGAATGGCACCCTCACTCACGTAGCTTTCGACCAGCGCCGCCGCCGACTCGGGCGTGACGTTGGCGAAGTAAACGCGGGGCCCGCCCGGTCTCGCGATGCTCACGATCACCTCGGCGTAGTCGAGGCCCAGGCCGCCGGTCTCCCAAATGTCGGCTTCCATGCCGGCCTTCGCGAGCGCCGCCTTCAGGGCTTCGATCACGTCGGGGGCCCCGGCGGCGAGGCCGTGGATGCCCATGCCCACGGCGATCTGCGTCCGCTCGGTTGGGCGCGCGAACGCCGCCCATTCCTGCTCGGCGCGCTCCGCCAGCTTCTCGAAGGCGTCGGTCATGCGCCGTTCTCCGACGTCGCATCGAGGAGGCGGCCCAGCCGCTCCGAGTCCAGCCGGCCCACCAGCTTGCCGTCGATCTTGCCGACCGGCGCCAGGGCGCACGCCCCCGCGCATTCAAGGCCGCGGAGCGAGTACTTGCGGTCTTCGCTGTAGCCGTCGAACGAGGCGCCGGCAAAGGTCTCGGCCTGGCGCATCAGCCCCTTCGAGTCGAAGAGCTGGCACGACGGCCCCCAGCAGAGCTCGATGGTGTGGTCGCCGGGAGGCTCGAAGCGGAAGTGGGTGTAGAACGTGGCCACGCCGTGGACCTCGTTGACCGAGGCGCCGGTGTACTCGGCGACGGCGGGAATGGCGTCGGGCGGCAGGTAGGTCAGCCGCTCTTGAATGCGAATGAGGGAGGAGAGGACGGTGACCGTCCGCCCCTTCTGGGAGTCGAGGATCTCCCGCATCTTGGAGTCCATGGCGGAGCCGAGTCCCCTTCGTCCGCGCGAGCGGGCCATTCGTGAAATGAGGAACTAACGGGGATGCTAGCACACCGGCCAGGGTCGAACAAGCAGGACGGAGGCTACCGGGGGGCGCGGATGATGAGGCGGCAGACGCCGCTGATGAGCCGCCCCCACAGGCGGGGCTCGGACCCCTTCCACGCCTCCATCGACGTCTCGCCCTCGTCGACGGCGCGGCGGAAGGCGGCGAGGCCGTCGTCGCCCAGCGTGCGCTGCACCGCGGCCTCGTTCTCTCCCATCCAGGCGCGGAGGCGCTCGAAGTCGATGTCGTCGAACACCGGGACGCTGCCGCTGCGCAGGGCGGCGCGCCACTGCCCCGGCGCGGGAAACGGGGTCACCACCGCCGACTCCAAGTCGATGACGACCAGGTCGCCGTTGCCCTTGCGGATCAGGTTGGTGTGGGCCCGGGGATTGCGGGGGTTGATCTGCCAGACGCTCAGCCCCGCCGCGGCGAACATTTCGGTCACGTCGCGGAGGAAGGCTTGGGTCTCGGCGTCGTTGTCGACCTTGTCGCCGGGGACGAACTCGCCGACCAAGCGCCAGCGGCCCTCAATACGCTCCGCCGAAATCGCGGCGACGAGGTCCTTCCCGAACCGGCAGCGCGTCAGAAAGCCGGCGATGCCGCGCCGGTGGACGGCGGCGGTCAGCGCGCGCTCGTTCGACTCGTAGGGGAACCGGGCCTGAAAGGCGAGCCAGTACAGCAGCCGCACCGCGAAAGGCGGCGTGTACGTCTTGATGGCCGCCCCCCGCTCCGCGTCGAGGACGACCGTGCTCGCGATCGAACGCTCGACGCGCGTGGCCCCGTTCACGTTCACCGCGCCCCCGCCTTTCGCCACCTTGCCGGAGAGCATGACGCGCATAGAGTAGCGCAAAGAGGCGCGGCGCGGGGTCTTCCCTCTCCCCACCTTAAACCTCTCTCCCTCTGGAGACCTTTGCAAAACTCCCGCCGCTGGTTGGAAAACGGGCGGAGTGGGGTGGTCTTCCCTCTCCCCCTCTGGGGGAGATTTGAGAGAGGGCGCGCGCCGTCAGGCGCGCGAGCGCCCGCAGGGCGCTGTTCCCCCACTCGGCCCAAGGTCACGCAAAGGTCTCCTCTGGGAGAGATTGAGAGAGGGCCGGGGCGGGGCGTGGGGAGGGTGCGCCAAAACCAACGCAGCCTGCGGCCCCACCATGCGAACGCCTGGATTGGCAATGCGGCCTGGACGCTACGCCGGCGGCTCGCCGCTCTCCCCGGGCTCCGCCTCGACCTCCGTCGAGCGGCGCGTCATCTCGCTGAAGCTCAGGTTGTGCAGCCACATGAAGAAGAGGCCGAGCATCGTCACCGGCGCCAGCAGCGCGGCATGCAGTATCACCGCATAGGCCGCGGCGACCTCCGGCGACTCGTTGAAGCCTTCCAGCACGACCTTGGTGCCGTACTCGAACGGCCCGATGCCGCCGGGCGCCGACGGCAGGCTCACCGCCAGGTTGGCGATCGCCGTGATGAAGAGGGAGCCGTTGTACGGCACGTCGAGGTCGAACGCCCAGCCGATGATGTGGTACATCGCCCCCTCCGCGAGCCACACCGGCATCGTCACCGCGAGGATCAGGACCACGCGCTTGGGATTGCGAAGGCCGGAAAGCCCGTCGACGAAGGAGTGCAGGACGTTTCGAGCGGGGTCGCGGATGCGCTTGGGCAGAAACCTCGTGAGCGCCTCGACGACGATATCGCGCAGCCCGGGAAAGATGGCGACGCCGAACATGAGCGCGAGGACGCCGAGGAAGAGCGAAAGGATGAGACCGATGAGCACCCCCTCCGGGATGCCGATGTCGTCGGAGAAGGCGCTGAAGACCTCGGAAACGTCGAGGAACGGCCAGACGATCAGCGCGATGATGAGTAGGCCCACGCCGTCGAAGACCCGCTCCAAGAGCACCGTGCCCAGGGCCGCGCTCTTGCTCACCCCCTCGCGCTCGCTGAAGAACCAGGCGCGGACGAACTCGCCCAGCCGCACCGGCAAGAGGTTGTTCGCCATATAGCCCACCACCACCGGCGAGTAGAGCCGGATCGCCGGCACCTCCTTGATGTGCATCAGGAGGAACCGCCAGCGGATGGCGCGAAAGAGGACGGCGAGGAAATAGAGGGCGAGCGCGGGAATCAGCCAGATGTAGTTGGCATCCCTCAGGTGCTCGAGCGTATCGCCGATGTCGAGCTGCCAGAAGAACAGAACGAGCAAGCCGGCGCTGAACGCAACGCCGAGCCAAAACCGCTTACTGAGAAGAAGGGACAGGGCGGAGACTCCAGAGAACGGGGCCGGGCGTCGGGCTGGCCGGCTCAGGCGGCCAGTATAGCCGATGGGCCGCCGCAGCCGCGCGTCATGGCGTGCCCTTCAGGTCCTTGTGAAAGTAGACCAGCACCTCGCCGGTGGAAGGCTCGGTCGAGATGTCCCGGTAGGCGAAATACCGCAGCCCGCTGTTCCACGAGTCGGCGCTGCGCACGTCGTCCCAGAACCTCCCGGGGGTGTAGTTGGCGTACACCTCGAACGGATTGAACCAGGTGAGGAACGTGATCCGCAGCGGCGGGCCGTAGTTCTCCTCCACCGCTTCGAGCTTGCTCTGGTTGGCCGTGTTGGCCAGGATCACGTCGTGGTCGAGCTCGCCCTCGTAGGTCCCCAGGTCGGCGAGGGCGACCTCCGAGTAGTTCCGCAGATACCAGCGCCACGGCCCGACGGCGGCGTGGGAGGCATCGGCGAAGATCCGCAACTCTTCGTGCTTGCCGTTGAGCCGGGCAACGCGGTCGATCTCCTCCGACACCAGCCCCACCTCCGGCGAGAGCTGCGAATAGACGATCAGCTCGTCGGCATTGTCGCCGTTGGCGTACGACGTCTGGAACGCCGCCCGCACCGTGAACACGCTCATCAGGATGACCAGCGACAGCAAGGCAAGCGGCAGCACCCGCCCCGCGCCGAGCGTCACCAGCGCATACAGGAACGCCGCGACCGCGAAGGCGGCGATGACAAGCGGGAAGATGAAGCTCCAGAAGACGATGGGGTCGCCCTCCCAAGGGATGCTCGTCGTCAACGCGTAGATGAGCGCCAGCGCGAGCGGCGCGGTCGCCAGCAGGCCGATGGCCCCGCCGCGGACGACGCGCTTCCACTCCACGGCCTCAATCAGGTCGCCGATGAACTTGGCCGCCAGGACGATGAAGGGCAGCGCAAGGTGCGTCGTGAGCCACGGCATCTTCTCGCCCGCGACGATGTAGGCCAGCAGAGACAAGCCCGCCCAGAACACCAGGAACCACTCGAACCGGTCGCCGCCCCGCAGCCCAAGCACGGTCACGATGAAGACCCCGGCGGCGATGGGCAGATAGAGCGCCTTGCCTCCCACTCCGGGGCCGCCGACGGCGGCATGGACGCCCCACGCCGCAAGCCCCGCGGCCGCCAGCACCAGGAACACCACCGGGAACAGACCGAGCCGCCCCCGGAACATGTAGAACAGCGCCGCCGCGACGCCGAAGAAGAACGGCAGGAACTCGTACACCGGCAGCAGCGTGAAGTAGTAGTACCAGGGCTGACCGCCCCGCTCGACCTCCTGCTGCGCGAGCCAGTAGCCGAGCGACTGCCACACCCCGGTGCCGAAGCCGAGCATGTTCGTGAAGAAGGTGGTGTGGAACAGCAGGAAGACGCCGTAGAACAGCGACCACGCCAGCAGGAACGTCTTCCCCTTCCACCGGAATCCGATGAAGGCGCCGATCACAAAGAGCGCCGCCGCGATGATGATCGCGAACGTGTACCCGCTCGCGCCGAGCGGCGCGCCGACCGCGCCGCTGGACAGCGACGCGTCGGTCACCACCGTGGTGAAGAGCCCGATCTGGTCGAGCGCGAGCCCGGGAATGGCGGCGAAGAGGGGCAACGTCAGCGCGATGAGGAAGATGAGGAAACCGAGCGCGGGCGTCAATTCATGGACCTCGCGGTCCGCATCGGCCTGGCCGGCTTCCCCGGCCGGATCGGGTTCGTCGGGTTCGCCGTTCGGGTCAGGCGCGGGCTCCCCGGCGGCCGGGGTCTCGCCCATTTCGGCCGCATCGGCCGCCCCTTCGGAAACGTCCGCGCCGGATGCCGACTCGACCGCCCCCTCGACCTGCTCATCGCCATCCGGCGTCTCGGCAGCCGGCGGCCGGGCGAAGAGGTTCGCGAGCGGAGCCAACCCGGCCCGCCGCAGGCAATGCGCGACGCCACGGAGGAGGTCTGAGACGGAGCGAATGTCCGCAAGCAGCCACGCGATCAGGAACAGGCCGACAATGCCCAGCGAAATAAACGTCGTCTCCTTCGACGAGAAGCCGAGCGCCAGCGCCCCGGCGGCGGCGAACAGCCACACGTTCTTCCGCGTCTCCAGGAAGCGCCACATCGAAATGACCAGCGCAAGGTCGAAGACCAGCGTGAGGATGTCGTTGCGGATGAAGCGGCTGAAGTAGAAGATCGTGGGCGAGAAGGCGAGCATCGCGGCGGCCGCCAGCGCGCCCCACATGCCCAGCCGGTGACGCAGCAGCAGCGGCATGAGCACCAGGCCCGCGCCGAACAGGGCCGTCGGCAGCCGGGGCGAGGCCAGGTTGTCCCCGAAGATGAAGATCGCGACCGCGGAGAGGTGGTACAGCAACGGCCCGTGCGACCACGGGCTGTGGAGGTAGCCCTCGCCGTTGGCGATCCGCCAGCTATCGAACGCGTGGATCGACTCGTCGTAGTGGTAGGCCCGGCCGTCGAGGTCCCACAGCCGCATGATCAGCGCCGCCAGGAAGATCAGGCCGTACCCGATCAGCTCCCACGGCACCCGCTCGATGCGGATGACGAGCCCCGACCCCTCGTCCCCGCCTTCCCCCTCCGGCGGAGCCTGAGGGGAGGCCACCCCAATCTTCTCCTCTTCTGGGGGAGCCTCAGAGGAGGCCACCCCAATCCCCTCCCTCTTCGAGGGAGACTGAGAGGACACCACCTCAATCCTCTCCCCCTCTGGGGGAGACTGAGAGAGGGCCGGGGCGGGGTTCCCCGGCTGGGACTCGGGCTCGGTTTCCGGCGTGTCGCCGCTGGTGAAGCTCATGCTCAGGGGAGGAGGCGCCCGTATATTATGACACGCTCATTCTCGAAGACCGGTTCCAGGAACCGGCCCAGCCGTTCCTCGACCTCCGCACCGTAGATACGACGCTCTAGGTCGCCGAGGATTACGTAGGTGACCTCGTATCGGTCGAGAATGCCCCGCGCCTCTTCGACGTCGTCCGTCCGGTAGAAGGTGTCGACGTCCCGCCCGCGCTCGGCGATGGGCTCGAACGGCTCGCCCCGCCACTGCCGCTCGTGCCCGCCCCAGCCGATAACCGTCGGCACCCCCGTCCGCTGCGAAAAGCGGGCCACCTCAACCCTATATCCGCCCTGCGGCTGCCCGAAGTCGTCGATCACCGCCGCCTCGATCAGCGCTGTGCCGGGAGCGGCGTTCTCGTTCAGCCACAGCACCGCCTCGTACTCCCAGGGATTCCGCTCCTCGACCTCGATCAGGGCGTTCAGCGTCGTCGGGCCGGAGAACTCGTCGGCCTTGGTGTAGGCGGCGGCGGGCACGTAGACGAATCCCGCCGCAATCAGCACGCCAACGACCGTCACCGCAAACGCCGCCGGGGCCGAGCGCCGCACCCGCACCGCCGCGTAATAGAGCGCCACCGCGCCGGCAACGGCCAGCAGAATCCAGACTTGGTAGTAGAACTTGAAAACCGTGTTCATCCGGTCGAGCGTGACCCCGAACTGGTCCTCGATGTGAAACAGCTCCGCCCCCAACAGCAACACGAACGCGAAGGAAATCAGCAGCAGCGCGAACTGCATCGCCGAGGTCGCTCCGCCGTCGCGCGACGCCTTGCGGAACAAGACCCACAGCACGGCGCTGATGACGACGAGGGCGGGCAGCAGCACCCCGAAGCGCGCCCCGATGGCGAGGAAGGCCTCGCCGATAGAACGCGTGCCCTCGAGCAGGCCGTGGGAGACCCCAGCGATGGTCAACCCCAGCTCCACCAACGCCCAGAGGACGAAGGGGAACAAGGGAATGGCGGCCGCCCACAGGAAAGGGCGGCGGTGCGGCGGACCGGCGGGGGCCATGGGGTCGAGCCCGCCGACCTCGCTCCACGTCCACGAGAGGACAAGGATGAGAGCCGCGCCGATGAGCGGGCCGAGGGCGAGGAAGAGATGGATGGGCCCCGTACCCTGGAAGCGCACCGGCGTAATCCCGGCGAACTGCGAGTCGAAAAAAACGTAGAACGGGACGTAGAGAACGACGGCGGCGGCGGCGATCGCCACCATCAGCGCGGCGACGCTCTTGAACTCCACGTCGCCCCCCGCGGCGCGGTCGTGGAAGGCCCGCAGCACCACCGCCGCGAGGAAGAGCGCCAGGAAGGTCGGCGCGTCCCAGCTATTCAAGAAGCCGAGCGCGCCGATGGCCACCGCGATCAGCGCCCCCTCCCACGGCCGCCGGCGCAGCCAGTGCAGGTCGAGCGGCTCCGGCGACCGCAGCGCGTTGAAGGCCAGCCCGATCGCCAGGATGACAAACGGTATCGACATGACGTGGGGGTGCATGTCGCCGAGCAGGAAGCTGAAGAAGGGGAACTCGGTAATGGTGAAGTCGACGCCGGACCCGGCGAACGCCCCGCTCTCCGCGAAGCTGTTGATCACCCGCGTGTCGCGGAACCACCACCAGAACTCGTTGGGATACCAGGCCACGCCGGCGCCCGTGCCGTCGAGCCCCTCGATAGAGACGCGTTTCCAGAAGTCGGGATCCCCCTGGCCGTTGGCGTGGAAGAACTCCAGCACGCCCACCAGGTTGCCGATGAACAGCAGCAGCACGACGCCGGTTACCCCAGCCGCGATGGGCCCAAGCAAGCCGCCTTCCCCACCCACCTTCCGGCGCAGTCCCACGACGATGTTGAAGACGACGCTGAAGACCGCCGCCGCCGACATCGCCGCGAAGGACGCCAGGGACAGGTTGTAGGCAATGGCGGAGGCGAAGCCGGTGGCCTGCGTGACGCCCGCGGAGATCAGGTAGCCGAAGTAGTAGTAGCTGATCGGTTCGCCGGCGTACCAGGGGTCTTCCGGCGGGAAGTGCGGCGACTGAAGGATGCCATTGAGCAGCGCGAAGTCCATCGGCTGCTCGGTGTGGGCTACGGCCGGGGTCTGGCTGCGGATGTACGCCCAGACGCCGAACGCCGCGGCGAAGACGATCTCGGTGACGAGGACGGTCTTCCAATGCTCCTTGAAGTACGCCGCCAGCGACTCTCTGCGCCGGTAGAGCACGACGCCGGAGATGGCGAGCAGCAAGACGAGCACGCCGATGGCCCCGGCCTGGCTGTTGGGAATGACCCGGACCATGCCGAGGAGCCAGAACAGATAGCCGAAGATGAGCAGCCCCAACGGCTTGGCGAGGCCGTAGCCCCGGTCGGGCAGGAAACGGAAGACGGCGACGGTGATGGGGAGGGCGGCCAGACCGATGCCGAGGAAGGTTCCCCACCAGAGGACCGCTTCGGCCACGTAGCGTCTCCCTCAGCCGCCGCCTAGACGGCGGGCGCTCCGTCGGCGAACAGGGCTGCCGCGTACTCGCCCCCGTCGAACGGGACGAGGTCGTCGATGCCCTCGCCCGCGCCCACGAAGACGATCGGCAGCTTCAGCGTGTCGGCGATGCCGATGGCCGCGCCGCCGCGCGCGCTGCCGTCGAGCTTGGCGAGCACGATGCCGGTCACCCCGACGGTCTCGGCGAAGGCGCTCGCCTGGGCCAGGCCGTTCTGCCCCGTCGTCGCGTCGAGGACCAGCAGCGTCTCATGCGGGGCGCCCTCGTCGAAGCGCTCCACCACGCGCCGCACCTTGCGCAGCTCGTCCATCAGGTTGGTCTTGGTGTGCAGCCGGCCCGCGGTGTCGATGATCACCACGTCGGCCTTCCGCGCCCTGGCGGCCTGCAGCGCGTCGAAGACGACCGCGCCGGGGTCGGCGCCGTGGCGGTGCGCCACGATGTCGGCGTCCACCCGGCCCGCCCAGACCTCAAGCTGCTCGATGCCGGCGGCGCGGAAGGTGTCCGCCGCCGCGAGCACGACCTTCCTCCCCTGCTCCGAGAGCAGGTTGGCCAGTTTGGCGATGCTCGTCGTCTTCCCCGCGCCGTTCACCCCGACGACCAGGACGACGTACGGCGCGGCGGGAAGCGAGGCTGCCTCCTCGCCCGCCAGCGGCGAGGGCGCCGCGTCGACGCGCATGATCGACTCGATCTCGTCGCGCAGGATGCCGCGCACGTCCTCGCCGGTCGCGGCGCCGCCCGACCTCGCCCGGTCCCGGACGCGGTCCAGCAGGTCGATGGTGAGCTTGGCGCCGGCGTCGGCCGAGATGAGCGCCTCCTCGAGCTCCTCCCACAGATCATCGTCCACCGTGGAGCGGCTGAGGAGGCCCGCGATGCGGCCGAAGAAGGCCTGGCGCGTCTTCTTCAGCCCCGCGTCGACCTTTTCACGTCGCCGAAACAGCGGCATAGCCGGCCACCTTAAGGCCTCACCCCCTCTGGGGGAGCCCCTTCCTTAGGCCTCTCCCCCGCTGGAGCAGCACGTTAAAACCTCTCCCTCTCTGGGGGACACTCAGAGAGGGCCACCTTAAACCTCTCCCCCTCTGGGGGAGACTGAGAGAGGGCAGGGGCGGGGTGCGGCGGTCCCCTCCGGCCTCTCTTCTCCCCCCGGGAGAAGAATGAGATGAGGGGCCCCCTTATGGTCGGCACGCATGAACAAAGTTCGCCTCCCGCGCTTCGGGACGCCCTCATAGCATACGCGCGGCGCGGCGGGCATGGATTCGGCCGCGGCCCTCAGAGGATCGGCGCCGTGGGAAGGCCCCACGTGCCGGGACCGTAGGGGTCGGGGAAGCCGCGCCCGTCGACGAGGTTGTGCTCCGGCGCGAACGACGGCCCGTTGATCGTCTTGCCCGCGAAGACCATCGGGTAGGGGTGCTCGCAGATGTAGGCGATGACCGCGCCGGGGACGTCGGTGGTCAGGCCGGGAATGTCGAAGCCGAACGCCCCCATGTCCTGGGTCATGCGCTCGGTGACCACGAAGCCGGGTTCGAGACCGATGTACGCGATGTTGTGCTTGCGGAACTCCTTGCCGAGTCCGGCCACGGAGCGGTTCACCGAAGCCTTGGAGATCGAATAGCCGAGGCCCCAGCCGCCTTCGCCGATGTCCTTCGCCGATTCGTGGTTCCCCGCGCCGGAGGTGACGGTGATGATGATCCCGCCGCCCTGCTTGATCATGGGGTCGAGCACGCGCCGCGTCAGATAGAGCGGGTTGATGACGTTGGCCAGGAAGTGGCGCTCGAACACCTCGATGGGCGTGTCGATGAAGTGGTCCATGTGGCCCGGGCCGATGTAGCGGGCGTTGTTGATCAGCACGTCGATCCGGCCGAACTTTTCGACCGTGGTGTCGATCAGGTTGTCGCAGTCGGCGCGCTCGAACAGGTCGAGCTTCACGGAGAGCGCCTCGCCGCCCAGCTCCTCGACCTCACGCGCGGTGGTCTCCAGGCTGCCGGGCAGGGGGACGGTGTCGGAACGCTTGACGGTGGAGGAGTGCTCGATGGGCATCCCTTCCTTCACGGAACGCGCGGCGAGCACGACGGCGTAGCCATGCTTCGCCAGCTCCAACGCGCAGCCCCGCCCGATGCCGCGGCTCGCTCCGGTCACGATCGCTACTTTTCTGTCGGCCATGGGTGCCTCCCAAACCAGGATGCCGCCATTAGACCACGGCCCGGCGCGCTGTCAAGCAAGGGTGAGACCAACAGCGCGTTTTATTGACAAAGGCCACTTCTGTCGCCTACCATCCCCCGAACCTAGCAGCGGTGTCCCTGCGCCTAGGCCGGCCCATGGTGGACGGGGTCGGCGAGACCGAGCGCACCTGGGACGCCGCCATCACTCTCTCTGGGGGGAGCGCATGCTGACCCGCTTTCGATTGACCCACAAGATACTGACCCTCGGAGCCCTGCTCCTCGTGGTCGCGCTCGTCGCCGCCGCCTGCAGCGATCCCGACCCGACCTCCACGCCGGTCCCGCCGGCGGCAACGGTGGCGCCCACGGCAGCGCCGACCGCGGTCCCGCCAACCGACACGCCGGTCCCGCCGACCGACACCCCGGTCCCGCCGACCCCGACGCCGGCCCCGACAGCCACCCCTGAGGCCATGAGCGGCGGTCACCTGATCGCGGCGGTCTCGGCCGACACCGGCCTGCGCGACGGCCACCAGATCACCGCCGGCACCGAGATGCGGCTCATGTACCCGAACTTCGACCGGCTCTTCCTCGAAGAGGCCGACGGTAGCCTCACGCCCGAGGCCGCCACGGGCTGGGAAGTGAGCGGCGACGGCCTTGAATTCCTCATCGACATCCGCGAGGGGATGACCTTCCACGACGGCACCCCCGTGGACGGCGAGGCCGTCCTCTGGAACTTCAACCGGCAGATGGACCCCGAGCATCCCCAGGGACAGGGCGGGGGCATCCCCATCTTCATCTGCTCCTGGATTCTCTTCGACCCGTACATCGAGTCGGTTGAGCAGACCGGTTCGCACCAGATCAAGATGACGTTGAAGGAGACCTTGGGCCCGATCATCGCGGCGGGTTCGCTCCCCTGCGGCGTCCAGATGAGCCCCACGGCGGCGGCCGCCGACCTCGAGGGCTTCCTCGACATGCCCACCGGCTCCGGTCCCTTCGTCCTCGTCGATGCGGAGCTCGGCGAGCAGACGGTCTACGAGCGCAATGACAACTACTGGAACGGCGACAAGCCGTTGCTCGACCAGCTCACCTGGGTGGTCATGCCCGAGGCACAGACGCGCTGGGCGGCGATCCAGAACGGGACGATCCACCTGGCGACGGAGCTGAACGCGGCCACCATCCGGGAGGCGGAGGCCGACGCCAACATCAACGTTGACTTCCCGGAGGCGCGGCACTTCGCCGCAATCTGGCCCAACCAGAGCGAGGAAGGCTTCGCGCCGTTCCAGAACCCGCTGGTCCGCCAGGCCATGGCCTCGGCCATCAACAAGGAGAAGCTCGTCGCCGACATCCTCGACCCGATCGCCTACGTCGCCCACGGCCCGATCCCGTCGCGGTCGAACATCTGGGCCAACCACGACATTCCGAGGTGGCCCCACGACCCTGACAGGGCCAGAGAGCTCCTTGCCGAGGCCGGTTATCCGGACGGGATCGAGTTCAGCCTGCTTGTACCCTCCGGCGGAGCGGGACAGCTCGAGCCGAGGGACGTGGCGACCGTGCTCCAGGCCGACCTGGCCGCGGTCGGCATCAACATGCAGCTCGAGGTCGTCGAGTTCGGCACCCTCTACCAGGGCCTCCAGGACGGCCAGCACGACGCCTTCCTCTACGGCATCACCTACTGGATGGCCGAGCCTTGGAACCAGCTCTCGCTCATCCACCAGACCGGCCAGTTCTCCAACTGGGGACGCTACAGCAACCCCGCGCTGGACGAGCTTATGGCCCAGGCCGACAGGGCGCCGACGTTCGAAGAGAGGAAACCGATCTACGACGAGGTCCAGATCGCCCTCAGCGAGGAGCAGGCCTTCGTGTACCTCTACCACGAGGTCTACGCGATGGTGCGCCGCTCCGAGGTCCAGGGCGAGATCGGCTTCACCGGCAACTACGCCATGGAGATGGAGGACGTCTGGGTCAAGTAACCCCGACAGCGCCCCCCTAGGCCCTCCGAGGGCCGGCGGGTAGCACGCCGACGACAAAGGGGGACGGCCACCGCGCCGTCCCCCTTTTCGTTTGGCCGATTGGCGGCCCTCCGTCCGGTGCGCCTATAATCCATCACCCGGCAGCCCGCCGGCGAACCCCATACCCACGCATCAGGGAGCCGCTCGTTGGCCGCGTTCCTAGCCAGACGACTGCTCATCGCCATCCCCACCATCTTCGGTGTGACGCTGGTCGTCTTCGCCGTCATCCAGGTCACGCCCGGCGACCCCGCCGCCATCGCCGCCGGCCCCGTCGCCACTGACGAGCAGATCGAGGAGCTGCGCAAGACCCTCGGCCTCGACAAACCGATCATCATCCAGTACTTCAACTGGATCGGCGACGCCGCCCAGGGCGACCTCGGCCGCTCCATCCAGTTCCGCCGCCCCGTCACCGAGGAAATCGTCGGCAAGGCCGGCAACACCGCCCTCCTGGTCTTCACATCCGTGGCCATCGCGGCGGTGGTCGGAATAGCCCTCGGCCTCCTCTCGGGCAGCCGACCGAATACCTGGACGGACCGCCTCTCGCGCGTCTTCGGCTCGATGGGGATCAGCATGCCCGAGTTCGCCCTCGGCCTCCTCCTGATCATCATCTTCAGCGTCGAGCTCGACCTCCTGCCCACCTCGGGCATGCGGCCGCCGGGCGCGCTGACGACGGAGGTGAGCGAGGTCGCCAAGCACCTCATCCTGCCCGCGGTCACCCTCGCCGTCCCCCAGATCGCCATCACCTCGCGCCTGACCCGGTCGAGCTTCCTCCAAGTCATTAGCCAGGACTACATCCGCACCGCCCGGGCCAAGGGCCTCCGCGAGTCGATGGTGCTCAGCCGCCACGCCCTGCGAAACATCCTCATCCCGCTGGTGACCATCGTCGGCTGGCAGCTCGGCTATCTCTTGAGCGCGAGCATCCTCGTCGAGACCGTTTTCGGCTGGCCCGGTCTGGGCAACCTGATGGTGCTCGCCGTCGACGGCCGCGACTTCCCCCTCCTGCAAGGGGTCACGCTCGTCCTCGCCCTCGCCGTCGTGCTCGCCAACATCCTCGTCGACATGAGCTACGGCCTGATCGACCCAAGGGTCAAGGCGCAATGAGGACGCCCTAGGCAACCATGGCAGCGAACACCCAAGCGCTCGCCGCCTACGCCCGGCCCAGCGCCTGGCGGCGGTGGTGGACGACGGCCTGGCAAAGCCAGACCCCGTTCTGGGGCGCAGTCGTCATCGTCCTCGTCGCCCTCGCCGCCATCCTCGCCCCGCTGCTGCCGATCCCCGACCCCGACATGCTCGACACGTCCGTCCGGCTCGTATCGCCCTTCCAGTCGGGCGACCACCCCCTCGGTACCGACCAGATCGGCCGCGACATGCTCTCCCGCCTAATCTGGGGAGCCCGGGTGTCGCTCGCGGCGGGCATCTTCGCCGCCTTGATCTCCGTCGGCATCGGCGCGCTCCTCGGACTCAGCGCCGGCTTCCTCGGCGGCAAGTGGGACGTCTTCATCATGCGCATCGTCGACGTCCTGATGGCCTTCCCCCCGCTCGTCCTCGCCGTCGCCATCGTCGGCGCCCTGGGACCCGGCCTGCGCAACGCCCTCATCGCCACCGGCATCATGGGCATCCCCCTCTACGCCCGCATGGTCCGGTCGGTGATTCTCGTCGAACGGGAGATGGACTACGTCACCGCCGCCCGCGCCCTGGGCGCGACCGACCGGCGCATCATGTTGCGCCACGCCTTCCCCGCGACCATCCCCGCGCTCTCCGTCCTCCTCTCCATCGACGTCGGCTACAAGATCATCGTGACGGCGGGGCTGAGCTTCCTGGGACTGGGCAGTCAGCCGCCGATGTCCGACTGGGGCGCGATGCTGGCCGACGGCCGCGCCTTCATCAGCACCAGCCCCCACATAGCCATCATCCCCGGCATCGCGATCTTCGTCGTGGTGCTCGCCCTCAACCTCCTGGGCGACGGCATGCGCGACTTCCTCGACCCGAGGACGTCCGGCGTCGTCCCGGAGAACACCCGGACGTGACCACGCGTCCTCACCTGCACCTGCTAGGAGGCAACTCGTGAGCGGACCACTGTTGGAATGGGTTTTCTACCGGAGCGTCGGACTCGACCGCGAGGACAAGTGGATCGAGTGGTACGACTACCACCACTACATGGTCATGCAGATGCCCGGCTGGACCTGGGCCCGCATGTACCACGCCCTCATCGGCGAGGAGAAGTACCTCGCCCTCTACCGCGTCGAGGACTATAAGGCGCTGGAGCAGGTCTACGGCTGGCCCGACGTCGAGGCCGGCCGCACCGAGGTCATCGAGCACCAGCTCCACCCCGCCCTGCGCAAGGACTGGGAGGAGAAGCAGCGGCGCGGCTTCGCCGACACCGGCAAGTTCATGTTCAACGGCGGCGCCCGCAAGGACACCGGCCACTGGGGCTGGCAGCAGCTCGCCGGCGCAACCTTCGACGACCCCCTCCTCACCGAGAACCGCCACCTCGGCATGGAAATGGTCGCCGTCCCCGAAGCCGACGCCGCCCGCTGGAGCGACTGGTACGGCAAGGAGCGCTTCCCCGCCCTCCTCGACCTCCCCGGCGTCGTCGCCGGCGGCTGGTTCGCCATCACCACCGAAGGCTGGGACGAAGAGCCCCGCTACCGCTACCTGACCCTCTTCGAACTCGAAGACAAGTCCGCCGCCCTCAACCTCGGCGACCCATCCCGCCGCGGCCCCCAAGCCACCGCCTTCTGGAACGACCCCGCCGCCAAGCCCTACTACGCCCTAGCCACCGACGTGCTCCTCAACTACTACGAGCCCATCTCGAAGCACTGGTCCTTCAAAAAGCAGCAGTGGTAGCGGGTTAGGAGGGAGCCTCTTCGTAGCCATACGACGTGGACGACCGAACCAGTCCGCGCGGGGTCTGCACGCGGTACCGGTTGTTCTTGTTTCTCAAACGATCGCTGATCAATTCGATCTTGTCCTGGGGCGTTCTCTCCGTGTAGTACACACTCACCACGGCCTCGTTCGGTATTTGAACTAGGTGCATGGGTTGACCGTCTTGATGACCCGTTCCGATGGTCTTGTTGAGCTCAACGATTAGGCGCCATTCGTCCTCGTAGCACCAATGGGTACTTTTTGCTGATAGTAGCTTTGGCAGATTGGACTCGGGTGAAACTACAACGTTTGGCCCCATGATGGGCGGTGGCTTCTCGCCATACTTCACGGGTCGCAGCCACTCCGCCGAAGCGGCGATTCCGCTGAGCACTTTAGAATCGTAACCAATGACGAAGCCAGTGACGAAGCCGGATTCATCGGTCGTGTAGTGAGACCACAGTAGCGGGTGGCGAGGCTGCTTGCTAAACGAGACGATACCGAACCTTGTCGACAGTTGTTCTACAACTAGCTGACGCGTAAACCCGCTGCCGTATTGTTCCCGTGCACGGTCTATATCTTCCGTCACGACTGGATTGTTTATGTTGATCTCAGTCAGAACCTCCGCCAATTGCCGGTTCTCTTCCGCTTCGTCTCGAAAGACGTACACGGGAGTGACGGCACACTCGAACGGGTCATTGAGGGACGCTGGCTGAGTAGCGCGGAGAGTCCCGTCCCCCACCTCCGGAATGCAGGTGAGGGCTCTCTCCGAGGTGACGTACTTGTACAGGACATCCATGGCGTCGTCGGTGCCTACTGAAGGCGGCAGTTGGTCACTGATTGTACATGGCAGGCCTTCGCAACCCACGCGCAGGCGCAAGCATGGGGCGGCACCTCCGGGCCTCTCCCCCTCTGGGGGAGATTTGAGAGAGGGCGCGCGCCGCCAGGCGCGCGGGCGCCCACAGGGCGCCCCTCCCCCCGGAACACCGCCTACCCAGAGGCCCAGCCACCCCCTACCGCGGCGCACAGCCGCGGATCGCCTCCTTGAACTGGGCGCTTCGCCTCTTCGCGAGCATCCCCGTCAGCTGCGCCTTGACGACGCGATAGCCAACGACGTACCGTTGGATTGCGGTCCCGCCGCCCCTATCGACTGATCTGGAAGCGGCCGAACTCTTTAGGGAGGCAAGCGGGAGGTAGGCGAATGGGACTCTTCAAGGCAGAAGTCCAAGTAAGGAACCCGGCGGGCGGCGCCTTTGTCGAGATAAACCCCGTCGTCGATACGGGCGCGGTCTATTCGATGCTCCCGGAATCGCTTCTGTCTCAGGAGCTCGGCCTGGCGCCACAGGACGCAAAGGAGTTCACGCTAGCCGACGGAACGAAGCGGTCGTACGGGATCGGCGAGGCTCGCTTCAGGGTCGAGGACGTAGAGCGGACAACTCCCGTGATCTTCGGGGACGAAGACATGTACCTGCTCGGGGCCGTCACGCTTCAGAGCCTCGGACTTATCGCGGATACGACCCACCACCGGCTCATCCCCGCGCCGGAACTCTTCCTGGTAGGCATCACGCAATAGCGTCTCGCCGCGGCGCCCTCCCCTGTAGGGGCGAGTCACGACTCGCCCGTTCCTCCACAACCGGCCCCGGTCAAACAGAGGCCGCCGCCCCCCTACCGCGGTGCGCAGCCGCGAATCGCCTCCTTGAACTGGCGCTTCGCCTCCTCGCGGCTGACGGGGATGCCCGGCGGCGTGCGCAGGGAGAGCATGGGCAGCGTGACCCCGGCCTCGCGGAAGCGGCTGATCTGCTCGCGGGCCTCGTCGGGGCCGCCGACGATGCCGAACGTCTCGATCAGCGCCTCGGGCACGAGGTCCGCCGCCTCCTTGTACTTGCCCTCGCCCCAGGCCGCGCGGACCACCGCCACCTCCTCCGCGAACCCCGCCTCCTCCATCATCATCCGGTAGCGCGGCAGCATATACGCCTTGAACGCCGCCCGGTGCCGCATCCGCGCGCGCGCCGTCTGGTCGTCATCGCTCACGTACGTCGGGATCATCTGCGCCAGGTCCACCTCGCCGGCCGCCTTGCCCACGCGCGCCGCGCCCTCGTCGACCCACCCCCGCGCATTGCGCGCCTTCTCGACCGTGTGCCACGTCGTCATGACCCCCTCGCCGATCTCGCCGGCGATCTTCGTCATCTTCTCCTGCACCGACGCCACGTAGACCGGGATCTCCGGCCGGTGCGGCTTGAACCAGAGGTCGTACTCCTCGATGCTGATCTGCTCGCCCTGGTAGGAGACCCGCGCCTCCCGGACCAACTGGCGGGCGATGTCGACGGCGTCGCGGAGCCGGCGGATCGGGCTGCCGTAGGGAAGCCCGTGCATCGGCCCCACCTGCGCCTTGTGGTCCGACCCGACGCCGAGGACGAAGCGCCCCTTCGAGAAGAAATCGACCGTCGCCGCCGCCATGCCGATCGTCGGCGCGCTCCGCACGAAGACGCTCGTGATGCACGTCCCCAGCTGGATCCGCTCCGTCGCCAGCGCGCACGCCGTCAGGATCGAAAACTGGTCGCCGCACCGCCCCTCCGCCATCCACGCCGACTCATACCCCAGCTCCTCCGCATACTGCGCGCACTCCACGAAATCCGGCGGGGCCATATCCCCCAAAAAGGCAACGCCTATCCGCTCCATCTCAACCTCCTATCGCTCACTGGCCACCTTAGACCTCTCCCCCTCTGGGGGAGACTGAGAGAGGGCCGGGGCGGGGTGGTCTTCTCCCCTCCCCTGTAGGGGCGATTCGTGAATCGCCCTCCGGCTCCGCCGTTGTTCATTCCCACGAATCCCTGTAGGGGCGCCTCTTGTGGGCGCCCTTCCCCTCATCACCACCAACCGCCATCAAATCTCCACCAAACCCCACGCCTCCGGGCGGGGCAACACCTTAACCCTCCCCGCCAGGGGAGCACCTCAAACCTCTCCCCCTCTGGGGGAGACTGAGAGAGGGCCCGCGGGGTGGCCTTCTCCCCTCCCCTGCAGCGGCGATTCACGAATCGCCCTCCGGCTCCGCCGTTGTTCATTCCCACGAATCCCTGTAGGGGCGCCTCTTGTGGGCGCCCTTCCCCTCATCACCACCAACCGCCATCAAATCTCCACCAAACCCCACGCCTCCGGGCGGGGCAACACCTTAACCCTCCCCGCCAGGGGAGCACCTCAAACCTCTCCCCCTCTGGGGGAGACTGAGAGAGGGCCGGGGCGGGGTGGTCTTCTCCCCTCCCTGTAGGAGCGATTCACGAATCCCTCCGGCTGCTCCCCCACTGCGACACGCCCCCTTGACAAACCTCTCCACCCAGCCGTACAGTATCCATACCGAACATATGTTCCTCACCGGCATCGCCCACTGCGGCCGGTGGGCCATCCGCCGGGGATGCCAGACCGGCGGGTGGATGCGGGAGAGACAGCCTCATTGCCCCTCGCCGGCGAGGGAGACAGGAGGGTCGCCTCCGGCGGGATTTGGCGGAAGACAGCCGGCCAAGGCTGTGCAAGGTCCCCGTGGGGAGAGCGCTTGAAAGGGATCCCCTCCTCATCGGGGAAGGCGCTCCAGGGCATCGATGATGTCTTTGGTAGAAGCGACGGCCCCGAAGCCGTACTCCACCGTCCGCAGCGTGGCCTCGTGGCGGGCCCGGTCGACGGAGGCGACGGCATCGGCGGCGAGCACGATGCGGAAGTCGCGGAAGAAGCCGTCGCGGAGCGTCGACTCGACGCACATCTCGGTGGTCACGCCGCAGATGATGAGGGTGCCGGCGCCCCGCTCGCGCAGCACCCGCTCAAGCTCGGTGCCATAGAAGGCGGAGTACCGCGCCTTCGAGACGACGACGTCGGACGCCTCGACGTCGAGCCGGGAGTCGAAGGCGGCGTCCCACGTCCCCGCCACCATGCCCCCGGCCTCCCGCAGCGCGGGGTACAGCGCGATGAGCAGGCCGCCGTCGGAGTAGTCCGGCCGGAACTCGTACTGACTGAAGACGATGGGAATGCCGGCGGCCCGCGAGGCGGCGATGAGCCGGTTGACCGGCTCCACCGTCCCCTTCAGGTCGGAGATGTCGAGCCCGACCTTCGCCATCGACCCCTCGTCGGCCAGGCACGAGTTCTGCATATCGACCACGATCAGCGCCGCGTCACGCCCAACCAGCCCCTCCGTCGCCGCCGATTCCTCAGTCGTCGTCATGGCGATCAGCCTTTCAGGTCCGCCAGCAGCCTGCCGAGCAGCCTGCCATCCTCGTCCCTGTCGAGAGCCGGCCTGAGCAGTGTAAAGCACACCTCCTCGACCAGACCCTCGTAGCGCTCCCGCGCCATCGCCCCGACCTCGTCATAGGGCCCGACCACGGCGAAGGCGTCGAGCATCTCGTCGGTCACGCCCTTGGCGACGACGTCAAGAGGGTTGTCGCGAGCCGCCTCCTGCAACGCCCCGTGCTCCTCGCTCCAGCCGTGCGCCGCGAACACCTGCCGGTACACGTCGCTGTACGAGGCATAGAAGGCGACCGTGGCCCGCGCCTGCTCCCGCACCGCCCGCACCTCCTCGCCCGACCGCCCAAACGCGACGGTGCCGCCGCAGTTGACCCGCAGGTCGGCGCGGCTGCGCCCCGCTTGGCGCGCCCCGGCGTCGAGCTCGGGCAGGGCAAGCTCGGCGGCATACTTCGCGCTGTTGAACGTCTGGATCTGGAACCCGTCGGCAATCTCGCCGGCGAGCCGGGTGTTCCGGGGGTTGGCCGCCCCGATGTAGATCGGCGGCTTCCCGTGCTCGAAGCGGCCGGGATGGAAGGCAGGCGGCATCAGGGTGATGGGGTAGTAGTCGCTGCGGTAGTCGAGCGGCTCGCCCCGCTCCCAAGCGCCCCAGACGGCACGCACCGCCGTCACGTAGTCGCGGAGCCTCGCCGTCACCGGCGAGAACGGCGTCGCGTACCGCTGCTCGACGTGGACCTTGGACTGCGTAACCAGCCCGAGCTTGAAGCGCCCCTTCGAGAGCTGCTGCAGGTCCCACGCGGTGTACGCGACGGCGGTGGGGCTCCGGGGAAAGGCGACGGCCGCCCGCGTCTCCAGCTTCAGCCGCGTCGTCGCCGTCGCCGCGACGGCCAGGGAGAGGAAGGAGTCGTGGTTGAGGTCGTAGGACGAATAGCCGTCGAAGCCGAGGTCCTCGGCGCGGCCCGCCTCCTCGGCCACGCTGCCGAGGTCGCCCGTCTCCTGGCGAAAGTAGACTTCGAGCATGGCCTAGTCCTTGACCGCCTCCGCGGCCTCCTCGTGGGCGATGACGATGCCGCGCCGCACCAGGTCGTCGATCTCTTCCGCCTCCATCCGCAAGAGGTCTCCCAGGATAGCGCGGGAGTGCTCGCCGAGCAGCGGCGCTGCGGTGAAGGCGCTGGGGCGCTCGCCGTCGATGCGCCAGGCGGTGATCCCCATGGGACGGGAGCCGACCTCGGGGTGGTCGACGGTGGCGACGAAGCCGCGGTCGAGCAGATGCGCATCGGTGAGGGTGCCGGCGGAGTCGAGCACCTCGCTCGCCCGCACCCCGGCGTCCTGCAGCCTCGCGGCCAGCGCGGGGGCGTCCTCGTTCCGCGTCCACTCCTCGATCAACGACTCCAGGGCTTCGACGTTGTCGCAGCGGTCGGCGGCGGTGGCGAAGCGGGGATCGTCCCGCCAGCCGGGACGCCCGGCCATCTCGCAGAGCGCCGCCCAGGCTTCCTCGCTGTGGACGGAGATCGCGATCCATCGCTGCTCCCCCCGGCAGACGTAGATGCCATGCGGCGCCTGCGTGGGGTGGCGGTTGCCCACGGCCTTGGGCTCGACGCCGTGGAGGCTGTAGTCGGCGACCGCTTGAGGAATGAAGGTGGTGAAAGCCTCGGTCATCGAGGTCTCGACCGACTGGCCCTCGCCCGTCCTGGCCCGGTGGCGGACGGCTTGGAGGACCGCGAGCAGCGAGGCGCAGCCGCCGATGAAGTCGGGGGGGAAGCCGCCGAGGATGCGGGGATGTCCGCCGGGGTAGCCGGTGGTCGCGGCCACGCCGGTGAAGAGATTGACGACGCTGTGGAACCCGGCAAAGTTCTTCAGCGGGCCGGAACGTCCGAAGGCGGCGACGGAGAGATAGACGACGTCGGGCCGGACGGCCCGGATGTCCTCGTAGGCCAGGCCGAGTTTGTCGGCGACGCCCGTCGTGAAGTTCTCCACGACGACGTCGCTGATGGCGGCCAACCGCTTCGCCACGGCCAGTCCCTCCGGCACGCCGATGTCGAGGACGAGGCTCCGCTTGTTCGTGCTCATCATGTTGAAGCCGCCGCTGCGGTTGATGCCGCGGACGCCCTCGGCATACGGAGGCAGGATGCGCACCGACTGCAGGTGGGGGTTCTCGACGAGGATGACCTCGGCGCCGAGCCAACCGAGCACCTGGGTGACGTAGGGGACGGCGATCATCTGCCCGAAGTCGAGGACGCGGACCCCCTGGAGCGGCGGCGGCCTCACGGCTTCTCTCCCCTCGGCTTGCCGAGCAGGCCGTTAACCAACTCGGCGTTGTGCTGGCCGAGCGAGGGCCAGGGGAGGGGCTCCCGCAGCGGCGTCTTGCTCAGCCGGGCGGGGAAGCCGGGGAGATGGAGCTCCTTGCCGCCGGGCGCCGGCCAGCTCCGGAGGTAGCCGCGCTCTCTGACGTGTTCGTGGCCCATCATGTCGCCGACGCCGTAGGCCGGGAAGCTGGGCACGTGGTTCTCGTGGCAGAGCCTCGCGATCTCCTCGCCGGTGTGCTCCAGGGCCCACTCGCCGATGAGCGGGCCCAGGACGTCCCAGTTGAGGGCGCGCTCCGCCCCGGTGTCGAAGACCTCCAGGTCGCCCCAGTCGGGGCTGCCCATGGCCTTGACCAGCCCCCGCCAGTGATGATCGAGGAAGGCTGCGAGGACGACGTAGCCGTCGCTGCAGGGGAGGTACGTGTTGGGCTGCGCGCCAGCGACGACCGGGTCGCGGGTCTTGGACTCGTGGTAGGAGGCGTGAGCGATCTCCCAGGTCATGATGCCGGCCACGGACTCCTGGGCGCTGACGTCGACCTCCGCGCCCGCGCCGTCGAAGGCCTGCATCTCAAGCGCGACGATCGTGGCCGTGGCGGCCTGGATGCCGGCGAGCAGGTCGCCCATGGGAGTGTCGGCGCGAATGGGCGGCTCGGCGTAGGCGTCGGCGGGCAT
Source organism: Dehalococcoidia bacterium (assembly GCA_964291475.2). Taxonomy (GTDB): domain Bacteria; phylum Chloroflexota; class Dehalococcoidia; order SHYB01; family SHYB01; genus DAOUKH01. Next base: position 84,234 of record OZ220069.1, on the reverse strand, counting down.
GTCGGGGACGCCGGGGCTAGCGTAGGCCAGGCCGCCGGAGGCGACGGCGATGAGGTCGTCGCCGGCGTAGCCGCTCTTCGGCCCGGTGAGTCCGAAGGGGGTGATGGCGGTGACGATCAGGGTGGGGTTGAGGCGGCGGAGGCGGTCGTAGCGCAGGCCCAGGCGCTCGAGCTCGGCCGGCGGAAGATTGACGATGAGAACATCGGCAACGGCAAGGAGGTCGTCGAGGGTGGCGCGGTCCACGGAGTCGTCCAGATCAAGGGCCACGCCCCGCTTGCTCCAGTTGAGGTAGGCGAACAGCCCGCTCCAATCGGGATCGGCGTCCTCGCCGGGGAAGGGGCCCAGGCGCCGCGCGGTGTCGCCGGACGGCGGCTCGACCTTGATCACGTCGGCGCCCGCGTCGGCGAGCAGCCGCGCAGCGTACGGGCCGGAGACGTGGTCGCCGACCTCGACGACGCGGATGTCGGAGAGCGCGCCGGTCATAGGGCTCGCAGGGCCTTTCGCTCAATGTTCGACATGGGTTGGTGCTGTGCGGTTGCGAGGGCCGGCGGTTGCGGAAGCTAGGCCGGCGGCAGGTAACCGGCGCGTTCCAGGAAACGAAAGACCTCGTGGGCGAACTCCTCGGGGCGGCGGGCGGGGAACTGGCCGTGGGGCCCGGGAACGACGTGTCCTTCCGCCCCGGGGGTCAGCGCGACCGAGGCCTCGTTCTTATCCCGAAGCATATCGCCTTCGCTGGTGAGAAAGATGGTCGGACAGCGCACCAAGGGCAAGGTGTTCTCCAGCCGGTAGAGGAAGGCGGCGCGGTAGCCCCAATGGAAGCGGGTGCCGGTGCGGAGGAACTCGGTTGTGGCCAGGTCGAAGAGCCAGGGTGGCGTGTCGTCGCCCCAGATGTTGCGGTAGCGGTCCCAGAGCCATGCCAGGTGCTCACCCTTCGGGTCGATCTCGAAGGACGGGATGTAGTTCTCCAGCCACTCCTTGCTCTCCTCCTCGCCGAACAAGGGAGAGCCGATAACGATCAGAGCGCGCACACGGTCGGGGTGGGTCACCGCGATCTGGGCCGCGATGCCGCCGCCGGTATGGTTGCCGGCCAGCGCGAATTCGCCCAGCCCAAGGGCATCGGCAAAGAGGGTCAGGCGCTCAGCGTACTCCTCGATCGTCGGGAGGTCGGGCGGCGGCTCCGATGCACCGTAGCCGGGGGTGTCGGGCGCTAGCGCCCTGGTCCGTTGGCCGAGGAACGGGAGGCAGTGCTCGTAGATTCTCCCCGAGAGCGGGCTTTCGTGTAGCAGCACGAGCGGGGGGCCGCTGCCGTCTTCCCGATAGTGGACTTGTCCAAGCGCGGTGTCCGCGTAGCCGAAGCGCATGCGCGCCCTTCCGTGATCATTCCTCGGCAGGGGTATACCCCATCCAGCCGTCGACCTTCATGTACAGGGTTGCCCCGTTGGCGCTCGACATGCCGGGCAGGACGGCCTCGCCCTCTCGGAAGACGTAGCAGCCGGCGCCGACGGCCTGACCGTCTATGTCGAGCGCGCCGGAGATGACGTAGAACTCCAGAGTGGAGACACGCCGGCCGGGGCCGCTCTGCCGGTAGCCCGGCTCCAGCCGCATGATGAGCGTCTGCGCTCCCGTCTTCGGATTGGCGCTGAGCACCTTCACCGAAGTGTGCTCAATATCGTAGCCGTCGAGAGGAAGCTGGCCGCGCGCATACTCCCCGCCTGGAGTCCAGGGCATCTCGTCGGTGCTCAGGCGGAGGACGCGCCCGCGCGGCGGATCGTCCGCGTAGGGATCGCCGGCGAGGGCATTGGTGCCGAGTTCCTCGGCGGGCCGGATGTTCCGGGTGGTGGGGCCGCTGCCGTCTTCCGGGCTCTTGCCCTGCAGACTCAGAACGGCAAGCATGCCCTCCTCCGTCGCCGCGGAATGGACCCAGCCGGGAGGCCGCCAGAAATAGTCGCCGTTCTTGAACACGTCCTCCCCGTACAAGGTGCAGCCGCCCGACAGCACCAGGCACTCCTCGACGGAATCGTGGTAGGCGTGGGTGAGGTCGCCGTAGCCGGGGGCCAGCCGGATCAGGTCGATGCGGCGCGTCGTCTCGGGGTCGATGCGCAGCGTCTTCTGGTTGTACTTGGCGTACATCGCGACCACCTCGTCCCTGGGACCAAGGTTGTCGCGGAAGGCCGGCTCCATGCTCTCAAGGACGCTGAGGCCGTTCTCCCACTCCATCGACAGCGTGTCGACGATTTCCTGCTGCGCCATGACGTCCTCGCAAGGGGCTAGGTGCCGCGGATTATAGCGCAGACGCCTTCCCCCGGCAGTCGATACAATGCGCCGCATGTCCCCCCAGTGGTACGAGCGCGAGTACGACGTCATCGTGGTCGGCGGCGGCTCGGCCGGCGCGGTCATGGCGTCGCGCCTCTCGGAGCACCCCCACCGCTCGGTGCTCCTGCTCGAGGCGGGCCCGGACTACCCACACGTCGACGAGCTCCCCGAGGACATCCGCGACGGGGACAACGTGGTCATGGCGATGAACCACGGGACCCATTTCTGGACGTACACCGCCAGCGGCCACCCCTACCGCCGCAAGCCCATCGTCATCATGGCCGGGCAAGGTCACCGGCGGGGGCAGCGCGGTCAACGCGACCTACTTCCACCGCGGCGCGCCGGAGGACTACGACCAGTGGGCCGCCGCGGGGAACGACGCGTGGTCGTACGACAAGCTGCTCCCGTATTTCAAGAAGCTCGAAACGGACCTCGACTTCGGCGGCCCCTACCACGGGCAGGACGGTCCGATCCTGGTGCGGCACGCCAAGCAGGAGTCCTGGGGCCCCATCGCGGGCGCCTTCTACGAGGCATGCAGCAAAGCCGGCTTCCCCGACGACCCCGACATGAACCTCCCCGACACCTGGGGCGTCGGCCCCAGGCCGGTCAACTGCTCCGACGGCCTTCGCATCAGCACGGCCGTCGGCTACCTGAGCCTCAGCCGCGAACGCGCCAACCTGACGATCCGGGCGAACGCCCTGGCCTGCCGGATTGTCTTCGACGGACGGCGGGCCGCCGGCGTCGAGGTCGAAGCCGACGGCGAGCGCCGCACCGTCCGCGGCGGCGAGGTCATCGTCTGCGCGGGCGCGATCGAGTCGCCGTGCCTCCTCGTACGGTCGGGCATCGGACAGGCCGAGCAGGTGCGCGGCATCGGCGCGCCCGTCGTGCAGGACCTGCCCGGTCTCGGAGCCAACCTGAGAAACCATCCCGCGGTGGCGCCCCAGTTCCGCATCAGGGAGAAAGCACGGGAGCACGGCCCGGCGGCGCAACTGGTCCTCCGCTACATGCCCCCTGGATCGAACGACCGCAACGGCATCACCATCGCGCCCCTGGTCGAGGAGGACGTGGACGGCACGCCCTGCATGCCCTTCTACGTCGTGCTCTGGAGGGTGCGGTCGGAGGGGACGCTCACGGTGATCTCGCCCGAACCGGGCGAGCCGCCGGTCCTGCGCTACAACTACCTGACGGACCCGGCCGACTTCGAGCGGGTGCGGGAAGGCGTCCGCCACGCCGTGCGGCTGGGAGAGGGCCGCGAGTTCCGGGACCTCTTCGACGGCCGCGCCGGGCCAAGCGACGACGAGCTCGCCTCCGACGACGCGCTCGACCGCTGGATCCTCGCCAACCTCTACACGGCGTTCCACTCCAGCGGCACCTGCAAGATGGGGCCGCCGAGCGACCCTACCGCGGTGGTCGACCAGCAGTGCCGGCTACACGGCGTGGACGGCCTCCGCGTCGTGGACGCCTCGATCATGCCCGACGTCCCCCGCGGCGACCTCACCTGCAGCGTGATCATGATCGCCGAGCACGCGGCGGACATGATGGGTGGGGGCGCTACTAGACACCCGCGCGGCTTTGCTTCTATCGTCGCAGGTCGATGCCGCAGCACTCCCTTAGGGCCGCAGGACATCCCGGGTCCACCACCCCAGGCCTCCCCCTCACAAGACCATGTATCTGATTGGCGTCGACATCGGCGGGACGTTCACCGACCTCGTCATCATGGATGGCGACGGTCACTGGGACCTGCACACATCGTCGCCGTCGACGCCCCACTCGCCGGAGGAGGGGGTGTTCAACGCCCTCGCCCTCGCGGCGGAAGAGAAGGGCGTGCCGCTGCAGAGCCTGCTCCAAGAGACGCGGGTCTTCGTGCACGGCACGACGCTGGTCACCAACGCGGTGATCTCCGGCAACATGGCGAAGACGGCGCTCCTGACCAACGAAGGCTACGAGGACATGCTCTTCTTCGGGCTGGGGTCGCGGGGCAAGCCGCCGTCGGAGATGTTCAAGACGCACCAGGACTACCCTGACCCGATCATCCCGCGGCACCTGATCGCGGGCATCCGCGGCAGGATCAACGCCGAGGGCGGCATCGAGACCCCGCTCGACGAAGCGGGTGTCAGGGAGGTCGTCGCCGACTTCAAGCGGCGCAACGTCGAGTCGCTCGCCGTCTCCTTCCTCTGGTCGATCACGAACTCGGAGCACGAGGAACGCGTCCGCGAGATCATCGAGGAGGAGTTCCCCGAGGCCCACGTCTCCATCGGCCACCGGATCACCTCGGTGGTGCGCGAATACGAGCGGACCTCGACCTGCGCCCTCGACGCCGCGATCAAGCCGCTCTTCGGGCGGTACGTGAACAACCTCATCGCGCGGCTCAAAGAGAACGGCTACGAGCGCGACCTGCTCATGGTCAACTCGCACGGCGGCGTGGTGAACGGCGAGGAGCTCACCCACTTCCCCGTCTACGCGCTGAAGAGCGGGCCGTCCCTGGGACCGGTCGCCGGCATGACGGTGTCCGAGGCCGAGGGCGCGGAGCAAGACCTGATCGTCTGCGACATGGGCGGCACGAGCTTCGACGCCTCGATGGTGGTCAAGGGCGAGGTTGTCACCACGCTCATCGGCAGCGTCGGGCCGTATCACTACTCCTTCCCTACCCTCGACGTGCACAGCATCGGGGCCGGCGGCGGGAGCATCGCATGGGTGGACTCCGGCGGCCTGGTGCACGTCGGCCCGCAGAGCGCGGGGAGCACGCCGGGGCCGGCCTGCTATGACCTCGGCGGCGACGAGCCGACGGTCACCGACGCCAACGTGGTGCTGGGCTACATTTCGCCGGACTACTTCATGGGCGGCAAGATGCGGATCGACGCCGACAAGGCGCGCGCCGCGATCCAAGAGCACGTGGCTGGGCCGCTGGGCAGGAGCGTCGAGGAAGCGGCCAGCCTCATCTACAGCATCGTCAACCACAACATGGTGTTGGGACTCTCGGAAGTCAGCATCCAGAAGGGCATCGACCCCCGCGGCTATCTGCTGGTGGGCGGCGGCGGCTGCTCGGCGGTGCACCTCGTGGCCATCGCGACCGAGCTGGGCATGCAGAAGATCCTCATCCCCAGGATTGCGCCCGGCCTCTGCGCCTTCGGCATGCTTGCCGCCGACCTGCTCTTCGAGCGAGCCCACAGCTTCATCACCCGCAGCGACGGCTTCGAGGACAAGCGGGTCAACGAGCTGCTCGCCAGCCTCGAAGAGGAGGGCGACGACTTCCTGGCGCGCGCCAGCGTCGCGATGGAGGACCGGACCCTGTCGTTCTCGGTGATGGCGCAGTACCCGTACCAGTCGTGGGAGGTCGAAGTTCCCCTCCCGTGGAACCGGGTCGCCCCGGAGCGCATGCCGAAGCTCGTCGAGCTGTTTCACCAGGTCCACAAGACGACGTACGGCTTCATGATCCAGGACCAGCCGGTGCAGTTCGTGAGCTGGCGAGTCAAGGCGCAAGGGCGGCAGCCGAAGGCCCAGACGGCCCCGCAACCGCTCACGACCGCCGACGCAAGCCCCGCACTGAAGGGCAGCCGTCCGGCGTACTTCACCGAGGCACGCGACTTCGTGGAGACGCAGGTCTACGCGGGCGAGCAGCTACGCAGCGGCAACGTGCTGACAGGTCCGGCGATCATCGAGGAACCTGCGACCACGGTCGTGGTGCCCGCGGGCTTCCGGCTCCGGGTCACGGAGTACGAGAACTACTACGTCGAACCCGCGAACTGACGCCGTCCGCGCTACTACTTGCGGATCGCGGTGGACGGCGGCGGCGGGTAGGCGAGCTTCCCCTGGCTGAGGCCGCAGGTGACGAGCATCCGCGCGTAGTTCAGGGCCGAGGCGGCGGGATCGACGATCAACAGGTCCTTGTAACCCTCGGCGTCGAGCATCTCCCGGCCCATCTGGACGATGCCCCGCTCGCGGTAGGAGAGCGAGTAGAAGATGACGGCCTCGGCGCCGTCGTTGTCCGCGGCGTCCTTGGCGGCCTCGACCATCTGGCGGGCCTCGTTCTGGCGCTGCTCCTCGTCGGAGGGAAAGACCACCTCGGTGGCGGGCTGGACGTACTTGATGGAGACCAGCTTGGACTTCACGGCCAGCCGCTCGGCCGACTTCATGATCATCGCCCGGATGTTCGGCTCCTTGACGGTGAGGATCGAGAAGCGGTCGACCAGGAAGGAGGCGACGTTCATCGCGGCGGCGCCGGGCTCGACGATGACCATCTTACTGGTCAATTCCTTCAGGCCCCTGGCGTTAGAGTCGGAGCAGGAGCCCACGATGTAGGCGTCGTAGCCATCCTTCTCGGCCTGCTCGGCGACCTCGAACATCTCGGGGGCGATGAGGCCGGCGTCGTACTCGGAGACGGTCCAGTCGGGGCCGCGGGTGAGCGCGACGACGTCGACCTGCGCGTCGACGAGCGGCTGCGACGTCGCGACGTGCTGCCGGATCGTCTCTTCGTCGGCGCGGTTGGTGCGGCAAATGATGAACTTCACGATGCCCTCCCCTGTGGGTGCGTTGACGGGCTTCCGTCGCCTCCGGGCTAGCGCCCGACGACGAGGCCCCCGGTGAAATCGACGAGCTGACCGGTCACGTGGACGGCGCTATCGGAGACGAGGAAGGCTACCATATCGGCGGCCTCGGCGGGCCGGACGCCGCCCTGCATGGGAAAGGCCGCCGGAGCCTCACCCTTCGTGCGGCCCACGCCGACCCCCTTGCCCGCCCGCGAGGCCTTGAGCAGCCCCAAACCGGGACCGGCAGCGTCCGCCTCCGCCGGCAGGCCAAGGGCGAGCACGTTGACGCGGATGCCGTCGTCGGCCAGTTCGAGGGCCATGCACTGCATGAGTCCGACGAGGCCGAACTGCGTGGCGGAGTGCACCCCAAGCCCGGCGATGCCCGAGCGTGCCGCATGCGAGGTCAGGAAGAGGATCGAGCCGCCGTTGCCCGCCCCGACCATGCGCTCGGCGGCGATCCGGCTGCACTGGAAGGCCGCCCTGAGGTCGCTCCGCAGAGCCTCGTCCCAGGCGCCGGCTTCGGTGTCCAGGAGCGCGCCGCCGGGGACTTTCAGTCCGGCGACGATCACGATATCGAGCCGCCCGAAGCGGTCGACCGTCTGCGCGACCACCGACCGGGCCACGTCCCCATCGGCGAGGTCGCCGGACAGGGCGAGAGCGCCGTCGGGAGCCGCGCCGTTGGCGTGGGAATGGAGGGCGACGTTGCCCCCCTCGGCCATGAGCTTGGCGGCGATGGCCGATCCGAAGCCGGCGTAGCCGTCGGCGCCGGTGACCAGCGCGGTCTTCCCGCTAAGCCCGCCGGAGCCCGTCACATCAGCAACCCGGCGGTCATGTTCACGGCCTGGCCCGTCATCTTGTGGGCGCGGGAGGAGGCGAGGAAGGCGACGAGGTTGCCGATGCTCTCGGGGTCGTCGAGGGTGCCCAGCGGACTCGCGTCGCGCTGGCTCTGGACGAGGCCGCGGACGATCTCCCAGTGGTGCTCTTCGTCGTCGGCGGGGAAGTAGTTGAAGGGGCGGTGGTTGCCGCTGTCGCGTATGACGCCGGGGCAGACGGTGTTCACGGTGATCCCGTGGACTCCCCACTCCAACGCCATCACCTGCCCCAGGCCGATGAGGGCCGACTTGGAGGCGGAGTAGGCCGACGCGGTGGGCGTGCCCACCTTTCCCAATCTGGATGAGAGGTTGGTGATGCGGCCGCCGTCGCCTTGGGCGATCATGCGGCGGGCGGCCTCCTTGGCGCAGAGGAACGGGCCGACGAGGTTGGCCTGCATGCAGGAGTCCCACGACGCCTCGTCTTGCTCCAAGAACGGCATCAACGGGGTCTCGGCGGCGTTGTTGACCAGGATGTCGATGCGCCCGAGCCGTTCGACCAGGGAGTCAAACATGGCCGCAACCTCGCCCGGCGCGGTGATGTCGGCCTCGAGCGCGACGCTGCGCCGGCCCAAGTCCTCGATCTCGGCCTGCATGCTCTCGAGGCCGCGCCAGCCCTTGCGCCGCTCGGGGTCGGTGGGACCCTTGGCGGACCGGCGGTTGTTGACGGCGACGTCGGCGCCCTCCTCAGCCAAGCGCAGGGCGATGCCCCGGCCCGTCGAGGGATAGCGGGCGGCGCCGGTGACGAGAGCGACTTTGCCGTCGAGGAGGCCCATCAGGCCCACCCTCCAGAATGAACGAAGATGGGGCAAGTCTAGTCACCGTCCCTTGACGCCGCAACCGCGTTTCTTTACAACGCCGGTAGACTAGGCCCGGAGGTACTCCATGGAACGTCCATTGCTCGAGTGGGTCTTCTCCAAGACGCAGGGCATGAGTCCGGAGCTCGAAGAGATCTGGATGGAGTGGTACGACTACCACCAGCTCATGATGTGCCGCATGCCGGGCTGGACGTGGAACTACCGGCTGATGAACCTGATCGGGCCGGAGAAGTACGTCTCCCTGTACCGGGTCGAGGACTACGAGGCCCTCAAGCTCATCGAGGGCTGGCCCCGGGTCGACCAGGGGAAGATGGACCCGATCACCGACAACCTCGACCCGGCCGCGCTGCAGGACTGGGAGGAGAAGGTGCGGCGGGGTCTCCAGGACACCGGCAAGTTCACCTTCACCGGCGGCGCGAGCGACAAGAACCCGCTCGACCAAGGGCATTGGGGCTGGCGGTACCTCGCCGGCGCCGCCCTCGACGATCCGCTCTTGAAGTCGAACAACCCGCTCGGCACCGAGCTCATCAGCGTGTCGCGGGAGAACGACGCGCAATGGAAGGCATGGTACGAGGCGGAGCGGTTCCCCGCGCTCCAAAACCTGCCCGGCGTCCTGATGGCCGGCTGGTACGGCATCACGACCGAGGGCCGGGAGCATGAGCCCGGCTACAACTACATCGCCATCTTCGAGCTCGAAAGCGAGGACGACGCGTTCCGGCTCGGCGACCCCGACCGACGGATTCCCGAAGCCAAGGCGTTCTGGGAAGACCCGGCGGCGGAGCCGTACTACGCGCTGACCCGGGACGTGCGCACCAACTACTACAAGCCCATTTCGCGGCACTGGGGCTTTCAGAAATAGCGGCCCGGCGGCCCGCGACTATCTTGCCCACGCTCCGCTGAAGGAGCACTTGGGCTGAGGGACGGAGACCCGAATGGACCAGATCGTCTTCACCACGCTTGTCAAACGGATCGAGCGGATCGTGCAGGAAGTCACCATCAAGTGCATCCAGAGCGCGCGCTCGGCCACGATCCACGCCCGCGATTTCTCGGTCACCATCGCCGACAGCCAGTGCCGGACCGTCACCATCCACGGCGGGCTGCCCATCCACACGATGAGCATCGACATGGCGCTCAAGCCCATCGTCGAGATGTTCGACGATATCCAGCCGGGCGACTGCTTCCTGAACAACTGCCCCTTCTATGGCAACGTCCACCACGCCGACTACACCTTCTGCACGCCCGTCTTCTCCGGCGAAAAGATCATCTTCTGGCTGCTGCTCCGTATGCACAACGTCGACGTCGGCGCGCCGGAGCCGACCGCCTATCTCCCCTACGCGAAGGAGATCTACGAGGAGGGCCTGCACTGGCCGTGCGTCCGCGTGGCGCGGGGCTACCAGGAGCTGAAGGACATCGTGCGGATCGGGCTCACCCGGATCCGCGTGCCGCAGCAGTGGTACGGCGACTTCGCCGCCGCGCTGGGCAGCTCCTGGATCGGCGAGCAGCGGCTCGGCGACCTGATCGAGGAGTACGGCGACGACGTGGTCACCGACTTCATCGACGAGTGGATCGAGTACGGCCGCCGCCGGATGATCGCGGAGATCAAGAGCCTGCCCGAGGGGACGTGGGAAGGGGAGACGTGGGTCGACCCCATCGAGTTCATCCCCGACGGCTTCGCCCTGAATATGAAGCTGACCATCGACCACGAGCAGGAGGCGATGATCGTCGACCTCCGGGACAACCCGGACCAGGTCGATGGCGGCATCAACCTGCCTGAGGCCTCGAGCATCGCCGGGCCGTCGCAGGGCATCTTCGCCAGCCTCGACCCCACGCTCCACCACAACACCGGCGCCTTCGAGCGCATCCAGTTCAAGCTGCGCGAAGGCTGCATCTGCGGCATACCCAAGTTCCCCGCCGGCACCTCGGTCTCGACGAGCTATCTGACCGACCGCCTCACCAGCCTCGCCATGGCGATCATGGCACGGGTCGACCCCAACCGCGGCGGCGCCGAGGGCGGCTACATCGGCTTCCAAGAGGGCGTCTTCTCCGGCGAGGACTTCCGCCGCAACAACGCGCCCTACGTGAGCCAGCCCATCGTGGTGGGCAGCTTCGTGGGCGGCGGCCCCGCGGTGAAGGGCCACGACGGCTGGCCGGCCTGGGGCATCGGCGGCACCCAGGGCTGCATCTCGACCACGTCCGTCGAGCTCTGGGAGAAGAACAACCCCCACATCTTCGAGGTCGGCGCGCAGATCGTCACCGATTCGCCCGGCGACGGCGAGTTCATCGGCAGCGTCGGCCCCCGGATGCTCGTGCGGCACCGCCAGGGCCCGTTCTGGGTCGCGGGCTACGGCGACGGCCGGGTCTACCCGCCCGCCGGCGTGATGGGCGGCAGCGCCGGCCACGCCAACCAGGGCTTCATCTGGGACCTCGACACCGAGACGCAGGAGGAGGAGCTTCCCCTCTGCGGCGTCTTCGAGATCAAGGAAGGCAAGGCCATCGAGATCTTCGGCAACGGAGGCGGCGGCTTCGGCAGCCCCCTCGACCGCGACGCCGACCAGGTCCGCAAGGACGTCCGCAACGGCTGGGTCTCGATAGAGAAGGCCCGCGACGTCTACGGCGTCGTCCTCGACCGCGACCCCGAAGAATACGCCGTCGACACCGAGGCCACGCAGCGGCTGCGCGACGAGAAGCGCGCGGGGTAGCCCCCTACCCTATCCCTTTCTGGGGGACTGAGAGAGGGCACGCGCCACCGGGCGCCTCGGTGGGGCAGGGCCGGGAGGTCTTCCCCCTTCTCCCCACGGGAGAAGGTTGGGATGAGGGGCCCCGCGCCAACCGCCGGGTGCCATCAAAGCCTGCCACTCCTCCCGTAGGGGCGATTCACGAATCGTCCGTTCCCCCATTTGCGCGAGTCCGCAGCGGGGAAGAGGCCCGCCTAGCCGAGTCCGAGGTTCGCCAGCGCCGCCCGCGCGGCCTCCCGTTCCGCCTTCTGCTTGCTCGGCCCGGAACCCTCACCCGCGACGGCTCCGTCCACGATCACCTCGACCGTGAAGTCGCGGTCATGGTCGGGACCTTCCTCCCTCACGGTTCGGTAGACGGGCGGCGGGCTGCCTTCGGCTTGGATCCGTTCCTGCAGCAACGACTTGTAGTCGTCGACCAAGCCGGGCGGAAGGCTCTCCAGCCGGTCTTTGAACAGCTTGAGCGTCCACCGCTTGGCCTTGGCGTAGCCCTGGTCGAGCAAGATTGCGCCGAGCACGGCCTCGAAGCCGCGGGCAAGGTTGCGCTCGCGGGTGCGCCCGCCGCTCGTCTCCTCGCCATGACCCAGATACAGGCGCTCGCCAAGGTCGAGCTCGGCGGCGACGGCTGCAAGGGTCGCCGAGCGCACAAGACCCGAGCGCAGGGCGGTCAGACGGCCTTCGGGCAAGTCGGGGAAACGCCCGTACAGGTGCTCGGCAACCACAAAGCCAAGGAAAGCGTCGCCCAGATACTCCAGGCGTTCGTTGCTCTCCGGCGCATCGTCCGGGGCCTCGTGGACGTAGGAGCGGTGCGTCAGCGCGAGCTTGAGGAGCGACCGGTCCTTGAACTCGATGCCGACGCGGCGCTCCAATATCGCTTCCGGTGAGCGGGGCATACCCCATTGTACTCACCGTCACCGGCGGGCCGCGGGCCTATAATCGCTTCAGGCATTCCAGAGATTGCCGCGACGGTCATGTCCGACTACGCCGCCATCGACAACATCGCCGCGCGAATCGAAGCGCGCCTCCCAGGAGAGGAACGGGCCTTCCTGCGCGCCGCGGCGGGGCGCGCCGCCAAGCACGGCCGGCGGGCCTACCTCGTCGGAGGCGTGGTGCGCGACCTGCTGCTCGGCGCCGACGGGCTCGACCTCGACATCGTGGTCGAGGGCGACGCCCGGGAGACGGCGCGCGGCCTCGCCGCCGACCTCGGCGGCACCGTCAAGACCCACGACCGCTTCCTGACCGCGACGGTGTCGGCGGGCGCAGTCCGGGCCGACTTCGCCACCGCGCGGCGGGAGCGCTACGCGAGGCCGGGGGCGCTGCCCACGGTGCAGGCTGCAGACCTCGACGCCGACCTGGCGCGGCGCGACTTCACCGTCAACGCCATGGCGGCTTCCCTCCACCCGCAGCGGTTCGGCGACGTCATCGATCCCCACGACGGGCGCGCCGACCTCGACGCCGGCCTCATCCGCGTCCTGCACGAGCGGAGCTTCGTCGACGACGCCACGCGCATCCTGCGGGCCTGCCGCTACGCTGCCCGCTTCGGCTTCGCGCTCGAACCCGAGACAGAACGGCTGATGCGGGAAGGGGCGGGCCGTCTCCGCACCATCAGCGGAAGCCGCGTCCGCCACGAGCTCGAACGCACGCTGGAGGAGACCGCGCCGGGGGCCGCATTCGAGCTCGCCGAGCGGCTTGGCGCGCTTGAAGCCCTCCACCCCGCCTTCCGGCTCGGCACGGCCACCGCCCGCGCTCTCGACCAGGCCGGCGGGACGGGGCTGGGCTTCGCCATCCTCGGAACAGGCCTCTCGGAGGAAACGGCCGCGGCGCTGGCGAAGCGGCTCGCCGCCCCGGTCTCAGTCCGGCGCGCCATGACCGACGCGGCGCGGCTCGCCGCCGGGCTGGACGCACTGGCAGCGCCAGATCTCAAGAACAGCGAGGTCCACGCCGCACTCTCGCCGTACGTCCCCGACGCCCTCCTTGCTTGCCGTCTCACCGCGCCCGACGGGATAATGGCCGAGCGTATCGACGACTTCACCCGTCGGCTGGCGGACGTCCGGCCCACCCTGGGCGGCGACGACCTCATCGCCCTCGGCGTCGAGCCCGGCCCCCGCATCGGTCGCCTGCTGGCGGAGCTGCTCCGGGCCCGCCTCGACGGCGAGGTCGTGACGCGAGACGACGAGATCGAGGCCGTCCGCAGGGCGGTGGGAGACGGCGAAGGAGCACGATGACGACCAACGCTTCGGCCACCTGCGAAGTTTGCAGCGAGGCGATGGACCCCGACCACAGCGCCTTCTGCTCCTCGTGCGGACGCACCTTCCACCTGACCTGGGACACCCGCCTCGAGATCAAGGACTGCGGCGCATTCGCCCTCGACGACCAGACGCTGGCCCTCTACTTCACCTGCGTCCTCTGCGGAGGAACGCCGCAAGAGACGGAGGAGCGGACGTCGTGACGCAGCCGCGGACCAGCCCGGTCACCGAGCCCCACTCGCGCCCGCGGGTGTTTCGCGGCGAGCCCTGCCGCATCTGCGGCGACCCCACCGACGAGCGTCTCGACTCAAGCTGCCGCATCTGCGGCGGAGCCGTCCACGTCGCCTGGGCCGAGGGCGCGCCCGAATCGGCGTGCAGCCAGGTGGTGAGTCCGCTCCAATGCTGCGGCATCGCCTTCGTCTGCAACGCCTGCGCCGCGGAGGGGTGGGGTGGTCTTCCCTCTCCCCCTCTGGGGGAGATTTGAGAGAGGGCGCTGAGCCGGCTTACGCCAGCCGCCGGCGGTGAAAGAGGTACTGCTGCGCGTAGGCCGCGTGATCGCCGAAGTAGCCCGCGGCCCATTCGCGGACACGGCGGTCGGTGAGGGACTCGCCGGCAAAGTACCACTCCCGCACGGCCCGCCGCACCCAGACGTCGACCGGGAAGGCGCGGGGCTGGTCGAGGGAGAAGGCCAGCACGCAGTCGGCCACCTTCTCCCCAACGCCGTAGAAGCCCAGCAGGGCATCCTTGGCCGCGCCGTAGGGAGCGCCGCGCAGCGCCAGGAGTCCGTGGGGCAGGTCGAGCACGGCGCGGGCAGTCCTCGTGAGGAACTTGGCGCGCCAGCCGAGGCCCATGCGCCGGAACTCCTGCTCGGAGACCTCGGCCAACACCGCCGGACCGGGAAAGGCGAAGGCCGGCTCCAACCCGAAACCTGCACCCCCGATCGGGTCGCCGAAGGCGGCGGCGATGTCCTCGACGTGCTTCGTGATGCGCTTGATGTTCGAGTATGACGAGATGACGAACGCCACCAGGCATTCCCAGGGGTCCTGACGGGTGAGACGCAGGCCCCGGTACTCGATGGCGGCCTCGGCGAGCCTGGGATCGCCGGCGGCGAACCGGTAAAAGAGTTCGAGGTCGTCGTCGAGGCGCAGGTAGGAACGGAGTACGGGAGCGGCGGCCTCGGCCGGGGTGGGAGTGGAGTCGAACTCGACGCCGCCGGGCGCGGGACGCACGCGGAAGACGTCGCCGCCCACGATGCCGGCGTAGGCCTCGCCGTCCCTGCGCCAGCGGAAGGTCTGGCCCGATTCCAACGTGTGGCCGAGGTCGATCGGCCCGTTCGCGGGAAGGAACACGCCGGGGCCTACGCGCCGCCGGCGAGCCAGCCGGCGACGGCGTCGGGCACGTCGCCCACGGGCCCGGCGCGGAAGGTGCACCGGGGGATCGAGTCGACGAACGTCTTGCCGTAGGCCTTGGTCAGCACGCGGCGGTCGAGGCAAAGGAGAACGCCCTTGTCGGTCTTGCGGCGGATGAGACGTCCGAAGCCCTGCTTGAATCGCAGCACGGCCTGAGGGATGCCGTACTGCTCGAAGGGAGCGTCGAACTGCTGGGAGCGGGCGGCGAAGACGGGGTCGTTGGGCACATTGAAGGGCAGCTTGGTGATGACGAGGACGCTCAGGGCGTCGCCGGGAATGTCCACGCCCTCCCAGAAGCTGCCGGTGCCAAGGATGATGGCGCGGGGGTCGGACTGAAGGCTTCGAACGAGCTGCGCGGGGTTGCCGTCCTGGCCCTGGGCGAGCACGGCGATGTCTTCGCCGGTGAGGAGGTCGGGGAGGAAGCGGCGGGCCGTCCTGAGCGAAGCCCGCGACGTGAAGAGGGCGAGCATTCTCCCCCCCGACGCGCGGGCGGCCTCGGCGATGGCGTCGTGGACCGCCGCCTGGTAGCCGGGGCGGTTGGGCTCGGGGATGTCCTTGGGAAAGAAGCCGAGGACGCGGCTTGGGTAGTCGAACGGCGAGCCGACCATGAGCTCGTTCGGCCCGTCGAGAGAAAGCCGCTCCTCGATGTACCCGAGGCTGCCGCCCACGCTGAGGGTGGCGCTGGTGAGGACCACGCTCTTCTTGTGGTCGAAAAGGCGCTGGTTGAGGTCCGCGCCGACGTGCAACGGCGCCGATTGGAGGCGGGTCACCCCGTCCCGCGCGCCCACCTCGATCCAATAGATGCCGCCCTCGTCGGGGTTGGCGACACTAGCCCGCAGGCCGTCCCGCAGCTCGGCAAGCTGCTCGGCCACGGCCTGGGCTTCCAGCAAAAGGCCTTCCTTGTCGGGAATCTCGCCGTCGACGGCGCTCGTGGCGAGGTTCGCCGCCTTATCGATGCCGCGGGCGAGGGCCGCGAGAGCGATGTCGGCCTGCTCCCACTCCGCCTGCAGGGCCGACCACGCCGGCTGGTTGCGCAGCGCGCCGGTCAGCCGGAGCGACACGTTATAGTCGCCGCCGCTGTCGGAGCGTTTCGTGGCGAAGTCGGTGAGCGCCTTGAACAGCATGGTGAGGTGGCGCCGCACCTGCAGAACGCTCGCCTGCAGGTCTTCGACCACTTGGGCGTAGTCGGCGCGGCGCTGCTCGGAGACGGCGATCGAGCGGGCGAGGGCGTCGAGGGGCGTGGCCACGCCCGTCCCCGCCGCCGGCGCGCCGCCGAGAACGCGTTCCATGACGCGGTCGAATGCATCCTCGCTGACCGTGAAGCCCCACTGGTTGGTGACGACCTCTTCGAGGTTGTGCGCCTCGTCGACGACGAGGTGGTCGTAGTCGGGGAGCAGACTCTCATTCGTCGCACCGAGTGCGAGCAAGGCATGGTTGACGACGACCAAGTCGGCCCCTTCCGCGCGGCGGCGGGCGGCCTGGTAGAAGCAGCGGCCTTGTTTGGCGAAGGAGCAGCGTCCAATCTGCCCTTCGGCGCCCTGGGCGGACAGGCGGTTCCAGATAGGCCAGTCCTGCGGGCTCAACGAGAGCTCGTTGCGGTCGCCGGTCGAGGTCGTTTGCAGCCAGACGAGAACCTTGGCGGTCAGCCGGGCTTCGGCGGCGCTGAGCGCCTGGCCGTTCCTGAGCGCGGCCCACCGCCGGAGGCAGAGGTAGTTGGCGCGGCCCTTCAGCAGCGCCGTCCTGGCCGCGCCGTCCTCGACCTCGCCCGCACGCCCCAGCGTTTCGAGCGCGGCGGGAATGTCCTTGGTGAGGAGCTGTTCCTGGAGGTTGATGGTGTTGGTGGAGACGACGACGCGCTCGCCGTTGCCGACGGCGTGGCGGACGGCGGGCAGCAGGTAGGCGAGCGACTTGCCGACGCCGGTGCCGGCCTCGACGACCAGGCGCCCTCCTTCGTCGAGCGAGCCCGCCACGGCCTCGGCCATCGCGGTCTGCTCCGTGCGGGCCTCGTAGCCGGGCAGGATTCCGGCAAGCGGCCCTCCGTCGTCGAACCATGCCGCGGCGCGGCCTGACCCTCTCTCAGTCTCCCCCAGAGGGGGAGCGGTAGGAGGGGTCTCCCCCAGCGGGGGAGCGGTGCGGGGGATGGGACCGGGGCCCGCATCGAGGCGTTCCATGAGGTCTTCGAGGTCCACGCCCTCGAAGCCGATCTCTTCACCCGCGCCGGCAGCGCCGAGGGTGGGAGTCGCCGGTGGGATCACCGCTCTGAGCAGGTGGCGCATGGACCAGTCGCTGCGGTCGGCGATGGCGCGGATTCCCGCCTGCACGTGCGCTGGCAGTTGACGCAGCACGTCGAGCAGGCCGAGGAGCACGCCCATGGCCGCCTCGGCGTCGTCCTGAGCCCGGTGCGGGTTCTCATGGCCGACGGCGAAGTCCCGCGCCAAGTCGCGCAGCGAGTAGCCGGTCCGCGTGGGCAGCAGCACCGAGGCGAGGTCGAACGTGTCGTACACAGGCCCCGGCGGGCGCAGGCCCCGGCGGGCAAGAAAATTGAGGTCGAAGGAGACGTGCTGGCCGACGATGGGGTGGTCGCCGAGAAAGTCTTCGAGGTCGCCCGCGATTGCGGCGAAGGAGGGCGCACCCTCGACGTCGGCCGGAGAGATGCCCGTGAGTTGCTGAATGAAGGAGGGGATGCCGCGCCCGGGGTCGACGTAGGAGGTGAAGCGGCCGAGAATCTCGCGGCCCCGGAACTTGACCGCCCCGACCTCGATGATCTCGTCGACGCCGGGCTCGAGGCCGGTCGTTTCGAGGTCGATGGCGACGAGCACCGGCTGGTCGCCGTCCCGCGCCGGGGCCGCCGCGCTATGGCCGGGATCGTCCGTCACATCAGGCCGGCTGACCATCCGGAGTTTCGAACGGGTCGGAGTGCCCCTGGATCACGCCGTTGGTGGGGTAATAGCGCCCCGCGTGGAGCTCCTCAAGAAGCTCATCCTGACAGGTGATGCGGCGCTCGAAGACGGTGGCGCCGCTCCCGATCCCGTGCGTCGAATGCGCGTCGCTGCCCCCGGTGCACGGCTTGCCCAAGAGCTTCGCCGCCTCGAGGGCGAAGTGGTTCTCGCGGGGGGTGCACGCCCCGTTCACAACCTCGATCGCGTCGGTCAGCTCGAAGACGGGATGCTCCACCGCCTCCTCCAGCGGCACGGGCTGCTTGAAGAGCAGCGACTTGTTGAGCGGCGGCTTCTCGAAAAACCGGCGAAACGGGTGCACGGAGACCATGAAGCCTCCACATTCCCGGATTACCTTGCGCAGGTGATGGATACGGTGAATGCCGCTCTGATAGCCGTCCAGTCCCACCGTGCCGATGTGGCCGTATTCGGTGTCGACTTCGAGCGCCCGGATGAGGAGCAGGTCGGGATGCTGCTCGGCGAACTTGTCGAAGTCCCACTTGTCCCAGCCGCCCCCGTGCTCGCTGAGGCAGATGCCGTCCAAGCCCAGGCGGCGCGCCTCGGAGACGAGTTCTTCAGGGCTGAGATTGCTGTCCGGTCCACCCCTCACGGTGTGGATGTGCATGTCGATGATCAAACGGGTTCCCCTCCGTAGGCGGGCGGCCATTGTACCGAGTCGGGAAAAAGCCGGTCAACGCGGACGCGTCGCGTTTGCCGCGTCAAAAGTCTTTCTAATTTTGCGCTGCTAGCCTGATTTGCAAGAGGCCACCGCGCACCGGCGCGGACGAAGGAGCGAGCGATGACGAAACTAACGCTGGTCTCCAACGACGAAAGGCCGGACGGCCCGGACACGCCGCCGAACGTTACGGCGATCGACCCGCGGGCCATGGAAGACCCCGCGGAGGAGCCGGACAGGCCGGAGCGCGCCGCGCAGGGCGATAAAGAGGCCCTGGCCCGCATCTACGACCGCTACTGGCGCAGGGTCTACTCACTGGCGCTGCGCATGTTGCGCAACCAGAGCCAGGCCGAGGAAATCGCGCAGGACGTCTTCCTCACCGTCTGGCGCCGGGGCGGCACCTACGACAGCGAACGCGGCTCATTCCCCACCTGGATCATGAGCGTCGCCCACAACCGGTGCATCGACGAGCTCCGCAAGGTGCGGCGCCGCGCCCGCCTCCCAACCTTCGACATCGACGACCTCCACGTCGAGCCCTCCGGCGACTCCGAAGAGGTGACCAAGGCGGTCTTCAACCAGCTCGACCGCGAGGAGCTCCTCGAGGCGCTCGACCGGCTCCCGCCGGCACAGAAGCAAGTGATCATGATGGCCTACTTCCAAGGGCTCACGCAGTCGGAAATCTCCGCCGAACTGAGCACCCCGTTGGGAACGGTCAAGACGCGGATGCGGCTCGGCCTTCACAAGATGCGGGGCTTGCTCGCGGCATAGGGCGGCGGAGCGTTCCGCTGCGGGGGCGTCTCTCGTGGCCGCCCCGGGGGTGGACGGGGCGAGTTCCACGAGGGGCGCCCCCGCAGTGGAACGGAGTAAAGCACCGCCTTTGCTATACTGGAGGGCGGCGCTTCTCGAAGAGCGTCAGCTTGGGGAAGCGCGCATGCCGTCCATCGTCGTGATCGGCGCCCACTGGGGTGATGAGGGCAAGGGGAAGATCGTCGATCTCCTCGCCCAGGACGCGGACATGGTCGTCCGCTTCTCCGGCGGCGACAACGCTGGCCACACCGTCATCAACGACAAGGGCGAGTTCGGCCTCCACATGGTGCCCTCGGGCATCTTCGCCGAGCACACCCGCTGCGTCATCGGCAACGGCGTCGCCCTCAACGCCGCCACCCTCCTCTCCGAGGTCGAAAGCCTCCGCAACGCCGGCGTCGACCTCGGCCGCCTTCGGATCAGCGACAAGGCCCACGTGGTCCTCTCCCACCACCCGCGCCTCGACGGCATCGAGGAACGCGTGCGCGGCGACGGCGCAATCGGCACCACCAAGCGGGGCATCGGCCCCCTCTACGCCGACAAGGCCGCCCGCATCGGCCTCCGGGCCGGCGACCTGCTCCATCGCTCCGAGCTCGAAGCCCGCCTCGGCGACATCGTCGAGACCAAGAACGTGCTGCTCAAGGCCTACGGCGCCGACCCCATCGACTTCCACGAGGCCCTGCGGGAATGCCTCTGCTACGCCGAGGCCCTCGGCGAGACGATTCAGCCCATCGAGGGCTTGGTGAACGACGCGGTAGACGCCGGCCGGACCGTGCTCTTCGAAGGCGCGCAGGGCACCCTGCTCGACGTCGATTTCGGCACCTACCCCTTCGTCACCGCCTCGACGACCACCGCCGGCGGCGTCTTCATCGGCTCCGGGCTGCGCCCCCAGGCCCTCGACCGCATCCTCGGCGTCTTCAAGGCCTACACCACCCGCGTCGGCGCAGGCCCCATGCCGACCGAGCTGACCGACGACGTCGGCGAGGCCATCCGCCAAAAGGCCAGCGAGTTCGGCGTGACGACGGGCCGGGCCCGCCGTGTCGGCTGGTTCGACGCCGTCGCCGGGCGCTACAGCACGCGCCTCAACGGTCTGACGGAAGGGGCGGTCACCCGCCTCGACGTCCTCGACGACCTCCCCGCTATCGGCGTCTGCACCGCCTACCGCACGCCTAACGGCGCGACCACGGAGTTCCCCTCGACGCGGGCCGAGCTCGAAGTCTGCGAGCCGGTCGTCGAAATGCTGCCGGGCTGGCAGTCGCCCACGACGGAGGCCCGCGCCTTCAGCGACTTGCCGGAGGCGGCGCGGGACTATATCCGCCGGCTGGAAGAGCTACTCGGCTGCCCCATGGGCATCGTCTCGGTGGGCCCCCACCGCGACGAGACGATCGTCCGCGGCCTCTAGGCCGGGCTACGACGCCGCCGCGGCAAGCGGCAGGTCGAGCGAGACGCCGCGCACCGACTCCATGATGATGCGCGCCGATTCCTCGTCGGGCTCGGTGAGCGGCAGCCGGAAGCCGCCGACGGAGAACCCCACCTGGTTCAAGGCGTACTTGACCGGAATCGGGTTGGAGACCACGAACAGGTCGCGGAAGACCGGCATCAGGTGGTTGTGTATCGCCTCGGCCCGCGCGGAGTCGCCGCCGATCTGGAGCTCCATCATCTCGCGCATCTGCTTGCCCACGAGGTGGGAGGCGACGGAGACGACGCCGTACCCGCCGCGCACGAGGATGGGAAGGAAGTCGTTGTCGTTGCCGCTCCAGACCAAGAAATCGTCCGGCGCGCCGTCGATGATCTCGCCGATCTGGTCGAGGTCGCCGCTGGCCTCTTTGACGCCGACGATGTTGGGGACGGCGCTCAGCCGGAGCGCGGTCGCCGCGCTCAGGTTCACGACGGTCCGGCTGGGCACGTTGTAGAGCATGCAGGGAATCGAAACGCTATCGGCGATGGCCTTGAAGTGCTGGTAGAGGCCCTCTTGGGTGGGCTTGTTGTAGTAAGGCACCACGAGGAGCGCGGCGTCGACGCCGATGCGTGCGGCCTCGCGGGTCATCTCGATGCTGAACGCGGTCTCGTTGTCGCCCGTCCCCGCGACGATCGTGGCGTCGCCGGCCACGGCCTTGATCTCCTGGAAGAGGCGCAGCTTCTCGTCGCGCGTGAGCGTGGGCGACTCGCCGGTGGTGCCGGAGACGATCAGGCCGTCGCTGCCGGAGGCCAGCAGCGCCGACGCAAGCTCCTTCGCGCGCTCATAGTCGACGCGGCCCTCCGCATCGAAGGGGGTCACCATGGCGGTCAGGAGTCTACCCAGATGGCCCATTGCTTCCTCCACGCCTCCGTCTCTTCCGCTCTAGGGGCTGGCCGCCCAGCAGCGGGGCGCCCATTATAGCCGACCGCGCCGATTAGGGCTGCTTGACGAGTCCCCGCGCCACCAGCTCGTCGGCGATCTGCACCATGTTGAGCGCGGCGCCCTTGCGAAGATTGTCGGCGGAGAGCCAGAGGACGACGCCGTGCTCCACCGACGTATCGCGCCGGATGCGGCCCACGAAGACGTCGTCGCGGTCCGCCGCCGCGAGCGGGTGGGGGTAGAGGTCTTCGGCGGGGTTGTCCACGACGCACACGCCGGGGGCGGCCGACAAGACGCTGCGCGCCTCCTCCGGCGAGACCGGCCCATCGAACTCGATGTTCGCCGCCATGCTGTGCGCCTGGTAGACCGGCGCGCGGACGCAGGTCGCGGAGAACGGAAGGTCGGGCAGGCCCAGTATCTTCCGCGTCTCCTCCTGCATCTTCCACTCCTCCCGCGAGTAGCCGTCTTCGAGGAAGACGTCCACCGCCGGGATCAGGTTGAAGGCGATCTGATGAGCAAAGACCTCCGGCTCCGTGGCCTTGCCCCCGGCGATCTGCTCGCTCTGGAGGTCGAGCTCGGCCACGGCGGCGGCGCCCGCGCCCGAGACCGACTGGTACGTCGAGGTCACCACCCGCTTGATCGCTTCGATGTTGCGAAGCGGATGCAGCGCCATCACCAGCGGCACCGTGGTGCAGTTCGGCTGCGAGATGATGCCCTGGTGGCGCTCCATTTCGTCCGCGTTGACCTCGGGCACGACAAGCGGCACGGCGGGATCGAGCCGGAACGCCGAGCTGTCGTCGATGACGACCGCGCCGGCCTCGACCGCGATGGGTCCCCACTCCCTCGACGCCGCGGTGCTGGCGGAAAGGAAGGCGATGTCGACGTCCTCGAACGAGGCGGCGGTCGTCTCCCCCACCTCGATCTCCTCACCGCGGAAGGTGAGCTTGGATCCGGCCGAGCGCGCGCTGGCGAGCAGGCGCAGCTCGCTGATCTGCGTGCTCCAACCGTCCGCGATCTTCAGGAATTCGGCGCCGACGGCGCCCGTCGCGCCCACGAAGGCAATGCGTAGACCCACGTCGCTTCTCCCGTTAGTCCATCTGGTCCTAGAGGCCGAGCAGCCGGTCGAGTCCGAAGACGAAGCCCTTGCCCTCGGCGGCGCGGCGCACGGCCCGCGCGATGCCGGGCACGTAGCAGTCCCGGTTGATGGTGTCGTGGCGGATGCTCAGCGTCTGGCCCGCGATGCCGAAGATGACTTCTTGATGTGCCATCGCCCCGGGCAGCCGGAGACTGTGGATGGTGACGCCGCCGGACTGCCCCGCCCGGGTGTCCGACACCGTCTCCCGTTCGGGGACGTTCCGCTCGAAGTCGCCGCCGCGGGCCTCGTGCAACATACGGGCCGTCGTGGCCGCGGTGCCCGACGGCGCGTCGATCTTCGTCTCGTGGTGCATCTCCATGATCTCGGCATGGTCGAAATGAGGCGCGGCCTGCTGCGCGAGGTGCATCATCAGCACGGCGCCGATGGCGAAGTTCGGCGCCACGACGCCGCCCACGCCGTACTTCTCCGCGACGCGCTCCAGGCCGGCCACCGCCTCGTCGGAGAGCCCCGTCGTGCCGACGACGAAGCCCATCCCGCGCGATGCCGCCGCTTCGACCGCGCCGGGGGTCGCCTCGGCGTGGGAAAAGTCGACAAGCACGGCCGCCGACACGTCGCCGGGGAGCCCGTCAATCGAGGCCGCCAACGGCACGTCGATGCCGTCGTTGACGAAGCGGTCCCCGCTGGCGGCGGCGTCGACCGCGGCGGCGACGACGATATCGGGCTCGCGCTCAAGGCCTGCGGAGACCGCCTGCCCCATCTTCCCCAGCGCGCCATGCATCAGAACGCGAATCTCAGCCAACGCAAGCCTCCGGCAGCGAACTCCCATTATACGCCCGCCCCTTCAACCTCTCTCCCTCTGGAGACCTTTACAAAACCCCCGCCGCTGGTTGGAAAACGGGTGGAATGGGGTGGTCTTCCCTCTCCCCCTCTGGGGGAGATTTGAGAGAGGGCGCGCGCCCATCGGGCGCGCCGGAGGGGTGGCGCGGGGAGGTCTTCCTCTTCTCCCCACGGGAGAAGATTGAGATGAGGGGCCCCCCCGCCGGCCGCCAACGGCCATCGATAGTCGGCACTTCCATGCCCCACCCATAGGGGCGACCCTTGTGATCGCCCAGGGGTGCGGGCGGGGCCTTCTCTCCTCCCCCGTAGGGGCGATTCGCGAATCGCCCGTCCCTTCCGGCCTCTCCCCATCTGGGGGAGATTTGAGAGAGGGCGCGCGCCCAACGGGCGCGCCGGAGGGGTGGCGCGGGGAGCTCTTCCTCTTCTCCCCACGGGAGAAGATTGAGATGAGGGGGCCCCCCGCCGGCCACCAACGGCCATCGATAGCCGGCACTTCCATGCCCCACCCGTAGGGGCGACCCTTGTGATCGCCCAGGGCTGCGGGCGGGGCCTTCTCTCCTCCCCTGTAGGGGCGATTCGCGAATCGCCCGTCCCTTCCCCCTCTGGGGGAGATTTGAGAGAGGGCGCGCGCCCAACGGGCGCGCCGGAGGGGCGGCGCGGGGAGGTCTTCCTCTTCTCCCCACGGGAGAAGATTGAGATGAGGGGCCCCCGCCGGCCGCCAACGGCCATCGATAGCCGGCACTTCCA
The DNA here is from genome assembly GCA_964291475.2 of Dehalococcoidia bacterium. Lineage (GTDB taxonomy): Bacteria > Chloroflexota > Dehalococcoidia > SHYB01 > SHYB01 > DAOUKH01. Next base: position 59,887 of record OZ220069.1, on the reverse strand, counting down.
TGCCCCACCCGTAGGGGCGACCCTTGTGATCGCTCAGGCGGGCGGGCGGGGCCTTCTCTCCTCCCCTGTACGGGCGATTCGCGAATCGCCCGTCCCTTCCGGCCTCTCCCCATCTGGGGGAGATTGAGAGAGGGCGCGCGCCCAACGGGCGCGCCGGAGGGGTGGCGTGGGGAGGTCTTCCTCTTCTCCCCACGGGAGAAGATTGAGATGAGGGGCCCCCGCCGGCCGCCAACGGCCATCGACAGCCGGCACTTCCATGCCCACCCGTAGGGGCGACCCTTGTGATCGCCCAGGGGTGCGGGCGGGGCCTTCTCTCCTCCCCTGTAGGGGCGATTCGCGAATCGCCCCGGGGCCTTCCGGCCTCTCCCCCTCTGGGGGAGATTGAGAGAGGGCCCGCGCCGCTAGCCGCGCGAGCGCCCGCGGGGCGCTGCTCCCCACTCACACAAACCTCTCCGCCGGAAGACAAAGAGAAGGGGCGCTCTGGAGCGCCCCTTCTTATCCGTACAACGTCGGTTGGCGGGACTAGCGCCGCTGTGGCCGAGGGCCCCGGTCCCGATCACGGGGGCCTCGGTCGCGGTCGCCGCCGCGGTCGCGCATGGGAGGTCGTGGGCCGCGCCCGTTGCCGCCGCGGGGCGGGCCGCCGCCGGAGCGGTTGCCGTAGGGCCGGGGGCCCCGGTCGCGGTCCCGCGGGCCTCGGTCCCGGTCACGGTCGCGGTCTCCGCCGCTGGCACCGTCGCGGACGCGCGCGCCGCCGGCCTCGAGGCCTTCGAGCACGGCCCGTCGCGAGAGGTTGATGCGGCCCATGCGGTCGATCTCGATCACCATGACGGTGACCTCGTCGCCGATATTGACCACGTCCTCAACGGAGTTGACGCGGGACTCGGCAAGCTCGCTTATGTGGACCATCCCGTCCTTGCCGGGCAGTATCTCGACGAAGGCGCCGAAGTTCATCGTGCGCACGACCTTGCCCGTGTAGACCTCGCCGACCTCGACCTCCTTGGTCAGGCCCTCGATCATCTCGATGGCCTTCTTCGCGCCGGCCTCGGAGCTCGAACCGATGATGACCGTGCCGTCGTCTTCGATGTCGACGCTGGCGCCGGTCTGGTCTTGGATCGAGCGGATCATCTTGCCGCCCGGGCCGATGACGGCGCCGATCTTCTCGGGGTCGATCTTGATGCGGATCATGCGCGGGGCGTACTGGCTGAGCTCCGGCCTCGCCTCGGTGATGGCCTCGGCCATCTTGTCGAGGATGTGCATGCGGCCCGCATTGGCCTGTTGGAGGGCCTGCGCGATGACCGGGAAGGTGATCCCGGTGGACTTGAGGTCCATCTGCAGAGCGGTGATGCCGTCCTTGGTGCCGGCGACCTTGAAGTCCATGTCGCCGAGGGCGTCTTCCCAGCCCAGGATGTCGGTGAGCACGGCGAACTGGTCCGGCTCGTCGCCGACGACGAGGCCCATCGCCACGCCGGCGACGGGCTTCTTGATAGGCACGCCCGCATCCATGAGCGAGAGGGTGCTGCCGCAGACGCTCGCCATCGAGGTGCTGCCGTTGGAGCTCAGCACCTCGGAGACGACGCGCAGGGCGTAGGGGAACTCGTCTTCGTCGGGCACCATGGGGAGGAGCGCCCGCTCGGCGAGCGCGCCGTGGCCGATCTCGCGGCGGCCGGAGCTGCCGATGCGCTTGGCTTCGCCGGTCGAGTACGGCGGCATGTTGTACTGATGCATGTACCGCTTGGTGTCCTCGATGCCGATGGTGTCGAGGCGCTGTTTGAGGCTCAGCGAGCCGAGGGTGGTGATGGTGAGTGCCTGCGTCTCGCCGCGGGTGAAGAGGCCGCTCCCGTGGGTGCGGGGCAGCACGCCGACCTCGCAGGTGATGGGGCGGATCTCGTCTAAGCCGCGCCCGTCGAGGCGGACGCCCCGGCTGAGTACGCTCTCGCGCACCCGGCTCTTGAGGTGGGCCTCGAACTGCTTGCCCACCTCGGCGGGCTCGAAGCGGTCGGAGAGCTCGCCGACGACGCGCTTCTTGACCTCGGCGACGGCGGCGTCGCGCTCGGCCTTGCGGCCCGGCTTGTAGAGGACGTCGTCGAGCGCCGAACCGGCGGCGCCGGCAACCGCGTCGGCCAGGTCCTCGGGCGCGGGCTCGGGGAGGTTGACGGTGAACTTGGGCTTCGCGGCGGCCTGCATCAGCTCTTCCTGGAGCTCGATGGTCTCCGCGTTCACGATCTGGGCCATCTTCATGCCCTGGAGCACGATCTCCTCGGAGACCTCGTTGGCGCCGGCTTCGACCATCACCACGGCGTCGCGGGTGCCCGCGACCATGAGGTCTAGGTCGCTTTCCTGCTGCTCCTGGAAGGTGGGGTTGGCCACCAGCTTGCCGCCGATGAAGCCGATGCGCGTCGCCGAGACGGGGCCGCCGAAGGGGATGTCGGAGATGGAGAGAGCGGCGGATGCGCCGATGATGGCGAGATGCTGCGGGTCATGCTCCTGGTCGGCGGAGAGGGTGGTGATGATCACCTGCAAGTCGGAGCGCATCCCCTTGGGGAAGAGGGGGCGCAGCGGGCGGTCGGTCAACCGCATGGTGAGGATGGCCTCTTGGGTGGGCCGGCCCTCGCGCCGGAAGAAGCTCCCGGGAATGCGGCCGACGGCGTAGAGCCGCTCCTCGAAGTCAATGGTGAGGGGGAAGAAGTCGATCCCCTCTCTGGGCGTCCCGGCGACGGCGGTTACCAGCAATATGGTGTCGCCCTGGCGCACGGTCACGGCGCCGTTGGCCTGGCCGGCCAGATGCCCTGTCTCCAGGATCAGGGGACGGCCAGCGATCTCTTGTTCAACTCTGTGGGACATGCGAATACATTCCTTCCTGAGGGGAGGGGCGAATCAGGTGAAAAGAAGAAGACCCCGCAATCGGAGCGAGGTCTATCTCCGGAGACCGAGCCGCTGGATGAGCGTCCGGTACCGACCTACGTCCTCTTTGTGGACGTAGCGGAGCAGCCGACGGCGTCGCCCAACCATTTTGAATAGGCCGCGCCGTGAGTGGTGGTCCTGGCGATGTTCGCGCAAGTGATCGGTGATGTCGTTGATCCGTTGCGTCAGAATCGCGACTTGCACTTCCGCTGAGCCCGTGTCGCCGTCATGGCGCTGGTACTCTTTGAGGACCTCTTCTTTCTTCCCTTTGTCCAACTACTCCCGCACCTTGCGTACTGCTTCAGATTTTCTTCGCGCCGATTATACCACACGCGACGGGTATTTCTCTTCCGTCTTCCCAGGGAGAAGGTGAAGAGACGCGCCCCCAGCGGGAGCCCTCGCTCAGCCACGCGAGGGGGCCTCCGCGCAATCCCGCCGCGGCAACGGCCCTGTCTCCCGCGCGTCCGCGGGGCATTGGGCCGCTCCCGCCGCCCGCCGGGGCAAAGGGCCCTGTCTCCCGCGCGTCCGCGGGGCAATTCCGGCCGCTCCCCGGCCACCCGCCGGGACAGTGGGCGCGTCTCCTGCGCGTCCGCAGAACGATGGCCCGTGTCCCCGCCAAGAACGTACGTTCTCACTTGATGGTAGCCCCGCGCGGCGGGCGTGTCAAGCGCGCGATGGCGGGCGCTCACCGCGCGTGGACCGTGAGCAATCGTCGTCGAGATGTGGCGCAACCGCGGCCGAAACGCGCTGAAGATAGCGTAGCCGCCGGCAAATCGTGACAAGATCGCGGCCAACGGCGTCCCACCCAACGCCGCGCAACAGAGTAGCCGGTGTCCCAAACGCTCACGAGCGCTCACGAACGTTCACCAACGTTCACGACTTTCATGAGCGGCCAACAGAAGTGGCCCGCGCCAAAAGCGCTCACCAACGCTCACGAACGCTCACCAACTTCCACGAACGTCCACGAGAGAGGCCGCGCGGCCTTGGATCTCCCCCACTGGAGACTCTTGCGTAACCGGCGCCGGCGGCTCTATAGACGTTGGCGCACTCCCCCCCACCCTCCGCCCTCACCCCAACCCTCTCCCGGCGGGAGAGGGTGAAGACCACCCCACCCCGGCCCTCTCTCAGTCTCCCCCAAAGGGGGAGAGGCTTAAGGTGCTCCCCCTGCGGGGGAGGGTTAGAGTCATGCCCCACCCCGGAGAAGTGGGTAGGGGCGCCTTGAAGGGACGTTGGTGGTTGTCGAGAGTGGGCGCCCACAAGGGTCGCCCCTACGGGGGATGCGTGGCATCGACCGCGGACAGGGTTGGATAGGCAGTGGCGGTTGGCAGGGGGCCCCTCATCTCAATCTTCTCCCCACGGGAGAAGAGATCCGGAGGGGACCGCCCCGCACCACCTCTCCGGCGCGCCCTGCGGGCGCGTGCCCTCTCTCAGTCTCCCTCAGAGGGGGAGAGGTTTGTGGGGGCTCCAGCGAGAAGATTAACGCGGTTTTAGACGGACGTTAACACGCCGTTAACACGGCGCTTCTACGGTACGCGGAGCTTCGGCTCGCGGAGGTCACGCGCTGGCTACGGATTCCACCCCCATCGGCGAGGCATTCCGCTCGTCGCACGCGGCGCAGTGGAAGCGGTCGAAGCGGACGTGGGAAGAGGCGGTCATCCCCAAGATCCTTCTGGGGATGGGGCTGATCTCGGTCCTCACCACGATCGGCATCGTCGTCTCGCTGCTGACCGAGGCGATCAGCTTCTTCCGCGAGGTCTCGCTCGCCGACTTCCTCTTCGACACCCGTTGGACGCCCCGGTTCATCCCCCAAGCGTTCGGCATCTGGCCCCTCATCACCGGCACGCTGATGGTCTCGGCCATCGCCGCGGCGTTCGCCCTTCCGGTGGGCCTGCTGACGGCGATCTTCCTGGCCGAATACGCCCCGGAACGGTTGCGGCGGACGATCAAGCCGGTCCTCGAAGTGCTGGCCGGCGTGCCGACGGTGGTGTACGGCTTCTTCGCCCTGACCTTCGTCACACCGGAGATCGTGCGGTTCCTGTTCTCGGACGCGAACATCTTCAACGCGCTCTCGGCGGGGCTCGTCGTCGGGGTGATGATCATTCCCATGGTGGCCTCGATCAGCGAGGACGCGATGGTCTCCGTGCCGCAGACGTTGCGGAACGGGGCCTACGCGCTGGGCGCCACCAAGTTCGAGACGGCGGTGCGCGTGGTGGTGCCCGCCGCGCTCTCCGGCATCATCGCCGCGTTCATCCTGGCCATCTCGCGGGCCGTGGGCGAGACGATGATCGTGACCCTCGCCGCCGGCGCCACGCCCAACGTCACGGCGACGCCGCTCGACAGCGTCCAAACGATGACGGCCTACATGGTGCAGACAAGCATGGGTGAAGCGCCCCACGGCACGATTGAATTCAAGACGCTCTTCGCCGTCGGCTTGGTGCTCTTCGTCATCACCCTGGCGATGAACGTCTTCGGCCACTTCATCGTCCGGCGGTTCAGGGAGAGCTACTAATGGCTTTCAGCACGATCGGCGCGACCGCCGGCATGGGGGCCAACCTCTCGTCGAGGAAGCTCCAAGGCCGGCTCTTCCTGACGCTGGCGATCATCGCCACCGGCATCGGGATCGTGGTGCTGGCGACCCTGCTGATCGACGTCTCTACCGACGGCTTCCCCCGCCTGAGCTGGGACTTCATCACCAGCTATCCCTCGCGGTTCGCCGAGCGCGCCGGCATCCTTTCCGCCCTCATGGGCACCGTGTGGGTGATGGCCTTCACCGCGCTCTTTTCCTTCCCGCTCGGCGTGGGGACGGCGCTCTACCTCGAGCACTACGCTCCCAAGAACCGCTTCACCGACATCATCCAGACCAACATCGCCAACCTCGCGGGCGTCCCCTCCATCGTCTACGGCATTCTGGGGCTCACCGTCTTCGTGCGGTGGTTCGCCCTCGACCGCAGCGTGCTCGCCGGCGCCCTGACGATGACGCTGCTGATCCTGCCGATCACGATCATCGCGTCGCGGGAGGCGATCCGGGCGGTGCCCAACTCGCTGGTCACCGCGGCCTACGGCCTTGGGGCAACCAAGTGGCAGGTGATGCAGACGACGATCCTGCCCTACGCCTTTCCCGGCATCCTGACGGGCACGATCCTTTCGATGTCGCGGGCCATCGGCGAGACGGCGCCGCTCCTCATCATGGGGGCGCTGACCTTCATCGCCTTCGTTCCCGGCAGCGACGGGTTCTGGCAGGGGCCGCTCGACCCCTTCACCGTGCTCCCGATTCAGATCTTCAACTGGGCATCGCGCCCGCAGACCGCGTTCCTGGAGACGGCCGCGGCCGGCATCGTGGTGCTCCTCATCGTCCTGCTGGCGATGAACTCGCTCGCCATTTTCCTGAGGAACAAATACCAGAAGCGCGTGCAGGACGCATAGCGCAAGCGGACTCCGGCAGGGGGTAGAATGACGACACAAGAAAAAACGCCGGCGGCGCCAGCGGTCGGCGTGAACGGACCGGTCTCCATCAGCTTGCCAACCGACATCCGCGAGGAGACGAGCGAGAGGACCTCGGAAGAGGAGCTCATCGCGCTCGAGACGAAGTCGCTGGACATGTACTACGGCGACCATAAGGCGCTGGAAGACATCAACGTGCGGCTCACGGCAAAGAAAATCATCGCGATCATCGGGCCTTCGGGCTGCGGCAAGAGCACCCTGCTCCGAGTATTCAACCGGATGAACGAGCTGATTCCCGGCGCGCGCATCGAAGGAGAGGTGCTGTTCAACGGCCAGGACCTCTACGACCCATCCGTGGACGCCACCGAGGTGCGGTTCCGCGTCGGCATGGTATTCCAGAAGCCGAACCCCTTCCCCAAGTCGATCTACGACAACGTCGCCTTCGGACCGCGTATCAACGGCTACAAGGGCGACATGGACGAGCTCGTCGAGCGGTCGCTGATAGGCGCGGGGCTCTGGGAAGAGGTGAAGGACCGCCTGAAGACGAACGCGCAGGACCTCTCCGGCGGGCAGCAGCAGCGCCTCTGCATCGCGCGGGCCATCGCCGTCGAGCCCGAGGTCATCCTGATGGACGAACCCTGCTCGGCGCTCGACCCCGCGGCGACGCTGAAAATCGAAGACCTGATGCAGGAGATCGTGTCGGACTACACGATCCTGATCGTGACGCACAACATGCAGCAGGCGGCGCGCGTCTCGGACTACACGGCATTCATGTCGACCGAGGGCGGCGGCAAGCCCGGAAAACTGATAGAGTTCGGGCCCAAGGACGAGATATTCACCAACCCGACGGACCAGCGGACGCAGGACTACATCACAGGGCGGTTCGGATGACTGTCGAGCAGCCGAAAACGCGAGTCGGATTCGAGCACGACCTGCAGGACCTGCAGGACCAAGTGCTCGCCCTTGGCAGCATGGTCGAGAAGGCCGTGGTCAAGTCCCTTGAGGCGCTGAAGCAGCAGGACATCGGGCTGGCCCGCCGCGTGGTGCAAGAGGACAACCTGATCAACGAGCAGCGCTTCGCCATCGAGGAGAAGTGCATTCACCTGTTGGCGACACAGCAGCCGATGGCCATCGACCTCCGCACCATCGTCGCCGTGCTGCAGATGGCGGTCGACCTGGAACGCATGGGCGACCACGCCGAGGGGATCGGACGGATCACGGTCCTGATCGGCGACCAGCCGCTCATCAAGCCGCTGGTGGACATACCGCGCATGGCGACGCTGGCGCTCGACATGCTGCGCCGGTCGCTCGACGCCTTCCTGGAAGGCGACACCGAGAAGGCGAAGCAGGTCTGCCTCGACGACGACGAGGTGGACGATTTGCACGACCAGGTCTACAACGAGCTGCTCACCTACATGCTCCGCGACCCCCGCAACATCACCCAGGCGACGTACCTGACCTGGGTCGCGCACAACCTCGAGCGCATCGCCGACCGCTGCACCAACATCTGCGAGCAGGTCGTGTTCGTGGAGACGGGCCGGCGGGAGCAGCTCGGCGCCAGCAAGTACTAGCGCCGGGCGGGCCGTTCAGGAAACGGTCTGCAGCTCGATGTGCTGACCGAGAGTCAGCAGCCCCGTGGCGGCGAGGTCGGTCCTCAGGAATGCCTGCATGAGGACGTCCGTGTCGTCGGGGCCGGCGTCCGGCCTGCCGGGCGTGAAGACGCCGGAGACCTCGATGCGGCCGGAGAGCGCGCCCCCGCCCAGGATACGGAGGCGTTCGATGGTCGCCTGCCATGCCACCGGCGTGGGGTAGCGGATGCCGAAGTGGGGCGCGAGCTGGGGGCGCTCGGCGAGCAGCCCCCGGTAGGAGGCCTCGGCGGCGGCAAGCTCGCCGGCGCCGGCGGCCCGGCGGAGCGCCTGCTCGAAACGCCATTGCTCGGGGGTGACCTCGGAGGCGTAGAGGACGTTGTTGCGGAGGTCGGAGCTTTCACCGTCGATCTTGGCGGCGAGCCAAGCGCCGCCGTTATCGACCACGCGGCAGCCGAGGGTCTCGAAGAGCTGCGCGGCGAGGGCGCGCTCGCCGGGAGCGTAGACGAGCTCGACGTGGTTCAGGAGCCGCCCTTGGGCGTCGAGGATGTCCACGGGGGCGGCCTAGGCCCAGTCCGTCATGTCGACGGGGAGGCAGGTCACGGTGCGGGCGACGCCGGGGGTGGAGTGGACCGAACTGGTCACGAGCTGCACGCCCTGGTAACTGTCGGTCTCGACGACGGCGATGATGTCGTAGGGGCCGGTGATGAGATGGACTTCGGAGACGCTGTCGATCTTCTTGAGCGCCACGGCGACGGGCCGGGCCTTGCCGATGACGGCCTCGATCAGGACGTACGAGCGCATGGGGGCCTCCGGCCTCGGACTCTCCCCATTCTACTTGCCAATCGCTAGCGCCGCTATGCCGCGTTGACAGGGGAGGGCGGCGCTCCTACACTCGCCGCGTTCCAAATCTGTTGCGCGGCGCGGCCTGCCTCCGGCAAGCGAACCCCGCCGCGGGAGACGATATGGCCAACGAGAAGATCTACCTGCACGAGTTCGTCGACATCATCCTCCAGAACCGCGCCAAGTACGTCCACCACATGACGGCCAACTGGGGCCCCGTCGGGCGCGTCGAGCGCAAGATGCTCTGCTTCGGGGTCTGGGCGACGGTGGGCAGCACCGAGCGGTGGCCGCAGGCCACGAACATGTGGGAGTACAACGGCTGGGACGGGATCGCGTTCAGCTTCAACGTCGAGTTCAGCGCGCCGACCCACCAGGACAAGTCGCTGACCACGTGGTGGGCCGAGGCGGCCAACTTCCGCAGCGGCGGCTACGACCGCATCCTCATCCCGGCGCAGTATTGCCCGACCATCGAGGAGAACATCGCGAACGGGGTCAAGGGCGACGTCTACTACCACGAGATGATCCGCACCGCCCCCGGTCAGGCGAAGACCTACCTGGACCTGATGGAGGAGCATTGGCTGAAGAAGGCGGAGAGCATCGGCCTCCAGCTTGCCTTCGCGGGGCGCTCGTCGATGATCAACGGCTCCGAGGTCGTTAACGTCTGGGCGATGAAGGACTGGGAGACCTGGGCGAACGTCGAGGAGGCGTACGAGAGCGACGACGAGGTGGCGCGCTGGCGGACGTTGACGCAGAACGTGGCGATCGACTGGCGGAACAAGCTGCTGGCGCCGTCGCCGCTAAATCCCATGAACACCGGCAAGATTCTCTAGCACGCTCTACAAACGTTCGGCGAATCGAGGAACGAAATGGCCAACACCAAGATTTACATCCACGAGTTCGTGGACATCATCCTGCAGAACCGCGCAGCCTACATCATGCACATGACCGAGGGCTGGGAGCCCATCGGCCGCGAGCGGAACATGAAGTGCTTCGGCGTCTGGGCGACGGTGGGCAGCAGCGAGCGCTGGCCGGAGACGACGAACATGTGGGAGCTCGACGGCATCCACGCGCTGGCGCGGAACTTCGAGATCGAGTTCAACAACCCCAAGCACCAGGACCCGACGCTGGAGGTCTGGTGGAGCGGGGCGCAGCAGTACCGGAGCGGCGGCTACGACCGTCTGGTGCGGCCCGCGCCGTACTCGCCGACGATCGAGGAGAACGTGGCGGCGGGGACGAAGGGCGGGGTCTACTACCACGAGATGATCCGCACCGCCCCGGGCCAAGCCAAGACCTATCTGAACATGATGGAGCAGGACTGGATCCCCACGGCGAACCGGCTGGGGATGACGCTGTGCTTCGCGGGGCGTTCGATGATGGTGAACGACTCGGAGGTCATCTGCATCTGGGCGATCGACGACTGGCCGTCGTGGGCCGCCGTCGAGAAGGCTTACGAGAGCGACCCCGCCGTGGCGCAGTGGCGGCTTCAGACGCAGAACATCGCGCTGGACTGGCGCAACAAGCTGCTCGCCGACGGGCCGTTGAATCCCATGCGCACCGGCGTGCTGCTGCCGAGGCCGCTCTAGCCGAGAGAGGGCACCGCCGAGAGAAAGGAACGACTACCCATGACGTGGACCGAGTGGAAGCAAGTCGAGGGCTTCAATTTCGACGACCTCATCTATGAGAAGAAGGCGATTGTCGAGTCGGGGGCCCAAGCGGCCCGGATCACGATCAACCGGCCGCACGTGCACAACGCGGTCACCGACCACACCGGCGAGGAGATGCGGTACGCCTTCGACGACGCGAGCCGCGACCCGATGGTGGGCATCGTGGTGCTGACCGGGGCGGGGGACCGCGCGTTCTGCAGCGGCGGCGACGTCAACTGGGAGGCGGGGGAGAACTACGGCATCAACTTCAGTTACGGCTCGTCGATGCAGAAGACGCTCCGCCTGACCCGCGTGCCGGTGCTGGCGGCGGTGAAGGGGTACGCGATCGGCGGCGGGAACCACCTCGCCTACATGTGCGACTTCACCATCGCGGCGGACAATGCGATCTTCGGGCAGGTGGGCCCGCGCGTGGGGAGTCCCGCCGACGGGTATTACGTCTCGTACCTGACGCATGTGGTAGGCCACAAGAAGGCACGCGAGATGTGGATGCTGTGCCGGCGGTACAACGCGCAGCAGGGCCTGGAGATGGGGCTGGCGAACAAGGTCGTGCCCCTGGCGGAGTTCGATCAGGCCGTCGACGAATGGTGCGAGGAGGTGCTGGCGCTGAGCCCTACCTGCATCGAGATCCTGAAGGCGACGTTCGACAACGAGGCTTACCGCTACGAAGGGCACTTCGGAATCAACCAGCGGCAGCTCTACCCCGACTACTTCGAGGGGCCGGAGGTGAAGGAGGCGCAGACGGCCTTCTTCGAGAAGCGGCCGCCGAACTTCTGGCAGTTCCGCAAGCCAAAGTCGTAGCCCGAGGAGCGGCTCATGCCCGACCTGCTGTACGAGAAGACCGACCGCATCGCGACGATCACGCTGAACCGTCCCGAGCGTCTGAACGCTTGGGGCGGCGACATCCCGAAGATGCTCCCGGAGGCTATGGCGGAGGCGGACCGCGACCCGGAGGTTGCCTGCGTGGTGGTGACCGGCGCGGGCCGCGCCTTTTGCGCCGGGCTCGACTTGAAGGAAGAGGCGGAACGGGAGCAGGCGCGGACGATGGTGGGCTGGCTGGCGTCGCCGAAGACGCCGATCATCATGCTGAACAGCAACAAGCCGCTGGTGGCGGCGATTCCGGGGCCGGCGATCGGCGTCGGCTTCGAGTTCGCCATGCTCTGCGACTACCGGATCGGGGCGACGACGGCGAAGATGGGCGACCGCCACGTGGCGCTCGGCCTTGTGCCCGACAGCGGGGCGGTGATCACGCTGCCGCGCGTCGTGGGGTGGGCCAACGCGTGCAAGATCCTGCTCACCGGCGAAATCTTCGAGGCCGACGAGCTCCACGCCATGGGCGTGCTGAACGAGGTCGTCGAGCCGGAGGAGTTGCAGGAGGCGGCGCGCGCCTTCGCGAGCCGGATCGCCTGCAACGCGCCGCTGGCGACACAGATGACGAAGCGGTTGATGCGGGTGGCCAACCCGTCGGATGTCGAAGCGGTCCTCGATTACTCGTACCAGGTGATGGGGACGATGATGCAGACCGCTGACGCGAAGGAGGCCATCGCCGCCTTCCGCGAGAAGCGCACGCCCAACTTCTCCGGGCGCTAGGCCGGCGCGTCTAGGGGAGAAGGGGCCGGAGGGGACCGCCGAGAGCCGCCCCTCCGGCGCGCCCGTTGGGCGCGCGCCCTCTCTCTAATCTCCCCCAGAGGGGGAGAGGCTTGTAGCGCTCCCCCAGAGGGGTAAGGTCGGCCTTCGACGGCCAGTGGCGGCGGATGCGGAGGCCCCTCATCTCAATCTTCTCCCGGGGGGGGGGGGAAGAGGGGAGACCTCCCCGCACGCCGCCCCTCCGGCGCGCCTGGCGGCGCGCACCCTCTCTCAGTCTCTCCCAGAGGGAGAGAGGCTTAAGGTGGTGTCCCAGAGGGGGAGCGGTTTAAGGTGGCGGCCAGGGGGGAAGGCTAGGGGCGGCGGATGGGCTTGGTCTGGGCGTAGCCGCCCATGTAGCCCCAGCCGACGAGGAGGGCGGCGAAGGAGGCGTAGGCGTCGCCGGCGACGATGATGTGGTAGTTCTCGGGCTTGCGCACGAGGGGGAAGGGTGTGCCCGGCGGCGCGCCGCGGAACTCGGCGGGGACTTTCTCTTCGTCCTCGCCACGGGTGGCTAGGGTCTCCGGCAAGGGGACGCGGGCGCGCTCGAAGAGCTCCCGCTTGATCTTGGCCTTGTCCCAGCCCTGCGCGGCGAGCAAGCCCGCCTTGTAGGGATTGAAGACGAGGCCGACCTGGCCGCCGAACTGGAGCAGGAAGTCGCCCTCGATGTACTTCACCGCGTCGGCGTAGGCGCGGAGGGTGTCCTCGACGATCTCCTCGTCGCTGGGACCGCGTCCGCCGCCCCCGAGAAAGATGTGATAGTTCGCCGCCATCACGGTCACCGCGCTCTCCTCCGCCGCGAGGCCGCGCTCGACGTGCAGCGGCGTCCACGGCGTGTGGGGCGACTCGGCGACGCAGAAGCTGTACTTGGCGGGCTGCCCCATCGTCGACTTGTCGCCGGTGCCGGGATGGCCCGCGCCCAGGTTGGTCATCACGAGTCGTACGGCGCGGCCCACCGTGGCGTTGGCGCGGTTGCCTTGGCCGAAGCAGTTGAAGCCGTAGTTGAAGCCGAGCTCGTCCACGACGGGGCCGCTCACCATGACCAGCGGGGCCACGGCGTTCGTGGTGGCCTGGACGCCGTTCAGATTGAAGGCGGGCTCGAGCACGGCCTCGACGGCGGCGAGCACGACGGGAAAGTAGTCCGGCTTGCAGCCCGCCATGACCGCGTTCACCGCGACCGCCTCGACGGTGGCCACGCCGAGACGGGGCGGCACCTCACCGAGCTCCTCGCCGGCGGGGCGGTCGACGGTGGCGAGCATAGCATCGACGGCCGGGCGCGTCGGCGGGACGACGGGGAGGCCGTCGGTCCAGCCGTTTTCGAAGTAGCCCTCGATGGCGTCGAGGGCGCCCTGGGCGGTGTCGGGGAAGTCGAAGCCGGGCATGGCGCTAGGCGTTGCCGAGGGTGCCCTCGGTGAGCCAGGCGATGACCTGGGGCGCGGCAACACGGCCCTTGCGCTCGGCCTCGTCGGCCGCGCCCAGCGGGTGGGGGACGATGACCGGCTCCAGCTCGGGCATGCCCATCATGCGGCGCTTGGCTCCGGCAGCGGCCTCGAACAGGTCCTCAACGACGACGGCTGAGGGGATGCCGGCCCGCTCGAAGGCGATGGCGTCGTGCATACAGCACGACGTGCAGGAGCCTCATATGCCGACGCCGACGACCGCGGCGTCGATGCGCCGGACCATGTCGTCGTAGTCGGGTTTGGGCAGCGGCGAAGAGAAGCTGGGTTTGACCACCCGCACGATCTCGGCGAGCTCGTAGCGCTGCTCGATCTCGGCGACCACGCCACGCAGCAGGTCGTCGCAGTTGGGCAGGCCGTCGTCGACGACGCCGAGCACCTTGCCCGCGAGGTCGGGGACACGCGGCGCGAGGCCGGCGGCGTGCTTCCGCACCGCGCCGGTGGGGTCGAGGAAGGCCACCGTGGCTTGGGGCGGGCTCTGGGTCAACGTCATCGCATCCTCCCTCTCTCCAACTAACAGCGGGCTACTTGATGGCGACGGCGTTCGCCGGCGAGCCGACGCCGCCGGGCAGGTTGAGGGGAACGGCGCAGAAGAAGAAGTCGTAGACGTCGTCGGCGGCGCAGTCGGCGGCGAGGTGCTTGAGGTCGAAGAGCTCGCCGAGGGGCATGCCGAGGAAGTTGAGCAGGCCGGTGTGGAGGGAGCGGCCGCGCTGCGGCTCCCAGGGGTAGGCCTCGACGCCGGTGTTGTCGGCGCAGACGGCGGCGACGCGGTGGTCCCAGAGCCAGCGCGGTATCTCCTTACCAGGCGAGAGGCCGACGCCGAGGAGGTTGACCTGGAAGTCGCCCTGGTCGTCGGCGAAGGCCTCAATCCAGCCGGTGTAGAAGCAGAGGATGTCGCCGGGGCGGACCTCGACCCCCTGGCGTTCGCAGACGCCTTCGATGATCTCCGGCGTGATGGGGGTGAAGACCTTGGGGTCGTAGGGCTCGGGGAAGAGGTCGGCGTTGCGGAGGACGTCGATGAGGACGCCGCGCCCGAAGATGCCGCCGGCCTGGGCCCACTTGCCGATGCTGAGCTTGGAGGCGTCGCCGGGGCGGATGTCGTCGGGGCTCACGCCGTTGTAGCCACCATGCTTGGGGTGGCGAATGTGCCCCAGCCCGTCCCACTGCGACGATGCCTGCGGGTTGAAGTCCTGGATGACCTCGTCCTTGAGCAGGCCGTCGGGCATCAGGAACATCTCGTGGGTGTAGGGCTTGCGGCCCGGCGGCTCCTCGCCCTCCTTGGGCTCGGGCATCCAGCTCGGCCTGATCTTGGTCTCGCTCGACTGCGTGTGCGAGGGAAGGTTGAGCGGCAGGCTGAGGTTGAAACGGCGGCCCGTCTTCGCCAGCTTGGCCGCCTCGGCGATACGCTCCGGCGTCAGGAAGTTCAGCGTCCCCAGCTCGTAGGAATCACCGAACAGCCCCCACGAGGTGTCCTTGGGGTACCCCTCGCTGCCGGGGAGGCCGTCGAAGTCGGGGAGCTTGCTCTCGTCGATCGCGGTCATGGGGGTGCGCTCGCTTCAGGGGGAGTGGTCGCGGGCAGAATACCACAGCGCGGCGTGGGGTCGGAGGGGCGCCTTGCCGGGCGCTCGCGCGCCTGACGGCGCGCGCCCTCTCTCAAATCTCCCCCAGAGGGGGAGAGGGAAGAAACCGCCCCTCTCCACCCCTCTTCCAACCATCGATGGGAGTTGGTGCAAGGGTCTCCAGAGGGGGCAGGCTGGCGGGGGACGGGCGCGTCGCGACGCGCCCCTACAGGGGAGGGGATGGCTGGCTTCGATGGCCGGTGGCGGTTGGCGGGGGGCCCCTCATCTCAATCTTCTCCCGGGGGTAGAAGAGGTAAGACCCCCCGCCCCGGCCCTCTCTCAGTCTCCCCCAGAGGGGGAGAGGGAAGAAACCACCCCGCGCCACCCCTTTTCCAACCACCGATGGGAGTTGGTGCAAAGGTCTCCAGGTGGGAGGGCGGAGGGGGATGGGCGCGTCGCGACGCGCCCCTACAGGGGAGGGGAGAAGACCCCGCCCGCACCCCTGGGCAACCACGAGGGTTGCCCCTACATGGGCACGGCCCGCTGGGGGCCTCGGGGTTGTGCAAAGGTCTCCAGAGGGAGAGCGGCTTGTGAAGAGTTTACGGAGGGGGCGGGGCGGGGTAGAGTGGGCGCGGTTTACGTGGAGGCATGATGAGCTACAAGACGATCCTTCTGGACAAGACCGATCACCTGGCGACGCTGACGTTCAACCGGCCCGACCGGCTCAACGCGCTCAACGACTTGATGTTCGAGGAGCTGATCGACGCCCTCGACGACGTGGCGAACGACGACGACGTGCGGGCGATGATCCTGACCGCGGCCGGCCGCGCGTTCTGCGCGTCGGCGGACGTGAAGGAGGAGCCGCAGGGGGGCGACCGCTTCTTCAGCAAAAAGAACTTTCCCGAGATCTACGAGCACATCCGCAACTACCCGCAAAAGGTCACCCTTGGCATCCACCACATGCCGAAGCCGACTATCGCGGCGGTGAACGGGCTGGCGATCGGCGACGGCTTCGACTTCGTCCTCGCCTGCGACATCCGCATCGGCTGCGAGCACACTCGGTTCATGAACGCCTTCCTCCAGATGGGCCTGATCTCCAACACGGGGACGTCGTGGTTCCTGCCCCGGACGGTCGGCATCAACAAGGCCTTCGAGCTGCTCTACACCGCCGACTGGCTGAATGCCGAGGACGCGCTGAGCACCGGCGTCCTCAACAAGCTGGTGCCCGCCGACAAGCTGATGGAGGAGGCGACGGCGCTAGCCCGGCGCATACTGGAACGTCCGCCCGTCCCGAACAAGCTGATCAAGCCGCTGGTCTTCCGGGGGCTCAACGAGAGCCTCGACGCGCACCTGCTCAGCGCAGCCGAGGTCGAGGTGCTGACCCTGTCGACGGAGGACCACAAGGAGGCCCTGGGGGCCTTCCTGAACAAGCGCGAGCCGAAGTTCCGCGGCCGCTAGCCGGCGCGGACGAAGCTGGAGATCTTCTCCGCCAGCTCGGCGGCGCGCCACTCCGCGGCGTTGTGGTCGCTCTGGGGCCACTCGAAGACGGTGCAGCCGGGCAGGTAGTCCTTGGCGACGGCGGCCCGCTTGCAGAAGACCGGCTCAGTGTGGCTGTCGACCTGGACGAAGAGCATCGGCGCCTTGATCCGCGGCAGGCACGACTGCCACTCGTAGGTGAAGACGGCTTCGTAGATGCGGGGCGCGTTCTCCCCGATCTGGGCGACGTCGAGCATCGCCAGGCGGAGGAACTCGCGCTCCTCGTCGGAGAGGTCCGGCGAGGGCGTCCTCCCGGTGTTGAACCACATGTTCATCACCTGGCTGTAGGCCCAGGCCCATTGGCGCTGCAGGTGCGACCCGTCCGGCACCGGCTCCATGAGCTTGCGGGTCTTGAGGACGGCCCAGTTGAAGGCCGTCTCCCGCTCCTCGCCACGCTCGGTGAAGGTGTAGCCCATGACCACGAGCCGCCGCACGCGGTCGGGCCAGTTGGCGGCGACCTCGCCCGTCACGAGCGAGCCGGTGTGGCAGCCAAAGAAGTCGCTCGACTCGATGCCGAGCGCGTCCATGACGTGGACGACGTTGCGGGCGAGGTCGAGCAGGCCGAACTCGCCCTCCGGCAGCGGGCCCGAGCTCCCGCAGCCCAGCAGGTCGAGGGCGTAGACGCGGTGATTCTGCGCGAGTATGGGGGTCATCGCGAGGAACTCGCGCGAGGAGCGCGGGTTCTGGTGCAGCAAGATGAGCGGTTCGCCCTGACCGGCGGTGATGTAGTGGACCTGTCCTTCGGGGGTGTTGACGTAGCCGTGCTCCATCGCTCTACTCCGTCGCGCCGTCCATGGCGTCGATGATCGACTGCACGTAGCGGTCCTCGTCATACCCCTCCCGCGGCGGGAAGGGGTACAGGATCGGCAGGTCGACGCCGGCGGCGCGGAACTCCTCGACCCGCCCCTTGGTGCGGCTGTAGCCGGCGGCCACGGGAAGCTGGTCGAGCATGTCCTCGGTGACGTGGGAGGCGGCGGCGCGGGAGTCGCCCCGGTCCCAGGCCTCCTTGAAGCCCGCCGCCTGCTCGTGGTAGCCCAGCTCCTCGTAGTGCATGCGGTAGCGGTCCAGCCAGGCGTAGAAGGCGATGGCGTCGATGATGTCGCTGCGGGCCTGCGCCTCGTCGCGATGCGGGACGCACATGATGAAGGAGCCGACGTCGATGTCCGACGGATCGCGGCCGGCTTCGCGTGCGCCCTCGGCGATGGCCTCGCGGATGCGGCCCACGTGGTCCTTGCCGGCGAGGTGGAGGATGACGCCGTCGGCGATCCGGCCCGCGATGCGGGCCATGTAGGTCCCGACGACGCCCATGAAAATGGGCACCTTGAAAGGAGCGCCCTCGGCCTGGATACGGAGGCCGTCGACGCCGCAGGCCTTGCCGTGGTAGGTCACGGTCTCGCCCGCGAGGAGCCGCCGGACGATCTCGACGTACTCCCGCGTCCGGGTGATGGGCTTGTCGTAGGGCATCTGGTGGACGACCTCGATCAGCCGCTGGTGGCTGCTGCCGATGCCGAGGGTAAAGCGTCCGCCGCTGACGTGGTGCAGCGTCGCCGCGCCCAGACCCACCAGTCCCGGCGACCGGGTGAAGGCGCTGATGACGGCGGTGCCCAACCGCACCCGCTCGGTGCGGGAGGCGACCGCCGAGAGGTAGGTGAAGGCGTCCCAGTCCTGCCCCTCGTGGAACCAGCAGATTTCGAGGCCGCGGTCGTCAGCGGCGCGAACGATTTCGACCATGCGGTCGACAGGGAGCGGTGCGTCGATTTGCAGTCCGAGTCTTGCCATGGCTAGAAGATCGCGATGGGGTTCAGGGGAGAGCCAGTGCCTCCCACGACGTTGAGCGGGGCCGCGGTGAGCATGAACTCGTAGCGGCCCTCTTCCTCGCAGGCCTGGGCGAGGGGTTCGAGCAGGCAGCTATCGAGGAGCACGATGCCGAAGGTGTAGAGGGCGGTGTGCGGCGTGTTGTCACGGGTGCCGTACTCGTTGGGGAAGGCGTCGTGCATGTCCCAGGCGAGGACGGCGATGTCGCGCTCGCGGAGGAACTTGTTGCACGACGCGCCGACCCCGGGCCGGCTGCCCTCGGTGGTGTAGGGGCCGGCGGCCCCGCGTCCGGAGTAGACCACGACCGCGTCGCCGGCGCCGACCTCGATACCGAGCTGGTCGACGATGTCGTCGAGCTCCCAGTTGAGCACGGGGTTGTCCGGCGTGACGCAGGGGACGCCGCGGAACTTGGGCACGTTGAGGAAGACGCCGCGGGTGACGATGCCATCGGACCAGGCCTCGATGCCGCCGGAGGTCGCGCCGCGGGTGGTGATCATCTTGTCGGGGTCGGCGCCGTCCCAGCCGCCGCCTTCGACATCCCAGAGGTGGTTGAGCGCGTCGACGTGGGTGGTGGAGACGGTGTGGTAGTCGGTGCCGTAGAAGTCGCAGGCCTCGCCGCGGAGGCCGCGGTCGATGGTGTAGGTGTAGTGGAGGGCCGGGCGCTCGTTCTCGGGGCCCGCGATGGTGGGAAAGACCTGGCTCAGGGAGACCTGCCGCCCCTTCTTCACCAGGCTCGCGGCTTGGACGACCTTGTCTGGCGTGACGAGGTTCATCGTCCCCCTGGCGCCGTTCTCGCCCCAGCGGCCCCAGTTCCGGCCCTCGGCCATCAGCTTCTCGAGCTCCGCCTCAGTAGGCAGTCGGGGGTCTGACATGGGTGGAACCTCCTTCGGCCGCTTGGCCGTAGTGGGTTGGGGCTAGCCGCTGCTCAGTAGCTCGGGGCCGTTGGCCCGGACGATGAGCTGGTCGCCCCAGATGCCGCAGGAGCCGGTCTCGGCCCGGATCAGGAGCGGGTGCATGACCATGTAGGTGTTCTCGGGGATGACGGTGTCGTCGGTGGCGGTGATGCTGAAGCCCTCGCCGATGGTCATGCCCAGGCCGTGGCCGAAGCGGACGCCCGAGTAGTCGAAGCCGTAGCTCTGGGCGACCTCGAGGCCCGCGGCGTAGAGCTCCTTGGGTGTGACGCCGGGCTTGACCAGGGTGAGCATCTTCTCGTGCGCCGCGATGGCCGCGTCGCGGATGCGGAGCTTCTCGGCGCTCGTGGCGCCGACGGCGGCGGTGCGGCAGACCTGGCCGTAGTAGCCCTCGTAGCGGGCGTTGACCTCGAGGGCGACGATGTCGCCGTCCTCGAAGACGAGGTCGTGGCGCTGGTGGCCCCAGAGCCAGGGTTCGCCGGCGCTCATGTAGAGGCTGATGTACTCGGCGCCGGCCATGCGGGCGGCATGCTCGCAGATCGCGACGGCGTCGGACTGGCGCACACCGGGCTTGGCCGCCTCCAAAAAGGCGTCCATGCCGGCCTTCGACACCCTCGCCGCGCCCCGGATGAAAGGCTCCTCAACCGCCGCCCGCGGCAGGGCCACCTTGTGCACCATGCCGGAGACGTCCGCGAGCTCGGCTTTTGGAAAGGCCCGCCGCAGGCCGTCGATGGTGGTGTAAGGCAGGAAGCGCATGCCGTCGATGCCGAGCTTGCCTTCGGAGAAGCCGCCCTCGGTGAGCGCCTCTGCGATGGAGACGTCCCAGTCGCGGGGGGAGCCCGTCCCGACGTTGACTTTGACGTTGGGGACCGGCGAGCGCCGCTGCGCCAGCCCGACCTGGCAGTTGGCGAAGCCGCTGCCGATGACCAGGGTGGGGCCGGCGTCGAGGGTGTCGACCAGCACCGACAGGAGCTGGGAGTCGACGACGTTGAAGAAGTTGGTCAGATAGCGGACGGTGCCGCCTTCGACGATGGAGTCGGAATCGACCACGACGAGGGCGTCAAGGCCTCGGGCGCGCGCCGCCGCACGGGTGTTGTCGATGCGACGCGAGATTTCCTGGGCGTCGAATGGGGTGTGCGTGGCAGTCGTCATCGTGCTGCTCCCTTCCGGCGTTCCTAGCCGATCCAGGGCCTACCCGCGTTCAGGCGCGTCTCGATCTCCCGTCCGATGGAGAGGTTGAGCACCTTGTGGCCGCCCTCGCCGTGCTGGATGCCGATGGCGTCGCGCACCAGCTTCTCGATGGGCATGCCCCGGATCACGCCGTAGCCGCCGAAGAGGTCGAGCGAGTGCAGGGCGATCTTGAGGGCGGTCTCGGCGCAGTAGACGCGGTTGGCCTTCAGGAGGTTGCGGTCGATCTCCTCGGCGTGGGCGACCATCCAGGCGGCGCGCCAGATCAGGCTCCGGGCCGCCTGGAGCGAGGTGTACATCTCGGCGATGGAGTGCGCCACGGCCTGGTGCTGGATGATGTTCTTACCGCCCTGGCGCCGCCCGTTGGCGTAGTTGACACCGGCGTCGAGCGCGGCGCGCGCCAGCGCCACGAGGTGCGCGGGGACCTCGATGTTGCCCGCGGCCTGGTAACGGGCCAACTCTGGGGGCAGGTAGGCCTCGCGGCCGCCGAGCAGGTTCTCGGCGGGGATGCGGGCGTTGTCGAAGAAGAGCTCGGCCTGATGGTAGGCGCGCCAGCCGATCTTGTCGTGGACGGTGCCCACGCGGACGCCGGGCGTCCCCTTCTCGACGATCAGGTAGCTGACCCCCTCCGCGGCGCGGACGTTGGGGTTGGTGCGCACCCGGGGAATCCAGACCGAGGCGTTGTCGACGTGCGAGCCCCACTGCTTCACGCCGTTGACGACGTAGTGGTCGCCGTCGCGGATGGCGGTGGTCATGATGCCCTCGCCGGCGGGGGCGTCGTAGTAGCCCATCACGTCGGCCCCGACGTTGGGCTCGGTGACCGGGAAGGAGAGGAGGAAGTCGTCTTCGTCGCGGTAGCGGGGGAGGTAGTGCTGCTTCTGGTCTTCGGTGCCCGCGACGAAAAGTAGCGGGGCGATCTTCCAGTTCTGGGAGAAGATCTTGGAGCAGCTCACGTCCTCGTAGGCCAACTCGTCGATGACGATGAGCTGGGAAAGGGCGTCGGCTTCGACGCCGCCCCACTCGGCGGGAAGGGTCAGCGTCCGCAGGCCGAGCTGCGAGCCCTTCTTGATCAGGTCCCAGGGGAAGTTGTCGGGGACGTCGCCCTGGTCCATCGCCATGGCGACGGGGCGAATCTCGTTGCGGGCGAAGTCGCGGGCCAGGCGTTGGAGGGCGCGCTGGTCTTCGGTGAGGTCGAATTCGAGCATGGCGCGCCATAGTGTACACGCTCCCGCGCGGGGCGGGGCCGGCGGAGGTCTTGCCTCTTCTCCCCAGGGAGGCGTTTGCGTAACCGGGTGGCTGACGCCCCACGAGGCCGTTTCGGTGATGGGCGACGGGCGATCTCGCGAATCGCCCCTACAGGGGAGGGGCGGCAGGTTTCGATGGCGGTTGGTGGTGCATCAGGGCCCCCCGCCCTGGGCGACCCTCTCCCAGCGGGAAGGGTCGCCCCTACCAGGGACGATCCCCTGGCGGCGCGGCGCCGCAAAGGTCTCCAGAGGAGGAAGAGGCTTAAAGGCGCTCTCCCCAGCGGAGACCCTTTGCAGCCGGGGGCACGGGCGCCGAGGGCTCGCGTGGGCCTAAGGGGGCCCCTCCAATCCCTGCGGGGGGGAGAAGGCCGAAGAGGGGACCCACTGCGATCCCTCAGTCCCTCCCAGAGGGAAAAGAGAGGGCGATTCGAATCGCCCCTACAGGGGAGGGGGCGGCGGGGTTTCGATGGCGGTTGGTGGTGATCAGGGAGTGGGCGACCACAAGGGTCGCCCCTACGGGTGGGGGATCGGGGATGGGCAAGGGGAATCGCAAGGAGCGAAAGCGGCCCTTTCTGATACAATGGCTTGCAAACCTGGAGCGTCGAAGCCATCGGCGTTCCCCTTTCGAGCGCACATCGTCCCCATGCCGCCGACGTACGAACCGCGCGCCATTGAAGAGAAGTGGCGCCGCCGCTGGGACGAAGACCGCCTCTATCACGCTCCCGACGACGACGCGCGCCCCAAGTGGTACGCGCTCACGATGTACCCGTACCCCTCGGGCGACCTGCACATCGGGCACTGGTACGGCTACGCCCCGCACGACGCCTACACCCGCTTCATGCGGATGCGGGGCCACAACGTTATGTCGCCCATCGGCTTCGACGCCTTCGGGCTGCCCGCCGAGAACGCGGCGATCAAGCACGGCGCGCACCCCCTCCAGTGGACGATGGCGAACATCGAGCGGATGCGCGGCCAGCTCCGCACCATGGGGACCACGTTCGACTGGGACCGCGAGATCGTCTGCTGCCTGCCGGAGTACTACCGCTGGAACCAATGGTTCTTCCTGAAGTTCTACGAGAAGGGGCTCGCCTACCGGGCCCACGCTCCGGCGAACTGGTGCCCCGGCTGCCAGACGGTGCTGGCCAACGAGCAGGTCAAGGACGGCCGCTGCGAGCGCTCCGACGACGTGGTGGAGCGGCGCAACCTGGAGCAGTGGTTCTTCCGCATCACCGACTACGCCGAGGAGCTGCTCGACTTCGGCGGGCTCATCGACTGGCCCGACAAGATCAAGACGATGCAGCGCAACTGGATCGGGCGCAGCGAGGGCGCGCGGCTGACCTTCGACCTCTCCCACCACGGGATCGAGACGAAGGAGATCGAGGTCTTCACGACTCGCCCCGACACCGTCTACGGCGTCACGTTCATGGCCCTGGCGCCAGAGCACCCGCTGGTCGAGCAGCTGACCGCTCCCGAGCGGCGGGGCGAGGTCGAGGCCTACGCCCGCCAAGCCCGCGCCGAGACCGAGATCGAGCGCATGTCCACCGAGCGGGAGAAGACCGGCGTCCCCATCGGCGCCGACTGCATCAACCCGTTCAACGGCGAGCGCGTCCCCATCTACGCCTCCGACTACGTGCTGCTCGGCTATGGGACGGGCGCGGTGATGGGCGTCCCCGCCCACGACCAGCGCGACTTCGAGTTCGCCACCAAGTACGGCCTACCGATAAGGGTGGTCATCTCGCCGCCCGACTGGGACGGCTCGCCGCTCGACGAGGCCTACCTCGAAGAGGGCGTGATGGTGAACTCGGACCACTTCGACGGCACCCCCGGCGCCGACGCCATCGACGCCGTGACCGACTTCGCCGAGGCCAAGGGCTTCGGCGAGCGGGCCGTCACCTACCGGATGCGCGACTGGCTCATCTCGCGGCAGCGCTACTGGGGCACGCCGATCCCGATCGTCTACTGCGACGGCTGCGGCACGGTCCCCGTACCGGAAGACCAACTGCCGGTGCTGCTGCCCGGCGACGCCGAGTTCCGCCCCACGGGCGAGTCGCCGCTGACCCGGCACGAGGGCTTCCTCCACGCCGACTGCCCGCGCTGCGGGGGGCCGGCGCGGCGCGAGACGGACACGATGGACACCTTCGTCGACTCGTCGTGGTACTTCATGCGCTACGCGAGCCCGGACTACGCCGACGGCCCCTTCGACCCCGCCCTCGCCAAGCAGTGGGCCCCGTCGACCAGTACACCGGCGGCGCCGAGCACGCCGTCATGCACCTGCTCTACGCCCGCTTCTTCACCAAGGCGCTGCGCGACCTGGGGATCGTCGACTTCGGCGAGCCGTTCCTGCGCCTCTTCAACCAGGGGATCATCCTGGGCGAGGACCACGAGAAGATGAGCAAGAGCCGGGGCAACGTGGTCAACCCCGACGACGTGGTCGCCGCCTACGGCGCCGACGCGGTGCGCGCCTTCCTCATGTTCATCGGCCCGTGGGACCAAGGCGGGGCGTGGAGCCCGACGGGCATCCAGGGCATGTCGCGCTGGCTGAACCGGGTCTGGGCGTTGGCGGGGCGCGACCCCGCATCGCTTTCCGGCTCCGCCAACGGCGGCGGGCTGGAGCGGCTGCGCCACAAGACGATCCGCAAGGCGACGAACGACCTCGACCGCTTCCAGTTCAACACGGCGCTGGCGGCGCTGATGGAGTATTCCAACGAGCTGCAGCGCGTGTGGGACTCGGGCGCGGTGGACGCGGAGAGCTGGCGGCGCGCCATCGAGACGCTGATCACCCTGCTCGCGCCGATGTGCCCCCACGTCGCCGAGGAGCTGTGGGAGCAGTCGGGCCGCGAGTACAGCGTCCACGGCCAGGAGTGGCCGACGTGGGACGACGCCATCGCCGCCGACACCGAGATCACGCTCGTGGTGCAGGTGAACGGGAAGATGCGCGACAAGCTCACCGTCGAGGCCGGCATCGGCGAGGAGGCGGCCAAGGAGCTTGCCTTCGCCAGCGAGCGCGCCGCCTCGCACGTCGCCGACAAGACGGTGCGCAAGGTGATCTACGTCCCGGCAAGCTGGTCAACATCGTCGTCGGCTAGCGCGCCGGGCGCTCCCAGACCCTGCCTCTAGGACCAACTTTGGGATACATTCACCGGAATGAATGGCTGGCGTACGGCCTCCTGGTCGTTGCGGTGGTGGCGATATCCCTGCCGCTCTACCCCTACAGGTGGCACACGTTTATGCACATCGCCGGCGCGGTGATCTTCCTCGGGAACATCGTCGTTACGGCTGCATGGATGCTCATGGCGGAGCGGTCCCGGAGCATCAAGGTCATGCACTTCTCCGCCAAGGCTGTCATCCGCGCCGACCTCCTGTTCACTCTGCCTGGCGTCCTTCTGCTGTTGCTGAATGGCTTTGTCATGGTGTTTTCCCGATGGGGCGGGCGGGATGCCCTGTACGACCTCACTTGGATAAGCATCGCCTTGGCGCTGTTCACCGCGTCCGGCGTCATATGGGTGGGCTTGCTCTTACCCGCACAACATCGCATGGCCGTGTTCTCAGACCCGTCGGACTACCCGGACTCGCCGCCAAAGGAGTTCTTCTCGGCGCTGCACAAGTGGTACTTTTGGGGTGGGCTCGCCATAGTGCTGCCCCTCTGTTCTCTCTACCTGATGGTCAACAAGCCGAGCTTCGGGTGATCAATGCACAGCGACGCTAAGACCGTAGCCGAGTACCTGGCCGAGCTCGATGACGGGCGGCGCGAGGCCATCGGGGCCGTCCGCGGCGTCATCCTGGACAACCTGCCGGACGGCTACGAAGAGATGATGCTGTTCGGCATGATCACCTACGCCGTGCCGCTGCGCGTGCTCGCCGACACGTACAACGGCCAGCCGCTCATGTATGCCGCGCTGGCGTCGCAGAAGCGGCACATGGCCGTCTACCTCACCAACGTCTACGCCGACGGATCCACCGAGGCGTGGTTCCGCAAGCGCTACCTCGCGACGGGCAAGCGGCTCGACATGGGGAAGTCGTGCGTCCGCTTCAGGAAGCTCGACGACCTGCCGCTGGACTTGGTCGGCGAGGCCATCGCCAAGACGCCGATCGCCGAGTTCGTCGAGCTGTACAAGGCGTCAAGGTCGGGGCGCAAGTAGCGCGGCGTTGACACCCCGCGCGGCGGTGGCGATTATCGCGGCGGGAGGGATGCCATGACCGCACTCCGCGTTATCGACGCCGACGGCCACGTGAACGAGCCCGAGGACCTGTGGGCGGAGCGCCTGCCGTCGCGGTACCACCGCATGGCGCCGCGCCGGGTGTTGGACTCGCAGGGGCGCATCCGCCTCTTCATCGCGGAGGAGCTGCAGCCCTTCCTGCCCAGCCTCACCATGGAGCAGGCGCAGCGGCCCGGCGGCGTCGACCCCAAGGCGCGGCTGGTCGACATGGACGCCGAGGGGCTGGACGTGGCGGTGTGCTTCACCTCCATCGGCCTCTACTTCGGCGGCGTCGCCGACGCCGACCTCAACGCCGCCCTCTGCCGGGCCTACAACGACTGGCTCTACGACTACACGCAGGCGGCGCCCGACCGGCTCGCCGGCGTGGCGATGGTCCCCCAGCTCGACGTCGGCCTTGGCGATGGAGGAGGCGGAGCGGGCCGTCGGCGACCTCGGCTTCAAGGCGGTCATGTGGCGGCCCAACCCGATCGCGGGGCGCGACCTCGACCACCCGGCCCTGGCGCCGTTCCTTCGTTGATGGAAGAGCTGGGGGCGGCGCTGGCCATCCACGAGGGCACGTCGCAGAACCTGCCCCAAGCGGGTCTCGAACGCTTCGACAACTACCTGTACCGGCACATGGTATCGCACCCCCACGAGCAGCAGATGGCCTGCATGACGCTGATCTGCGGCGGGGCGCTGGAGCGGCACCCGCGGCTCAAGGTCGTCTTCCTGGAGTCGGGGGCCGGCTGGATCGCGCACTGGATCGAGCGGATGGACGACCACGTCAAGCACTGGGGCTACACCAGCGGCCCGCTCGCGCTGAAGCCGTCGGAGTACTACCAGCGCCAGTGCTTCATCTCGGCCGACCCCGACGAGGAAATCATCCCCGGCCTGGTGCAAGCGCTGGGCGACGACACCATCGTCTTCGCCACCGACTACCCGCACAGCGACAGCATCTTCCCCGGCGTCGTCGCCGCCCTCCGCGACCGCGACGACCTCACCGAGGAGACGAAGGCCAAGATCCTCGGCGAGAACGCGGCGCGGCTGTACGGGCTGTAGGTCTATGCAAGACTCGGGCCGAAACGAAGTCCTGTGGGGAATCCTGATCCTGGCGGTCACAGGCGGGATTACCCTCGGAACCTATATTGCCGCAGGCCCAGGACAGACCTACTGGATCGTGTGGGGAGGGATTGCCTGGGGGGCCTACAAGGTCCTCCGGGGTTGGGTAGCGGCAAGCGCCTTCTGGCGGGTGATGGGCGCTCTCGCTGTTGGGGCAATGGTGTTGGGAGCCGTGCTCGTACTCCAAAGCGATCTCGCGGACCCCTACAACTCAGCAAAGGCGGGGGACTGTCTCGACAAAGAAGGACTGACCCTGGACTGCGATGGTACCGAGACCTACAAGGTTGACTGGGCAAAGCTGTATCCGAAGGACATGGCATTCCCTGGACAAGCAAGATTCGACGCCGATGCCGAGGTATGTTCCACCTCATTCAGGTCTTACTACTTCCACCCCACGCGAGAAAGTTGGGAGGATGGCGACCGCTCGCTGCTATGCGCCAAGAACGTCCGCTTGGATCCGGACGACCATTACAACTCGTTCGAGGTCGGTGACTGCGTCGACGAAGAAGGGATTGCGGCGGCGTGCGGCGGCCCGGGTATCTATGAAGTTCAATCCGTAACGGTCTATCCGCGCGATATGAACTACCCAGGCGAAGCATCGCTCGAGGCTGACGGTGACGCCTGTTCTGGTTCATTCAATGCCTATTTCTTTCAGCCTACACGAGAAGGTTGGGAGGATGGCGACCGCTCGTTGCTGTGCACCGAGAATCTGCTTTTGGATCCGGACGACCACTACAATTCGTTCAAAGTTGGCGACTGCGTCGACGAGCAAGGCGTTCCGGCGGCATGTAGCGGGCCGGAAGTCTATGAGGTCTTGCATGTCAAGGTCTACCCGCGCGATATGAACTACCCAGGCGAAGCACGCTTTGCGACCGATAGCAGAGCCTGTCTCCTTTCGGCTGACCTGTACTTCTACCCACAACAGAAACATGGGCCGACGGGGACCGCTCGCTTCTCTGTGTCGCGAGCATGAGCCAGTAGACTGGTGGTAGGAGCGACTCTGCCTGCTTGCGCACCTGGCACGGAAGCGCATACTACAGATGCCATGAGAATCTCGAAGCAGGGCCGGATCACGATCCCGAAACATCTGCGCGAGCGGTTCGGGCTGCACCGAAACGTCGAGGTCGAGATCAGCCCGACCGACGACGGTCTGCTGATCCAGAAGCGAACGACGGCGAAGCACCCGGTGGACCGAGTCGCGGGGATTCTCGACGACCGTCCGTTCGACATCGACGCCTACATCGAGGAAATCCGCGGGCGTTGACCTCCGACGCGTGAGGGGCTACCGTCCCCACTCGGGCGGCCTCGCTCACCGTTGAAGCGGGGTACCCGAGGGGAGGCGGCTATGCCGGTCAAGGCCTTCGATCACGTGGCGATCCCGACGGCGGACGCGGAGCGGTTTTTGGCGTACTACAAGCGCCTCGGCTTCACCTTCATCAACGAGGAGAAGTGGCGGCGCGGCGAGAGCCCGATCTTCTCCCTGCGCATCGGCGAGCACAACATGATCAACGTGCATCCCGAGGGCTTCACCGCCAACCTGCGGGGCGAGACGGCCCTGCCGGGCTGCGGCGACCTCTGCTTCGTCTGGGACGGCACCATCGAGGAGGTGCAGGAGATGCTGGCCAAGGCCGGCGTCGAGTCCGTCACCGGGCCGGTCCCCCGCTACGGGGGCAGGAACGGCGGGGCAAACTCTTCGACCAGCGTCTACATCGTCGACCCGGACAAGAACCTCGTCGAGTTCATGGTCTACGACGAGTAGCGGGGCGGCTCCCTCGACCCACGATGAGCTACGAGACGGTGCGCTACGAAGTCGATGACGCCGGCGTCGCGGTGGCGACGCTCGACCGGCCGGAACACCGCAACGCCCTCGACAGCGTCATGCGGCGGGAGATTGTCGAGGTCTTCGCCCGCGTCAACGACGACCCGGACGTTCGCGCCCTCGTCCTGACCGGCGCGGGCAAGGAATACTTTTCGGCGGGGGCCGACCAGAAAGAGCGGAGCGCGGGCGGCGCGATGCCGTCGGAGCAGATCCGGCGCAACCACCTGCATCCCACCAACGCGCTCTCGGCGCGGCTGCAGCGGGTCGAGAAGCCCGTGGTGGCCGCGGTCAATGGGACGTGCGTGGGCGGCGGGCTTGCACTGGCGGCGGGCTGCGACGTCGTGCTGGCGTCGGAGAATGCCCGCTTCCGCGTGGCCCATGCCGCGCTCGGCGTCGGCATCCTCGACGCGCTGGGGTGGCTGCTCCCCCGTCATATCGGCCCGCAGCGCACCTTCGAGCTCTACGCCACCAACCGGATCATGGACGCCGCCGAGGCCAAAGAGGCGGGGCTGGTATTCAAGGTCACTCCGCCCGAGGAGCTGATGCCGGAGGCGCTGAAGCTGGCGCGCGCGTTTGCCGCCGGGCCGCCGCTGGGCATGACCATGACCAAGCGCGCCATCCTGCGGGGCCGGGGCCGCGACCTCGACGACTACCTCGAGTTCGAGCGGCTGGCGTACCAGGTCTGCTACTACTCCGAGGACTCGAAGGAGGCGCGGCGCGCCTTCATGGAACGGCGCGAGCCGAAGTACCAGGGCCGGTGAGGAGAGAGCCATGAGCAAGGTCGCGCTGATAACGGGAGCGAGCCGCGGCATCGGCAAGGCGATCTGCGCCCACCTCGCCCTCGAGGGTTTCTCCATTGCGGTGACGGCGCGGTCGGTGAGCGAGAACGACGTGACGCCCTACCCGGGCACGATCCACGAGACGGCGGCGCTGGTGGAGTCGCTAGGCGGACGGGCGCTCCCCATCCGCTGCGACGTCGGCGAGCCCGACGATATTGAAGGGGCCGTCGAGAAGACGCTGGAGGCGTTCGGCCGCCTCGACGTCATGATCAACAACGCGCGCTACGAGGGGCCGGCCAACTGGGAGAAGATCGAGGACCTGGAATGGTCGGCGATCAGCACGGCCATCGATTGCAATTTCAAGGCCCCGCTCATGTTCATGCGGCTGCTCATCCCGCAGATGGCGAAGCAGGGCGGCGGTCTCTTCATCAACGTCACCACGGGCATCGAGGGTCACTTGTCGAACCAGAACATGCCGGGGCAGGCGTCGACGAGCCTCCTCTACCCCAGCACGAAGGCGGGCCTGAACTGGACGACGATGCTGATCGCCAAAGAGGTCCGGGAGCACAAGATCGCCGCGGTGGGGCTCCAGCCGGGGGCGACCCTGGTCGAGCGGGTGACCGTCTCCAAGGAGGCGGGGATGGGGTACAACCTGCCGCGGCGGCACTCGGTGCACATGCCGTGCGTCGTCGTCTCGCACTTGGCGACGCTGGACGACCCGATGCCCTACAACGGCACGATCATCGAAGCGCACGACTATGCGCTCGAACACGGCCTGATGACCGAGGACGAGATCGCCCACCCCTTCAAGGAGGGCGAGGTCTACGACGCCTACGCCGAGCCCTACTGGGTCGCGCTTTGCGAGGCCCGCGGCTCCTAATCTCTCCCCCTCTGGGAGACCCTTGCCGAATGACTCCGGTTGTGGGGGAACGGGCGCTTCGCGAAGCGCCCCTACAGGGGAGGGGCGGCAGGTTTCGATGGCGGTTGGTGGTGATCAGGGAGTGGGCGACCACAAGAGTCGCCCCTACAGGGATGATCCGCTGCCGCAGTCGCGGGCTGTGCAATGGTCTCCACTGGGGGGATTGAGAGAGGGCACGGGCTGCGGCCGCGCAGGCGCCCGAAACGGCGCCGCTCGCGGGCGATTATCTTGACCCTCGACAGGGGCGGTGCTAGAGTACACGGCGCTTCCGCTAGGCCTTCGCTGGGCGCACGTTTCGGCCCAGCGTTCTTTGTGTAAAGGCCCGAAAAAGTGACATCCCGGAAAGAGGCCGCCGCATGAACATCGTGTGCTTCGCCAAGCAGGTCATGGACCCCGAGACCCCGGTGGCGAGCTTCAAGATCGACGAGGCGAACAACAAGGTCATGCCCGTGCAGGGCGTGGCGCCCGTGGTCAACGGATTCGACGAGAACGCCATCGAGGCCGCCCTGCAGCTCCGTGAGGAGCACGAGGGCACGATTCGCGTCGTCAGCCTGGGCAAAGACCTCGTTCTCGACGTGATCAAGAAGCCGCTCTCGATGGGGGCCGACGAGCTCTATCTGCTGCAGGACGACGCCCTTGAAGAGGGGGACGCCTACTCGATCGCCCGCGCCCTCGCGGCGGCGGTGACCAAGCTCGGCGAGTACGACCTCATCCTCTGCGGGCGGCAGGCCTCGGACACCGACCGCGGGCAGGTGGGCCCGGCCGTGGCCGCGCTGCTCGGCATTCCGGTGATCACCCTGGCGCGCGGCGTCAAGGTCGAGGACGGCAAGGTGATCGTCGAGCGGGTGCGGCAGGACGGGAGCGAGATCGCCGAGGCGCCCCTCCCCGCCGTGGTGACGGTGAGCAACGAGTTCGGCGAACCCCGCTACCCCACCCTCCGCGGCATCATGCAGGCCGGACGCAAGAAGCCCACGGTGTGGACCGCCGAGGATATCGGCGTCGACGCGGGCAGCGTCGGCGCGACCGGCCGGGTGGTCGACCTCGACCGGCTCTTCATCCCCGTGGTCGAGAAGAACGTCGAGTGGATCGACGGCGACAACGGCTCGGAGAAGGGCCGCAACCTGGCGCTGAAGCTGCGCGAGGCCAAGCTCATCTAACCCGACTCTATCTGAGCGACAGGAGCAAGCGAACGATGGCGGACAACCAGGGCATTCTCGTATTCGCGGAGGTTTCCGACGGCAAGCTGCTCGGCGTGGCCAAGGAAGGCGTCGCCGTGGCGCGGGCGCTCGCCGCCGGAGGCGACGTCTCCGCGATCATCATCGGCAGCACCGGCGACCTCGGCGCGGAACTCATCGCAGCCGGCGCCGACAAGGTCCTCACCTTCGAAAACGCCGACCTCGCGTCCTACCAGCCCGACGCCTACGCCCAGGTGATGCTCCAAGCCGTGGAGGCCGTTTCGCCCAAGGTCGTCATCATCGGCCAGACCGACGTCGGCCGCGACCTCGCCCCCAAGATCGCCTTCAAGCTCGGCGCGAGCCTGACCATGGACTCGGTCAACGTCACCATGGACGGCGGCACGCTGAAGGCCACGAAACCCGTCTACGGCGGCAACGCCCAGGCCACCTACGCCTCGGACGCGGCCCTGCACGTGGTGACGGTGCGGGTGAAGGCCTTCGAGCCGCTCCCGCCGGACAGCGGGCGCAGCGGCAGCGTCGAGGCGCTGGACGCCACCGTCGACGAGTCGGCGGTGCAGGTGCGGATCACCGAGGTGAAGAAGCAGAAGTCCGAGGGCGTGCGCCTCGAGGACGCCGACGTGGTCGTCTCCGGCGGGCGCGGCTTCGGCGGGCCGGACCCGTTCGAGGACCTGCAGGCGCTGGCCGACGCGCTGGGCGGCGCCATGGGCGCGAGCCGCGCGGTCTGCGACGCGGGCTGGCTGCCTCACTCCTACCAGGTTGGCCTCACCGGCAAAACGGTGACGCCCGACCTCTACATCGCCTTCGCGATTTCCGGGGCCAGCCAACACATGGCGGGCTGCTCCGGCTCGAAGAACATCGTCGCCATCAACAAGGACGCCGACGCGAACATCTTCCAGGAGGCGCGCTACGGCGTGGTCGGTGAGTGGGAGGAGATCCTGCCCGCCTTCACCGACATGGTCCGCGAGCTCAAAGGCTAGGGGCGCGCCGCGGGGAGCAGCGCAGGGGCGCGTCGGGGCGCCGGCCACGGCCGCGCGCCGGAAGGGACGCGATGGACCTCCAGGAGGTCTTTCAGCAGATCGAGTCGGCGGAAGTCATCTGCTTCCACTTCCCCTACCTGCGCAAGACGCTGATCGTCGACCCGCGCGCCGACGTCGAAGACCCGCCCCTGGTGAAGCTCGTGCCGATGGCGAAGTCGGCAGAGGAGCGCCTGCGCAGCCTCCGCACCCTGCGGCCCCGCTTCCCGAAGCCGGAGAAGGTCGTGATCGTCCCCTGGCCGCGCTACGTGGAGAGCCTGGAGAACCTCGGCGTCTGGCCCAAGCTCGTCGGCCGCGTGGCCACCGAGGGCCACCCTGAGCTCTCCAAGACGTTCGACGCGGTCTTGGTGGAGCTCCGCCAGTTGGAGACGGCCGAGTTCGCCGCCGCCATCACCGGCAAGCAATACCACACCATCTGGGAAGCCCCCAAGGACGAGTAGCCCCGCCGCGCGGCCTCCTCCCATGAAAGCCGAGATCATCTCCATCGGCACCGAGTTGCTGCTCGGTGAGATCGTCGACCTCAACTCGCCCTACCTGGCCGGCGAGCTGCCCAAGATCGGCGTCGACGTCTATCACATCCAGTCGATCGGCGACAACATGGACCGGCTGCTCGACAGCCTCCGGCGAGGCATGGAGCGCTCCGACCTCGTCCTCATGACCGGCGGGCTCGGCCCCACCGACGACGACCTTACCCGCGCCGCCGTCGCCCGCCTGCTCGGCGAGGAGCTGTACGTCGACCCGGAGCTCGAGGCGCAGGTGCGCTCCTTCTTCGGCAACCGCGGCATGAACATGCCGGAGAACAACATCAAGCAGGCCATGCTCATCCCCTCCGCCTCGGCCATCGCCAACCCGATGGGCACCGCCCCCGGCTGGTGGACGCAGAAGGACGGCAAGGTGCTCGTTTCCATGCCGGGGCCGCCCCGCGAGCTGCGGCACATGTGGGAGAACGAGGTCCGTCCCCGCCTCCGCGACATGGTCGGCGGCGGCCTGCTGATCTCGCGCACCCTGAAGATCACCGGCATCTCCGAGGGCGGCGTCGACGAGATGTGCGGCGACCTGCTCAAGGCCGCCAATCCCAGCATCGGCGTCTACTCGCGCCCCGACGGCATCCACGTCCGCATCGCGGCCAAGGCCATGGCCGAGGCGGAGGCCGAGGCCCTTATCGGTCCCGTCGAGGCCGAGCTACGCGGGCGGTTCGGCGAGCACCTCTGGGGGGTCGACGACGAAACGATGCAGGAGCACGTCGGGAAGCTCCTCATCGAGCGCGGCCTCACTCTGGCCACCATGGAGTCGCTCACCGGCGGGCTGCTCGGCGACGCCATCACCAACGTCCCCGGAAGCTCGCGCTACTACCGGGGCGGCATCGTCGCCTATCAGACGGAGATGAAGATCAAGTACGGGGTCTCCCACGACACCATCGAGCGGCACGGGGCGGTGAGCGAGGAGACGGCGATCGAGATGGCGCGGGCGGCGCGGCGCGAGTTGGGCGCCGACGTCGGCATCGGCGTCACCGGCGTCGCCGGGCCCACCGAGCAGGAGGGCCGTCCCGTGGGCACCGCCTACATGGCCGTCGCCGACGGCGGGAAGCACGCCACGCACTACGGCAAGTACCCTGGTCGCCGGGGCGACATCAAGACCCGCGTCGTCACCAACGCGCTCTTCTACACCCGCATGCTCATCCTTGGGAAAGAAGCGCCCACGTACCGGCGCTGAACCAGAGCGCGATCATGGCCCCAAACGAGCCAACCTTCGTCGAGGTCAACGGCGCCCGCATCCACTACGAGCTGGCCGGGGAGGGCGACCCCGTCGTCTTCGTCCACGGCTTCCCGTTCGACCTCGGCATGTGGGAGCCGCAGATCCCCGAGTTCTCCCGCCGCTTCCGCACCCTTCGCTACGACGCCCGCGGCTTCGGCCGCTCCTCGCTCCCCGGCGCCGAGCCCTACGGCCACTACCACGACCTCGCCGCCCTGATCGAGCACTTCGGCCTCGCGCCGGCCCGCGTCGTCGGGCTGTCCCGCGGCGGTTCGATCGTGCTCAACTTCGCCCTCACCTATCCCCACCTTCTGCGCAAGCTCGTCCTCGCCGGGGCGTCGCCGGGGCCGACCCAAGCGCACAAGCTCCACGACGCCGCCCCGAATGAGGGCTATCAGCAGTTGCTCGACGTGGCGCGTGAGCAGGGCATCGACGCCGCCAAGGCTCTCTACCTTCAGTCCGGCATCTTCGACGGCGCGCGCGGCAACCCCGACGCCCTCGCCATGGTCCACCGCATGCTGGACGACTACTCCGGCTGGCACTTCGTCAACGACGACCCCCACGTCGACCTCGATCCCCCGGCCCACGAACGCCTCGCCGAGATCACGGTCCCCACCCTCGCCATCGTCGGCGAGCGCGACGTCGAGCTCTTCCACACCCTCGCCGGCATGGTGGAGCGGACCGCGCCCAACGCCCGGAAGGCCGTCATCCCCGGCGCGGGGCACATGGTCAACGCCGAAGCGCCCGAGGCGTTCAACCGGCTCGTCCTCGACTTTCTCGAAGGGTAGACCCAACAAAAGAGGAAGCCCACGCCGGAAGGGTGGCGCTTCCAGCGTGGGCGAAGCGAGGTGGGGCCGTTGCCGGCAGAGGAAAGAGTTCTAGTGCTGATTCAACGGCCGCGTCTCCGCAGGCCGCTCAACACCCCTCGCATGGTAGTAGTCAGTCCCATCGGCGTCCGCCGGTTGCCTCCAGCGCCGTCACTGTACCGGCTTCGCGGGGGAGGATGTGTTAAGCCCGATTTAGCGTTGGGTTAAAGGCCGTCGCCCGAGGGCGCCCACTGTTCCTCCGCGTTTCCTGGTACGTTGCGCAGCACGGTGTTAACGCGGCGTAAACGCGGAATCTCAGTCCTTTGCCTGAAGAGGACCTCGTTCCGGCTTGCCCGTGCGAAAGGAGAAGAGTACGGTTATGGAGTCGGGGCATAGAGTCTGCCAATCACGAAAACTGAGAGGCGACTCCGATGAAGAAGCTCTTTTCGCTCGCGGCGGTTTCCTCTTCGCTGGTGTTGGCGTTGGCGTTGTTTGCCGCGCCGGCCTGCGACATGAGCAGCGAGGATGGAGCTGTAACCTCCCGGGAGTCCTCCATCCGTGCGGAGGAGGAAGACCCGGAGGCCGACGACGTCGACACCCCGACTCCCGACGCCGGCGACACCCCAACTCCCACCGACAACGACGGCACCGACAACGACGGCGTCGACACGCCCACCCCCACCGACAATGACGGCACCGACTCCGACGGCGTCGACACGCCCACCCCCACCGACAATGACGGCACCGACTCCGATGGCGTCGATACACCGACCCCTACCGACAACGACGGCACCGACTCCGACGGCGTCGACACCCCTACTCCAACCGATAACGACGGCACCGACTCCGACGGCGTCGACACGCCCACCCCCACCGACAATGACGGCACCGACTCAGACGGCGTCGACACCCCTACTCCAACCGACAATGACGGCACCGACTCCGATGGCGTCGATACACCGACCCCTACCGACAACGACGGCACCGACTCCGATGGCGTCGATACACCGACCCCTACCGACAACGACGGCACCGACTCCGACGGCATCGATACTCCAACTCCCACCGACAACGACGGCACCGACTCCGACGGCGTCGACACCCCTACTCCAACCGATAACGACGGCACCGACTCCGACGGCGTCGATACACCGACCCCTACCGACAACGATGGCACCGACTCCGACGGTGTCGACACCCCGACTCCAACCGACAACGACGGCACCGACTCCGACGGCGTCGACACTCCCACTCCTACCGACAACGATGGCACCGACTCCGACGGCGTCGATACTCCCACTCCCATCGATAACGATGGCACCGATTCCGACGGCGTCGATACTCCGCCTGCGGTAGCCCTAGCCGTACCTCGGCAGCAGGTCGAACTCGACCCCACCGACAACGACGGCACCGACTCCGACGGCATCGACACCCCGACTCCCACCGACAACGACGGTACCGACTCCGATGGCGTCGACACCCCGACTCCCACCGACAACGACGGCACCGACTCCGACGGCATCGACACCCCGACTCCCACCGACAACGACGGCACCGACTCCGATGGCGTCGATACACCGACCCCTACCGACAATGACGGCACCGACTCCGACGGCGTCGACACGCCCACCCCCACCGACAATGACGGCACCGACTCCGATGGCGTCGATACACCGACCCCTACCGACAACGACGGCACCGACTCCGACGGCATCGATACTCCAACTCCCACCGACAACGACGGCACCGACTCCGACGGCGTCGACACCCCTACTCCAACCGATAACGACGGCACCGACTCCGACGGCGTCGATACTCCAACTCCCACCGACAACGACGGCACCGACTCCGACGGCGTCGATACTCCCACTCCTACCGACAACGATGGCACCGACTCCGATGGCGTCGATACTCCGACCCCTACCGACAACAGTGACCCAGACAGTGATGACAGCGATGACGACAGTGATGACGATAGCTAGGAGCTAGCGCCGGTGCTGCAGACGATCCCCCAGCTTTATCCGCAAGTGACCCTCGAAGACCGCGACCTAGACGGCTTTCGCCGGCTTTTCGATGGTGAATGGGTGTGGCGGACCTACTGCTCCCAGTTCGGCGAGCCGCCGCTCGGTCCGCGGCAGATTCGGATTCGCCAGGTTAGCCACAATCCCGGCAGGCACGTCATTGTCAGCTACGTGGCGGAGTGGGAAGACGACGACTACGTCCCGCCGGAACAGTTCGCTTTCGAGATCGCCCGCGGCAGGGAGCCCAACCTCTATCGCTACCCCGAGGACCCTCACCTACCGGGTCTGGGCGAAGCCGCATCGGTCGAGGGCGGCGTCAGGCTGCTCAACAAGTACGTCTTGTCGTTTCCCGCTCGGCGCTTGCGCGTGGACATGGTCCGGTACCGGCCGGGCAATCGGGCCGTCCTGCGTCATCGGCTCGGCAAGTTCAGCTTCTACGTCCGCGTCATGCGGCCGAAGGTCATGGGGCCGTTGTTGGAGGCGGGCCGATTGGCCGAGCACTCCGGATTTGTCCTGCCCCGCGTCGCCGGACACTGGCCCGAGGGCGGCGTGATCTGGCTGTCGGAGATCCCCGGCAAGAACCTCCGGGGCCAGATACGGCGGGGTGATCAGCCGCCGCCCGACACGCTTCTCGACGGGCTCGAACGGCTCTGGGCCGTCCCGCCGGAGCCGAGCGGCACCCGGCCGTTCAACTTGGCGGGCGCGTATCGCCGGGCGAGACGGGCCTTTACAAGAGCCGTGCCCGACGGCGAGGCTCGGCCTCCCGAGCTGGCCGCCGCCACGCGGGCGTTGGACGGCTTCGTGGAAGCATGGCGCCCGTCCCACATGGCGCACAACGACTTTTACGACGACCAGATGCTCGTGCTACCCGACGGCAGGATCGCCCTCGTGGACTTCGAGGAAGCCGGCCCCGGCGATCCCATGCTCGACGTGGGCAACTTCCTCGCTCACCTGCGCTGGGGCGCCAATTTCGGCCGGGAGAAGGACGCCGGCGCGGTCGGCGCGTTCCATGGCGTCTTGCGGAGCGCCGCGCTGGAGCGCTTCGGTTGGAACGAGCGGGAGCTGGCGCTTCGCGAGGCAGTTTGTCTCTTCAGGGTCTGCACGAATGCAATTCGACATCCCCGGGAGGACTGGCGCGATAGGCTGCGGGCCGGTCTCGCGCTCGTAAACGAGACCCTGGGCGGCTAGACCTCTTCGCCGTCGACGTCGATGTCGAACAGGCCGTCCTGGCCGTCGTAGCCCACGGCCACATAGTAGAGGCCCGTGCTCGCCGGTTGGTAGACGACGGTGACACTCGAACCGCTGCTGCTGGAAGTGCCCGCGATCAGGTCGCCGTTGCTGTCGTAGATTCCGACGATCTTCACCTGGGTCGCCCGGTGCTTGGCCGGCACTTCGGCGCGCTCCCAGACTGTCACCGTGTACTCGTAGCCTTGGTCGAGTTCGACCTTGAACCAGTCCTCATCACGGTCCTCGCCATTCATGTCACCGAGGAAGCCGCCGCTGGGGCCGTAGCCGTTGTGCTTGCTGGGGGCGGTGTACAGCTTACGAAGCGTGCTCGTGTCCCCAGGCGTGTCAAGGTCGCCGTAGCCGTCGGGCCCGCCGGCCCAGGGATAGAACCGCTCGCCGTTCCGCATGGCGCAGATGTTGTTGACGCGGACTTTGATCTGGTACGTGCCGGTGCCGCCGCTGCCTCCAACCTCGATCCGGAAGGGGCCGGGGCTGCTCCACCACCAACCCCCCTGGCTGTTCTCCCCATAGCCGGCGTCCGAGATGGTCGGGCTGTATTTGGCCCCGTCCGTCCCTTCCACGGCCCTGACGGAGATGAGCTCGGGATCGGCGAGGGTGAGGTTGCCGGGATGCGTGTCCCGGCCCAGCATGTCGCGGCCGTCCACGCCGATGACCTCGATGATGTAGAACCGGTAGGGATCCGGGTCGAAGGTCCAGTAGGCCTTTTCCCCCGCTTGGGTGATCTCCCCTATTTCGTCCAGGATGATGATCTCAGTGGCCAGGTTGTCGCACTCGGCGTTCGCCAGGGTGACCATCGCCGTACCGGGATCTCCAAGGACGACCCCACCGGGCAGCGGTGTCTTGAAGCCGAGCTGCACCTTCTCGCCGCTGTCTTCGACGTTGTCGTCAAAGGCGACCACGGTGAAGGACTTCTCGTCCTCTCCCACGTTGAAGGTCAGCGTCGTCGGCGCGCCCGTCCAATCGTCGGGAGTGGCGCCCGCCATCGCCTCCGCCGTCACTTCGATGACCAACTGCACCGGGGCTGGCTGGCTCAGATGCACGACGACCGTGGCGTCTTCGCCGCCCTCGGTGGCCATGTACATGTCGGAGCTGAAGTAGACTTCGGTCTCGTCGTCGATGACGGTGATGTTGACGCTGCCCACACTGATGCCGTTGTAGTCGGTGTCCGTGGACGCCGCGGAGTGGGTGATGGTGGCCCTTTCGGCCAGTGCATCGTCGTCCTGTTCGCCCGTAACCGTGACCGTCTGCTCGTCGTCCCAGTTGGAGTCGGTGAAGGTGAGCTCCGTCTCGTCGACAGATACGTTGGAGCTGCCCGACTTGGTGATGGTGATGACCACGTCGGCCGTGGGCTGCGAGGTCAGCACCACCGTGTAGCTTTCGCTGGCCCCTTCGCTGACGACCAGCGAGGTCGG
The DNA here is from genome assembly GCA_964291475.2 of Dehalococcoidia bacterium. Taxonomy (GTDB): domain Bacteria; phylum Chloroflexota; class Dehalococcoidia; order SHYB01; family SHYB01; genus DAOUKH01. Next base: position 19,821 of record OZ220069.1, on the reverse strand, counting down.
TGTGACCTTCACGCTCGCGCCGTCGTCGTCGTTGATGGAGATAACCGTCTCATTGGGCGACACCGCGTCTACGCGATCGGGTAGCGGGGAGCCGAAGCTCAACTTCACCGATTCCCCGTCATCGTCCAGGCTGTCGTCCGCGGCGATGAAGTCGATGATGACTTCCGTCTCTCCGGGGAAGAAGGCGACGTTGTCCCCAATAGATGTGTAGTCATTGCTGCTCGCGTCGTCCTGCTCGGTGGTGGTGATGGGGATGGTCAGCAGCCGTTCGGGATCGGCGCTCAGCTTCACCTTGACCTCGACCGTGCTCCCCTCGTTGACGGAGTAGCCGGCCAGCTCGAAGCTCACGTCGACGAACGGGTCGTCGTCGTCGTCAATGCGGACCGTCGCCTGGTTTGTGGTCCCCTCGCTGACGCGGTCCGGGAGGTCGCCGGTATTGAACCTGAGCAGTACCGACTCGTTGTCGTCGTCCACCTCGTCATGTTCCGCTACGAAGGTGATGGTCTTCTCTGTCTCTCCACTCTCGAAGGTCACTTCTTGGGGCACCGCGTAGTCAGAGACTCCGGCGCCGCCCTGCTCGCTCGCCATGATGGAGACGATGACCTGCCGCTCAGGATCGGCGTTCAGCTTCACCTTCACCGCGACCTCGTTCTCCGCGACGTTGGGGGTGCTCGTATCGTCACTTTCCGCCACGTTGTACGTCGCCTGCTCGAAGCTCACCTCGACGGGCGGGTCGTCGTCGTCGTCGATGCTGACCGTCGTCTCGGCCGTTGTCCCCACTCCGACCCGGTCCAGCGAACTGGTGTCGAAGCCCAGCTTCACCGACTCATCGTCGTCGTCCACCGTGTCGTGGACCGCGGTAAAGGTGAAGGTCTTCTCCGTCTCCCCGTCTTCGAAGGTCACGTCGGCGGGCACGGTGAAGTCCCCGTCGCCGACCCCGCCCTGCTTCACCTTGGTGATGGGGATGATCACCCGGCGCTCGGGATCGGCGCTCAGCTTCACCGTCACCGTGACCTCGTTCTCCGCGACGTTCGTGGTGGTCGAATCGTCACTTTCCGCCACGTTGTAGGCCGCATGCTCGAAGCTCACGGTCACGGGCGGGTCGTCGTCATCGTCAATGCTGACCGTCGTCTCGGCCGGGCTGCCATCGCCGACCCGGTGCAGCGAACTGGTGTCGAAGCCCAACTTCACCGATTCATCGTCGTCGTCCACCGTGTCCTCGACCGCGGTGAAAGTGAAGGTCTTTTCCGTCTCTCCGTCCTCGAAGGTCACGTCGGCGGGCACGGTGAAGTCCGCGTCGATCGCCCCATCTTGCTTGGCCGTGGTGATGGGGATGATCACCTGCCGCTCTGGGTCGGCGCTCAGCTTCACCGTCACCGTGAGGTCGTCGCCCTCGTTGACGCTGTAGGCGTCGAGCTCGAAGCTGACGTCAACGGGCGGCACGTCGTCGTCGGTGATGGAAACCGTCGTCTCGATCACGGTCCCATCGCTGACGCTGTCTAGCTGACTGGTGTCCAAGGCCAGCTTCACCGACTCGCCGTCGTCGTCGATCGTGTCTTGTTCCGCGGCAAATGCGAATACGTGCTCAGTCTCGCCGCTGTTGAAACCGACGACCCTGGGCAACGTCAAGTAGTCGTCGCTGGTCGCACCGTCTTGGTCGGTCTTCTGGATGGGAATGATCAGATAGCGTTCGGGGTCCACATCCAGGGTCACTTTGATCGTCACCGTGCCGCCTTCGGCGACTTCGTAGCCGGCTTCCGCGAAGCTCACCGTGACCGGCACATCCTCGTCGTCGATGGTCGTTACCTTGACACTCCCGGCGGCGAAGTTGTTGTAGTCGGTGTCCGTGGACGAGACCGAGTGGGTGATCGTGCCGTCGTCATCGAGGTGGTCGTCGTCCTGGTCGGCGGTGACGATGACCGTTTGCTCCTGGTTCCAGTCGGAATCGGTGAAGGTAAGGGGCGTGGTGGCGTCAACAGATATATCGGGGCCACTGGGCACGTTGACGGTTACCGTGACGTCGTCCGTAGGCTGCGACGTCAACACCACGGTATAGGTATCGGTGTAGCCCTCTTCGATGGTAAGGCTGAGGGGCTCGATGGTCACGCCGGCGCCGTCGTCGTCGTTGATACTGACCGTCGTCTGGGCGATGGTGCCGCCACTGATGCGGCTCGGCAGGTCGGAGCCGAAGCTCAGCCTCACCGACTCCCCATCGTCATTGAGCGTGTCCTGCGCCGCGGTGAAGGTGAACGTCTCCTCCGAGTCGCCGCTCGCGAAGGTCAGAGTTTCGGGCACGCCCGAATAGTCGTCGGTGCTGTCCACGCCGCCCTGATCGCTCTTGGTGATGGGGATTTCCACCCGGCGCTCGGGATCGGCGCTCAGCGTCACCGTCACCTCCACCGTGCCCCCCTCGGCGACAGCGTAGGCAGCCTGGCCGAAGTTCACCTTGAGGAAGGGGTTGTCGTCGTCGTTGATGTCGATCGTGGCCTCGCTGTTGGTCCCCTCCGTTACCGCGTTGGGGAGGGTTCCGAAGCCGAGCTTCACCGATTCGTCGTCATCGTCCACCGTGTCCTGGCGCGCAGTGAAGTTGAAGGACTTTTCTGTCTCCCCGCTCAGGAAGATCACGTTGCGGGGCACCCCCGAATAGTCAGAGCTGGTCGCGCCGTCCTGCTCCACCTTGTTGATAGGGATGACCACGCGGCGCTCGGGGTCTTCGCTGAGGCTGACCTCAACCGTCACTAGGTCGCCCTCGTCAACGAAGTAGGTGGCCCGCTCGAAGGTCACCGTCACCGGCACGTCCTCATCGTCGATGACGCCCACCTCGACGCTGCCCACGCTGATGCCGTTGTAGTCGGTGTCGGTGGAAGTAGCCACGTGGGAGATGGTGGCGGACTCGTCGAGGTGGTCGGCGTCGTCGTGGGCCGCCGTTACCCTCACCGTCCGCCTGTGGCCCCAATTGGAGTCGGTGAAGGTGAGCGTCGTTTCGTCGGTCGATACGTCGGAGCTGCCGGTCCTGGAGACGGTGATGACGACGTTGGCCGTGGGCTGGGAGTTCAGCACCACCGTATAGTCCCGGCTTCCGCCTTCGTTGATGGTGAGCGTCGTGGGGGAGACGATCACGCCGGCGCCGTCGTCGTCGTTGATGCTGACGGTCGCCGTGGCGGTAGTCCCCTCGCTGACCTCGTCCAACTGACTGGTGTCGAAGCCCAAGGCAATCGACTCTCCGTCATCATCCAGCTTGTCTTGGTACGCGGAGAAGATGAAAGTCCTCTCCGTCTGCCCGCTCCTGAACGTCACGTCCTCGGGCACGCCGGAGTAGTCGTCGGTGCTCGCGTCGCCCTGCTCGGTCTTGGTGATGGGGACCACGACCTCTCGCTCAGGGTCCTTGTCGAGGGTCACCGTGACCCTGACCGCGTCTCCCTCGTTCACCGAATAGGTGGCGGACTTGAAGTTCACCTCCACCGGCACTTCCTCGTCGTCGACCACCTTCACGTTGAGGCTGCGCACGCGGACGCCGTCGTAGTCGGCGTCGGTGGAGGTAGCCGTATGCGAGATGGTCGCGGTCTCGTCGAGGTAGTCGTCGTCCTGCTCGGTGGAGACGGTGACCGTTTGCGGATTGTCCCAAGTGGAGTCGGTGAAGGTGAGGGTCGTCTCGTCTACAGATACGTCGGGGTCGGTTGGCGTGCCGACCGTGACGACGACGTCGGCGGTGGGCTGGGAATTCAGCCTCACGGTGTAGGTGTCCTCTTCACCCTCGTCGATGGTCAGGCTGCTTGGAGAGATCCGCACCCCGACGCCATCGTTGTCGTTGATGTTGACCATCGCTTGGTTGTTGGAGCCCAGGGTCACCGCGTCGGGCAGCGGTGAGCCGATCCCAAGGGCGACGGCCTCCGCGTCGTCGTCGAGCATGTCGTCGGTCGCCTGGAAGTCGAAGGTCTTCTCTTGCTCGCCGCTCTCGAAGATCACCTGCGACGGTACGCCTGAATAGTCGGACGGCGTGATGCCGCCGTACCGGGTCTGGGTGATGGGGATGACCACCCGGCGTCCCGGGTCGCCATTGAGCATGACCTTCACCGACACCCGGCTGCCCTCCTCGACAGCGTAGGTGGTCTGCTCGAAGGTCACCGTTACCTCTCTGATGGGCTCCGGGCTGTCATCGTCGATGATGACAATAGTGATCGCCTTGTTTGTCCCCCCGGTGACCGCGTCGGGTAGAGCTCCCAATTCCAGCCGCACCGACTCATCATCTTCTTCTTCGGCGTCCTGCGTCGCGGTGAAGGTGAAGGAAGTCGACGTCTCGCCGCTCTCGAAGGTGACGCTCGCCGGCACGCCCGAGTAGTCGGAGGACGATATGCCGTCCTGCTCGGTCAGGCCGATGGGGACCACCACCTGCCGCTCCGGGTCCGCGCTGAGCGTCAGCGTCACGGTCACCCCGTTCCCCTCGACGACCGTATAGCCGGTCCGCTCGAAGCTCGCCGTCACGGATACCGGTGGCGCCGGCGACGCCGGCGTCGCCTCGGGGGCTTGCGCGACTATCGTGGGATCGTCGTCGACGATGGTGACGGTGGTCTCGTCGGTCGTGCCGCCGATGACCGCCGTCGGGAGGGTCCCGAAGTCCAGCTTCACCGACTCTTCATCGTCGTCCGCCTCATCCTGGACCGCCGTGAAGGTAAAGGACTGCTCGGTCTCCCCGCTCTCGAAGGTTACGTTAGACGGTACGCCTGAGTAGTCCGCGGACGTCATCCCGTTCTGCTCGACCGTCTCGATGGGGATGACCACCTGGCGGTCGGGGTCCTTGTCGAGGGTCACCTTGATGGTGACCGCGCTCCCCTCGGTGACCCTGTAGCTTTCCCGTTCGAAATTCGCCTTCACGCGCACGTCGTCGCTGTCAAGAACGTTCACGTTGACGCTGGCCACGGCCTTGCCGCTGTAGTCGCTTCCCGCCGCCGTAACCGCGTGGGCGATCGTGGCGGTGTCGTCGGTCCCGTCGAAGTCCTGGGCGGTCGAAACCGTCACCGTTTGCGCCGTTTCCCAGTTGGACGCGGTAAAGATGAGCGCGCGTTTATCGACGGTTACGTCCGGGTTGTTCGGCGCCGTGACCGAGACAGTCACGTTCGCTGTCGGTTGCGAGGCCAGCACCACCGTATAGGGCTTGCTCAGGCCCTCGGCGATAGTCAGCGTGGTCGGCGAGACCGTTATTCCGACGCCGTCGTCATCGATGATGGTGATGGTGGTCTCGGTCGCCGCGCCCTCGCTGACGCCGTCGGGCAGCAACGCGCCAAAGGCCACCTTTACCGATTCGCCGTCGTTCTCTCCGTCGTCATCGATCCGGTCTTGGACCGCCGTGAACGTGAAGGCCTTTTCCGTTTCCCCGCTCTCGAAGGTCACGCTCTCGGGCACGCCCGAGTAGTCGGCGCTGCTCGCGCCGTTCTCTTCCGTTGCCGTGATGGGAACCACGACCCGCCGTTCCGGATCCGCGCTCAGGCTAAGGCTTACCGTGGCCTCGTCGCCCTCCCCAAGCGTGTAGGCGGCGGACTTGAAATTCACCGTCACGGACGGCGCATCGTCGTCGCTGATGGAAAGCGTCGTCTCGCTCGTGGCGCCGGCCGCGACGGCGTTGGGCAGGGTTCCGAAGCCGACCTTCACCGACTCATCGTCGTCGTCCAACGTGTCCTGGACCGCCGTGAATATGAAGGTCTTTTCCGTCTCCCCGTCCTGGAACGTCACAGTCTCGGGGACGCCCGAATAGTCGGCGCCGGTGACCCCGCCCTGCTCGCTCTTGGTGAGGGGAATGACCACCTGCCGCTCGGGATCGGCGCTCAGCGTGACCTTCACGGTCGCCGCGCTCCCCTCGGCGACGGCATGGGCGGCCTGATCGAAGCTGACGGTGACCGGCACGTCCTCGTCGTCGATGACGGTCACGCTCACGCTGGCCATGCGGATGCCGCTGTAATCGCTGTCATCGGAGTCAACCGCGTGAGCGATGGTGGCGCTCTCGTCGAGATGGTCGTCGTCTTGGGCGGCGGACACCGTCACGGTCTGTGCGTCATCCCAGTTGGACGCGGTAAAGGTGAGGCTGCTCGTGTTCACCGACACGTCCGAGCCGCCGGAGGTCACGAGGGAGACGGTGACGTCGGCCGTCGGCTGGGAAGCCAGCACCACTGTGTACGTCGTACTGCCTCCCTCATCAACGGTCAGCGCGGTCGCTGACACAACGACGCCGACGCCGTCGTCGTCGTTGATAAAGAGTTCGGTCTCGTCGTTATCGCCTTCATTGACTCCCGTGGGAAGGCTGCCGAGGCCCAGCTTCACCGATTCGCCGTCGTCGTCCAGCGTGTCCTGCGCGGCGGTGAAGGCAAAGGTCTTTTCCGCTTCCCAACTCGCGAAAGTCAAGGAGGCGGGTACGCCGGAGTAGTCCGAGCCAGTCGCGCCGCCCTGTTCGGTCGTGGTGATGGGGACCACCACTTCCCGCCCGGGGACAACGTCGAGCGTCACCGTGACGGTGACGCTGTTTCCCTCGGCGACGGCGTAGGAGCCCTGTTCGAAGCTGACCGCGACCCATGGGCCATCCTCGGACAAAGCAAAGGGCAAGGCCGCCGCGATCCCAATCACACCCAGCGCGGCAAAGCCCAGCACACGACTCTTCAAGGTGAGCAGGCTAAACATCCACATGTATTGTAACAAGTATTAAACTAGTTCAAAACCAATACAAACTAGTCACACTCCCTTTGCACAGGGGAGGTGCCCGGGGACCGCTTTCCGAAGGAGAGCTTCCCACGCGCGCGACGCGCAAAGCGTAGCACGCACCAGGCATAGCAGCCCGGGTTGGGACAGATCCAAGAGGAAGGGGCGCGAGGAAGAGAGGGCTTGCGCCCGGGCCGTTCTACACCGTGAGCCGGCGGTAGAGCTGCGGCAACCGCTCCGGGAGCGTGTGGATGTCGGCGACGACCTCGTAGCCCATGTCGCCGCCCATCATCGTCTTCAGGTAGTCGTGGCCGGCCCGGTCGACGGTGAGGCAGAACGGCGTGATTCCCAAGCGCCGCGCTTCGAGCAGCGCCATGCGCGTGTCGTGGACCGCGTACTCCTTCTCCACGCCCTCGCGGCTGTAGCCCCGGTCCTGTGGCCGGCCGTCGCTGAGCAGGAAGAGCACCTTGGTGCGGGCCTCGTGGTCGTCGAGCTTGCTGACCGCGTGCCGGATCGCCGGCCCCATGCGCGTGGCATGCATCGGCGTGATCTTGTCGAGGCGGCGCTTCACGTTCTCCCCGAAAGTCTCGGCGATGTCCTTGACCACGTAGAACTCGACGTTTTCCCGGCCGTAGCCGGAGAAGCCATAGATGCCGTATTGGTCGCCGATGGCCTCCAGGGCCTTGATGAGCAGCACCGTGCTCTCTTTTTCGATGTCGATGATCCGCTTGTAGGTGCGGCGGCTCATCTCCTCGCGGCGCGTGCGGAGCCACGTCATGTAGTCGCGCGGGTCGTCGGGGAAGTCCCACGAGTCGAACTGCCGGCGGGTCTCGTCGACGGCCTCCGCGGTCGAGGCGCTCATGTCGAGCAGGAAGCTCACCGCCACGTCGCGCTCGATCTTGTTGCGCCGCCAGTAGATCTTGTCTGTCGGCGTGTCGCCGGCCCGCGCTTGGATCATGGCCTCAACGACGAGATCGAAGTCGTACTCCTCGCCGTCGGGAAGGTGCTTGACCCGCCGCAGCTGCTCGGGCGCCAGCGACTCGAACTGCTTCTTGATGCGCGAGACCAGCCCGTAGTGCGCCCGCAGTGTGCGCTCGAAGAAGTCGACGGTGCCCTCATCCATGCGCTTCTCGCGCACCGCGCACCAGCGGGGCTTGTAGTCGCCGGCCCGGAAGTCCCACTCGTCGTAGAGGAAGGTCTCCGCCTCGCCCGCGAGCGGCGCGTCGTCGTCCTCACTGTGCTGGAACTGCGTCCCTTGCTTCGACTTGGCCTGCTGCTGCCGCGCCGCCTCGTTGATCAGGTTGTCGACGAACTGGCTCGACGACTGCGGCAGGTCGCCCTCTTGCGCCTCGGCGACCTCGATCTCCGCCGACTTTTCGAGCAACTGGCGCAGGTCTTCCTCGGAAAGCCCCGTGATCTCCATGGGGTTCTGCGCCTTCGAGCGCTCGTTCTTGAGGTTGTCGAAAGCCTGCACGAGCTCTGGCTTGAACTCGCCGCGGAACTCCACCATCTGGGGGCTCTTGTACTCCTGCTCCTCGCCGTCGGGCTGACCCTCCCCAGAGGCGCCTTCCATGAGGTCTTGCAGCATCTGGTCGACGTCGCCCTCGTCGGCGTCCTGCCCCATCTCGTCCATGCTGCGTTCTTCGCCACCCTCGGGGTCGGCCTCGACGTTGGGTACCGTGCTCAGCAGGTCGTAGATGCGGATCGTCGCCTCCGCCGTGTCCTCGACCGTCCGTTCCTCGTGCTGCATGGTCCGAACCAGCACGGCCAGCGCGTCGAGGTGCTCCGATATCTCGGCGGGCGTCTTTACCGCGCCCTCCTCCTCCAGGCTCAGCCGCACCAGCACTTCCATGGCGGCCTCACGCAGCGGCAGGCTGTCGGGTTCGGGGCGCGAGCGCAGCGACTCGCGCTGCACGCGCCGGTAGCTCTCGCCGATGCCGGCGTACTCGTACTTCACGCGGTGGTCGATGCGTCCGTCCTCGACGAGCATGAAGATGTCCGAGGCGAGCCGCCGGTCGCTGAACAGATCGAAGAAGCGTTCGAGGTCGATGCGGGCGCCGCCGTCGCCGTCGCGCTTACCTAGGACGGTCCGCTGCTCCTCAGCCGCGAAGACCGTGGACGGCTTGTCGAACTCGAAGCCGAAGCTCCCGAACTCCAGGTGCCCGACCTGGTGGGTGGCGATGACCTTGAACCAGGCGAAGTTTTCGTCCTTCGTGGTGTACCGCTCCACGAACCCGGGGAGGAAGATGTTGTCGCCCTCCGTCGTGGCATAGTCCGACGACGTCCAGCCGATGCCCTTGCCCTGGAGCTCGTCGGTGGGCCGCAGCTCGACTCGCTGCCCCGCGAGCGCGCGGCAATACATGGTGAGGACTTCGTTCACGCGCGTGAGGTCGAGCCCCGACGACAAGTCCTCGATGGCCCGCTCGGCGCGGCCCGACTCGAGGCGGAAGAAGGCGAGGCCGCCGTCCTCGTTCTCATCGAGGACGCGCAGCCCCGCGTTGAACCACCCCTCAAGCCGCTCGCCGTGCAGCCGGTTCATCACCACCGGCGCGTTCTTGACGAACTCTCCCACCGCGGCGGCCGAGTGGTCGGCGAGGCGGTCGGCCATATCAAGCAGCGGGCCGTGCCAATCGGGGTGCACCTCGCCAAGGGCGGCGGAGGCTTCCACGAGAAACGTGATGGTGTTGCCCGCCCCCTGCTGCGAGAGCTGCTGCGCCAAGTTGAGGAAGCGCCCGCGCTGGCCGGGCTCCACGCGCTCGATGATCTTCGGGCCGTTCTCGAAATACGGTTTGACGTCGCGCCAGTTCCCGCGCACCAGCACCGACCCCAGGTTCAGGAAGCTGACCCGGTCGCCGGGGTCGATCTTGGGAAAGACGCCGCTCGCCAGCGCGAGGCACTCGTTCGCCAGGTCGTACGATTTCTGGGCCAGGCTGTCGATGAAGTCGACGAGGTCTTCCAGTTCCTCGAGGGTGAGCGCGCCCAGCAGGCGGGGGCTCGCCTCGAAGTAGGTAGAGGCGAGGGAGCTCGACTTCCATGTTCCCTTGTAGAGCCGTTTGCCGACGCCGGCCCAGCGTCCCAGCTCCGAGCCGCGAACGTAGGGAATCACCTCGGGCGTGGCGCGGAAGAAGGACGACGAGATCACCGGCGAGTCGGACGACAGCGCCCGGCCCCACCGGGCCCATTCCATCACCTCGGGGAAATCGAGCGCTTGCACGACGCGCGGCGTCGACTTGAAGTACTCGGTCGCCGCCTCCCACGAGCGGAAGGTGTGCTGCGCGAGCGAGACTCCCTCAGCCGCCCATGCCTGGTAGTCGTCGGCGCCGAGGTGCTTGCGGGCTGCTTCCTCGGCGCCGCGGAACTCGGTGACCACGGAGACGGGGAATCGCTGCAGTTGCGATTCGAACGTGGCGGGGTCGTAAGTCTTATCCGTCACGGAAGCATATCCATCGCCGGACTCTCGACCTCACTGGCGGGGCGCCGCCCGCCGCCGGGCCTAGGGGAAGATGCTCGAGACGACTTCTTCGATGCTGCGCTGCACCTCGTGGTCGTCGGTCAGCCCCCACACCACCGCCGCCTGACAGGCGCGGCGCGGCGGGATGCCCCCCGCGATCAGCCGCCCCGCGTAAATGAGCAGGCGGGTGCTCACGCCTTCGTGCAGGCCGTGGTCCTTGAGGTGCCGCACCTTCTCGCCGAGCTTGGCGAGATTCATCGCCACTTCTGGCCCCACGCCGGCCTCGTGTTCGATCACCTGTGTCTCGATTTCTCTGGGGGAGTAGTCGAACTCCAGCGAGATGAACCGCTGGCGCGTGCTGTGCTTCAGATCCTTCAGCGCGCTCTGGTAGCCGGGGTTGTACGACATCACCAGCAGGAATTGGTCGCTGGCCTCAAGGATCTCGCCGCGCTTCTCCACGGGCAGCAGGCGCCGGTGGTCGGTCAGCGGGTGGATGAGCACCGTCGTGTCCTTCCGCGCCTCGACGATTTCGTCGAGGTAGCAGATGGCCCCGGCCTTCACCGCCCGGCTCAGCGGCCCGTCGATCCACTTCGTCTCCTGTCCCTCCAAAAGATAGCGGCCCACCAGGTCGCTGGAGGTCAGGTCCTCGTGGCAGGCGATGGTGACCAGGGGCAGTCCTTTGCCGGCCCCATTCTTCGAGGCCGCCTTGCCGCGTTTCTTGCCTCGTACCAGGGGGCGGCCCAGCCGCCACGACATGTACTCCACGAACCGCGTCTTGCCGCAGCCCGTCGGCCCCTTCAGCAGCACCGGGATCTTGGTCTTGTAGGCCGCCTCGAAGACGTCCACCTCGTCGTTGACCGGCAGATAGAAGGGCTCCTCTTCGAGGAGGTACTCTTCGATGATGTAGTGGCGATAGAGCGTCTGCTCTCTGCCTGTTGTGGCCATATCCCCTACTTCCTTATCCGCACCGGCGGTACGGCTAGCCTGCGACGCGCGCCTCGAAGGCCGCCCGCACCCGCTCCCGCACCTCGTCCAACGTGGCATCCGTGTCGATCACCACGTCGGCATAGCTCTGGCGCTCCTCCGCCGGCATCTGCGACGCCATCCGGGAGCGCACCTGCTCTTCTTCCCAGCCATTCCGCGCCATCACCCGCTGCACCACCACGTCCTCCGGCGCTGCCGTCACCCAGACCTCGTCGACCAGCGACGTCCACTTCGCCTCGATTAAGATCGCCGCATCCACCACCACCACCCGCTTGCCCTCACCGCGAAAGGCCTCGATCCGGTCGTTCATGATGTCGCGCATGCGGGGATGCACAATGCTGTTGAGTTTTTCCAGGTTCGCGGGGTCGCTGAATACGATGGCGCCGAGCTTCTTGCGGTCGATCTCCCGGTTGGGTTGGAGCAGGTCTTCGCCCCAGGCGTCGATCAGGTCTCGCCACGCCGGCATATCCGGCAAGTACGTCACGTGACCGACTTTGTCGGCGTCGATGACCTCGGCACCTAGCTCTTCGAGAAAACCGGATACAGTGGTCTTGCCGCTGCCAATTCCGCCGGTCAGACCGATCACGAGCATGCGACGCCGACCCTCGTTCCCTTCCGGTATCCCCGCCGTAGGCAGTCTCGCATTCTAGCAGCGCCCCTTCTGAGGGGTCAAGGAAACGGCGCCGTTGCCCGGCCAACGGCGGGCGGCGGCGCAAGGGCTCCCTCGGAGGCGCGGCGCGGTATACTGAGGGCGTAGCCCCATGGAGCCTGCAGCCCGTGGGACAGGAGCAAGCGTGGCCGTCCTTCCCCTGCAATACGCCCCGGAGTCGGTGCTCCGCCAAAAGGCGAAGCGCGTCGCCAAGATCGACGCTAAGGTCCGGCGCCTCATCGACGACCTGATCGAGACGATGTACGCGGAAGACGGCATCGGCCTCGCCGCCAACCAGGTCGGGGTCCCCCTTCGCGTCCTCGTCATGGGCATCCCCTACAAGGACCCCGACACCGAAGAGGTCTACCGCGAGGAATACGTGCTGGTGAACCCCGACTTCGTGAAGAAGGGCGGCGAGCGCCTGGTATCCGAGGGCTGCCTCAGCATCCCCGGCTACCGAGGCCAACTCACCCGCGCCGAGTGGGTCAAGGTCAAGGGCCTCGACCGCGACGGCAAACCAGTGCGCCTCAAGGCCGACGGCATCATGGCCCAAGCCCTCGAACACGAGATCGATCACCTCGACGGCATCCTCTACGTCGACCGCATGAAAGAGCAGGGCACGCTCGACACTCTCGCACCCATCGAGCAGGAGGAGTCCGAAGAGTCGGAAGCCCTGCGCGAAGTGTCCGGCGAAGTGCCCGCCGCCTAGCGGGCCGGGGGACGCCCGCCCATGTCCATTTCAGCAATCCTCAGCGCCGCGCGCCGCGCGTTGGGCGAGCGCCACGCCTCCGCGTGGGTCGCCGGCGGCGCGGTCCGCGACGCCCTCCTGGGCCGCGAGCCCGCCGACCTTGACCTCGCCGTCGATGTCGACGACGTCGGCGAGCTGGCCCGCGCCATCGCCAAGGCCACCGGGGCCGCCGCCGTCGCCCTCGACACCGAACGCGGCATCCACCGCATCGTCTCCCGCGACGACGGCTCGGCCGTCGACCTGACCCTGGCCGCGGAGGGCATCGGCCCCGACCTGCTCCGGCGCGACTTCACCATCAACGCCATGGCGCTGCCGCTGCAGCTCTGGCCCAACGCCGCCGCGCCCCTCGTCGTCGATCCGACTGGCGGGTTGGAGGACTTACAGGCGAAACGCCTCCGGGCCGTCGGGGAGGAAAACCTCGCCGCCGACCCGGTGCGCATGGTGCGGGCGGTCCGCCTCTGCGCCGAGCTCGGCCTCGAACTGGAACCGCAAACGGCGGCCTGGATAGCCGAAGGCGCCGACCACATCGCGTCGAGCGCGCCGGAGCGGGTGCGGGACGAGCTCGTCCGGCTGATGCGCCCGTCCGGCGCGGCGCCCCATCTACGCCTGCTCGATAGCCTCGGTCTGCTGACCCGGACCATCCCCGAGCTCGAAGCGGCGCGCGAGACCACGCAGCCCAAGGAGCACTACTGGAATGTTCTCGAACATTCGATAGAAGCCGTCGGCAAGGTCCAGGGCGTCCTGCGCGTCGAGCCGCTCGACCCCGCACCCGACCCCGCCGTCCCCTGGGATGCCCGCGACGACGACTACGCCGCCGAGCCCGTCGGAGGCGGCCGGACGAGGGCCGACGCCCTCCGCCTCGCCGCTTTGCTCCACGACGTCGCCAAGCCCGCGTGCAAGACCGTCGAGGGCGACGGGCGCATCCGCTTCCTGGGCCACGCCAAGCAGGGCGCGGTCATGACCGAACAGGTCATGGAGCGGCTGCGCTTCTCGAACCGCGAGCGCCGCCTCGTCGCCGCCATGGTGCGGGAGCACCTGCGCCCCGGCATGATCACCCGCGAGCCGTCCGGCCCGAGCCGGCGGGCATTGCACCGCTACTTCCGCGACGCCGGCGACGCAGCCGTCGACACGATTTACCTCAGCTTCGCCGATTACCTCGCGGCCAGAGGCCCGCGCTTCGACCCGGCCGACTGGGCCGCCTACGCCGATAGGATTCATGGTATCCTTGTCGCCTACTATTCGAGAGAGAGCGAGGCCACCGCTCCCCGGCTCGTCGACGGCCACGACCTCATGGGAGCGCTCGGCCTCGAACCCGGCCCGATCGTCGGTCGGCTTATGGAAACCCTGAGAGAAGCGCAAGCCGCCGGAGAGATCGAGACTCGGCCTCAAGCCATCGCCCTCGCCGGCAAGCTGCTGGCCGAGGGCACCGCGGCTAGCTCCCCAAAGCGCCCGCAAAGGAGCCGGCGTGCGGATTAGTCGAAACCGCATCTTCCTTGCGATCATCGTCGTCGTCTTCACGCTGGCGATCCTGTCTCTGGTTTTCCGCACCGTCAACATCGGCGGCTTCGAGCGCGGCTCCGACGAGGGCCCGCTCGGCCTGCGGCTCGGCCTCGACCTTCAGGGCGGTGCCCTGCTCATCTACCGCGCCGACGATCCGAACGTCACGGCCGACCAGATCGAGGGCGTCGTCGACGTCATCAGCCGCCGCATCAACGCCTTCGGCGTGACTGAGCCTCTGATCCAGCAGAGCGGCAGCAACGAGATCATCATCCAGCTCGCCGGCGTCACCGACATCGAAGAGGCCATCATCCTCATTGGCGGCACCGCCCAACTCGACTTCCGAGAGTGCTTCGACCCGGCGTGCTCACAGAACCAACCCGCCCTCGCCGAAGGCAACGGCGGCGTCACCAAGCACCTCACCGGCGAGTTCCTCCGCCCGACGTCCGCCGTGGTCTCCGACCCCACGACGGGGCTCCCCGTGGTCACGTTCGACTTCAACGGCGAAGGCTCGCGCATGTTCGAGCAGATCACCCGCCGCAACATCGGGCAACCCTTGGGGATCTTCCTCGATGACGGGTTGATCTCGAACCCCACGGTCCAGGCCGTTATCGCCGGCAGCGGGCGCATCACCGGCGTCTCGCGGGCGGACGCGCGCCGGATCGCCATTCAACTGAACGGCGGCGCGCTGCCGGTAAGCATCAGCGTGGTGCGACAAGAAGAAGTCTCCGCGACCTTGGGCGAGGACTCCCTGAACAGGAGCTACGCCGCCGCTGCAATCGGGCTGGGGCTGGTGATGCTCTTCATGCTGCTCTACTACCGGCTGCTCGGGCTGATCGCGGTGGCCGCCTTGGCCTTGTACACCGTGTTGATCTTGGCCGCCTTCAAGATCGTGGGGGTCACCCTGACGCTGTCCGGCCTGTCGGCCTTCGTGGTTTCCGTCGGTATGGCCGTGGACGCCAACGTCATCATCTTCGAGCGTATGCGCGAGGAGCTGCGCGCAGGCCGTACGCTGGGCGCGGCCATCGAGGCCGGCTTCGACCGCGCCTGGTCGGCCATCCGGGACAGCCAGGTCACCACCTTCATCGTCATGCTCATCCTCTGGTGGTTCGGCGACCAACTCGGCGAGCCGCGCGTGATCGGCTTCGCCATCACCCTCATGCTCGCGATCATCGCCAGCGTGTTCACCGCCTTCGTCGTCACCCGGACGATTCTCCGCATGCTCGTGGGGACGCCCTTCGCGGGCAACCCCAGGCTCTTCGCGGACATTCGCGAGACGCAACGAACCACGCCGGCGGTAAGTTGAGCCAAGAGTGCTAGACGCAACACCGAGAGATTTGAGAGTACGCGAGGAATAGAGGCAGGACGGAACGCACCGTGTTTGAGTTCGTAGCCAAACGGCGGCTCGTCTTCCTGTTTACGGGGCTCGTCATTGTCGCGTGCGTGGTCGCGCTCGTCGCGCCGCCGCGGCTGCCCTTCGGCCTTGAGTTCTCTAGCGGCACCTCGCTGACCGTCGAGTTTGAGCAGCCCGTCGCCCTTGAAGACGTGCGGGCGCGCCTTGCCGAGATCGACCACGGCGACGCCTCGGTCCAAGCCCTGAACGACACCACCTTCTTCATCCGCACCACGTTTGTCGAGGAAGATCTGCTCACCCGGCTCGCCGACGCCTTCGGCCCGCTGACGCCCACCGGGTTCGAGCGGGCCACCGACATGGCGGAGACGATCCGATTCGTGGACACCATCGCGGCGGACGACGTCCTGGCGGCCTTCGGCGACGAACCCGCCGAGGGCACCCGCGTCGAGGTGGCGGGCACCGACCGCTTCCTTGTCGCCGCTCCCGGTACAGACGAAGGCCAGTTGGCCGACCTCACCGCCGCATGGGAGTCGATCGGCACGGTGACCCGCACGCCGTTCGACGAGAACAGCTTCGCCGAAGTGCTGACCTTCCCCGAGGAGGCCGCTCTCACCCAAGTGGAAGTCGACTCGATCGTCGCCGGCCTGGACGCCACCGGCGACCTGACGGCCATCGTCGAGGACTCGAGGACCTTGTTCGCCGCGGCGCACACGCTCGATCCGGCAGTTGTAACGGGCTTTGTCGACGCCCTCACGGGCCGCTTCGGCGAGGCCGAGCGCACCCCGGTCGACCTCGCCCAAGACCCGCTCTTCATTGTGCAGTTCACCGGCACGGTCACCATAGAAGAGGTCCTCGGAGCGCTCGTCGTCTTGCCCGTCTCCGCGGCCGCCGGCAGCGGTGTGACGGTTTCGCAACAGGAGGGTGGCGACTTCTTGCTCCAGGGCGAGGAACTCGCCGCCAACGCCGACATCGTCGCCGCCGACATCGAGAACGCCGTCGGACCGATCGAGTGGCGCGGCTTCGACGGAGAGGACGACCTGCTCTTCTCGCTCGATCTCGGTCCCTCGATCGTCACCTCCTTCGACTTCGAAAATGAGGTCGATGCCCAAGGGCGCGCCGATCTCACGTCCTCGGAGCTGAGCGAGAACCGCTTCGGCGGCGTCGACGCCGCCATCACCGAGGAGGAGTTGGCGGACCTCGTTGCAGGACTAGAGCTCCGCTTTGGGCTTGCCGACGCGACCACGTTCGATCCCGCAGACGACCTAGCTGTCACCATCACGTTCCCTGAGGAGGCAGCAGTCGATCTTGACACCCTGCGGGCCGAGATCAGCCTGCTTGGCCTCGACGACGATGTTGCCGCGATAGAGACCGAAGGAAGCTTTGTCCTGTTGGGTGAGGCCTTCTCTGAAGACACGCGGCAGCAACTAGTCGAAGACCTCACGACCCGTTTCGGCGAGTTCGCGCAGGAACCGGTCGCGGTCAGTCCGGGCGCGGCCTTCATTGTCGACTTCGGCCCTGGCTACAGTCCCAGCGACATCGCGGCGGCCGTCGACGACGCGAGCGATGGTGCGGCGTCGAGCGCTTTTCGCCCCTCAGCGGGCTCCTACGCGGTCTTCGGTCACGACGCGGCCGACCTCAACGAGAGCATCGTGGCCGCGGTCGAGGAGGCGCTCGGGCGCGCGGAGACCAGTCCGATCGACCCGGCCGACGAGGGCATTTTCACCGCCCGGCTCACCGACGCCGAGGAGTCCGTCCAAGCGGTGCGGAACCTGCTCATCATTCAGCAGGACGGACCGAACGAGGACGGTCTTATCGAATTCTTCATCGGGGGCAACCGGCTGAGCATTGAGCAGCAGGGGTTGATTCTCTCCACCCTGCAGAGCGAGTTCGGCGAGATCGTCTCCACTCCCTTTAGCCACACCACCCACGTGGCGCAGACGCTCGTTTTCGAGCGCCCCGTCTCTCCCGAGGCGGTGGTGAACGAGCTCGACGACGTGGGGTACGTCGACCTGACGGCCGAGGCGCGCGACGACGGCATCTTCATCCGGGGCAGCCGGGCCGAGTCCGACGGGCGCAGCGTGCTGCTGACCGCACTGGGGAGCCTCGCACCCATCAACACCGAGGCGGTCGACTTCACGTCGGTCGACGCGGAGATCGCCAAGCGCAGCATCCTGAACACCTTCTGGGCCGTGCTGGCGGGCACGGTGGGCATCCTGCTCTATATCTGGTGGGCCTTCCGGCGCATCCCGCGCTCCTACCGCTACGGCTTCGCCGCCATCGTGGGGCTGAGCCACGACGTGTTGATCGTGCTCGGCGTCTTCGGGCTGCTGGCGAAGTTCACCGGGGTGGAAGTCAACTCCCTCATGATCGTCGGCGTCTTGGCGGTGATCGGTTACAGCGTGAACAACACCATCGTCGTCTTCGACCGCATCCGCGAGAACGTGATGAAGAGTCCGGGCCGGCCGTTCGAGACCTCGGTTAACATCAGCCTGAACGAGACGCTGACGCGGAATCTCAACACCACGCTGACCACCGCCGCCGCGATCCTCGCCGTCCTGCTCTTCGGCGGCGAGACCATCCGCGACTTCATGGGCGTCCTGCTCACCGGCGTGATCGCGGGCGCGTACAGCTCCCTCATGCTCGCGCCGAACATTCTCGTCGCGGCGGAGAAGGGCGAGTTGCCCCGGCTCCGCATTCCCTTCCGCTCGCGCCGCACCGCGACCGCGTAATCCGCCACTGACCCAGCCGCCCCACGGCGGCATAATGCAGCTACGCGCTTAGGCCTATCGGCTTGAGCCGCGAATGCCGGGGCGGAACACCCATGCGCGTCATCACGCTACTGAACACGCCGGGCGGGGCCGCGAGCATCTCTCTGCTCGCCATCATCAGCCTCGTCGCCCTCAAGGTAACCGTCGGGCTGATCATCGGCAGCATCAGCGTGCTCTCCGACGCGCTGGACAGCGCCATGGACCTGCTCGGCGCGCTCTTCGCATGGATGGCGGTCTCCTTCGCAGCGCGGCCCGCCGACCGCGATCACCCCTACGGCCATGGCAAGATCGAGAGCGTGAGCGGGATCGTCGAGGCAGGGCTCATCATCGTCGCCGCGGGCTTCATCACCTTCGAGGCCATCCGGCGGCTCGGCGGTGACTACGAGGTCACCAACGTCGGGCTCGGGATTGCCGCGACGGCGATTTCCCTCGCCGTCAACGTCGCCGTCGGCCTCCACCTGCGCCGGGTAGCACGAAGGACCGTATCGCCCGCTCTAGAGGCAGCAGCACAGCACCGCATTTCCGACATCCTCACCTCGCTCGGCGTGCTGATCGGCCTGGTGCTGCTCTGGGTCACACCGTGGGCCTTCCTCGACTCCGCGGCGGCGTTGGGCGTCGCCGCCGTCATCACCTGGACGGGGCGCAACCTGTTCCTACGCGCCTACCACGACCTGATCGACACCCGTCTCTCCAACGAAGAAGAAGACGCGATACGGGGCGTGCTCGACGAACACGCCGGCGCGTTCCTCTCCTACTCGGACCTGCGGACCCGGCGCTCGGGCCGGTCGCGGCTCGTCGACCTCAACGTGATGGTGCCGCGGGTGGAGAGCGTGGCGCGCGCCCACGACCTCGTCGACATGATCGAGGCCGGCATCCACGAAGCCCTGCCCGGCTCGATCGTCACCATTCACGTCGACCCCTGCGAGGGCCCGCGCGACCAGTGCGACGCGGAATGCCCCGCGGCGAGCCTCCCACTGTGCCGCGCCGCCCAGCCCTCCGGAGAGCTCGCCTAGCCCGCCTCGGCCAGACCCAACTCCTCAGCGACGAGACGTCGGTAGTCCTGCGCCAGTGCGCGGGTCATCTCGCCGGGCGACCCGTCGCCGATCGTGCGGCCGGCAAGCTCGGTGACCGGCATGATCTCGATCACCGAGTTCGTGACGAAGATCTCTTCGGCTTGCTCCGCGAGGCCGAGCGGCACCAGTCCGTGGGCGACGGCCGCACGGGCCTCGGCTAGGTCGACAACGGCGTTGCGTGTGATGCCGGGCAGGAGGCCGAAGGCCGTGGCCGGCGTGAGCAGCACCCCACCCTTCACGACAAAGACGTTGGTCATGGCCCCCTCGGTCAGACAGCCGCGCTCGTTCAGGATGAAGGCCTCGTCAGCTCCGACGTCGGACGCCTCGGCGCGGGCCACGAGATTCTGAAGGTAGCTCGTCGTCTTGTGCGCGGCGGTCACCGAACGGCTGTGGCGCGTCCGCGACGCCACGACGGCGCGCCAGCCACGCTCGAACGCTCGGCTGCGGTCCTCAATCGGCGGCATGGCGCTCGCGGTCACCAGCACCGTTGGTTCGCCTGGAGCGGGAAGCACGGGCCCCGAGGCCGACTCGCCTCCGGTCACCGTGAGCCTGATACGTGCATCGGCCAAGCCGTTAGCGGTGAGTGTTTCATCGACGGCGCGGGCGAGGTCGT
>OZ220068.1:0-29714 GCA_964291475.2 Dehalococcoidia bacterium | reverse complement strand
CCATGCCCAACGACCTCGACGCACTCTTCCAGCCGCGCTCCATTGCCGTGGCCGGTGCGTCGCCGGACACGGCGAAGTGGGGTTTCCGGTACTTCGAAGCCCTCGTCGATCAGGGCTTCGCGGGCGAACTCTATCCGGTCAACCCCAAGGCGCAAGATGTGCTGGGCCGCACGGCGTATGCCAGCGTGGCGGACATACCCGGCCCGGTCGACTTCGTCATCTCGACCGTGCCGACGCACGCGGCGCTGCAACTCATGGACGACTGCGCCGCCAAAGGGGTGCAGGCCGTCCATTTCTTCACCGCTCGATTCGGGGAGACGGGCCACGCCGACCGCGCCGGAATGGAGCAAGAGCTGCTGCGCAGGGCACGGGAGGGCGGCGTCCGCATCTTGGGCCCGAACAGCATGGGGGTGTACTGCCCTGCCACCGGCATTGCGTTCAAGCACCTTCCGACGGAAGCGGGGCCCGTGGCGTTCATTTCACAGAGCGGCGCCTATGCCGGGGAACTCGTCTACAACACGAGCCTTCGCGGCCTGCGCTACAGCAAGGTCGTCAGCTATGGCAACGCGCTCGACATCGATGAGAGTGAGCTGTTGGACTACCTGACGGACGACCCCGACACCTCCGTCATCGGCGCCTATCTTGAGGGCGTCCGCGACGGCCCAAGATTCGTCGAAGCCCTGAAGCGCGCCACGGCGCGGAAACCGGTGGTGTTGCTCAAGGGGGGCGCGTCGGCCGCCGGCGCGAAAGCCGTGGCTTCGCATACGGCGTCGCTCGCTGGCTCGCGGCAGGTGTGGGAGGCCTTAGCGCGGCAGACCGGCGCCGTGGCCGCGGGAAGCCTGGAGGAACTGTCCGACCTCCTGCTCGCCTTCCGCTTCTGTCCTCCCGCGGCGGGGACGCGCGTGGGCGTGGTCGGCGCGGGCGGCGGGCGCAGCGTCGAGTCGGCCGATGCGTGCGAGGCCGCGGGCCTCGTCGTGGAGCCGATACCCGAGGAAATCCAAGCGGCATTTCGTTCGAGAGACCCCGAGCTATGGGACTGGATCGGCAACCCGGTCGACGGCTCCATCCTGGCAGGGGCGGGTTTCGGAGAAGGCGAGATCTTGGAGCGGATGGCCGCGAGCGCCAGCTACGATTTGCTCATCGGGAACATCGCCGAATTCTGGGCCATGGAGCGCCCCGGCGGCGATGATTTGTTCGACATGGCGGTCGATGACTTCCTGAAGGCCTCGAAGTCGATCGACAAGCCGCTCGTTCTGGTGATGGGCGACGCCGTCGGGGAGCATGCGTGGCAGAGCGAGATTCTCAGCGGCGCCCGGCGGCGCATCATCGAGGCCGGCCTGCCGTGCTTTCCCACCGTCCGGCGGGCCGCGCTCGCGCTGCGAGGGCTCACCGGCTACTACCGGCATCGGCGCCGAGGTCCAGGTGTGACGGCGGCGCCGTCGGGCCCGCTGTCGCACGTACTGGCCGTCGACCTCTCCCAGGGCCTTGCCGGCTCGTACGCGGCGACGCTGCTCGAAGGCGTGGGCGCGCGGGTCATCCGGTTGGACGCCGAGACGGACATCGGTGGGGGTGCAAAGCCGCGCCTTGGCGGTCCGCGGCGTCCTGTTCGCCTGCCCGAAGACGACGGTCTGATCGCCCGCGCGGTTGCGGCCGCGGACGTGCTGATCCAGGACGGGGGCGTGGCGTCGACCGTGCCGGGATGGGACGACGAGCGGCTGCGCTCGGTAAATCCCCGTCTGATTCGCGCCTCGATTCCTCACTTTCCCTCGGGCAGCGACCTCGCGAGGATTCCCGCCGACGAGACGGTCGTCGCCGCCTATGCGGGAATCTACGGCGACCAGGGCGGGCGCGGGGCGAAGCCGGTCTTCTTGTCGCTGCCCATTTGCAGCTACGCGGCAGCGGTCCTGACGTGCTGCGGGGTGACGTCCGCGCTGCTGGCCCGTGGACCGGAAGACGGCGGCCAAGGCGTGGAGGTCTCGCTCTTCTCCGCCGCGCTCGCGATGCAGGCGGGTCAGGCGGTGGCCGGACCGAAGATCGCGCCGATGTCCGGCGGCAGGCGCCTGCCGCAGGGTACGAATCCCCTGTTTCGGCTTTACCAGGCCTCCGACGGGCAGTGGTTTCTGCTCGCCTGCGGCAACAACGTCTTCTTCAACAAACTCTGCGTCGCCGTCGACCGCCTCGACCTGCTCGACGACCCGCGTTGGAACGATGCGCCGTGGGGTATCGCGCCGGAACACTTCGAGGACATGACGGCAATCCTCGCCGGCCACTTCGGCGCCAAGCCGGCGCGTCACTGGCTGGCAGCCCTCGAAGCGGCCGATATCCCCGTCGCCCCCGTCCTCACCCGCGAGCAGTTTCTCGATCACCCGCAGGTCGTCCACAACGGCATCGCGGTTGCCGTCGACGGGCGACGGCGCATGGGAACGCCCGTCGCGTTCTCCGCGAGCCCGGGGGCGCTCCACTCATCCCCTTCCGACCCTGAGGCGGTGCTCGCCGGGCTTAGCGAACGTGAGCTCAACGCACCGCCGCCGGCCGCGGCGAAACGGCGTTCCGCGCCGCTGGACGGTGTGACCGTGGTGAGCTTCGCGATGTACATCGCCGGGGCGAGCGCCGCGTCGCTCCTGGCCGACCTGGGGGCGCGGGTGATCAAGGTCGAGCCTCCGCACGGCGACCCGTTTCGCACTATCGGCGGCGGGTTCCAGGCGTGGAACCGCGGCGTGCAATGTCTCGGGCTCGACCTTTCGAAGGGGCCGAGCCGCGACATCGTCAACCGTCTGACGACTCAGGCCGACGTCGTCATCGAGAACTTCCGCGTCGGCATGGCCGAGAAGCTCGCGGTGGACTACGCGACCCTCTCTCAGTTCAGGCCGGACCTGGTGTATTGCTCGATGACGGGGTACGGCGACGACGGTCCGTACGCCGACAGACCGGCGTTCGATCCCCTGTTCCAAGCCCAGAGCGGGCTCATGCAAGCCGAAGGCGGGCAGGGCCGGCCCCCCATCATGCTGCGGATGTCGGTCAGCGATCACATGGCCGGGATGCTCGCCCCTTGGGCCGTCGTGACCGCGTTGCTGCACCGGCGCCGCACCGGAGCCGGCCAGCGGGTCGGCACCAACCTCCTCAACGCGATCGTCGCCGCCCAGGCCGGGGAGTTCTTCGGCGAGCCCGTGGGCCGAGACGGGCTGCCGCAGGTCGGAGCGTCGCCGCTCTGTCGCATCTTCGAGGCGTCCGACGGCTGGCTGCTCGTGTCCGCCGAAGACCAATGGCCCGCGCTCCGCCGCGCCGTGGGGGAATCAGACGGCACCCCTGAGGAACAATTCATCGACGGCTTGGAGTCGCGATTCCGGGCGGGGAGCGTCGAGCACTGGCTTGCTACACTACGCGCCGAGGGTGTGAGGTGCGCCCGCGCCGACTCCATCGCCGCCGATCTCATGTCCGACCCGCAGGCGATGGAAGCCGGTGTCGTGGCCGTCCACGAGTCCGCGGAGTTGGGAGAGGTGCGCCAGCCGGGTCTCTCTATACGCTTCTCGGAGACGCCCGGCAGGCTTTGGGGGCCGGCCCCAGGTCTGGGAGAACACACGGATGGAGTACTCGGCGCGCTCGGCTTCGACGACAACGAGATAGCCGAGTTGCGGCGACAGAAAGTGGTGGTGTGAAGGAACCATGAAAAAGACAACGCAATTGCGGCGACTGCTGGAGCGAGACGAGGTGCTGGTCTGCCCCGGCGTTTACGACGCCTTCACCGCGAAGATCGTCGAGCGGGTGGGGTTCAGCGCCGCATACATGACCGGCTACGGGGTCTCCGTGGCCTCCCTGGGGATGCCCGACGTCGGTCTGGCGACGATGACGGAAATGCACGACACAGCCCGCCGGATCGCCAACGCGGTCTCTATCCCCTTCATCGCCGACTCGGACACCGGCTACGGCAACGCCGTGAACGTGATCCGGGCCGTGCGCGGCTATATCCAGACCGGCGTCGCGGCGATCCACCTCGAAGACCAGGTCATGCCGAAGCGGTGCGGTCACGTCGAGGGGAAGATGGTCGTGCCGCTGGAGGAGGCCGCCGGCAAGATCCGGGCGGCGCACGAGACGCGCATGGAAGAGGACCCGGACTTCGTACTGATCGCGCGCACCGATGCCATGGGCGCCGCGGGCGGCGGGGTCGACGAGGCGATTCGCCGGTGCAACGCCTTCGCTGATGCGGGCGCCGACTTGGTCTTCGTCGACGGCATCCGTACCCATGAGCAGCTTGAGCGCATAGCCGGAGAGACCTCCCGTCCGCTGCTCTACAACAACGGCGGCATTTCGCCCATCGTCGATTTCGAAGAGCTTCAGCGGTTGGGCGTCGCGGTCTCTATCTTCCCCGGTCTGGCCCTTCGCACTATGGGCGGGGCGTGGTGGGACTTCCTCACCGACTTCAAGGAGCGCGGCGTCCAGGCGCAACGGGACCAGGAGGCGGGCACGGAGGGCCATCCCATGGGCGACCTGCACGCCTTCTCCGGCATACGGGACATGCGAAAGATAGAGGAGCGCTACCTGCCGCCCGAGGAAATTGCGGTCCGTTACGAGAGCGGGCCGAAGTAGGTCCAGGGACGCGTGGGGGTGGCATGACGTCTGGGCCGGCACCGAGCTCCCACTACCCGCTGAGCGGCCTGCGGGTCGTCGACACCGCACAGGGCGTCGCGGGCCCGTACTGCGCGCGGCTCCTTGGCGACGCCGGGGCCGACGTCGTGAAGATAGAGCCGCCCCAGGGCGATCCCACTCGCAGAGAGCCGCCCTTCATCGACGATTCAGAATCGCCTGACGCCGGCGCGCTCTTCGCCTACCTCAACCGTGGGAAACGGTCGGTCGTGGTGGATGAGCAAAGCGCGCGGGCCCAGGCCGCTCTCCGGGAGTTAATCTCAACCGCCGACGTACTGGTCCACGACAGCCCAGACCCCTCGAAGTCCCTCGCGGGCATGAACCCGGAGCGGCTTCTCGAGGATTTTCCCCGGCTTGTGACCGTGTCGCTCACGCCGTTCGGGGAGAGCGGGCCCTACGCCACCTTGCCGGCCGATGACCTCATCCTCGCGGGCATGGGCGGTCTCCTGGCCGTCAGCCCCGGCTTCCCCGACCACGTCATCTCCGAGAACGAGCCGCCGCTTCGGGCCAACGCCCATATTGCCGAGCTGATCGGTGGGGCATTCGGCGCCATCGGCGGCCTCGTGGCGCTCAGCGCGCGGGACGTCACCGGGTGCGGCGACTACGTCGAGGTGTCGCTGCATGAGTCGGTGGCGGCGCTTCTTGGGTGGAACCTGGCCGTCACCGAATACGGCGGCACAGCGGTTGGCCGGTATCGGGCGCCCGCCCGTCAGGCGCCCAACCACTACCTGCCCTGCGCCGACGGCTGGGTGGCGCTGGTCGCCTTCATCGAGCGTCATTGGAGCGGCTTGGTGGAGCTCATGGGCAATCCCGATTGGGCAGCGCGCCCGGAATTCGCCACCGGCCCGGAACGCGGCCTCAACTGGGACCTGCTGGAACCCTTGCTCCTCGACTGGCTCATCGAGCAGCCGTCGCAGACGTTCTTCGAGGCGGTGCAGTCGCGGGGGATACCCTCGTGCCCCGCGCTCTCCCTGTCCCAGGCCATCGCTAGCGATCAGGCGGTCGCCCGCGATTACCTCGTTCCAATCTCGCCGGACGCGGAGCGGGGCAGCCTCCCTGGCGACCCGTTCGTCATCGACGGCCGCCGCCGCAAGGCGGAGGGCGCCATTCCGGGGCTCGGGGAACACACCGCCGACGTTCTCGGCGAGGTCGGCGCATGAGTAACTCCCGGGGGACGGCGAACGGTTCCAATGCGCCCCTCCGGGGTCTTCGCGTCATCGACTTCGGCCAGATGATCGCCGTGCCCCTGCTCGGGCAGTGGCTGGGGCGCCTTGGCGCCGAGGTCATCTTGGTGGAGAGCCGGGTCAACCTGCCGTCCCGCGCCTTCGGTCCATTCGCGAACGAGCCGGGGCCCAATACCTCGTCGATCTTCAACTACATGAACCGGAACAAGCACTCCTGCACGCTCAACTTGCGCACTTCCAGAGGGGTGGAGCTTGCCAAACGGCTTGTCTCAACCGGTGACATCGTTCAGGAGAACTTCTCGCCGGGGGTCATGGAGCGGCTCGGACTCGGCTACGAGGAGCTCGCCTTGGTCAAGCCCGACGTCATTCTGCTCTCGCTGAGCGCCTTCGGCGCGACCGGCCCGTGGAGCCGGTACGCCGCGCTCCACAGCGGCGTGACGCTCTTGAGCGGACTCGCCGCGGTGACCGGTTACCCCAACGACCGCCCCCGCATGGTCGGCAGCTCGCTCCCCGACCCCATCGCCGCCGTGTACGGTCTGCTCGGCCTTATGCAGGCCCTGCGCCGCCGCGCCGTCTCCGGCAAGGGGCAGCACATCGATCTCTCCATGACTGAGACGGTCCAGGCTCTGCTGCCCGACACGATCGCCGAATGTACGTTGTCGGCGCGGGAACCGGAGCGAATCGGCAACGGGCATCGCCGGAAGGCGCCGCACGGCGTCTATCGCGCGGCCGGCGACGACGAATGGCTTGCCCTCTCCGTCGACGGCGAGGCGCAGTGGGAAGCGCTGAAGGGCGTCATCGGCGGGGAAGGCTTGTCGAATGACCCACGCTTCTCGACCGAAGCTGAGCGGCGTGCACATCAGCCTGTCTTGGACGATGTCATCCAGAATTGGACGAAGGAACGCGACGCCCAGGAGTCGGCGCGAGCCCTGCAAACGTCCGGAGTTCCCGCCGCCCCCGTCGTCGACGAACGAGCCTTACTCGCAGACCCGCACCTGAACGAACGAGGCTTCATCGTGCGGGACGACCACCCCGAAGCGGGCATGCACCCGATGGCGGGAGTACCATGGCGGTTCCGGCGGGCCTCGCTGGACGAGAACCGGCCGGCGCCGACATTGGGCCGGGACAACGACTACGTCTTTCGGGGCATACTAGGGCTCGACCGAGACGAGATCGCCGAACTGGAGCGCGAACAGGTTATACACTGAGGGGCGCACGGACGCGGGGGGAGGCCGAGATGAAACAGGGCTACCGGTTCGTCGACTGCGACATGCACGTGATGGAGCCCGACGACATATTCGAGCGGTTCCTCGACCCCGCCTTTGCCTCGAGAATCACGACGCCGACGCACCTCGAGGGCGGGAGCAAGGCGTTCACGCAGCGCTGGCTCATCGACGGAAAACCCAACGACGCCGACCATGTGTTGCTCCAGTACGACAAGTCCTACGAGCCCCTGGCGGCGGCGTTGGAGAACCCCCACGTCCTGTTCGCCCTCGAGGCCGGCTATGACGCGCCCTCGTTCATCAAGGGCATGGACATCGAGGGCGTCGACATCGCCGTGCTCTTCCCCAGCGCGGGGCTCAACTTCATCGCGCGGCCCGATCTTGACCCGCTGTTGTCCAACGCCATCGCGCGGGCGTACAACGATTGGCTCTACGACTTCTGCAGCCACAGCCCGGACCGTCTGAAACCGGCGTGCATGCTGCCGGTCCACGACGTCAACCTCGCCTGCCAGGAGCTTGTGCGGTGCGTGCGCGAGCTTGGCGCCGTCGGGGCCTACCTCCGCCCCAACCCGCTGCCGGGCAAGTACTGGCATTCCAAGCACTGGGACCCCCTGTTCTCGCTGCTCGAAGAGCTCGACGTTCCGCTCTGCTTCCACGAGGGTACGGGCAGCCACCTCGCGGACGTTGAGAAGCGGTTCGGCTCGAACCGCTTCATGCGCCACGTCGCCAGCCACCCGACCGAGATGCAGCTGGCCCTGATCGCCATGATGATCGGCGGCGTCTTCGAGTTCCATCCTAAGCTCACCGTGGCCTTCCTCGAGGCGCAGAGCTGGTGGGTCTCTGGCGTGCTCGACCGGATGACGTGGGACCTCCAGCACCACCGCGCCCACGTGCCGTTCCTCAAGAAGTCCTTCCTTGATTACTGGCAGACGAACTGCTACTCGTCCATCGAAGGAACGGAGCGGGACGTTGGGGCGATCGTGGACCTCATCGGCGCGGACCACCTCTGCGTCACCACCGACTTCCCCCACTTCGACTCCAACTTCCCCAACGTGTCGAACGCCGTGCTTTCCAATCCGAGCATCACGCCCGAGATCGGGGCTCGCATTCTGTCCGGCGGCGCCCGCCTCTACGGCTTTGGCGAAGAACACTTCGACAAGTCGGACGCCGCCCTGCCCGACTGGAGCCAGGCCAGCGAGGTCCAGAGCGCCTCCTAGGCCTCAGGATGGCCTTCGCCTCGCCTCTGCGCCGGCTTCGCGGCATGCATCGAGCATGGTGGCTGCTCGCCGTCGCGTTCGCCGCACTGTTCGTTCTAGGGGGCGCCCGGAACTCCATTGGTGTGCTCTACACGCCGATGGTCGAGGACTTCGGCGGCGAGCGGTTCGGCCTGTCCGGCGCCATAGCCCTTGGCCAAGTCATGCTCGGCGTGGGCTACGTCGCCGCCGGGCTGGCGATGGACCGCTTCGGCCCCCAACGCGTGATACCAGTGTTCGCGTTGCTGCATTTGGCGGGCAACCTGTTGGTCGCGAGAGCCGAGCAGCTTTGGGAGATCTACCTTGGATGGGGCTTTCTGAGCGCGCTGGCCTTTGGCGTCGGCGTCGGTCCGTTCTTGGCGATCGTGACCCGCTGGTTCCAACATCACCGAGGCCTTGCGCTGGGTATCACCGCTTCGGCGGCGCAGTTGGGGGTCGTGACGCTCGCCCCCCTAGCCTCACTGATGGCCGAGGGGCCGGGCTGGCGATGGGCGTTCGTCTTCTTGGCAATCGCGCCGTTCGTGGCGTTGCTGCTCTCGGCGGTCTACATTCGGGACAGGCCTCAAGATGTTGGCCTGCACCCTTACGGTGCGGAGTCGGGCACGGGCGCGGCTCCGGTCCCACCGCGGCGACCGGAGTCCTTCCGGGCCGTCGTTGGCATCGCGCTCCGCCGGAGGGCCCTGTGGCTGCTGCTCGGCGCGTATGTTGGGGTGAACGTTGGTACCGGAGTCGTCTTGTTCCACTTGGTCAATTTTGGCATCGACGAAGAACTCTCCCCTGGCGTGGCCGCCCTGCTCCTCTCCGCCATGAGCGGCGTCAGCATCGCCGGACGGATGGCGTTCGGCGTGCTGACGGAACGTTTCCCCGTGGAGCGGCTGTTCGGGATGGCCATCGTCATGATGGGCGCCGGTTTGGCCGTCCTTCCGTGGCTCGGCGGAACGGCCGGGTATTTTGTCTTCGCTTCGGCGTTTGGCTTCTTCCTGGGTGGCACGGTGGTCTTTATGCCTGTGATGGGCCGCGCCTTGTTCGGCGAACAGACCCTGGCCGGGATTGTCGGCATCCTTCTGGTCGCGGTGAACCTCGGGTCAGCCTTGGGCGCCCTCTTGGGCGGAGCCGTGTTCGATGCGACCGACTCCTACACACTGGCCTTCCTCGTGGGCGCCGGTGTCGTCGGTCTTGGCGCGCTCTTGACGCTTCCGGTGCGTCTGTCCCGCGAGGAGCCGCGAGCGGCGACCTAGTTCTCGCTGCCTCGCCCGCCCGGGGGCTACTTGCCGTCGAGCTTCAGCACGGCGAGGAAGGCCTCTTGCGGGATGTCGACGTTGCCCACCCGCTTCATCCGCTTCTTGCCTTCCGACTGCTTCTTCAGCAGCTTCATCTTCCGGGTCACGTCGCCGCCGTAGCACTTGGCGAGCACGTTCTTCCGCAGCGCCCGGATCGTCTCGCGGGCGATGACCTTGTTCCCGATGGCGGCCTGCAGCGGCACCTCGAAGAGCTGCCTCGGTATCAGCTCCTTCAGGCGCTCGACGAGCGCCCGTCCCTGACGGTAGGCGTTGTCGCGGTGGACAATCAGCGAGAGCGCGTCGACGGGCTTCTCGTTGACGAGGATGTCCACCTTGGAGAGGTCGCCGGGGCGGTACTCCAAGAACTCGTAGTCCATCGTGGCGTAGCCCTGCGTCCGGGACTTGAGCTGGTCGTAGAAGTCGACAAGGACCTCGGCAAGGGGCAATTCGTAGGCGAGCAGCACGCGGGGGTCCTGCGCCGGCTCCGCTTCCCGCGACTCGCGGGTGTCCTTGGCCTCCAGGTACTCCATGCGTCGGTAGGCGCCCCGGCGGGAGGAGACGAGGTCCATGATGGCCCCGACAAAGCGGGCGGGCACGACGATGGTGACTTCGAGCCAGGGCTCGCGTATCTCGGTGTAGAAGTTGGCGGGAGGCAGCTCGGACGGGTTGCCTACGATGAGCGTCTCGCCCTTGGTGGTCTCGACCTCGAAGGCGACGCTCGGCGCGGTGGCGAGCAAGTCGAGGCCGTACTCGCGTTCGAGCCGGTTCTGCACGATCTCCATATGGAGCAGGCCGAGGAAGCCGCAGCGGAAGCCGAAGCCGAGCGCGCCGCTGTTCTCCATCTCGTAGACGAGGCCGGCATCGTTGAGCTTGAGCCGTTCCAGGGCCTCACGCAGGGGGATGTAGTCCTGGCCGTCGGTGGGGAAGAGGCCGGCGAAGACCATTGGCTTGAGCTCGCGGTAGCCGGGGAGGGGGACGTTGGCGGGCCGCGCCGCGCCGGTGACGGTGTCGCCGACCCGGCTGTCTTGGAGCGTCTTGAGCCCCGTCGCGATGTAGCCGACCTCGCCGGTGACCAACGCCCGCACCGGGGTGTAGCCGGGCTTGAAGACGCCGACTTCCAAGGGCTCGATGTTCCTGTCGGCGGCCATGAGCTTGAGGGGGCTCGGCGCGCTCAGGCTGCCGTCCATGACCCGCACCGAGGCGATCACGCCCTTATAAGAGTCGTACTTCGAATCGAAGATGAGCGCCCGCGCCGGTGCCGCAGGGTCTCCCAATGGGGGCGGTACGAGGGTGACTACGGCCTCGAGCAGCCCCTCGACGCCCTCGCCCTCCTTGGCCGAGATGAAGAAGATGTCGGAGCGGGCGAACCCGAGCGCGTCCACCAGCTCTTGGGCCACGCGCTCCGGCTCGGCGCCGGGGAGGTCGATCTTGTTGACCACGGGAATCAGGTAGAGGTCGTGCTCCATCGCGAGGTAGACGTTGGCGAGGGTCTGCGCCTGGATTCCTTGACTCGCGTCGACGACGAGTAGGGCCCCCTCGCAGGCGGCGACGCTCCGGGAGACTTCGTAGGAAAACTCGACGTGCCCCGGCGTGTCGAGGAGGTTCAGCTCGTACGTGTCGCCGTCGTCGGCGCGGTAGAGCATCTGGATGGGCGAGGCTTTGATCGTGATGCCGCGTTCCCTCTCCAGGTCCATCGAGTCGAGGAACTGGTCGGCCATGTCGCGCGACGACACGGTCTGCGTCACTTCGAGCAGGCGGTCCGCCAGGGTCGACTTGCCGTGGTCGATGTGGGCGATGATGCAGAAGTTGCGGATGTGGTCCTGGTCCATCGCCTCTCGATTATCGCATGGCGCCGCGGGGCCCATGCTCGACTGAGGGTGTGCGATGGAGGGTAGGGGCGATTCCCGAATCGCCCCTACCGAGACGCTTGCAAGACGGGCCTCATCGAGCCCGCGGCGGCAGCTTTCGGCGGCCGTTAGCCGAGATGCTTCGAGAACCAGGCGAGGGTACGCTCCCAGGCGTCCTCCGCGGCCTCCTTGTGGTAGCTGGGGCGGTCGTCGCAGAAGAAGCCGTGGTTCGCGCCGGCGTAGATGTGGAAGTCGTGCTCCTTGCCCATTTCGGTGAGCAGGGCGTCGACCTCATTCACGTCCTCGGGCGGAGGGTTCTTGTCGAGCTCGCCGAAGCAGCCGAGGACCGGCGCGGTGAGGAGCTCCGAGTAACCGTGGGGCGAGAGGGGCCGGCGGCTGTGCGTCTCGCGGGTGATCAGCCCGCCGCCATAGTAGACCGCCGCCGCCTTCACGTCGCGGTTCAGGCAGGCGCAGAGCCAGGAAAGCGTTCCGCCCATGCAGTAGCCGGTGGTGGCGATCCTCGAGGCGTCGGCCTTGTCGAGCGTCTTGATGAAGTCGATCACGACACGGAAGTCGGCGTTGGTCTGCACGTCGTTCATCCCTGTCATGAGGGGCATGATCTTGGGGATCTCCTCGTACCCGACGACGATGCCGGGGCCGTTGCGGTAGTACATGTCGGGGGAGACGGCGACGTAGCCCTCTTGGGCGAAGCGATTGGTGACGTCCACGATGTGAGGGTTCACGCCGAAGGCTTCCATGAAGACGATGACGACGGGGTAGCCGCCGCCCGACGCGGGCTCGGCGACGTAGATGGGCATGGGGCCGCCATCGCCGGCGGCCTCGACGGTACGGGTGGTGATTTCCATGGGTTGCGCCTCCTCGACTGCTTAGTGGAAGGCCGCGGCGCCCCGCCGCGGGCGGCGTCATGGTACACCACGGCGCGCCGTCCGTCCCGCGCCGGTTGCTCAGGAGGCAAGGTTGAAGAGCGCGCCGACCATGCCCCCGAAGACGAGGTGGCGGACGAGCGAGGCCACGGCGTACTCCGCGCCCAGGTTGCTCATGAAAAGGCCGGGGGCCTTCATCCGGCCTTCCTTGATACCGTGGTGGATGTCGCCGAAGGAGTCCATCGCGAACATGACGAGCGCCCAGTGGACGATGCCGGCGAGGAGGCCGATCCACCAGTTCGGGGCCACGTCGAGGATGAGGAAGGCGAAGGCGTAAAGGAAGGCGAAGACGACGCCCATCCCCAAGTGCATGAGCGCCCCGTAGTAGGGGACGCGGTTGCGGGGGAGGCGCAGCATGCTTCCCAGGATGAGGGTGACGTCGGTGCGGGGCAGGCCGACGGCGGGCAGGGCGTACATCACGACCGTCATCACGGCGGTGGCGGCGAGCCCGATCCAGACCGAGTCTCCAAGGTTCAGGTCCATGCCTCACTCCGTGGGAGCGCCGCTACTCTAGCACGGGCGGCTTGGGTGTGGCGTGCCCGCCCGTGCCGGTAGCCGGTGCTTCCAGAACGAATCCTCTTGGCGGTTTCTAGCCGTAGTACGCGTTGGATGCGGATTGGCAACCGCGTGGATTCCGAGAACGAATGCTGAGACTCGGGGACAAGGATCAGAGGAGGGCGGTTGACGCGGCGTAGCGAAGGTTAGAGGATGGAGGCCGTCCGTCGACGCCGAAGGCCATTTGCGATGCTGAAGAGATTTTCACCACGTTTCGCCGGTCTCTTGGCCGCGGTTCTCGCCGCCGCGTTGGTCGTTGCGGCGTGCGGCAGCGACGATCCGGCGCCCACGCCAACCCAACCTCTAGCGCAACCGACGCCGACGCCGGTCCCAGCGACGGCAACGCCGGAGCCCCCGGCGACCGCCACCGAGCCGGCGATGGAGAAGCCGACCGAAGCGCCCGCGCCCACCGAAGCGCCCGCCACCGAGCCGGCGATGGAGAAGCCGACCGAAGCGCCCGCGCCCACCGAAGCGCCCGCCACCGAGCCGGCGATGGAGAAGCCGACCGAAGCGCCCGCGCCCACCGAAGCGCCCGCCACCGAGCCGCCGCAGGACTTGGCGATCGACTTTACCCTGCCGAGTGCGCGGGGCGTCGACGTTACCCTCTCCTCATATCGGGGGGAGCAGGCGGTGATCCTGGTGTTTTCGCGCGGCCTCTGGTGAACTATCTGCCGTCAGCAGCTCGTGGAGCTGCAAGATGAGTACGAATCGCTCCAGGCGGACGGCATCGAGGTCATGTCGGTCAGCACCGACGACGAGGGCTCCGCGGGGCTTGCGGGCCGCATCGGGCTCGAATACCCGGTGCTCTTCGACCCCGAGCACGATGTAATCGAGCAGTACGGCGTCTACGACCTGCACGGCGACGGCGTCGCCGCGCACTCGATCTTCATCGTCGACCGTGACGGCGTGCTCCGCTGGGAGTACGTCAGTGGGAGCACCTACGACGTGCCGTCGACGGCGAGCGTCATCGATCAGGCGAGAGCGGTCTGACCGGCGCGATCGCGGCTCGTTCGAATTGAAGCCCTGGTCGAGATGGTTAAGGAAGCGCTCGATTTCCGGCGCTAGTAGGTCAGAATATGGAGCGCGAGGGCACTGACGGCAATTGAGATGATCAAGAGGCTTTGGCCACGTTTCGCCGCCCTTGCGGCAGCAGCTCTCTCCCTGGTGTTGATAGTCGCGGCGTGTGGAAGCGACGATCCCACGCCCGCGGCCACCGGGCGCCCTCCCGCGCCGACGACGGCCCCTGCGACGGCGACGCCGCAGCCCCCCGCAACCGACTTGCCCCCCGCGGCTACCGCCACGGCTACGGAGGCTGCGATGGCGAAGACGCCGGAGGCAACCTCTGCGCCGGACGCGACGCTTGCCCCAACGGCCAGGCCAATACCAACCGCGACACCGGTCGCAGCGCCGGAGGCGACGGCGGCGCCCGACACCCCCGAGCCTACTGCGGTGCCTCCCACCGAGGCGCCCACGGCAACTGAACCGCCCGCGGTCACTGCCACGGCAACGGAGGCCGCGGTGGCGAGTACGCCCGAGGCAACCTCAGCGCCGGAGGCGACGGCTGCTCCGGCCCCAACTGCCCCGCCGACGGCAACTGCCACCCCCGAGCCTACCGCCGTGCCGACGCCCACTGAGGCGCCGCCTCCCACCGAAACGCCGACGGCGACTGCGACGCCCACAGCTGAGCCGCCGCAGGATTTGGCGATCGACTTCACCCTGCCGAGTGCGCGGGGCGTCGACGTTACCCTCTCCTCCTACCGGGGGGAGCAGGTGGTCATCCTGGTCTTTTCCCGCGGCCTTTGGTGAACTATCTGCCGTCAGCAGCTCGTGGAGCTGCAGGGTGAGTACCAAACGCTCCAGGCGGACGGCATCGAGGTGATCTCGGTTAGCACCGACGATGAAGGCTCCGCGGGGCTCGCGGATCGCCTGGGCTTCCAATACCCCATACTGTTCAACCCCGAGCACGACGTGATCGAGCAGTACGGCGTCTACGACCTGCACGGCGACGGCTTCGCCGCGCACTCGGTGTTCATCGTCGACCGGGACGGCGTGCTCCGCTGGAAGTACGTCAGCGGGAGCACCTACGACGTACCGTCGACGGCCCGCGTGATCCAGCAGGCGAGAGCGCTCTAGACGCCGCGACCGCGGCTAATTCGAGTCGAATCCCTGGTCGATCTCTTTGAGGAAGCGCTCGATTTCGGGCG
Organism: Dehalococcoidia bacterium; assembly: GCA_964291475.2. GTDB lineage: Bacteria > Chloroflexota > Dehalococcoidia > SHYB01 > SHYB01 > DAOUKH01. Next base: position 14,583 of record OZ220068.1, on the reverse strand, counting down.
CAAGCGGCGCTTCTTCCCGTGTTTCCCGAGACGCGGGCCGCGCATCGTAGTTGCGTTCAAGCTGCTCGACCACTTCTTTCAGCCGCGGGTTTGACTCCAGCGCCTGGGAGACCTCGTCGTACTGGGCCTTGCCGCGCCGGTCGTCGATGAGGCGATCGGGCAGGTCGTACAAGACGCGCAGAGACTCCAGGATTCGGGCAGCGCCGCTGAAGTCCTCGTCCAACTGCACGTATTGGGGGAGGTGGACGATCATGCTCGCGGTCTCCATGCCGTTGTCGGTAGCAAAGCGATTGGCCACGTACATGATCGTCGTGGGCCCCTCGTAGGTGCTCTCCTCGACCTTGGCCTCGCGGGCTTGGCGCTGGGAGTTCGGCCCCTGCACCGAGCCGGTCACCATGAGCGGGCGCGTGTGAGGCACGGCGTCGTACATCGCCCCTACCAGCGAGTAGCGCACGGCCTTCAGTGCCTGGAGCACCTCGGTGACACCCTCCGCGAAGTCCTCGCCGAAGGCGTGCGGCTCCAGCAGGTGGAAGAGGAGGAGGTCGCGGGCACCCTCGCGTCGGCAGGCGTAGATGAAGCTGTTGGGGATGGTGACGTCGCGCACGCCCTCGCGCATCGCGATCACGGGACGGTAGCGGGTGAAGTCGTAATAGTTGCCCGGACGGGCCAGCTTCCCGATCTCGACGGCGTCCAGGTGCCGTTCGAGCCGCGACAGCACGATGGTCCCCACGCTCCCGACGTCTACCCAGGGGCGGAGCATCACCAGGGCGTGCGGCTCTTCGAGCTCCGGAAGCGGCTCCACCATTTCGAACGGCCCGATTCGCATCGGCCCATCTTGTCAGCCGCCGATGCCTATTGCAACCTCGCCGCTATAATGCGCCCGCCGGGAGTCCGGCAGAGGAGGCGACGCGTGGAAGTGAAAGGCATGGCCGTTGGCTTCATCGACGTGCCGCAGGAGCACACCGAGGCCTACAACTACTGGTACGACTTCGATCACGTCCCGGAGAACCTGGCGCTGCCCGAGATCTGCGGCGCGCGGCGCTACGTCGCCACTCCCGACTGCAAGGAAGTGCGCGACTGTCGCTTCCCGCCCCTCGACGGCGGGCAGGGCACGTACTTCACCAGCTATCTGCTCAATACAGATGATCTGGATGCGGCGGGCGAGAGCTGGCACCGGCTCGGGACCGATCTTCGAAAGAAGAAACGCTTCTTCCGGCACGGCAACGTGCCCTATGGCGGCATCTACCGGCTGAAGAAGGTCCTGATCAGTCCGCACGTGCCGCCTGTCGTCCCGGAGGCGGGACCTTGGCTCGGCCACCAGGGCGTGCTCGTGGTGCTCTCGCAGGTGCGCGACCCGTCGATGCGCGAGGCTGTCGAGGAGTGGTACGAGCAGGTGCACGCTCCCGACGTGCTTGAAGTTCCGGGGATGGCCTCGGCGATGCGCTTCTGGCGTTACGCTCAGGGTAAGGATGAGCCTGAGGACGGCTGGGCGCTCAATCTCTACTTGCTCGACGGCGACCCGGTCGAGGTGAAGAAGGAGATCGACCGCCGTGTCCCCCTCTGGACCGAGCAGGGGCGGATGCCGAGCCCGGGCCGGGCCTCCGACGCGCAGTTCCTGAGCGTCTACCGCTCCGTCGTGCCGACGCAGTACGACTTCCGAGTGGAGTAGGGACCTTCGAAGCCGTTGGCCTCAATGGTTCCTCTGCGATAAGATAGCCCTTGACCCGTGGGGCTGTGAGGGAGCGAGCGATGAGCGAATATGATGTGGTAATCAGGGGCGGGACGGTCGTCGATGGGACCAACGTGCCGCGGTACCGGGCCGACGTTGGCATCAAGGACGGCCGCATCGTGCAGATCAGCGGGCGGATCACGGCCGGAGCGGGCCAGGAGATCGACGCGAGCGGCTGCATCGTGGCCCCCGGCGCTATCGACCTCCACACCCACTACGACGCTCAACTGAACTGGGACCCCTACGCAACGCTTGACGGTTGGTTCGGGGTCACCACTGTCACCATCGGGCAGTGCGGCTTCGGCTTCGCGCCGGTGCGCCCCGACGACCGCGAACTCTCGATGCGCATGATGAACCGCATCGAGGCGATCCCTCTTGAATCGATGCGACTGGGGCTGCGCTGGGACTGGGAGACGTACCCCGAGTATCTCGACAGCCTCGACCGGCAGGGGCTCGGCGTCAACGTCGCCTCCCTGTTCCCCTTCTCGCCCCTGCGGGCCTACGTGATGGGGATGATGGAGTCGCGGCGGGCCACGTCGGCGACGCCGGAGCAGGTGGCCCGGATCAAGCAACTCTTTCGCGAGGGCATGGCGGCGGGGTCGTTCGGCTTCGCGGTGGACAAGAACGAAGAGGACCGCAGCGAAGACGGCGGCGCGATTCCGAGTCACAACATCTCGGACGAAGAGGCGCTGGCGCTGGCGGAGGTGCTCGGCGAGTTCGGCGTCGGCTTCTCCGGCTGGACGATCGGTATCTCGGACGAGCCGGAGCGGCAGCAAGACCTGCTCACGCGGATGCTCAAGCTCACGGGCCGGCCAATGCATATCGCGCTCGGCGTGAATGACGATGCCGAGGACTGGGCCCGCGCCCGCCGAACCGAGGGGCTCCCCGTGGTCCCCGAGCGGATGGGCATCTATGCCGAGTCGCGGTTCAGCCTGGCCGAGTTCAACCAGTTCGACTATATGCCGGCGTGGGCGCACGCCCTGGTGGGGACGCCCGAGGAGCGCGCGGCGAAGCTGCGCATTCCGGAGGTCCGCGAGGCGATGAAGGAAGACGCGGCCATCCCCTTGCACGCGCGGACGAAGTGGGAGAACACCACGGTCCTCCAAGTGGAGCATGAGCGCAACTACAAGTACGAGGGACGCCGCATCCACGAGGTCGCCGCGGAGGAGGGGAAGCACCCCGTCGACTTCCTCGTCGACCTGGCGCTCGACGAGGGGCTGCTCACCGAGTTCAGCTTCAAGAACGATGGGGCGGAGAACCAACGGCGCGTTGCCGCCGGTATCCGCGACCCGTACACCCACATCTCGGTGTCCGACGGCGGGGCGCATACCCGGTTCTCGACCCTCAGCCGCTGGCCGGTGGATTTCCTGTCGAATCAGATACGAGACCGGGAGGTCGTCTCGCTGGAGCGGGCGCACTACAAGATCAGCGCCTATCCCGCGTGGGTCGCGGGCTACAACAACCGGGGCGTCCTGCGCCCGGGCAAGGCCGCCGACATCATGATCTACGACCTCGACGAGCTGGGGCTGCTGTACGACGCCCCGGTCTACTCGAACGACTTCCCCGGCGGCGAGCGCCGCCTGGTCCAGATGCCGAAGGGCATCCGGTTCATCTTGGTGAACGGCGCGGTGACGTTCGAGGAGAACGTCTGCACCAACGCGCTTCCCGGCAAGCTGCTGCGCAGCTACGAGGAGTGCTTGGGCTAGGCCGCTTCTGGGTGCCTTGAGCCTCATTCCTTGCTCGGCTTGCCATCTCCCTTTACAATAGCGAGCGGTGTTGAGCAGGCTAGGGCATGGTGGTACCGCGACGATAGGCAGACAGTCGCGGTTTTTCTACGCCCCGGGACGTAGCTCACTCCGGAAGAACTCGTTTCTGAAACGACTGAGGGAGGAGCGAAGATGAAATCTGTCTTTAGAAGGCTGCTTCCAGTGCTTGCCTTGACGTTGGTCATGGCGCTGGTCGCCGCAGCCTGCGAAGGGGCGGCGGGACCGGCAGGGCCGGCAGGGCCGGCGGGTCCCCAAGGGCCGGCGGGTCCCCAAGGGCCGGCGGGGCCGGCAGGGCCTGAGGGTCCCAAAGGGCCCGAAGGTGAAGGCGCCATGATGGAGGATAAGCCAGACCCGACGGCCACGGCCATGCCGGAGCCGACGGCAACGGCGATGCCTGAGCCGACAGCAACGCCTGAGCCCGAGCCTACGGCCATGATGATGGTGGAGGGCGAGTACGGCGGCACGTTGACCTTCCCGCTACTGTTCGACGCGGGCGACCTGAACCCGAAACTCTCGGGGTACTTCTTCAACTACTCGTTCGGCGCCAACGTCTACAGCTCCATCGTCCGCTACAACTGGGAGCCGCCGCGCGACCAGGTTATCGGCAGCCTGGCGGAGAGCTGGGACATCAACGACGACGCCACGCAGTACACCTTCAACTTCCGCGAAGGCATCACGTGGCACGACGGCGAGCCGTTCCATGCTTCGGACGCGGCCTTCTCGCTGCAGCAGAACGCGGGCCGGTTCGCGGCGCAACTCGAAAAGGTCTCGAGCTACGAGACGCCCGACGCGACGACGCTGATCCTCAACTTGAGCAGGCCGAGCAGCTCCGTTCCCAGCCTGTTGGCGCACATGCGCTTCCCGGTATTCGCGGAGCGGCTCTTCCCCGGCGATGAAGGGGAGTTCACGGCGGAGATCAGCATCGGCACCGGCCCCTACCTGCTGGCGGAGATCGACCGGGACGTCGAGTACGTACTCGAGCGGAACCCGAACTACTTCATCCCTGAGTTGCCCTTCTTGGACTCCATCAGGGCGGTGGTGCAGGGCGACCACGCCACGCGGCTGGCGCTGTTCCGCGGCGGCCAGCTCGACGTGCTCGGCCCCTCGGCCACCATGGTCGACATAGAGACGGCCGAGGACGTTGTGGGTTCGGTGGACGGCGCGGTGGCGACCGGCCATCCGTCCCTCGACCAGATCGTAGTCGTGGTGAACGCGGCGAAGCCCCCGTGGGACAACCTGCAACTGCGCCAGGCCCTCTTCCTCTCCTTCAACCGATGGGAGATGGCCGAGGGACTCCCGTTCATCTCGAAGCCTTCCGGGCCCCTCGTAGGGCCGCCGGGCTGGGGCCTCTCGGATGACGAGTTGAACTTCGTGCCCGGCTACAAGCGGGGCGACGGCTACGAAGCCGACCTCGAAATGGCGAGGGGACTCCTCGCCGCCGCGGGCTACCCCGACGGTCTCGAGACTGAAGTGATCGGCTCGCAGACGGCGGCGTTGGAGACGAGCCTTGAGGTCATCGTCGACCACATGAGCCGGATTGGCATCACGGCCAGCCCGAGCAGCGGAGGCGTTCCGAGCGCGGACGACGTGAAGCGCAGGTCGGAGGGTGACTTCGAGCTCAACGTCCAGAGCGTGACCTTGAGCTTCCCCGACCCCGACGGCGCTGATCAGGCGGTCATACCCGGCTTGTTCACCAAGCTGGAGGACGCGGAGATCCAGCGGCTGTTCCAGGCGCAGGGCGCCGAGAGCGACCCCGGACAACGCGCCGAGCTCGTGCGGCAGCTACAGATCCGGATGCTCGAGCAGGTGTCGATCATTCCGATCGGCTGGCAGGAGCTCTTCTGGCTGACGCAAGGGAACGTGCACAACCTCTACCCGCCCATGGCATGGTCGGACGCGAACTTCGACCACGTCTGGAAGGACGCCTAGGTCCCAACGATAGAGGCGAATTATCCGGGCTGCAGGGCATTGCCCTGCAGCCCGGACTTCGTTTAAGGGGCGGACGGCGGCGGGAAGGGAGACTCCCGCCCCACCCGCGCCCCGTTTCCCGTCGGGCTACTATCTGCTACACTGCCCCACCGTAAGCGGACGGACGGCGGCAACGCGGGGTTCCCGTGCCGCGCTCCGCGGTCTTCCAAACCGGGTGCAGCGCGCCCGGCTGATACGACATGAGAACCTACATCATCCGCCGCTTGCTCTTGGCGATACCGACTATCTTCGTCGTGTCGGTGGTCGTCTTCTTCCTGGTGCACTACCTGCCCGGCGACGCCGCTCTGGTGAAGGTGAGCGAGGGCGGCCGCTCGGCGTACAGCCCCGAGCAGTATGAACGCGCCGTGAAGGAGTTGAGGCTGGACGATCCCTGGTACCAGCAGTACTGGGGATGGGTGAGCGGGCTCTTCCAGGGCGACGGCGGCAAGTCCCTCCTCAGCAACGAGCCGGTCTTCAGCGAGTTGGCGCAGAAGATTCCGGTGACCGTCGAGCTGGCGGTCATGGCGATGGTTCTCGGGCTGGCGTTCTCGGTGCCGATCGGAGTGCTGAGCGCGGTGCGGCAGGACTCGTTCTGGGACTACGGAGGGCGACTCTTCGCGACGGTCGGACTGGCCTTGCCGGAGTTCCTGGCGGGCTCGATGCTGCTGCTGACGCTCTCGCTAGCCTTTAACTGGGCGCCGCAGCTCGTCTACAAGCCGTTCTTCGAAGACCCGTTGAGCAACCTTGAGCAATTCGTCTTCCCCGCGGTGATTCTCGCCTTTCACCAGTCGGCAATTCTGGTCCGGATGACACGGTCGGCCATGCTCGAGGTGCTGCGGCAGGACTACATGCGTACCGCGTACGCCAAGGGGCTGCGGCCGACGGTGTCGATCGTACGGCATGCGCTGCGCAACGCCTTCCTGCCAGTGATTACCATCGCGGGGATTCAGGCGGCGAACATGCTCGGCGGTTCGGTGATCGTGGAGCGGCTCTTTTCCCTACCGGGGATCGGCGCCCAGGTCGTGCAGGGCCTGGAGTCCAGGGACTGGACGGTGGTGCAAACGGTGGTGCTCCTGATCACCATCGTCATCGTAGGGCTGAATATCGTGCTCGACGTGCTCTACGCCTGGTTCGACCCTAGGATCCGGTACCAGTAGAGCGGCGGAGACTCGCAGGCCAGTGAACGAACAGGAAGCGTCGATCGAGAAGGGGCCGGCCCAGGCTGTGCTCAGGCTCGCCAAAGGCACGGTCAGATTCGCCCGGCTCAAGCCGTTGGCCGCGGTCGGGTCGGTCATCATCTTCGCCCTGCTGGTGATCGCGATCTTCGATCCGTTGATCGCCACCTTCCCCTCGCTGGAGACGCATCTGACCGACCGGAACCAAGGGCCGAGCGCGACGTACATCCTCGGCACGGACAACTTGGGGCGCGACGTGTTCAGTCGCTTGGTCTCGGCGACGAAGTCGATGCTGTTCGTCTCTATCCTGTCGGTGGTGCTTGGCGTGTCGCTGGGGAGCGTGTTAGGGCTGGTGAGCGCCTTCTTCGGGGGCGCGGTCGACTTGGCCGTCCAACGCGTCATGGACGGCCTGCAAGCGCTCCCCGCGCTGATCATGGCGATGTCCGTGGCAGCCGCCCTCCATGGGCGTGCCGACGTGAACGTCGCGTTGATCATCGCGATCGCCGTCATCAACGTGCCCTACGCGAATCGACTGGTACGGTCGACGGTGCTCAGCATCAAGGAAGAGGTCTACATCGAGGCGGCCACCGCGCTGGGCGCGTCGCCGCTGCGGATCATGGTGCGGCACATCACGCCGAACACGCTGGCGCCGATTCTCGTGTTGATGACCAACCAGTTCGCCTGGGCGATCATCGTGGCGGCGTCGCTGGCCTTCCTCGGGCTCGGGCCCAGGGAACCGACGCCGACGTGGGGCCTGATGCTGACCGACGGCGTCGAGAACGCCGAGAAGGGCTTCTGGCCGCCCGCGATCACCGGGTCGGTGGTCTTCATCACCATTCTGAGCTTCATCATGATCGGCGACGCGATCCGCGACCTCATGGACCCGAGGCTGCGAGGAAGCACCGCCGGCCCCGGCGCGCAGACGCAGCAACAGTAAGGGGCTGCCGCGGGCGCGCCGGCCTAGCCCTAGCCGCTAGGCGAGGTTGAAGACCCGGGCGCAGTTGGCGCCGGCGATCTTCGCCTTCTCTTCCTCGGTACAGTCGGCCAGGATCTCTTCGAGGATCTCCTGACTGCGGGGGAAGGTGGCTTCCTGATGGGGATAGTCGGAGCCCCACATCAGGTTGTCGACGCCGATGAGCCCCCGCAGCTCGATGCCCCGCGCGTCTTCCTGGAAGCTGAGGAAGACGTTGCGGTGGAAGTAGTCGCTGGGGAGCATGTCCTCGCCGAAGCGGTGCCACGAGGCGCGCCGCGCCTTCTGGGTGTAGACGTAGTCGAGGCGGTCGAGGAAGAACGCGGCCCACTCGAGCTCGTGCTCGACGGAGCCGACCTTCAGCTCGGGATAGCGCTCGAACACGCCGCTGTAGATCATGTCGCCGAGGGCGACGCGGACGTAGAAGTCGGCGTTGCAGAACAGGGAAGCCTTGGTGTCGTCGCGGCGGGGGGCGTCGCGGTGTGAGGCGACGTGCAGCGACAGCGGCATGCCCAAGTCTTGCGCCGCCGCCCAGAACGGGTTGTAGATGGGGGAGTCGTAGGTACGGTCGTCCGCGGGGGCGACGGGGATCATGACGCCGACGAGGCCGATCTTGGCGCAGCGCTCCATCTCCGCGATCGATTCGTCGACGTCGTCGAGGAGGAGCATGCCCACGCCCTTCAGTCGGTCGGGGGCGGCGCCGCAGAAGTCGGCGGTCCAGTCGTTGTAGGCCCGGAAGAGGGCCGCGGTGAGCAGAGGATCGGCCATCCGGTAGAGGAGCAGGCCCACCGTGGGGTAGATCACGTTGGCGTCGATGCCGTCGATGTCCATGTCCTTGACCTGCGCCTCGGGCAGGTAGGCGCCGGGCAGGACGTTCTCCCACACGTCGTCCATGGTGACGTTATCGGGATCCTCGAAGCGGCGGCCCGGCTGGGTCCCGCCGCCCAGGCTGACCAGGTCCTCGCCGTCGCAGTGGAAGCGGTCGCCGCTGGGGTCGCGCACGAGGTGCGGGGCGCGCTCGCGATACTCCGGCTCGACTCTGTCGACCCAGAGGTCGGGCGGCTCGAAGACGTGGTTGTCGGAAGAGATGATCCGGTAGCCCGGCATGACGGCCTCCTTTGCGCCTCTGCTAGTTCTGGAAACCGAAGAATCGAGCGGTGTTGGCGAAGGTGATTTTGTGGATCTCCTCTTCGGAAGCGTCGGCGAATATGTCTCTGATGACGCGCTGCGATTCGGGCCAGGTGCACTCGGTGTGCGGGTAGTCGGAGCCCCAGACGAGGTTGTCGACGCCGATCAGCTCTCGCGTGGCGACCGCCGTCGAGTCGTCCTGGAAGCTGACGACGATGTTGCGGTGGAAGAAGTCGCTGGGCGCCATGTCCGATTTGAACCGGCCCCACGACGTCTTGCGGTCGTGGTAGCGCAGGTCCATGCGGAAGAGCCAGTGCCCCGCCCAGCCGGCTTGGTTTTCCACGCTGGCCACCTTAAGGCGGGGGAAGCGCTCGAAGACGCCCGACATGATCATCGCGCTCAATGAGCGCCGGATCCAGTGGTCGCCGTTGGGGTAGACGAGGTCGAGCGGCTCGTAGGGATCGTCGGAGGTGTAGTGGTCCATGGGGATGCCGTCGCGGGTGGTGCGGTTCGACCCGGAATGCAGGCAGAGGGGGACGTCCATTTCCTGGGCGGCGGCCCAGAAGGGGTCGTATTCGTGCATGAAGTACTGGTGCTCGTGGGCCGGGTGGACGGTGATGATGGCGGCGTCGAGGCCCATCTTCTTGGCCCGTGTCATCTCCTTGATCCCCTCGCCGATGTCGTCGAGGTTGATCATCGCCGCGCCCTTGAGCGCCTTGGGGTAGGGCTTGCAGAACTCGGCGGCCCAGTCGTTGTAGGTGCGGCAGATGGCGTTCAGGAGCTCGGGGTCTGGGGTCATCCAGATGCCGCCGACGCCCTTGGTGGGGAAGATCACCGCGCCCTCGACGCCCTCGACGGCCATGTCCTCGATGGCGGCGTCGGGGTCGTAGGCGCCCTTGCGCACCGCCTCCCAGCGGTCGTCGACGCTGATCTCGTGGGGGCGCTCGGCGGTGTAGCGCTCGCCGGGGTGGGTGGCGTTGCCCACCGAGCCTACGGAGAGCCCGTCGGCGACGACCCAATAGTCGGCGTCCTCCCGCCGCTCGATGCGGGGCGCGAGATCGCGGTACTTCGGCTCGATGCGGGTCGTCCAGAGGTCGGGCGGCTCGACAATGTGGTTGTCCGCCGAAAGGAGTCTCAACATCGTCTGCGTCTGGGTCATCCCTAGCCTCCTCCTCAAACCGTGCCAGGCGCGGTTCACTCGCCATTCTAGCTTCAATCTCTACGGCGCGCCAACGTGGGGGCATGCCTCCGAGCAGAGCCGCCTCAACCGTGCGCCGCCGACCTCGCCCTGTGCTAGACTCGGCCCGTTCCGCCAGCGTCCCAGGCGCTGCTGCAATGACTATTGAAGGAGGGCATGAGAACATGCCGAAGTACCTGTTCCAAATCTCATACACGGCGAGCGGAGTCCAGGGGCTGCGCAAGGAAGGCGGCGTCGAGCGCAGGACCGCCTTGGGCGATCTGATGAAGAGCGCGGGCGGCAGCCTTGAGTCCTTCTACTACGCCTTCGGGGACGACGATGCGTACATCATCGCCGACCTCCCCGATCGCGAGGCGGCCACCGCCGTCGCGCTCGCGGTAGCCGCGGCCAGCGCCGTCACCATAAAGACCACGGTGCTGATCGACCCCGAGACGGTCGACGCCGCCGTGAAGCGGACCGTCAACTACCGGCCCCCAGGGGCCTAGCGCCGGAGAAGGCTAGCCCTGCATGACTTCCGATGGCCGTGACCTCACCGCCCTGTTTGCCGAGGCGGCGGCGACGCACGGCCTGTCCGGCCTCGACTTCAGCGCGCCGGAGAGCAAGTGGGCCACGGTGGACGGCGTCCGCTTCCACTACGTCGACTGGTGCGGCGATGGTCCGGCGGTGCTCTTCCTGCACGGCGGCTATCAGACCTGCCGCACGTGGGATATGGTCTGCGCGCAGGCGCGGGGCCGCTACCACTGCTACGCCATGGACGAGCGCAACCACGGCGACAGCGAGACGCATCACTCCAACGACATGAGCCCGGCGGCGCAGGCCGCCGACATCCGCGGCGTGGTGGAGGCGATCGGGCTCGACCGGTACGTCCTGGTGGGCATGTCGATGGGCGGATTGAACGGCATCGCCTACGCGGCCCGCTACTCCGAAGGATTGGCGGCGATGGTGCTGGTCGACGTCGGCCCCACGGTCCGCAAGGCCGGCGGCCGACAAATCACCGATTTCAGCAAGCCGCGCCCGTTCCCATCGTTCGAGGCGGCGGTCGAGGAGGCGGTGCGCTTCAACCCGCTGCGTCCCAGGGCCCACCTCGAATACAGCCTGGTCCACTCGCTGCGCCTGGAGACGGACGGCTCGTGGGTCTGGAAGCACCGCTTCCCCGAAGACCGCGTCATGCCCCGCGAGGTCGAGCAGGGCGATACCGTCGACCGGCCCGAGCTGTGGGACGACGTCGCCGGCATCGCCTGCCCGACGCTGGTCATGCGGGGCGGCGAGAGCCGCGTTTTCTTCGAGGAGGACGCCGAGAAGCTGACGAAGGCGCTGGCGAAGGGGTCGAAGGTCACGGTCCCGGGCGCGGGGCACACGGTGCAGGGCGACAAGCCCAAGGAGTTCGTCGCGGCGCTCGACGCCTTCCTAGCCGACGCGCTCTGAGCCGCGGACATCTGAAGGCTAGGGGCCGCGCATGGCGTCTGCGCGCGTTGCGGGGTATAGTCCTTGCAGCCACGGCGCTTTCGACGCCGGACGAGGAGTTCCGCTCGTGCCATTCACCGACATTCTTGTAGAGAAGCGCGACAACATCGCCACGCTCAGGATCAACCGGCCCGAGAAACTCAACGCCTTTCGCCATGAGACGAACCAGGAGGTCCTGCAGGCCCTCGACGAGATCGAGAACGACGACAATGTCGCCGTCGTCATCCTGACGGGGTCGGGGCGCGCCTTCTGCACCGGCCACGACATGAACGATCCGCCGGAGCCGCACGACGTCCGGATCGGCTGGCATGCGCGGGGCCGCGACTACGGCAGAATCTGCTTCAAGTTGCTCCACCTGCGGCAGCCCGTCGTGGCGGCGATCAACGGCTGGTGCGCCGCGGGCGGCGTCGGCATCGCGCTGGCGTGCGACATCCTCATGTGCTCCGACGACGCCCAGTTCTACATGCCGCAGCTTGCCTACGGCTATCCCAGCATGCCCGGCATCGGGGCGCTGTTCATGATGTACACCTCGATCGCGTGGACCAAGGACATGATCCTGCGCCGGCGGAAGATCGACGCGGCCACGGCGGAGCGGATCGGCCTCGTGAGCCAGATCGTGCCGCGCGACGAGCTCGACGAGGAGGCATGGAAGGCCGCCGTCGAGCTCGCCGAAGTGCCCGCGGACATCATGACAATGCAGCGGGAGATGATGAACAAGCTCTGGCTGAGCGTCACCGGTATCGAGGCCGCGATGCGCGCCGGACGCCACACCGCCATCGCGGGGCACAGCCTCCCCGACTGGGAGGAACGCGAGGCGAACTGGAAGACGATCAAACGCTAGACCGGCGGGGGCGTCGCGCCCCGCTACGCATTTCGCAGTGAACAGAGGAGGCTGATTTGAGCTTGCAAGGAAAGACGGCGCTGGTGACCGGGTCGAGCCGGAACATCGGCAAGGCGATCGCGCTGGCCTTCGCCAAGGAGGGCGCGAACGTGGTGGTGAACGCGGTGTCGCGCATGGACGACGCCCGCGCCGTGGCCGAAGAGGCCGAGCGCGAGCACGGCGTGAAGGCGCTGGCGATTCAGGCCGACGTGTCCGACGGCGAGCAGGTCGCCGCGATGATCGCGCAGGCAAACGCCGCCTTCGGGGGCGTCGACATCCTGGTCAACAACCCGAAGTGGAACCCGCAGCGCTCCTTCGTGGACATGCCCTACGAGGACTGGCGCAAGGCCCTGGGCGTGATGCTCGACGGCGCATTCTTCTGCATCCAGGGCGTCCTGCCGCACATGATCGAAGAGGGCTGGGGGCGCATCATCAACATCAGCGCGGGGGGCGCCTACTCCGGCGGCCCCAGGCAGGCGCACTACTTCACCGCCAAGATGGGACTGCGCGGACTCACCCGCGGTTTGGCGATGGAGTATGCGGCAAACGGCGTGCTGGTGAACGAGGTAGCCCCCGGCGTCATCGACACCGAGCGCGACGGCCCGCCGTTGGACATGGCGGCCTTCGCCAAGACGATCCCCGTGGGCTACGTGGGCGAGACCAGCGACATCGCGGGCGTCTGCGTTCTGCTCGCCGGCGACGGCGGCAAGTTCATCACCGGTCAGATCATCCACGTCAACGGCGGGCGGGGGATGTACTAGCCGCCGCGGGCGTCTTCACGAGCATTTGCAAGAATCAGCGAGGATAGGCGCATGAGCGGACCACTGGACGGCGTACGCGTCGCGGACTTCACCCACTTCATGGCGGGGCCGGTCTCCACGCTGCTACTGAACGACCTCGGCGCGGAGATCATCAAGGTCGAGCCGCTGCACGGCGAGGCGGGGCGCCTGGGCGGCGCCCGGCCCGTGCCCAACGGCGAGGGCCTGACCTTCCAGGTCCACAACCGCGGCAAGAAGTCGATGACGGTGGACCTCAACAAGGCCGAGGGCCGCGAGGTCGTCGCCGACCTCATCCGCGTTTCCGACGTGGTGGTGGAGAACTTCCGCGTGGGGGCGATCGCCAAGCTCGGCTTCGGCTACGAGCAGGTTTCGAAGATCAACCCCACCATCGTCATGGCCTCGATCTCAGGCTTCGGGCAGGACAGTCCCTACTCGAACTGGCCCTCGGTCGACTTCGTGCCACAGGCGATGAGCGGTCTGATGGACCTGAACGGCCAGCCCGGCGACCCGCCGACGAAGTACGGCGTCGAAATGGCCGACTACGCCGGGGGCATCTTCGGCGCGCTCAGCATCTGCGGCGCGCTGTACAAGCGGTCGGTGACGGGCCAGGGCGAGTACATCGACCTCGGCATGCACGACACGATGACCTTCCAGTTGAACTACCACGCGATCCGGTACCAGTACGCCGGCCTGGAGTATGGCCGCATCGGCAACCGGACGGCGGGCAGCGGCGTCTCCGGCGCCTATCCCTGCAAGGACGGTCACGTCGCCATCGCCAGCGGCGGCGACATCCGGTGGAAGGCGTTCGCGGAGATGATCGGCCGTCCCGAGATGGGCGACGACCCGCGCTTCCAGAAGACCGCCGACCGGTGGGACTACCACGACGAGATCGACGAGGCGATCTCTGCTTGGACGAAGAAACACACCGTCGCCGAAGCGATGGAGGCCCTCCACGCGCACGACCAGATCGCCGGGCCGGTCTACTCGCTGCCGCAGGTCTTCGAAGACGAGAACGTCAAGTACCGGAAGATGCTTGTGGAGTTGGACCACCCCATTCAGGGGACGGTCGTGACGCCGGGCAACGTCTTCAAGATGCGGAACTCGAAGCCGCCGCAGGTGGACACGCCCGGGCCGATGCTCGCCGAGCATAACGGCTACGTGATGCTCGATCTCCTAGGCTACTCAACCAAACGCCTGTGGGAGCTCGAAGAGAACGAGGTCGTGCACCCGAAGCAGGCGGCGGCGCTGGCCGTCGACTAGCCGGGGCCCGTTAAGAGGCGTCGCGGGTCCAGCTTCGATAGGCGAAGAAGGCGACCAGGACCGCGAACAGCGCCCACAGCGCCGGGTGAAGGAAGAGGGCGCCCATCGCGGCGAGCCAGCAGACGACCACCGGCAGCAGGACGTGCGACCGGGCGTCTCCCATCACTCCAGGACCAAATCGTCGCTCTTGCCGCCGCTCTTTCGCACCAGCCGCACCGACTCGATGCGCATCCCGCGGTCGACGGCCTTGGCCATGTCGTAGATGG
>OZ220067.1:0-27339 GCA_964291475.2 Dehalococcoidia bacterium | reverse complement strand
AACGCGACGCGGTCGCCGTCCTTGATGGCCGACACCGCCTCCTCGGCGGAAACGGTCCGCGACTCGTAGAGGGAGCGCCAGTCCGAGGATGTTGTGCCTTGCGCGGAGCTCATGAACGCAATCGATTCGGAGGCGCCCTGCGCCGCCATCGGCCACTGTAGGCGGCGGCTTCAGAGGCGTCAACCGAGCCCACGGCCCGCCTGGACACTCGTCGGCCCCACTCCTAGAATGCCCCTACCGGTAGGCGGCGGGAGGCGGCCATGAAACTGACGTTCAACGGAATGATGACCTACGGCTTGCCTCTCGACCACGACGTCGAGCTGGCCCAACGGCTCGGCATGGACGGCCTCACCGTGGCCGTGGCAAAGCTGGAGGCCTTCGGTGTCGAGAAGGGCCTCAAGCTCCTCGCCGACTCCGGTCTCCCCGTCGCGGCGGCAACGGGCGCCGGCATGTTCTCCCTCGACGACCGCGCCAAATGGCCCGAACAGATCGAGCGCAGCAAGCGGACGACGGAGCTGGCCGGGCGCATGGCCGCGGAGTGCATGCCGCTCCTCGCGGGCAGCGGCGGAAAGCTGAGCTACGAGGAGGCCGAGGAGGAATTCGTCGCGCTCCTCGACGATTTCCTCCCCTCCGTCCGCGACAACGGGACGCGCGTGGCCCTGGAGCCGAACACCTGCCTCCGCTACGACCTCGGCTTCTGCCACACCCTCCACGACGCCCTCGACCTCGCCGACCGGATCGACTCGCCGCAGTTCGGCGTCCTTCTCGAGATGAACAACGCTTGGGTCGAGCGGCACCTCTACGACAACATCGCGCGCCGCTCCCACCGCATCTTCCTGGTGCAGGTCGACGATCAGCCGGCCAACGACTTCTGCACCCCGTCGCGCGTCCCCCTTGGCGAGGGCGTCATCCCCTGCGACCGCATCGTGTGTGCCTTCGAGGCGGCGGGCTACGACGGCTTCTACGACATCGAGGTCGTCGGCCCCGCGCTCGCGGAGCGCGGCCACGAGGCCATCATCAAGGCCTGCGTCGACTACCTCGCGAAGCTCTAGCGCCCGGCTACGCCCGGTCGGCCGGGTACTCGTACTCCGGGTGCGGCAGCGGCTCGATACCCATCGATTCCAGCAGCTTGAGGAAGCCCTCCGGATCGGCGGGCATGGGCTGCGAGTCGCCCAGGTAGACCTCGAAAAGCAGCGAGCCCTCCGGCCCCGCGATCAGCGGGCCGAACTTCGCGCCCTTCTCGAGGAGGATCACCGAGCCGGCCGGTGCGTCATGCCCGCCCACGTCGACGAACCCTTCGATCACGTAGATGACATGGCTGCTCGCATGCCCGTGGCGCTCGAGCACCATCCCGGGGTCGTAGATGGCGATATTGATCACGTACTCCGGCGTGCGCAACAAGTTCTTCAGGTGCACGCCGACGCGCCGGTCGCCGTGGTTCTGGCTTCGCACCTCGGAGTAGGGATACTCGTCCTGATGGACGACAACCAACCTCGCGCCGCCATCCTGCTCTTCGATCATCGGCATCGCGGCCTCCTCGCTCCTACGACGTCCTGCTGGACCGAACGGGAGCACGGCGAATGTACGCGGGCCGCGCGCGGGGGTCAAGCGAGCCGGTGGAGGGGAAAGACGAGACGCTTGACCTCGGCGACGGAGGCCTCGGCGAACGTCCGGGCCGCCTCTTGGTAGCGGGGTTCGACAGGAGGCGGGTTGTCGCGCAGGCGGCTCAGACCGTACTCCGCCGAGTAGGAAGCCGGTATCGCGTCGGGCAGGTCGCTCCCCATCATCACCCCGAAGTCGAGCGCCCAGCCCCTCGCCACCGCCGACATGTCGTAGCCGCCCCCGCCGAGCGCGACCCACTTCCCCACCATGCCGCCGAGCTTGCGCACCGCTTCGCCGTGGCCTTGCACTGTCATCGCGAGATGGGTGATGGGGTCGTCGAAGTGCGTGTCCATGCCAAGCTGCGTCACCAGCACGTCCGGGGCGAACGCCTCCGCGATCCGCGGCACGACGGCGTCGAACGCCCAGTGAAACGTCTCGTCGCCGGTGTAGGGAGCCAGCGGCAGGTTCACCGAGAATCCCCGGCCCTCGCCCTCGCCGAGCTCGCCGACCTCGCCCGTGCCGGGAAAGAGGTAGCGCCCCGACTCGTGCATCGACAGCGTCAGCACGTCGTTGGCGTCGTAGAACGCTGCCTGCACCCCGTCGCCGTGGTGGCAGTCGATGTCGACGTACATCACCCGGAGACCGCGTCGGCGCAGCGCCTCGATGGCGATGACGGGGTCGTTGAAGATGCAGAAGCCGGAGGCATGCCCCGCGGCGGCGTGATGCAGGCCACCCGCCACGTTGAAGGCCACGTCCACGTCGCCTCCCGCGACCATCTCCGCCGCCACCAGCGACCCGCCGGTGGAGAGCGCCGACGCCTCGAACATGCCCTCGTAGGGCGGGTTGTCGCCGTGCGCGCTGAAGTTGTAGCGCTCCGGCGTCACGCCGCCTTCACCGCCGCTGATCGCCTGCACCGCGTGGACGTATTCCTTGGTGTGGAACCAGCCGATCTCGTCGAGCGACGCCTGGCGCGGCGCGACCTTGTCGGAACGCTCGAACGCGCCGTAGGCGTCGAGCAGGTCGTGCGTGTACCGCAGGCGCGTCGGACGCATCACGTGGTCCTCGCGCAGCACGTGGCGGGAGACTTGATCGTCGTAGACGAAAGCGGCGCGCCTCATGGCCGTAGTGTACTAGTATTGTCGGGCACGGCACGCCGCCGAGAGGATGCACGACAACCATGACCACGACCACCCCAACCTACATCTCCGCCGACGACCACCTCGACCTCAACGAGCTGCCGGCCGACCTCTGGACCAGCCGCCTCCCGTCCGAGTTCAGAGACACCGCGCCGCGCGTCGTCGACGACCCGGTGCGCGGCCCGATCTGGGAGGCGGACGGCGCGCGCTGGGGCCCCCACGGCCCCGGACGCCCCGGCTCGATGCCGGGCCTCTTCGAGCGCGCCGGTATCCCGGGCGACTGGACCGTCCGCCCCTCGACCCCCGCCCTGCGGCTGGAAGACATGGACGCGGACGGCGTCTACGCCCAGGTCATCTACCCCGGCCTCAAGGGAATCCCCGCCCTGAGCCCGGAGCTGCGCCGCGAGTGCATCAGGGTCTACAACGACTGGACCGCCGAGTTCGACCAGGCCGCCGGCGGCCGCATTCACAACCTTGCGGTGCTCCCCACGCACGACCCCGAGGAGGCCGCCGGCGAGCTTCGCCGCACCGCCGGCCTCGGCCACCGCGGCGCCATCTTCGACCACACCGAGGAGGACCGCCCCATCTTCGATCCATGCTGGGAGCCGCTGTGGGAGGAGGCGGAGGCGGCGCGGATGCCGGTCTCCGTCCATCTCGCCCAAGCGGGTACGCACAGCCTCCGGTCGCGGCCCTCCAGTTGGATGATGGGCGCCTACGTCTCGGTCTCGGCGCTGCAGTTGGACGAAGTGCTGTCGAGCATCTGCTTCTGCGGCATGCTGGAGCGCCACCCCGGCCTCAAGGTCGTGCTGGGAGAATCGGGCCTCTGGTGGATCCCCTTCCTCATCACGAAGATGGACGAGGTCTTCCACAAGTACCGAGGCACGTTCAAGGACTTCCGCCCCGAAGTCCCGCCGTCGGAGCTCTACCGGCGGCAGGTACTCACCACCTACCTCGGCGACCCGGACAGCATCAAGCTGATGGCCGACTTCGCCCCGGAGAGCATCATGTGGTCTTCCGACTACCCACACCCCGGGAGCAGTTGGCCGCACTCCAAGGAGCGGATCGCCGAGGACCACGTCGGACTCGAGCCGTCGGTGGTCGAGTTGCTCACGCGGGAGAATGCCGCGCGGCTCTACCGCATCGCCTGACGGCGCCTAGACTTCGACGACCATGCCCTCGTAGGCCGGCTCAACCTCGACGCCAAGGCGCTGGGAGACCCCCCGCAGTTCCGTCACGATCCCCTCCTCCAACCAGGGCGTCATGTGGACGGCGATCACCCGCGCGGGGGCCGGTTTCCGGTCGAGGTAGGAGGCCATTTCGGCCTCGAAAAGGGCCGGTGTGAGGTGCTTCGATCCCGCACCCTGACCGTTGGGATGGGTCACCTCGCAGAACAAGACGTCGGGCGTCACGTGCTCCCACGCTCGCGCCAGACCTCCCCCCGTGTCGCCGGTGTAGAAGATGCTCCGGCCATCCGTCGAGCGCACCTCGTAGCCCACCGCGTCGACGCCGTGCTCGACGGGAACGGCGAGGGCCGTGCACCCCTCGATCGCGACTTCCTCGAACGGCTCGATGGTGCGAAGGTCGAGCGAGGGCAGCTTGCCGCCGGGGAGGAAGTCCGGGTAGAGCACGCCGTTGATCAGGTGCTCCTGCAGCTCGGCGAGCACCGATTCCAGCCCGTAGACCCGGGTCAGGCCGTGGCCGGCGGTGTTGATCGCGAGCAGCGGCACGCCGTGGATGTGGTCGAAGTGGCGGTGCGTAAGCAGCACGGCGCGAACGCGTCGTTGCTCCTCGATGGTCAGTGCGGTGTGGACCGCGCCCGCGTCGATGCAGATCACATCGTCGACGAGCAGGGAGACCGGCGCGGTGGTCGCCGAGGCCGCGTTGTGCGCGCCGAGGACGCGGACCCTCATGGCCCCGTGCTTTGCTCGTCCTGCTTCGCCGGCGCCCGGGTCCCGAAGGCCTTGAGGAACAGGTAGCCGCCGACGCCGGCGAGGATCGAGGCGACAAGCACCCCGATCTTCGCGTCCTCGGAGAGCGGGTGGTCGTAGGCCAGGGCCGAAATGAAGATCGAGACGGTGAAACCGATTCCGGCGAGCATGGCGGTGCCGATGATATGCGTCCAGGTGACTCCGCTCGGCAGTGCCGCGATCCCCGTCTTGACCGCGAGGTAGGTGAACGCCGTCACGCCCACTGTCTTGCCCACGAGCAGCCCGGCGATGACACCGTAGGTAACCGAATTGGAGAAGGCGTCGGACAGTGCGTCGCCGGAGAGGACGATGCCGGCGTTGGCCAGCGCGAACAACGGCAATATCAGATAGCTGCTCCAGGGATGCACCTGACGCTCCAGCCGTTCCAACGGCGACTCGCTCCCCTCCACGAGATCGTCGATTTCGCCCAGCGCGGCGCCGGCCTCCTCTTCATCATGCCGCTCCGTTGCGGCCTCGTGGCGGCGTGCCAGCACGTCGATTGCCGCGCGGAATCCCTTCGGGTTGTAGTGCGCGTGGGCCGGCGTGAGCAGGCCGAGAATGACGCCCGCGAGGGTGGCGTGAATCCCCGACTTTTCTAGCGCGACCCAGAACAAGGCGCCAAGCACGACGTAGAGCCCAACCACCCGAATACCCAGAACGCGGCTCGCCACGATGATGGCCCCGAGGACCAGCGCTCCCCAGCCCAGAGCTTGCAGATCGACGCTGCCGGTGTAGAAGACGGCAATGACCAGGATCGAGCCGATGTCGTCGACGACGGCGAGGGCAAGGAGAAAGACACGGAGCTCGGCGGGGAGTGAGCGCCCGAGCAGACCGAGCACGCCGAGCGCGAACGCGATGTCGGTCGCAAGGGGAATACCCCAGCCGCGCCCGTCTTCGCCCGTGCCGTTGAAGGCGAAGAAGATGAGCGCGGGCACGACCATGCCGCCGACGGCGGCCATCATGGGAAGCGCGGCCTTCCGCCGTTCCCGCAGCTCCCCATGGACGAACTCGCGCTTGATCTCAAGCCCGATGACGAAGAAGAAGATCGCCATGAAGCCGTGGTTGACCCATTCTTCCAGGGTGAGGTGGATCCCGAAGATCGTGATGTCGAAGGCGAGTTCCGTGTGCCAGAACTCGACGTACTCGTCGGCGAACGGGGAGTTCACCCATATGAGGGCCGCTACCGTCGCCGCCAGGAGCAGAAGGGAGGAGAGCTGCTCGGTCTTGATGAAGAGCGCGACGGGGCGGACCAACCGGCGGGCGGCGTATTCCCTCCCACCGCTCTCGAGCAATTTCCGCATGTTGAGAAGCGTCACCGGGGCCTCACTGAAGATTCATCCTTAGGCAGCCTATTCATGGTAGCAAGACGGCTCAACGGCCCGCCCCTTGCAGGTGGCGGTCGAGAATGACGGCCGCGGCGCGCTTGTCGAGCGGCTCGTTGTTGTTGCCGCACTTGGGCGACTGAATGCACGAGGGACACCCATCCCTGCAGGGGCACTCGCGGATGGCCCGCAGCGTCGTCCCCCAAAGCTCCTCGATCAAGTCGTAACCCTTCTCGGCGATGCCGACGCCGCCGGGGTGGCCGTCGTAGATGAAGATCTGCGGCTTGCCCGTGTCGGCGTGCAGAGCGGTGGAGACGCCGCCGATATCGGCGCGGTCGCACATGGCGAAGAAGGGCAGCATGCCGATGGCCGCGTGCTCGGCGGCGTGCAGCCCACCCGGAAGGTCGAGCTTCAGGCGGTCGATCTCCGTGAGCGCCGCATCGGCTATGTCAAACCAGAGCGCCGTGGTCACGAACGATCGGGTCTGGGGTTCGAGCGGCACGTCGTCGATGACCGAGTCGGTGAGCTGCTGCTTGCGCAGGTAGCCAATGACGGTGCGCGCTACCTCCACCGTCCCCAGGAAGACCTCAATCCCGTTCACGCGCTTCCGCGACGCGACGCCTTCGATGTCGATGTCGGTCATGTGGCGAGTGGTGGTGTAGTAGGGATCCTTGTGCGGCCGGAGATGAGCGGTGCGCGCCTCCAGGTCAAGCTCGGTGACGAAGAACGGCTCGCCTTGATGCAGGTAAACGGCGCCCGGGTGCAGCTGCGAGAAGACAATCGAGGCATCGACGTGCTCGATGAGCGCTCCGCTCGTCTCCTCGACCACAAGAAAGCGGTCGCCGCCGGCGGAGCGGATGTCGACCTGCTCGGCGGGGTAGACGACGCCGGGGGCGGGGAACCAGCGGCCGCGCGCCTCATGGACGACGTCCTCCTTCTCCATGTGGGACAGCAGCCCGCGCATCTCTTCGCCGAAAAGCGCCTCGTCTTTCGCTTCCAGCGGGACCTCGAAGGCGGCGCAGGCGAGGTGCGGCTCGAGGACGTAGGGGTTGGCGGGCGCGATCAGCACGTGTTCCTGCGGCTTACCGAAGAAGGCGTCGGGGTGGCGCATGAGGTACTGATCGAGGGGATTGTCGGAGGCGATCATCACGCTCAGGGAGCGCTCGCCTCCGCGGCCGCTGCGCCCCGCCTGCTGCCAGGCGCTCGCGATCGTGCCCGGATACCCGTTGAGCACGGTGGCGTCGAGGTCGCCCACGTCGATGCCTAGCTCAAGGGCGTTCGTGGCCGAGACGCCGAGCAGCGAGCCTTCGAAGAGTCCCTGCTCGATGGCGCGGCGGTCCTCGGCCAGATAGCCGGCCCGGTAGGCGCGGACACGGCGCGACAGCGGGACCGACTCCTGCTTCAAGCGGTCGCGGGTGTAGCTGTAGACGAGCTCGGCGGTCTTGCGGCTGCGGCTGAAGGCGATGGTGCGGACCTCGTCCTTCACCAGCTCGGAGAAAAGGTGCGTCGCCTCGGAGTTCGGGCTGCCCCGCGCCGTCTGCTCCTCGTCGATGAGCGGTGGGTTCCAGAGCACGAAGTCCTTTCCGCCGTACGGAGAGCCGTCGTCGTCGATGACCTCGAAAGGCAGCCCCGTCAGGCGTTCGGCGTGCTCGCCCGGATTCGCCACCGTCGCCGAGCACAACACGAACTGCGGCGCGCCGCCGTAGAGGGCGCAGACGCGGCGCAGGCGCCGCACGACGTTGGCCACGTGCGAGCCGAAGACGCCGCGGTAGACGTGGCTCTCGTCGATGACCACGTAGCGGAGCCCGGCGAAGAACCGCTTCCAGCCCACGTGGTTGGGGAGGATGCCAAGGTGGAGCATGTCCGGGTTGGTGATCACAACCTGACCGGCGCGGCGTATCTCGGCCCGGTCGCGGCCTTCCGTATCGCCGTCGTACGTCGCGCAGCGGAGCGGCGGATCCATAAACGCGCCAAGCTCGCGGAGCTTGCGCAGCTGGTCCTGGGCCAGGGCCTTGGTGGGGAAGAGGTAAAGCGCCCGCGAGCCCCGCGTCCGCAGCAGGCGCTCCAGCACCGGCACGTGGTAGCAGAGGCTCTTCCCGCTCGCCGTGGCGGTGGCGACCACGACGTTCGACCCCTCGCGGAGCGCCTCGACTGCCCGCGCTTGATGCTCGTACAGGGGCAGCAGTCCCAGCGAACCTAACTGCGCCTCCAGTGCGTCGGGGAGCGGTCCGGTAAGGTCGCGGTGGCGGACCGGGCGCGGCCGGACCTCTTCCAGATGCACGATCTGGTCCTTGTACCAGTCCTGCTCACGGACGCGCGCCAGGAAGGTCTGCGTATCCACCGTCTCGCTCAGAGCGCGGGCGTCCGGCGCGAACAGGGCCGCGGCTAGGCGCCGTCGATGATCTCTATCTCGTAGTCCAGCAGCTCGACGTCGCCAAGCTGTCGCTCAATGTAATGCACCACGTTCGACAGCATGGAGTTGGCGTGCCGGCCGTCGTTGCTCACGCACGTCAGCCCGAAGGTGAGCCGCTGCCATGCCTCCTGGTCCTCGATCTCGGCGATGGCGACGTTGAACTTCGCGCGGACCTTCGAGGAAATCGAGTGGGCCACCCGCCGTTTCCCTTTGATATTGTCGTTTTCGGGGATTCTCAGGGAGAGTCTGCAAACGCCCACGTGCATGGCCCACCGATTATACCCTTCACGTTCACCTGTTCGTTACATCGGTGCAATTGACGCTTTCGCCGGAGTCTCCTTAGAATTGTGAATCCTGTAGCAATCGGGCGGTTCTTTCGCGTAGTGTCTCGACAAGCCATGGCATCGGACGCGGAGAAGACGGGCTACGTTCGCCGCCTGTTCGGGCGCATCGCTCCAAGGTACGACCTTGGGAACCGCGTCATCAGCCTGGGCCGCGACCGCGGCTGGCGGCGGCAAGCGATCAAGGATTTCGCGCCGGTAGCGGGGGAGCGCATCTTGGACGTGGGATCGGGCACCGGCGACCTCTCGCTCGCGCTGGCCTCAGCGGGGGCATCGGTCACCGCCTGCGACCTCAGCGCCCCCATGCTCCAGATCAGCGCGCGGCGCGCCCGCGAGACCAACGGCGGCCTCGACATCTCCCACGTCCTTGCCGACGCCCTGCGCCTCCCCTTCGCCGACGCCGTCTTCGATGGCGCGGCGGCCGCCTTCACCGTCCGCAACTTCGCCGACCTCCGCCGGGGCCTGGCCGAAATCGCCCGCGTGCTCAAGCCCTCGGGCCGCTTCCTCTGCCTGGAGTTCACCCAGCCGCCCTCGGCCCTCGTCGCCGCGCTCTACCGCCCCTACCTCAATTACGTGCTGCCCCTCCTCGGCGGCGCCGTGACCGGCGACCCCGGCGCCTACCGCTATCTCACCGCTTCAATCAAGACCTTCCCCGGCCCCGAGCCGCTCGCGGGCCTCATTCGCGCGGCCGGGTTCGCCCGCGTCGACTGGCGGCTGCTGAACCTCGGCTCCGTCGCCATCCACCTCTGCCGAAAGGAGCCCGCGGGCGCCCCTGCCCAGCCCCAGCCCGCCACGGTTTGACCCAAGAACAATCGATTCCTCAGAACATCCCCGAAGTCGTCATCCTGCGCCTGCCGCTCTACGTGCGGGTGCTGGCCCAGCTCCGCGACGACGGCGTCGAGGTCGTCAGCTCGCGCGAGCTCGGCGACCGCCTCGGCGTCACGCCGGCGCAGATACGGAAGGACCTGAGCTACTTCGGGCGCTTCGGCAAGCAAGGCCGCGGCTACAACGTGGGCTACCTCGTCGGCGAGCTACGCCGCGTCCTGGGGCTCGACCGCGAGTGGAATACCGCCGTGATCGGCGTGGGCCGGCTGGGGCGGGCCATCATCAACTACCCCGGGTTCGGCCCCGAGGGCTTCCGCGTCGTCGCGGCCTTCGACAACGACCCCGACCAGATCGGCCGCGAGCTGGCCCATCTCAACGTACTCTCGACCAACGACCTGCCCGCGGTGATCGGCAGTCAGCGCATCGACATCGCCATCGTCGCGGTGCCGGCGCAGACGGCGCAATTGGTGATCGATCAGCTCGTCGAGTGCGGCGTGAAGGCGATCCTGAACTACGCACCGATCGCGCCGCAGGCCCCCGAAGACGTGCGGGTCCGTAACATCGACCCCGTCCTGGGTCTCCAGACGATGACGTACCACCTGGCGTCGCAACAGGGCGCGGACGCGTAGGGGAGCGATGGGCGCGTCTTAGCGGCGCGGCGGCTCCGGAGCGCCGGTGGCGCGGCGGCGGCGGGCCACTTTCAGGCGGATGTTCGCCCGCCGCAGCGAGTTGAGGGCGCGCTGCAGGTCAAGGTCGGTAGCGTGTGAGGCGATTCGCTCCTGGGCCTTCCGCATCGCCTCTTCGGCCCGGGCGAGGTCGATCTCGTCGGCGCGCTCCGCCGAGTCCGCCAGCACGATCACCTTGTTGTCGAGTATCTCGAGGAAGCCGCCCGCGACGGCGAAGGTCAGCGTATCTTGCCCGCCGTCCTTGAGGCGTATCTCGCCGGGTTCGAGCATCGTGAGCAGCGGAGCGTGACGCGGCAGCAGGCCGAGCTGGCCCTCGGTGCCGGGCGCAATGATCATGTCGGCCTCGGCTTCGAGGACGGTGCGCTCGGCGGTGACGATCTCGATCTTCAGCTTCGCCATGTCTCTCTTCTCACGGGCGGCGACCGGAGGGTTCCGGCCTCCTAGTTGCTGGCCAGCATCTTCTGGCCCTCTTCGACGGCCTCCTCAATCGTTCCCTTCATGTAGAAGGCCTGCTCGGGGATGTCGTCGTGCTTCCCTTCCAGGATCTCCTTGAACCCGCGCACCGTCTCGGCGACGGGCACGTACCGGCCTTCGATGCCGGTGAACGGCTCGGCGACGAACATCGGCTGGGTGAGGAACCGCTGGATCTTGCGGGCGCGGGACACGGTCTGCTTGTCCTCTTCCGACAGCTCTTCCATGCCCAGAATCGCGATGATGTCCTGGAGGTCCTTGTAGCGCTGGAGGACGAGTCGGACGCCCTGAGCGGCATCGTAGTGGTCCTTGCTGACGACGTTGGGGTCGAGGACGCGCGAGCTCGACACCAGCGGGTCGACGGCGGGGTAGAGCGCCTGGGATGCGAGGTCCCGGTCCAGGGAGATGACCGCGTCGAGATGGCCGAACGTCGTCGCCACGCCGGGGTCGGTGTAGTCGTCCGCGGGGACGTAGATCGCCTGGAATGACGTGATGGAGCCGCTCTTGGTCGAGGTGATGCGCTCTTCGAGGTCGCCCATCTCGGTTGAGAGGGTCGGCTGATAGCCGACGGCGGAGGGCATGCGTCCCAGGAGCGCCGACACTTCCATGCCGGCGAGGATGTACCGGTAGATGTTGTCGATGAAGAGGAGGACGTCCTGCCCTTCGCGGTCGCGGAAGAACTCGGCCATGGTGAGGCCGGTCAGCGCGATGCGGAGTCGCACGCCGGGCGGTTCGTTCATCTGGCCGAAGACGAGCACGGTCTTGTCGATCACGCCCGACTCTTGCATCTCGTGCC
This sequence comes from Dehalococcoidia bacterium, assembly GCA_964291475.2. GTDB lineage: Bacteria > Chloroflexota > Dehalococcoidia > SHYB01 > SHYB01 > DAOUKH01. The sequence continues at coordinate 15,780 of OZ220067.1, read as the reverse complement.
AGAGGTCGTTGCCTTCGCGGGAGCGCTCGCCCACGCCGGCGAACACGGAGAAGCCGCCGTGCTCGGTGGCGATGTTCCGGATGAGCTCCTGAATCACCACGGTCTTCCCGACGCCCGCGCCGCCGTAGGCGCCGATCTTGCCGCCCTTGGCGAACGGCGTCATCAGGTCGAGCACCTTGATGCCGGTCTCCAGCACCTGGGCCTCGGTGACCTGGTCCTCGAAGGGAGGGGCGGGCCGGTGGATCGGCCACTTCTCGTCGGAGGCAACGTCGCCGAGGTTGTCGAGGGCGTCGCCGGTGACGTTGAAGAGGCGGCCCAGGGAGGGACGTCCGACCGGCACGGCGATCGGCTGGCCGGTGTCGACGGCTTCCGCGCCTCGGGTCAGACCCTCGGTCGCGCCGAGCGCGAGACAGCGCACCCAGTTGTTGCCGATGTGCTGCTCGACCTCGAGGACGATCTTGTCGCCGTTCTGGCCGACTTCGAGCGCGTTGTAGATAGCCGGCAGCTCCGCGGCGCCGAACTCCACGTCCACCACCGTGCCGATCACCTGCACCACTTTACCGGTTGCCATCTCGTTCCTCCCTTTCCAGGAGAGCCGTTACTGTCGTTCGGTGAATCCTTATCCCTCCAGCGCCACGACGCCGCCGGTGATGTCGAGCAGCTCGCCGGTGATCGTGGCCTGGCGGACCTTGTTCATTTCGAGCGTGAGTCCCTGGATCATATCGTTGGCGCTGTCGGTCGCGTTGCGCATGGCGACCATGCGGGCGGAGTGCTCGCTCGCGTTCGCTTCGAGCAGGGCCTGGTAGACCTGCACGTCGACGAAGCGCGGCAGCAGCTCGCGGAGGACGCCGGCCGCGTCCGGCTCGTAGATATAGCTGGCGTGCACCGCGGCGCCGTCGGCCGCCGCCTCCGGTTCGATCGGCAGCAGTTGCCGCACCACGGGCCGCTGCACCACCATCGAGACGAACTCGGCGTAGATCAGATAGACGCGGTCGGCCTCGCCCGACATGTACGCGTCGGTGATGAGCCGGGTCATGGGCTGGATGTCGGGAACGTCGAAGCGGTCGCCGATGTCCGTGAAGGAGGCGGTGACGTTCTGCCCGTAGCGAATGAGGAAGTCGCGGCCCTTTTTGCCGATGGTCACCGCCGAGACCGGCAGCTTCTCTTCGAGCACGAACTGCGAGGCGCGCCGGTTGAGGTTCGAGTTGAGGCCGCCGGTGAGGCCGCGGTCGGGGGTGACATGGAGGATCTGGACGTTCTGCACCTCCCGCTTTTCCAGCAGCGGGTGCAGGTCCTCCAGGCTCTCCGACTGGGCCGCGAGGTGTCCGAGGACGCTCTGCAGCTTATCGGCGTAAGGCCGTCCGGCCAGCACGCGGTCCTGAGCGCGGCGCATCTTCGACGCCGCGATCATCTCCATGGCGCGCGTGATCTTCGCCGTATTCTCGACGCTCCTGATGCGCCGCCGTATGGTTCTCAGATTCGCCATAGTCCAGCTTTAGCGGAGGCTCTCCCCTAGTAGGGCACCGAGTCCTTGAACTCCTGGATCGCGGCCTTCAACTGCTCGCCGGTCTCGTCGGGGACGTCGCTCGACTCGGTGATGGCCGCAAGGATCTCGGGGTGGTTGGTGCGCATGAACTCGACGAAAGCGGCGTCGAAGGCGGTGACCTTCTCGACCGGCACGTCGTCGAGGAATCCGTTGACGCCCGCGTAGAGCACCGCCACCTGGTCGGCGAGCGAGTAGGGGCCGTACTGCCCCTGCTTCAGCAGCTCCGTCATGCGCTGTCCCCGCTCGATCTGGGCGCGGGTCGTGGCGTCGAGGTCGGCGGTGCCGAACTGGGCGAAGGCCGCCAGGGCGCGGAACTGGGCAAGGTCGAGGCGGAGGCCGCCGGCGACCTTCTTCATCGCCCGCGTCTGCGCCGAGCCGCCCACCCGCGACACCGAAATGCCCACGTTCATCGCGGGCCGCACGCCGGCGTTGAACAGGTCGGTCTCCAGGAAGATCTGTCCGTCGGTGATCGAAATCACGTTCGTCGGCACGTAGGCCGAGACGTCGCCGGCCTGCGTCTCGATGATGGGCAGCGCCGTCAACGAACCGCCGCCGAACTCGGCGTCGAGGTTGGCCGAGCGTTCGAGCAAGCGGCTGTGGAGATAGAAGACGTCGCCCGGATAGGCCTCGCGTCCCGGCGGGCGCCGCAGCAGCAGCGACATCTGCCGGTAGGCCCAGGCGTGCTTGGAGAGGTCGTCGTAGATGATCAGGGCGTCCTTGCCCTGGTCCATGAAGAACTCGCCCATGGCGGTGCCCGAGTAGGGAGCGAGATACTGGAGCGCGGCCGAGTCCGAGGCGTTGGCGGCGACGATGATGGTGTGCTCCATCGCGCCCGCGGCCTCAAGGATGCCCACGGTCTGGGCGACCTTGCCCGCCTTCTGGCCGATGGCGACATAGATGCAGATCAGGTCGCCACCTTTCTGATTGATGATGGCGTCGATCGCGATGGCCGACTTGCCCGTCGTCCGGTCGCCGATGATGAGCTCGCGCTGGCCGCGCCCGATCGGGATCATCGAGTCGATGACCTTCAAGCCCGTCTGCACGGGGCGGTCGACCGACTTCCGGGTCACCACGTTGGGGGCGATCTTCTCGACGGGGCGGCTCTCGCTCGTCTTGATCGGGCCCTTGCCGTCGACGGGCCGGCCCAGCGAATCGACCACGCGCCCGACCATGGCGTCGCCCACGGGAACCTCGGCGACGCGGCCGGTGGCACGGACTTCGTCGCCTTCCTTGATGGCCGAGTCCTCGCCGAAGATCACGACGCCGACGGTCTCCTCTTCAAGGTTCAGCGCCATGCCTTGGACGTTGCCCGGCAGGTCGACCAGCTCGCCGTAGCTGATGCCGGTGAGACCGTGCACCCGGGCGATGCCGTCGCCGACCTCGACGACGGTGCCGACGTCCACGGTGGTCGTCGATGCACCGTACTGCTCGATTTGCTGCTTGATAATCGCGGCGATGTCGTTTGCCGCCATGCCTCTGCCCCCCGGCCGCGCCTGCGGCCTCTCGGGTTTATCGTTCCCTAGTCCTGTTCTCGATTGTCGTTCCTTGCTCCGGGCCCTAGGCCGCGCCCTCGTGCAGGGTGCGGCGCAGGCTGTTCAGCTTCGACCGGACGCTTCCGTCGACGACGCGGTCGCCGATCTTGACGACCATCCCGCCGACGAGCTCCGGGTCGGTGCGGTATTCCAAGCGCACCTCTTTGCCGGTGACGTCCGCGAGCCACTGCTCGATGCGACCCCGCTCGGCCTGTTCCGGTTCCACCGCGGTGACGACCTCGGCCCGCACGATGCCGCGATGTTCGTCGAGCAGCCGGTGAAACTCGGCTGCGAGCGGCAAGGCCAGGGCCGTCAGCCGACCCTTGGAGACCAGGATCGTCGCCAGGTTCAGCCCCTCCGCGCTCAACGCCGGGAGGATCTGCGCCAGGGCCTCGCGCTTCTGGTCGACCGAGAGCTTCGGGCTCTCCACCAGTTCGGAGAAGCCCTCCAGCGCGGCGGCCTCGGCGAGCGCCTCGAGATCGCTCACCCACGCGTCCATCGTGTCGCGCTCGCGGGCGATCTCAAACGCCGCTTGGGCGTAGCGTCTTGCCGATGTTCCCGGTGACGGCACTGCTTGCTTCCTCGAAGTTCCCTAGTTCTGACTCGCGCCGTTCTGCGTGCCCTCTTGGAGCACTTCCTCGATCAGCTGGCGGTGCTGCGCCTCATCCAGCGAGGAATTGATGACGCGTTCCGCCGCGAGGATGGCGAGGTCGGAGAACTGCGCCCGCAGGCGCTCCAAGGCCTCGTCCCGCTCGCGCTGGATGTCGGCCTGGGCCCGGGCCGTGATCTGCTCCGCGTCGCGGCGCGCCTGCTCGCGCGCCTCCTCACGGACCCGTTCGGCAACTTGCGTCGCCTGGGCCACGATCGCGCGGCCCTCCTCGCGGGCCTCCTCGATCTGTTTCCGCACGGCCTCTTCGGCCTCGGCGCTTTCCGCCTTCATTCGGTCGGCCTGTTCCAGGCTTTCCTTGATCCGTTCGCCGCGCTGGTCCAGCATCCGCGTGACGGGCTTGTACAGCAACAGGTACAGCACCGTCAGCAGGATGGTGAAGTTGATGATCTGGGCGACCAGACCGGGTAGGTTGATCCCTAGTGCATCCACGCAGACCCCCTTGGTTCTACCAATGGAGCGCCCGGAGACCGCGGCGCGGTCCCCGGCCCTGTACTCCCATTCGAACCGCTAGAGGACGAAAGCGATGATGACGGCCACGATCAGAGCGTAAATCGCGATCGCTTCGGCGAACGCAATGCCCAGGATCATGTTCGTCCTGATCGAATTCTCGGCCTCCGGATTGCGGCCCAGGGCCTCCATCGCGCGCGCCACCAGCATGCCGATGCCGATGCCCGGGCCGATGGCGCCGACGCCGATCGAGAGACCCGCGCCGATGGCCTTCAAGCCGCTGTCGCCGACGGCGGTCTGACCCAACACCGAGAAGAGCGCATCCATAATTCCTGTCCTCCTGACCTTTCTGCCTGACTCAGTTGCTCGCTAGATCCGCGTTCCGTTTTCGAAGCCGGGCGCGCCCGGCGTAAATGTCCCTAGTGACCGCCTCCATGACCCTGCTCGCCGTGATCGTCGTGGGAGGTCGTCGCCAGCACCGCGAACACCAAGGTTAGCATCGCGAAGACGACGGCCTGAATGAACCCCACGAAGACCTCGAGCAAGAAGGGGAAGACGAAGACACCGGCCATGATCGGCAGCAGGAAGGCCACGGAGAAGATGAGCACTTCGCCCGCGAACATGTTGCCGAAGAGCCGGAAGCTGAAGCTGATGATTTTGGCGAACTCGCTGATCGCCTCGAGGATGCCGATGATGAACCCGAGCGGACCCTGGCGGAACTGGATGAACCGCCCAACGTAGCTGAAGAAGCCGTTCGCCTTGACCCCCCACCACTGCACCATGAACATCGCCACGAGCGCGATGGCCAGCGTGTTCATCAAGTCGGTGTTCATCCCCCGGAAGAAGGGCAGCAGGCGGCCGACCGTCTTGCCTTCGAGGTTGACCTCCGTCTCGCCGGAGGTGACGGTGCCCGTCCGGGCCGCCCACTCGTCGAAGTTCCACCACTCGCCCAGCTCGATTTCCTTGGCCTTGCCGAAGCCGAAGGGAATGAGCCGCGCCCCGCTATCGCCGTCGAAGATGACCAGTTTCTCGGCCGCGCCCTCCTCTTCGACGAGATGCGTGAGCGTGGGCAGGCCGAGATCGTGGGCCACCACGTCAACCTCGTGAGGGTTCGGCGGCCCGGCGCCTTCGAAGGTGGAAGTCTTGTAGTAGTACTCGACCTCTTCCTCGTAGTTGTGCAGCACCTCTTCGAGGTGGTGGAGCCCGTCCTTGTCGGCATCGGGAGCCGCCAGGGCCGTTTCGATCTCTTCCACCATGTCTTCGACGGCGATCTCGACGGCGTGGAAGACCAGGTACTGGCCGGTCTCAACCTTGCCGACGGTGCCGAACACCGGCGTGAGCGAGGTCCAGTTCCCGACGAGGATGAAGATGAAGATCGTCGCGATGAGAGGGAAGAACATGCGGCCGCGCTTCTTCCCGGCCATGTCCTCGACGATGCCCAGAAGCCAGCCGACGACGCCCTCGACGAGGTTCTGCATCCGGCCGCTGGGGACCAGCGTAAGCTTCCGCACCCCCAGCCACACAATGAGGATCACCACCGCCATCGCGATCCATGCGGAGATGACGCTGTTGGTGAGGTTCCAGACGCCGAAGATGTCCTTCGCTACCGTCTCGGCGGCGAGGGAGATAAAGGGAATGGGGAAGTTGAAGAAGAGTCGGCCCGCCACCGTCGCCGCGAAGGCTACGATGACGAGGAGGATAACTTTCTGCTTCCCGGTCACTCGTCATTCCCCGGGCGGGCGGCGCGCTCCCGCGCCTCTCGCGTGTACAACGGCATAAGCATCTTGAACATGCCGTAGAAACCGGAGGCGGTCCCTAGCAGCAGTCCCAGGAGGAGGAAGACCGGCTGGGTCCCCAACCACTTATCGAGGAAGTACCCGCCCACGAGCCCGATGGCCAGGTTCGCGGCGAAATACCACCCGAATCCCAGGAGGCGCAACACGTCTTTCTGACGGATGAGCCTCGGAGGTGAGTCGGGTTCCCCGCTGGGCTTGTGCATTCTATCACAACCCCTTTGACTGTCAACAAAGTCGAACGGCCTCGCGTCAACGGATTTCCCGGCCGCCGTCGGGGTTGCCCGCGCCATTCTAATCGTCCCGGCGCCCGTTGAGAAGCATCGCGCTCCCCAACTCTACCCGCAGGCCCCCTCCTCTGGGAGAGACTGAGAGAGGGCCGCGGCGGGGAGGTCCGGCCTCTTCTCCCCTCGGGAGAAGATTGAGATGAGGGGCCCCTTGCCAACCACCACAGGTGCGCAGGAGCCGGCTCATTGCGCCACCCAACCTGGTAGCGCAAAGAGTGTCTACGAGGGCGAAGGCGGCGCGGCGAGGGCTATTCCTTGCCCTCTTCCTTCTCCGTGTCTTCCGTACCCTCGGCGCCCTCTTCACCCTCGGCGCCCTCTTTGCCTTCGGCGCCCTCTTTGCCCAGGCCGCTGAGGTCGAGCGTATCGATGAACGACTTGAACGCCGACATCCGCTTGATCTCTTCCTCGTCCAGCGGACGCGCCGGATGCTCGGCCTGCTCCGCCTCGGCGACGGTGATCGGCTTGCCCGTCTCCTTGTCGAGGAAGATCGCCGCCTTCGACAGCACCGCCTCCTCCGTGAAGACGGGGACCTTCGACCGCACCGCCAGCGCCAACGCGTCGCTGGGCCGCGAGTCGATCTCGATACTCTTGCCGTTGACGTTCAGGACAATCTTGGCAAAGAACGTGTCGTTCTGCAGGTCGTGGACGATGATCGAGTTGACGCTGCCCCCGAGCTCCGAGATCACGTTGCCCAACAGGTCGTGGGTAAGGGGACGCGGCACGCTGACGTCCTGGAGCTTCACCGCGATCGCATCCGCCTCCGCCGGCCCAATCCAAATGGGCAGATAGCGGTCAGCCGCCTTTTCCTTAAGGATGACCACGCGCTGATAGTTCATCAGGCTGACGCGAATGCTGTCGATGGTCATCTCAACCATGCGGGGACCTCGCGGTTCGATGCCTTCAAGGCTCGACCGCTTCCTGAAAAAGATTACCGGGAATACTACGCCCCGCTTCGCAACAGTGTCAACGAAGCAGCACCCTAGGACAGGCGAAGACGGGCGTCGCGGGGAGGTTCTCCTCCCTCTCCCCCTGGGAGAGGGTTGGGGTGAGGGCGGGGAGTGGAGAGGGGTGCACCAACGTCAACGGAGCCGCGGACGCCATTTACCCATGCGTTTCCGCAGGAAGAGGCGCCGCCTCTGTTGCCCCCCCCCGCGCCTACTCCGATCCGGCCCTGACCGACCGCACCCGCGCGCGGAGCGCCGACCGCGCCATCAATTGACGCCGCCCGCAGCCCCGGCACACCAGACCGATGTCGGCCCCCAGACGGACCACGGTCCACTCGACGGCGCCGCAAGGGTGCTTCTTTTTGAGGACGGCAACGTCCCCCAGGTGCAGCGTGAGGACCTCTTCCGACATGACCGTTCCCCGCCCTTGCCGCCGCTAGAGGCGCGCCGGCAGGGCCTCGCGCATACGGTCGCGGGCGCGGACGGCGGCGCGGCGCGCGGCCTCGGCAAAGCCGCCGGCGCCATCCTCACGGAACGCGTACAGAACCTCGCGCGAGGAGCTGATGATCGCCAGCTCGCCGTTGGCGTCGACCCCACCGCGCACCGCCGCCGCGACGTCGCCGCCCTGCGCCCCCACGCCGGGGATCAGCAGCGGCATCGACGGGCACCGCTCCCGCACCCAGCGCAGCTCGTCCGGCTGCGTCGCCCCGACTACCAACCCGACGTTCCCCCGCGTGTTCCACTCCAGCGCCAGAAGCGCGACATGCTGGTAGAGGGGCATCGCACCGCCGCCGGACGCGGTCGTCGTGAGCAACGCCTGCAGATCGGACGAGCCGGGGTTCGAGGTGCGGCATAGGACGAAGACACCCTTGTCGCCGTACTCCAAGAACGGCTCGACACTATCGCCGCCCAGGTAAGGATTGACCGTCGCGGCGTCGAAGCCCCAGGTGCCGAAGAGGGCCCTTGCGTAGGCCTGCGCCGTGTTCGCCATGTCGCCGCGCTTCGCATCGACGATCACGGGTATCCCCGAGGGCACGGCGGCGACGGTCGCTTCGAGCGCGCGAAGCCCCTCGATGCCCGATTGCTCGTAGAAGGCGATGTTGGGCTTGTAGGCGCAGACCAGGTCGCTGGTCGCCTCGATGACGGCGCGGTTGAAGTCGGCCGTGGAGACGCCGCCCGGCAGGCGGTCGGGGTCGGGGTCGAGGCCAATGCACAGGAGCGAGTCGTTGGCCCGGGAGGCGCGGCGAAGCTTGTCGACGAAAGCAGCCACGGCCCCATTATACGCCCCCGTTTGGCTCATCGGGGAGCCGGCCTTCCTGAAGTCGCAGGGGGGCAGCGACCCTCGCGTGCTACACTGGAAGGTAGGGCATGCTCCTTCTTCCGCCGGCCTTCGGGCAGGTCTTCGACTCTTGGGCAACTTCCGCTTCCTCACTTCCGGCGAGTCTCATGGCAGGGGCCTCAACGTGATCGTTGAGGGCGTCCCTGCCGGGCTGCCGCTCACCGAAGACTATCTGCGCCGCGACATGGAACGTCGCCAGAAGGGCTACGGCCGCGGCGGGCGCATGAAGATCGAGAAGGACGAGGCGAAGATCATCGCCGGCGTCCGCCACGGCTTGACCCTGGGCAGCCCCATCTCCCTCTGGGTGCGGAACCGCGACTGGGTCAACTGGGAGCACGGCATGTCGTCCGATCCCCTCGGCGGCGGCCCCCACGAGGGCAAGGGCCTGGAGCGCGTGACCCGGCTGCGGCCCGGTCACGCCGACCTTGCCGGCGTGGTGAAGTTCGGCCAGGACGACGTCCGCAACATCCTCGAGCGGGCCAGCGCGCGGGAGACCGCGGGACGCGTCGCCGCCGGCGGCGTGGCCCGGCGCTTTCTCGAAGAGCTCGGCGTCGAGATCAACGCGCACGTCGTCTCCATCGCCGGCGTCGAGTCCAAGCCGAAAGGCGATATCGACTGGGACGCCGTCGAGGCGTCGCCGGTGCGCTGCGCCGACCCCGAGGCCGAGCAGCCCATGATGGCCGCCATCGATAAGGCGAAACGTTCCAAGAACACCGCCGGCGGCGTCTTCGAGGTCATCGCCACCGGCGTCCCCATTGGGCTCGGCAGCCACATCCAGTGGGACCGGAAGCTCGACGGCAAGTTGGCCCAAGCGATGATGAGCATTCACGCCGTCAAGGGCGTCGAGATCGGCCTCGGCTTCGCGCAGACCCGGCTCATGGGGTCGGAGGTGCACGACATCATCGAGCCCTGGGCCGGCGGCGCGCCCAAGTGGGTCCGCCGCAGCAACAACGCGGGCGGCCTCGAAGGCGGCATGACCACGGGCCAGCCCGTCGTGGCGCGCGTCGCCATCAAGCCAATCTCCACCCTCGCCAAGCCCTTGCCGTCGGTCGACATGGACACCGGCGAGGTCGTCGAGGCCCACTACGAGCGCAGCGACGTCTGCCAGGTGCCGCCGGGCTGCGTCGTGGGCGAGGCCATGATGGCCCTGATACTCGCCGGCGCCATGCTCGAAAAGTTCGGCGGCGACCACATCGACGAGACGAAGCGCAACCACCGCGCCTTCATGGAGGCCAGCGGCCAGACGTAGCTTCAACACCATAAGAACGCTCCGCGCGGGCACGAGACTAGAGGGCGGGTGGATTCCGAAAACCAACCCCTTCGCCGCAGTGACTCAGCGCTTGGATTCCGAAAGAAGGAGGCTAGAGGACCATTAGCGCGGCTTAGATGAGGACGCGCGCAAGCGCGCGTAGGCCCGCGCCGAAGGCCCTCCACCAATATGAACAGCGATACACCGCGCTTCGTCGCGCTCTCCGCCGTCGCCGTTGCCGCGGCTCTGCTCGTCGCGGTCCTGCTCGCCACGAGCTAAAGCACCGACCTGCCCACTACCACGACGCCGACCGCCGCCCTCCCCTTCCGCATTTCGCATCCTGGGCGCCACCTCAAACCTCTCTCCCTCTGGGAGAGACTGAGAGAGGGCAACCTCATAGCCTCTCCCCCTCTGGGGGAGATTGAGAGAGGGCACGCGCCGCCAGGCGCGTCGGTGGGGCGGGGCCGGGCGGTCTCCCCTCTTCTCCCCCCGGGAGAAGATTGAGATGAGGGGCCCCGCGCCAACCGCCACCGGTTAGCGAAACCCGCCGACCCTCCCCTGTAGGGGCGCGTCGCGACGCGCCCGCCCCTGGGGCGGAGCATCACCTAACCCTCCCCCGAAGGGGGAGCACCTTAACCCTCTCTCCCTCTGGGCGAGACTGAGAGAGGGCCGGGGCGGTGCCGGGTGGTCTTTCCTCTTCTCCCCCCGGGAGAAGATTGAGATGAGGGACCCCGCGCCAACCGCCAACCGCCATCGAAAACCCGACCGCCCCCTCCCCTGTAGGGGCGCGTCGCGACGCGCCCGCTCCCCTACCACCGCCAACCCTCGCCCTTGGTCCCCTCCCCACACCGCTACACTGGAATCATGCATCGTCCAAAACCATTCCAGGAATGGAAGCTGTGGGCAGGCACACTGGCCCTGCTCGCCACGGCCCTGCTCGCCACGGCCTGCGACGTCGACCTCCCCGGCGCCGGTCCGACCACCACTCCGCTCCCACCCGCCGCCACCGCCGCACCGTCGCCCACGGCAACGGTCACGCCTGTTCCCACCGCCACGCCCGTCCCTTCCCCCACGCCCACCGCCGGCCCCCAGCTCGTCCCCGCGCCCACGGCCCTGCCCAGCGGCCTGCCGCAGCTGCTGGTCCGCCCGGTGCCGTTCAACCTGCCAAGATATGACCGCGACGACTGGCGCCACTGGGTCGACGACGACGGCGACTGCCAAAACGCCCGCCACGAGACCCTGGTCGCGGAATCTCGCATCGCCGTCACCTTCACCAACGAGGAGCGCTGCACCGTCGCGACGGGCGAATGGCTCGACCCCTACACCGGCGACATCCTCACCTCGGCCCGCGACCTCGACGTCGACCACATGGTCCCCCTCTCCAACGCCCACCGCTCGGGAGCCTGGGACTGGGACGCCGCCCGCCGCCGCGCCTACGCCAACGACCTCACCTACGCCAACCACCTGATCGCGGTGACGAACTCGGTCAACCGCGCCAAGTCCGACAGCGGCCCCGAGGAATGGCGACCCCCCGACGCGTCCTACTGGTGCCAATACGCCATCGACTGGGCCGCCATCAAGGCCGACTGGGGCCTCTCCGCCACGCCGGCGGAATGGGACGCCCTCCTCGAAATGGCCGCCACCTGCGGCGAAGACATCCCTCCCACACCCACGCCACCGCCAACCGCCACCCTCGCCCCCGGCGCAACCACCTACGCCTCCTGCGACGAAGCCGAACAAGCCGGCGTCCCCCGCCGGCAAGGAAGCCAGGGTTCGGGCTACGGCTTCCCCGCCGACACGGTCCCCACCGCCCGCGACGGCGACAACGACGGCGTCGTCTGCGAGCGCACCGGCGCGGCAGCGGCTACCACCGCCCCTACGCCGACACCCGCCGAGACCTCCACCGTTTACGCCTCATGCGAGGAGGCGGAGCAGGCCGGCGTCGAACGCCGACAAGGCAGCCAAGGTGCCGGCTATGGCTTCCCCGCCGACACGGTCCCCACCGCCCGCGACGGCGACAAGGACGGCGTCGTCTGCGAGCGCTGACCGCCCTTCAGGCCTCTCCTACGACGAGCACGTCTCCCCCTCCACCTCCTCAAGCCCCTGTAGCCAGGCTTGGAACGCGCCGTCTGGTGGCGCACAAAGCCCTGCGTTGTCTTGGAAACGGAGCCTGGTCAGTGCCGGTAGCCTCGTCAGCCCGCCGGGGAGCGCTCCTAGCAGTTCGTTGCCGTCCAACCACAACCTCTCCAGGTTGGAGAGATTACCAAGTTCACTGGGAATAGGCCCCGTCAGTTGATTCCCGCTGAGATCCAGCCCCTCCAGGTTGGAGAGATTACCGAGTTCAGCAGGAATAGGTCCCGTCAGTTGATTCCCGCTGAGATCCAGCCCCTCCAGGTTGGAGAGGTTACCAAGTTGCGCAGGGATAGGGCCCGTCAGTTCGTTCCGACCGAGCGTCAAGCCCTGCAATTCAGAGAGGCCAGCCAAATGCGACGGGATAGGCCCCGTGAGTCGGTTGTCGTGGAGGTCTAGATACTCAAGATTGGAGAGGTTGCCAAGTTGCGCGGGAATCGGCCCCGTCAGGTCGTTCCCACGGAGGTCAAGTCCTCGCAAGTTGCGGAGATCGCCGATCTGGGTGGGAATTGGATCCGTTAGTTGGTTGTAATCGAGATGCAGCCACTCCAGGTTGGACAGCTTACCAAGTTGCTCAGGGATCGGCCCCCTCAGGTCATTAGACTTGAGGTCCAGGATCCACAGGTCGGAAAGGTCGGCGAGTTGCGGTGGGATCAGCCCCGTCAGTTCATTGAAACCGAGGGTCAGCAACTGAAGGCTGGACAGGTTGCCGAGTTCTGCAGGAATAGGTCCCGTCAGCTGGTTCGAGCGGAGATGCAGTGTCTCCAGGTTGGAAAGGTCACCTAGTTGCTCGGGGATCGGCCCCACCAGGTCATTAGAACCGAGGTCTAGGAATCGCAGGTCGGAGAGGTTGGCAAGTTGCGGTGGGATAGGTCCCGTCAGTTCACTGGTGCCGAGGATCAGCACCTGAAGGCTGGTCAGGTTGCCGAGTTCTGCAGGGATCGGCCCCGCCAGTTTGGTGCCGCTGAGATAGAGGTCTCTCAGGTTGGAGAGGCCACCCAGTTCCGGTGGGATGGGGCCTGTCAATCCGTTGATTCCGAGCGACAGCCTCTGCAAATTGGAGAGGCTCCCGAGTTGCGCCGGGATAGACCCCCTCAACTGATTGAAGTTCAGGTCTAGCGTAACAACGCGGCCATCACCATCTGTGGTAACACCATGCCACTCACCAAGTGGTTTGTCACTCAACCAGTTCGTGTTGTCCTTCCAGTTGAGCCCATCAGTCGCGTTGTATAGCGCAGTCAATATGGCCCTGTCCGTGGGAATGGGCGTTGCCGTCACGCTGGTGGCCGCCGGCGTCGCCGTTGGCCTTGGTGTCGGCGTCGCCGCGGGTGTCGCCGTCGGGGTAGGTACCGGTGTCGGCGTCGCCGTCGGCATTGCTGTCGGCGTGTTCGTCGGCGCAGGTGTCGCGGTGGGCAGCGGCGTGGGCGTCGGAGTGAAGGTAGGTCTAGGGCGTGGGGTCGGGGTCGGTGTGGCCATCACGATCCACGGGGTCTGTGTCGGCTGGGGCGCAGCGGTGGGTGTGGCCGTCACCACGACCGGCGTATGAGTTAGTGTCGGCTCGGGCGCTACCGCCGGTTCGGGAGTCGGTGTCGGCTCTGGTGTCGACGTGGATGCGGGCGAGGTCTGGCACGCGGCTGCAAGAGCGGCTAGGAGGAGCACGACTGGAATCAGGGACCTAAGGGACATGCGCCTCCCACGTACCGGAATATTGGCCCGTCTAGCCGCAGACTTCGGTACGTCGGGCGATGCCGACTCCGCGACCTAATGCTGGGCCCCGCGCATCGCGCAATACTACAATACGCATGTAGCTTTAGTGCTACCTTTCGCGCCGCCATCCATCATTTCCTGTAACCTTCCCCAAAATCGGCATGCCCCCTTTTCGCCGCATCCTGCGGGACCCCCCTTATCACCACAGCGCCCCCTCACAGCTCCAGCCCACCCCTTAGAGGCGCGTCGCGCCCGCTCCCACCCTTCCGGCGCTGCCCCCACTACCGGTACACATCCTCGTTATAGCGGTATCCCTCCTGGAACTTCAGCGCCTCCTCGGCCGCCTTCTCGTCCTCATCTTCCCTGGCCGCGCGCTCTATGTCCTCCCAGGTCAACCCGCGTTTGACCGTCACCTTCTTCCCCGCGCGCCCATACTTCTCCGGTAGCTCCGCCTGGAGCTTGAAGCGGAGCAGCACCCCGTCACGTCCCGCCTCGATGCGCCGCAGCACCTCCGCGTCCAGACGCTCCCGGAAACGCATCGTCGCCTCCTCGAACGCCGTGCGGAAGTCCCGCTCCGTACGTATCCATTGATTCACCGTCTCTACCGGGATCCCCGCTGCGTCCGCCCCAATAGTCAGACCCCCAGTCCGCCCGTACGTTTCCAGAAAGACCCGCCTCCGTTCCGCCGCAGACCGCCTCGCCCTCGGCCTCCGGCGCCCGCGTGCCTTGCCGCTCATAGCACCCTCCCTCCATGACCTTAACGAAAAAAGCCCGCTCACTTCGAGCGGACCCTCGCACCCGGCGCCCCAAAAGCCGTCCCGGATACGAACGCTTGTTCTTAAGTTAACCGTAAACCCCTTGACAACCCTCGTCAAGTATCATCGCCCCCGCCAGATCCGGCCGGCGCGGCGGGGCCGGGAGGGTCTTGCCTCTTCTCCCGTGCGAGACCTTTGCGTAACTCCTCGGCAAGCCGAAAGACGCGTGGCGCGGGGCGGTCTTTGCCCTCTCCCGCTGGACACCTTTTGCACAACGCGCGCCGCCGGCAGGGGACCGTCCATGTAGGGGCAACCCTTGTGGTTGCCCAGGGGTGCGGGCGGGGTCTTCCCCCTTCCTTTGCAAAACTCCCGCCGCTGGTTGGAAAACGGGTGGAGTGGGGTGGTCTTCCCTCTCCCCCTCTGGGGGAGATTTGAGAGAGGGCGCGCGCCGTCAGGCGCGTCGGAGGAGTAGGGCCGGGTGGTCTTTCCTCTTCTCCCCCCGGGAGAAGATTGAGATGAGGGGCCCCCTTACGACCGCCACGGGTGACCAATGGACGCCTCCCTCGCGCCCCCAACGCCAGTTATGCAAAGCTCTCCGTGGGGAGAAGATTGAGATGAGGGATCCCCTCATCACCACCAGCCGCCATCGAAACCCGCCGACCCTCCCCTGTAGGGGCGCGTCGCGACGCGCCCACTCCCCCACTGCCACACCACCCTTGACAACCCCCAACCCTCTCCCCTACCATCATCAAAGAACATATGTTCCCAGGCCCGCAAACCGCGGACGCGCGGAACGCGGGCCACCAAGATCACCCAAAGGAGGACCCGGCCCGACCGACCACACACGCCCACTTCTCGGTGCGGCGCTATCAGTGGACACCGCCACCGTGGCGGAAGAGTCCATCCCGGCCCGTCCTCCCAACGGACCATAAGCCCGGAGGGTCGTCCCGCCTCCCGCCGGCCACGTGACGACGACCTGCCTCCGTAACCGCTACGGACGGCAAAGACCTCGCGCCGCCTCAACCGCGGCCCGGGGGACCTATCCCCGTCTAGCCCACGGGGTGCGCGAACCGCCGGCCTCGCTTCACCCACCGTGGTGGACCGGACCGTCCGCTCCGTCATACCCGACGGCGCGCGCAACGACCGCCCCGCGTGGCCCGGCCCCCCAGGCCGTACAAATCAAAGAACGCCGCACCGAGAAACAACAGCCTAGCCAAGGCGGCCTCCTCCCCAAGGAGCGAGGCGAAGGGCCACCAACCCGGCGAAGGTCGCCGGACTCCGCGGTCTTGCTGTGCACACGCGGCGCGAAAGCGCGAGGACGGTCAGCCGCGCCAACGGCCGGGCTCCCGCCCGTCCGCGGGCGCGATGCGTGGTGAGGCGC
>OZ220066.1:0-141602 GCA_964291475.2 Dehalococcoidia bacterium | reverse complement strand
ACGGGGCGAGGTTGTCACGCCGGAGCTGCTGGATGCCGCCTCCGAAAAGCAGGGCACTGAGGTCAGGCCCGGCGACATCCTTTTGATTCACACCGGCTGGCACCGCGTCTTCTTCACGGACCGCGCCTATTGGGACACGGGGGAGCCTGGACCGGACTCCGGCATCGGCCCGTGGCTAAAGGAAAAGGACGTCGCCGTCCTCGGCGCCGATACGCCGGGTGTCGAGGTGATGGAGTTGCCCATCGGCGACGGCGACCTTCCCGTTCATGCGCTCACGCTCCGGGACCTCGGCGTGCCGCTGCTCGAAAACGTCGATCTGCGGGCGCTGGTCGATGACGGGGTCTTCGAGTTCCTGTTCGTCGGGGCTCCATTGCGCCTTGCCAACGCCACCGGCGCCGGCATGACACCACTGGCCCTCGTCTGACTCTAGGGGCGGAGCCCTGATCGCTTGGTATCCCGGCACGCCTCGCCTAAGAGGAGCGGCTGACCTACAACGCCGCTACCCGCGCAAAGTTCGCCCTACAGCAAGTCAGGGGTACCAGGCGCCCGGCGCACCGCCGCGGCCCTTGCCCCGTAGGCCGCTTCCGAAGGCAGTCAGCGTGACGCCGCAACCAGCGCTTCGCTCGCTTCCCACAACCTAGTCCCCGTTCACCGGACCCGCAGTGTTGTGAGGCAGGTGAGATTCTGCCATTCTTGTGCCGCCTGAGGACGGCAAGGAGGCCCTAAAATGAGCGGCCCGCTCCACGGACTACGCGTCGCCGACCTGACCCACTTCATGGCGGGACCGGTCTGCACCTCGCTGCTCCGGGATCTGGGAGCCGAGGTGATCAAGGTCGAGCCGCTGAACGGGGAGGCGGGCCGCTACGGCGGGGCATACCCCACACCCTACGGGGAGAGCCTCACCTTCCAAGTCCACAACCGCGGCAAGATGTCCATGACCGTGGACCTGAAGACCGAGGAGGGTAAGGCTCTCTTCCGCGATCTGATACGGATCTCCGACGCCTGCGTCGAGAATTTTCGACCGGGCGTGATGGACAGACTCGGCATCGGGTACGAGGACCTCAGAAGCTCAACCCGACGATCGTGCTGGCGTCGATCTCCGGCTTCGGCCAGGTCGGGCCGTACTCACAACTCCCGTGCGTCGACTTCATCGCGCAGGCGATGAGCGGGCTGATGAGCCTCAACGGCCAGCCCGGCGACCCACCCACCAAGTACGGCGTCGAAATGGCCGACTACTCCGGGGGCATGTTCGGGGCGCTGAGCGTCGCGTCGGCGCTCTGCCAGCGGGCCATGTCCGGCCGGAGCGAGCACGTCGACGTCAGCATGCTCGACGCGATGGTCTACCAGTTGAACTACCACCCCATCCGCTACAAGTTCGCCGACCTCTTCTACGAGCGGATCGGCAACCGGGTTGCGGGCGCCGGCGTCTCCGGCGCCTACCGCTGCAAGGACGGGCACATCGTCATCGCCGGCGGCGGCGACACGAACTGGCACCGGCTGGCCAAGGTCATCGGCCGCCCCGAGCTCGCCGACGATCCCCGCTACGCCCTGACGCCGAAGCGCTGGGAGAACCATGACGACCTCGACGTCCTGATCGAGGAGTGGTCGTGCGAGCTCACCGTCGACGAGGCGCTCGCCGCGCTGCGGGAGGAGGACCTGGTCGTGGGGCCGGTGCACGAGCTGCCCGACATCTTCGAGGACGAGCACCTCAAGGCCCGCGAGATGTTGGTCGAGGTCGAGCACCCCTTGCACGGCCCGCTGACGGTACCCGGGGTCGTTCCCAAGATGCGGAACTCGAAGCCCGCGAAGATCGACGCGGCGGCCCCACTGGTCGCGGAGCACAACGGCTACGTCGTCAGCGAGCTGCTGGGCCGTTCCGCACAGGAGCTTCGCTCTCTGGAGGAGGACGAGGTCATCTTCCCCAAGGTGCCGGGCGCTTTGGCCCAGTAGCCGCGACTACTTCTCGCTCAGGGCGGTCAGCACCTCGGCCGGCGTCATGGGCAGGCGCGTCATCCTGACGCCGATGGCGTCCGACACCGCGTTGGCGACGGCGGCCAAGGGCGGGACGATCGAGACCTCGCCGACGCCGCGCATCCCGAACGGGTGCTCCTGGGTCGGGACCTCCAGCAACACCGAGTCGATGTTGGGCACGTCCAAACTGGTCGGCATGCGGTAGTCCAAGAAGCTGGCGTTGGACATGACCCCCTCGCTCGTGAAACTGTAGGTCTCGGTCAGCGCCCAGCCGATCCCCCTGCACCGTGCCGCCCTGCATCTGGCCTTCGACGTAGCTGGGGTGCGCCGCCTGCCCCACGTCCTGGAAACGCGGTCACGCGGAGGAGGCTGACCTTCCCCGTTTCGGGGTCCACCTCGACGTCGACAATGTTCCCGGCAATCGCGGGGGCCGCCTTCGCGGGGTGGGCCACCGACGAGACCGAGATCAGACCGCCCAAACGCGGGAGCTGCTCCGCAAGCTCCTTCCAGCCGATCCGCCGGCCCTCGCCCTTCGTGCAGACGAACTCGCCGTCGTCGAAGACGACGTCGCCGGCCTCGACCTCCCAGAGCAGGGCGGCGCGGGCCGCCATCTCGCCTTTCGCCGCCTCCGCGGCGAGGAGCGCGGCCCGGCCCGTATCGACCGCCGTCCGGCTGCCGCCGGTGAGCCCCGTCCAGCCCACGGAGTCCGTATCGGTGACGAGCGGGTGCACGTCGGTGGCCGCCAGCCCCAGCGCCTCCGCCGCCTGCATGGCGACCGCGGCCCGCGTTCCGCCGATATCGACCGACCCCGTGACCAGGCTGACCGTTCCGTCGCTGTTCACGTTCATCGTGGCGCAGGACTGCATGCTGGCGTTCTTCCAGTAGCCCAGCGCGATGCCGCGCCCGCGGTTCGGCCCGCCGAGATCGGACTGGTAATGGGGATGCCGCTTCATGGCGTCGATCACCTGCTCGCCGCCGTGCTGCGGTTGGGGAAGGCCGTTCGGCATCCGGTCGCCCTTGCCGGCGAGGTTCTTCTTCCGCAGATCGAGCGGGTCCATGTCGAGCCGGCCGGCCAGCTCGTCGAGGACGCTCTCGACGGCGTAGGCAGCGGCCGGGGTTCCCGGCGCCCGGTAGGCAGCCACCTTCGGCTTGTTGCAGACGACGTCGCAGCCGTCGATGAGGATGTTGTCGATCTTGTAGGCCGCCGAGCCGCTCATCGCGCCTTCGCCAACGGGCGAGCCCGGAAAGGCGCCGGCCTCATAGATCATTGATATCTCGGCGGCGGTGATCCGCCCGGCTCCGGTCGCCCCGATCTTGCACCGGAGGTTCGTCGCCGACGTCGGGCCCGACGCCTCCAGGACTTCGGCGCGGCTCATGACGAGCTTGACGGGCTGGCCGCTCTTTCGGGAAAGGATGGCGGCCACCGGGTCGAGGTAGGTATCGAGCTTGCCGCCGAAGCCTCCCCCGATCTCCATGGGGATGACCCGCACCAACGATTCGGGAATCCCCAGGATCATGGCGGTCTCGGCGCGAATATTGAACGGGCCCTGGGTGCTCGTCCACACCGTCACCTGCCCGTCCGGCGCCCACCATGCGGTCGACGTATGGGGCTCGATGTACCCCTGATGCACGGTCTGGGTGGTGAACTCGCGCTCGACGATGACGTCGGCCTCGTTGAATCCCTCCTCCACGTCGCCGTTCTTGAACTGGATGCGGAAGGAGACGTTGCTCGGGACCTCGGTATCGCTCCCCCGTTCCAGAAAGGCGAACGTCGACCGCGTGGTCAGCTCTTCATGCAGCAGGGGCGCGTCGGGCCGCATCGCGTCCCGGAAGGTGAGCACCGTGGGCAGGATCTCGTACTCGACGTCGATCAGGGCCAGCGCCTCCTCGGCGGCGTGGGGGCTGGTCGCGGCGACCGCGGCCACAGCGTGCCCCTTATAGAGGGCCTTCGACCTGGCCAGGACGTTCTCGGCCAGCATCCTCGCGTTGCCCCTGATTTCGGCGAAGTCGATGGCCCGGTCGCCGATGAGCGGGAGGTCGGCGGAGGTCGCGACAGCCTTCACGTCCGGCAGCGCTTCCGCCTTGGTGGTGTCGATGCGGCGGATGCGGGCGTGCGGATGCGGGCTCCGCAGGACCTTGCCGTGCAGAAGACCGGACACCTGCACGTCGGCGCCGTACCGGGCCCGGCCGGTGACCTTCTCCACGCCATCGTGCCGGATGGGCCTCGTCCCCACGACCCGGAAGCCGGCGTCCGTTGGTCTGGCGGATTCAATGTCGGTAGTCATGGCTGCGTCCTTTCGGCTGTTGGCCGCATCATCGCATGCGCGGGTCGAGATAGTCGCGGCCCGCGTCGCCTAACAGTGTAAAGCCCAGGATGGTGGTGAAGATGAAGACCGCCGGGCCGATGACCAGCCACGGTGCTTGCGTGGAATACTGGTCGACGCCCTCGGAGAGCATCAGTCCCCAGGAGGGCGTCGGCGGCGAGTCCGACACGCCGAGGAAGGCCAGCGCCGCGGCGATGATGATGGCGAACGATATGAGGTTGGAAACCACGACGAGCAGCGGCGGGATCAGGTTCGGCCCCACGTGGCGGAACATGACTCTGACGCTGGAGGCGCCGATCGCCCTGGCGGCCTCCACGTAGGTCTCCTCCTTGCTCGACAGCGTAACGGCGCGGGTCAGGCGGTTGGCTATCGGTATGGCGATCGTCGCGATGGCGATGCCGACGTTGACGTCGCCGCGGCCCAACACGGTAACGAGGGCCAGCGCCAGAATCAGCGTTGGCATCGTCAGGAGCCCGTCCATGATCCGCTGCAGGGTCAGGTCGAGCCATCCTCCGATGAAGCCGCTCACGGTCCCGATCAGCCCGCCGATGACGACACCCGCGAAAACCGAGGCGATGGAGACGAAGATGGCGGGCCGCGCGCCCGCGATCAAACGGCTGAACTGGTCCCGCCCCAGGTAGTCGGTGCCGAGAAGGAAATCGCCGCCGGGACCCCGGAAGAGGTCGTTGAAATTCGTGTCCAGCGGGCCATAGGGCTGGATCAAGGGACCGAAGACGGCCAACACCACCATCACGAGCACGAGCACCGCCCCGGCGGCCCCCGCCGGCGACGTCCGGGCGAATTGATAGGTCCGCCTACCCAGCAAGCGGAGCCGGCCCAACACCCACGAGGACGCCGTCGCGCTCATCGCGGAAGTCACGACACACCGCTTCCGAGGCGGATTCGTGGGTCCAGCCACCCATACAGGACGTCCAGGATGACGTTGAGCGGCAAGATCGAGAGGGCGAAGACCGTGACGACCGTCTGCACGGTCACCCAGTCACGCAACTCGATGGCGTTGAGCATCTGGGACCCAAGCCCCGGGAGCACGAAGATCCTCTCGACGATGATCGAACCGCCGAGCAGGAAAGCCACTTCGATTCCGGCGAGGGTCACCAGCGGCAGCAGGGCATTGCGCAAGGAATGGCGCCGCACGACGAGGCTCGGAGAGAGGCCCTTGGCTCTTGCGGTGCGGACGTAGTCCTGGCGGAGGACCTCGAGCATCGAGGAGCGCGTGATCCTGGTCAGCACCGCGGACGACGCGAAGCCGAGCACCAGCGCGGGGAAGATCATCTGCTGCAGGTTCGCCACCGGATCTTCGAAGAAGGGCGTGAACTCAAGCGGCGGAATCCAACTGAACTGGTTGACGAGCAAGAGGAAAAGCAGGGCGCCCGCCAGGAAACTGGGCATGGCGAGGCCAATGGTCGTAAAGAGCCGGCCGGAGAGGTCCCACACCCCGTTTTGATTGAGTGCACCGATGACGCCCAGCGGCACGGCGATGATGCCACTTATGACAATGGCGAAGGCCGCAAGCTCGAGCGTGATCGGCAGGGTGCGGCCAAGGTCGCTGAAGACCGCGGTCCCGGTGACCAACGACTTGCCGCCGTCGAGCCGGACGAGATCCCAGAGCCACCCGCCGTACTGGACCATGAGCGGGTCGTTGAGCCCAAGCTCGTCGCGAAGCTCCTGGTACTCCACCGGGTCGACGGTGCTCCGTCCATCGTCGGACAGGATATTGAGCGCCACGTCGCCGGGAAGCAGACGGAAGATCAAGAAGATCGCGAAGGAAATGATGATCACCGTGGGGATGATCAACAGGAGGCGGTTTACCAGATAGCGTTGCACGGCGAGGCCTTCGTTCCTCAGCTATTCAACGATGCGGCGCCGCTGCTCGTGCGAGCCGCCGGCCTCGTGGACTGTCCGGTGACGGCCGGCGTCGAGAACCACGCGCCGCTGGGGCGGCCCTAACGGGCCATATCGTAGCTGCGAAGGAGCTTGCCCGGTAGCGCCCCGGTGCACTCGTTTTCCTCGAACGTCACGGCGCCGTTGACCAGCGTGTACCGCAGCCCCTTCGGTTTCTGGATCAGGCGGCGCTCGCCTCCGGGAAGTCATTGGAGTAGACCGGGTCTTCGTTGAGGACGCCCAGCTCGCCGAGGTCGTAGACCATGATGTCGGCGGCCCGACCGACGGTGAGGGTCCCGCGGTCGGTGTAGCCGGCGATCCACGCCGGATAGGCGCTCATCTTGTAGTGCCCCTGCTCCAGCGACATGATCTCCTTGTCGCGGATCCAGTAGGCAAGCATGTCCACCACCCACCGCGCGTTGGCCTGGAACCGGGTGTGCGCCCCGCCGTCGGACGTCGAGATGTGCGTCGAAGGGTCGCAGAGGTCCGCGATCTTGCCCGCGAGATCGCCCTCGGCCTCGTAGGACTCCTGATTGCTGAACTCGGTCAGCAGGTCCTCGTCCAGCGCCAAGTCCAGCAGCGCGTCGACGGGATGCTTGCCCATCATCTCCGCCACCTGCCGCATCGACTTCCCTTCGTAGGGGTAGTTCCGCTCATGGACGACCTGCAGCACCCTGACCGAATCCCAGTCGGTCCGGCTGTCGGGCTGCGCCTCGACGTCACGCTTCATCGCCTCGCGGACTCCGGGTGCGCGGAGCTTTTCGGCCCGCACCGCCGCGGTGCCGACCAGCGGGTCGACCCAGGACGGCATGTAGTCGAAGAGGTTGTACTCGGCCAGCGACCACCGTCCGGCGATGCGGAGCGGGGTCTTCTGCGGCGCGATCGGCAGCCCTTCCTCACGGCACTGGCGATACCACTCGGGGCCGCTCTCGTTCCGGTCCAAAACCACGTGCAGCGGCCTTCCGCTGGCCCGGAGCATCTTGGTGACCATGCGCTCCTGAGCATCGTGGTTCACCGACCGGATCATCGTCCAGCCCATCATGCCGACGCCGAACCCGCCGAGCACCTCGGCCAGGCCAACGACCTCCGCCTCGGAGGCCATGTGCGTCGGAATCGGGCTGCCGTCCTCGCAGCGGTCCTCCTCGCTCCGGTCGATGGCGAAGCCGAACGAGCCGGCCTGCATGCCCTCGTGGAAGAGCTCCTTCATTCGGTTGAGCTCTTTGTCGGTCACCGAGGTGCGCTCTCTGGCGGGGATCATCCCCAAGACGTAGCCCCGCAGGGAACAGAACGGCAGAAGCGAGCCGACGTTGACGCCGAGCCCCTGGCGGTCGAGGCTGTCGAGATATTCCGGGTACGTCTCCCAGTCCCACCGCATCCCCTTGCGCATCGAATCGAGCGGGATCGCCTCGATGCGGTTCATCATGCGCATGTTCAGGTCGCGGTCTTCGGGCCGCGTCGGCGCGAAGCCGAACCCGCACTGGCCGATGGTCATCGTGGTCTGCCCGAACCAGCCGTCGAGCGTGGCGTACGGGTCCCAGTTGAGCTGGGCGTCGTAGTGCGTGTGCAGATTGATCGCGCCGGGGGCTACGATGCAGCCGCCGGCGTCAAGCTCAGTGGCGGCTCCCGCCGGAATGTGCCCGCTGACCTTGGCGATCCGTCCGTCCTTGATCGCCAGGTCGGCGCGGTAGCGGGGGACGCCGGTCCCTTCGATGACCGTGCCTCCGCGTAGTACGAGGTCATACTCGGCCATGACGTGTCTCCTCGGGACCGGCTTTACCGGCCTCCCTTGAGGCTAGTTGAAGCCGAACACCTTCGCAACGTTGTCGTGGGTCATCAGGCGCACCTCATCGTCGGGGACCTCGCTGAAGATCTCGCCGATCACGCGCTTCGAGTCGGGCCACGTCCCCTCGGTATGGGGATAGTCGGAGCCCCACATCAGGTTTTCGACGCCGATCAGGTCGCGCTCCCGCACCGCCTGCCAGTCTTCCTGGAAGCTCAGGAAGACGTTGCGGTGGAAGAAGTCGCTCGGGCACATGTCGTTCTTGAACCGGGGCCACAGCATGCCCCGGTCCGGTGGTGGAGGTCCATCATGTAGAGGAAGTGCGGCGCCCAGCCCGCGTTGTTCTCGACGCTGGCCACCTTGAGGTCGGGATAGCGCTCGAACACCTTCGACCAGATCATCGAAGCGATGGAGCGCATGACCCGGTATTGCTGCGTGCAGTACATGACCCCAAGCGGGTTGTTTGGGTCCTCATCGTTGAACTGGTCCATGGGCACGCCGTCGCGGTGGGAGCCCGAGTGCAGGCACAGCGGCATCCCCAGCTCGTGGGCCGCGGCCCAGAGAGGCTCGTACTCGGGGTTGTGGTACTGCCGCTCGTGCTTGGGGTAGACGGTGATCAGGGCGGCGGTCAGCCCCAGATCGTGCGCCCGGTACAGCTCCCGCACGCCATCCTCGACGTTGTCGAGGTTCAGCATCGCGACACCCTTGAGCCGGTCGGGGTAGGGCTTGCAGAAGTCGGCGATCCACTCGTTGTAGAGGCTGCACACCACGTTGAGCAGGCCCGTGTCTTCGATCCGCCAGATTCCGCCGACGCCTGCGGTGGGGAAGATCGCCCCGCCGAAGACGCCGTCGTACTCCATGTCGGCGACCGACTCATGGGGATCGTAGGCGCCCGGACGCACGCTCTCCCAGCGGCCCTTGGCCGTCATCTTGTGGGGTTCGACGCTCGTATATCGGTCGCCGGCCTGCGTCGTGTTGCCGATGGACCCCATCGACTGGTTGCCTTCGACGCACCACCAGTCGTAGTCATCGCCCTTCACCAGCCTGGGCACTCGCTCCAAGTAGTCCGCGTCGGCGCGGGCGGTCCACAGGTCGGGGGGTTCGACGATATGGTTATCGGCGGACAGCAGCATCGTCTGGACGTCCGTGGTCATCTCGCACCCCTCCTCAACCCCAGGTTGTCCTTCTTCGGGGCGGCGGACTCAGCCCGCCGCCCCGGTGCCCGCTTATTCGTCGAGCCAGACGCGGTCCCACATGACGTTGCCCCACTGCCCTAGCGGCGACGTGTAGTTCTGGACTTCCGGACGTCCGGGCCAGAACGAGCCAAGCCAACTCACCGGCACGTAGGGGATCGTCTCGAACATGCGCTCCTGCATCTCGATGACGAGCTGGCTCCGTTTCGCCGGATCGGTCTCGCCGCGCTGCTGCGCGAACAGGTCGGCCGTCTGCGCATCTTCCAGCTTGACGAAGATGCCGGGGAGGATCGAGAGGATCGCCCCATTCGGGTCGGCGTAGTTCATCGCCGGGGAATCCACGTTGAGCGTGAAGTCGCCGTTCGTCTTGGCAGCGGCATGCTCGGCGAACGGCAGCTGCGCACCGCTCGCGTTGATGCCGATGGTCCTCAGCTGGTCTTGGGCGAACTGCCAGAAAGTGCCGTTGTAGGTGGTGCCGGAGACCACGACGTTCTCCACGTCGAGGCCATCGGCGAATCCGGCCTCCGCGAGCAGCCGCCTGGCCTCTTCGCGGTCCGCCTCCAAGTCGGCGCCCGAACGGAAGCCGGGCCTCGTGACGATCTCATCTTCCGAGAGGCCCCAGCCCGGCGGCCCGACCTGGAACGCCGATATCAAGACGTGCTCTGGGAGCACGCTGAGCGCGGCCTGGTGGTCGAAGGCCAGGAATGCTGCGCGCCGCACGCGGATGTCGTCCCACGGCGCCTTCGCCGTATTGAAGAAGATGCCGGCGACCTCGAGCGAGAAGAACTCGTTCTCGTTCAGGTCGGGGACGTCGCCCTTGAGGTCCGCGATGACCGCTGCGTTGACCGTGGTGGCCCCGGGGCCGAGCACGTGCAGCCTTCCGGTCTTGAACGCGGAGACCCTGGTCCCCTCGTCGGGGATGTACAGGAACTTCACCGCGTCGAGGTAAGGAATGCCGGGAATGTGGTAGTTCGGATTGGCCGACAAGTCCATACTCACGTCCGGCGTGAACTCTTCGTAGAGGTACGGGCCGGTGCCGATCTGCGGCGCGTTGATGGGCTCGCCGGAATAGCCTTCCACGACGTGCTCGGCGTAGATCGGCGAAAGCTGCATCGCCAGCGGGGCCAGGAAGTTGGAGTTCGGCTCCGCCAGGTTGACGATCAGCGTCGTGTCATCCGGTGTGTCGATGCTGCCGATGATCGCGTACTCGGGCGCCACGCGGCCGCCCTGGTTCTCCAGCGAGTACTTGGCGTCGGAAGCGGTGAAGTCCTCGCCGTCATGCCACTTTACGCCCGACTTGAGGTTGAACGTGTAGCGGTCGGCGGACGAGCTGATCTCCCAGCTCTCGGCGAGGTGGGGAAGGATCTGGTCTTTCGGCTCGCCCCAGTTCCAGCGCACCAGTTTGTCGTAGACGTGGCTGAACATCTGGTTGCCGGAGTAGAACCCCGCGGCGTTCGGCAAGAACGCCCTGGGGCCGCTCCGCTGCGGGACGAGGAAGGTCCCGCCCCGTTTGGCGTCGGGATCTGCGCCAGGGACCATAATGGCCGGCTCCGGCATGGCCGTGGCCGTCGGCTCCGGCATGGCCGTCGGCGCGGGCATCGCGCCTTCACCAACGGGCCCTTCGGGCCCTGCCGGGCCAGCGGGGCCTGCGGGTCCTGCCGGGCCCGCCGGTCCTGCCGGGCCCGCCGGTCCTGCGGGACCAGGTGGGCCTTGCGCGCCCTCGCACGCCGCTACGATGAGGGCAAAGGCGGCAAGCACCGCAACGATACCAACCAACATCTTGGAACTGAATCGCATAGCTTGTCTCCTTGTGGCTACGGCGCGCTCTCCACTGTTCCCAACCGGGCTGGATGCACCGGTGCAGGGCCACCTTGACCACGCCGTTCCGGCGGGTCTTGAACGTGCCGCGACTCTAGCACAGCCCAAGAATCAGGGCAAGATGACGAATTTCGACACCGACCGCCGGGAAAGCGTCGCGGGACGCCTCGCCGATTCCGATAATTCGGAGGGAAGGCCTCGTCGGAGCCGGTCCTGCCGGGCGCGCTGTCAGCCGCCCTCTCGCTTCCTGCCCTGGCTCGCCTTCCAGTTGGCCTCGCGCTCGCGCCAATCGGGGTGCGAATGACCGGCGATCGCCGTGTGCCGTCCGGCAACGAATGCGCCGTCCGGGCCGCCCATGTTGAACCAGATGCGGTTCATCATCTCGCGCTGCATCGCCATGACGTCCGGCGGGACCTCGGCGATGTCTTCCGCCGTCCGCCTCGCCTCGTCCATCAGCTTGTCGTTCGGCACCACTCTGGTGACCAGCCCGATCTCCTTCGCCGTCTTGGCGTCGACCTTGGCCCGCCCGATGATGATGTCCTTCGCCCACGCGACGGAGACGAACTTGTAGAGGAGCGCGCCCATCGTCGGCATGCTCGGATAGCCGTAGGCGATCTGCGGCACGTAGAACCTCGCATCCTCCGAGGCGATGAGGATGTCGCTGCAAAGCGCCATTCCCAAGGCCCCGCCGGCGCACCACCCGTTGATGGCGGAGATGACCGGCTGGCGAAGCCGGAATATGCGCTCGCAGACCTCGCTGTGCGTGCGTCCGGGGGAGTCCCGGCTCAGCCAGGTCTCGCCGTCCGGCTGCGGCTCCGACGTGTCGTGCCCGGAGGAAAAGCTGCGGCCCGCCCCGGTGAGGATGAGGCAGTGGATGTCCCCGTCCGCGTCGACGGCGTCGAGGGCGTCCCGCATCTCGACCGTCGTTTGCGCCCGGAACGCGTTGAGCTTCTCAGGCCGGTTGAACGTGATCGTGCAGATGTGGTCGCAGGTCTCGACGATGATGTCATCGAAGTCCATGGCGGTTACCTCCGGTACTACTAGCCGGCGAGCGTTTCCTGGAACTCACTCACGGTTATCACCTTCGAGTGCATCGGCAGCACCTTCTCCATGAGCACGCGGTGCACTTCGGGGTCCTTATCGGCGCAGCAGTCGGACAGCACGTAGAGATCGTAGTCGAGATCGACCCCGGCCCTGACCGCCGAGAGCACCTGCCCGCCCGTGCTGACGCCCATCAAGACCAGCGTGCCGATGTCCCTGGCCCTGAGGACCGCGTCGAGATCGGTGGCCGCGAACAACCCGGCCCGGCGGCGCCTGATCACCGTCTCCCCAGGCTGCGGCGCCAGGTCGGGGTGCACCTCGACGTCCGGCGTCCCCATACGGAAGGCCCCACTGCCCTTCAGTCGGCTAAAACTCCAGTTGCGGGGGTGGACCACGGGGAAGTCGTCGGAAAACTCGACGACGCCGTAGATGATGGAGACGCCCGCCGCCCGCCCCGCCTCGATGGCGGTCTTGGCGTTCCTCAGCGCTTCTTCGTTGGGGACCATCTTGGTGACGGCGACTTCATAGTCCATCACCAGAATCGCGGTCGTCGCGGGATCGATGCTCATCGATCAGGCTCCTTTGGGTCGCGGTGGCCCCGATTATAGTCGAACCGCCGGTTTCCGCGCCGCGTGGAACAAATCGCCGGCCCCGCGCGTCTCTAGGCATGTACGACACCACCACGGGAGGTCCAGACATGCCGGCCCGACGCATCTTCTCCACGATCAGCTTGATTCTCGGCATCGCCCTCGTCCTCGCGGCGTGCGGCCCAGACTCGAAGGACGTGACCCCCACCGAGGCTCCGGCGCCGACCTCGGCCCCCGCGACGGCAGTGCCGTTGCCGACCACAGCGCCGGCGGCAACAGACGCGCCCGAAGGCGGGCGGGCGGGCCCCAGAGGTGCAACCAGCGGCCAAGGGCCGGAGGGCCCGGCGGGGGAGGATGGAGCGGACGGCGTCGCCGGCCCGAGCGGCCAAACTGGCAACCAAGGCCCACAGGGCCTAACCGGCCCTCAGGGCGCGGCCGGCCCCCAGGGCAGGCATCAGGCCACGCCGTTGCCGGCGGCAACTGCCGCTCCGATGCCCACGGCAATGGGAGAACCCACGGCGGCCTCTGGGGCAATGATGGCGAAGCCAACGGCGGCGCCAATCGCGTCGGTGGCGACGGCGGCCCCGCACGCATCGCCGCAGTCCGGGTCACCAAACTACACACAGGGGTCATCGAACGTCAGGAATGAGCAGGGCAGCCCCGGCGCCACGACGTTCCAAGACTACGCCCGCTCCCCGGCGGTCGCCACGGCTGAAGACCGGGTATCGACCTTCAGCCTCGATACCGACCGCACTTCTTACTACCTCGCGCTCAATTGGGCTCACGAGGGCTACCAGGTCGATCCCGCCTCCGTTCGCGCCGAGGAGTGGGTCAACAGCTTCGACTACGCCTACGCCCGCCCCAGCTCCGACGACCGCTTCGCCATCTCCACCGACATCTTCCGGCACCCCCTCGACCACGGAAAGGTCCTCGCCCGTCTGGCCTTCCAGGCGCCGGACCTGCGCGTGGACGAACGGCCGGTCAACGTCACCCTCGTCCTCGACGCCTCGGGCTCCATGCAGAACGGCAACCGGGTGGACATCGCCCGCGAGGCCGCCGAGAGCATCCGGCGAAGCCTGCGCAGGCACGACCGCATCTCGGTGGTGCACTTCACCACCGACGTCATCCGCTCCTACACCGTCGGGCCCCTCTCGCCGGACCACGACGACGTGCGGTGGTCGATCTCGAGGCTGGAGCCGCACGGTTCGACCAACGTGCAGGCCGGCCTCAACCTCGGCGTCCAGCTCGCCGACCAAGCCCGCCGCGAACGCCCCGACGCGTTCAACTACATCGTCCTCATGTCCGACGGCGTGGCCAACGTCGACGCCACCGACCCCTTCGCCATCCTCGAGTCCACCGACGGCCGCGACCACGGAAACCCGCTGCGGCTCATCACCGTGGGCGTCGGCGTCGAGAACTACAACGACTACCTACTCGAGCAGCTTGCGCAGCACGGCAACGGCTGGTACCGCTACCTCAGCACCACGAGCCAGGCGCGGGAGACCTTCGACCGCGGCGCCTGGCTGGCGCTCTCACTCCCCTTCGCCGACCAGACCCGCGCCCAGGTCACCTGGGACCCCGACATCGTCCAGTCCTGGCGCATCATCGGCTACGAGAACCGTATCACCTCCGACGAGTCGTTCACCCAGGACCGCAAGGAGTTCGCGGAAATCCCGTCGGGCGCGGCCACTACGGTCTTCTACGAGCTCGACCTCGTGGAGGGCATCCACGCGAGAAGCGCAGCCGGTGCGCAGCTTGGCGAGGTCGAGCTGCGCTGGGTCACGCCGGTGAGCCAAGCGTCGAACCGGCAGCACTTCCCGATCTGGGGACACTGGGGCACGGACTTCGCCGCCATGGACGACCCGCGTCTACGGCTCGGCACGATCGCGGCGCTTGCCGCCGACCGCTACGGCGCGCTCCCCTACGCCGACGGCCGCTACGCCCCGGAGGTCCGTCACGACCTCTCGGTCCTCATGGACGAGCTACGCCGCCTCGAGCGCGACCTCGGAAGGCTCGAAGCCTACCAGGACTTCGCCTTCCTCCTGGAACACATCATCCGCGGCCTTCCCGCCGAATCGGGCCGCCCCGGCGGCTCGGGTTACAGCCGCTAGGCCGACGCTTACCCCGACCTGGCGGTACGCCACCCGCGGGCTAGGCCCGCGGCATCCCCAGCCCGCGGGTGGCGATGATGTTCAACTGGACTTCGTTGGTGCCGCCTTGGATCGTGTTGGAGAGCGTGTAGAGGTATTCGCCGGTGGGCAGGCCGCCGAGTATCGCGCGCCGCGACCCCTTGAGCGGCTGGCCCTGGAGGCCGAGTATGCGCATGCCCACCTGGGCCACACGCTGAGATATCGATGCCGAGAGCAGCTTCCCGGCCGAGGCCTCCTGGTTCGGGATGAGTCCCTCGGCCTGCATCGAGGCAATCCGGTAGGCCAGCATCGTACCGGCGCGGTTCGCGATGGCCGTCTCGGCCAAGGCATGCCGAAGCGGAGCGGGGAGCGGCGGGCCGCCGCTCCCGGCCTGCCTCCGGACGAAGGCGGTGAGGTCGTCGATGGAGCGCTGGTTATTGGCAAAGAAGCCGATCCCCGAACGCTCGAAGTCGAGCGTGGTGGCGGCGACGTACCAGCCGCGGTTCTCCTCGCCGATCATTAGCTCCCGCGAGATGCGCACGTCGTCGAAGAAGACCTGGTTGAAGTAGTGCACGTCCATCATGTTCACGATCGGCCGCACCGTGATCCTCGGCAGGTCCATGGGAACC
This sequence comes from Dehalococcoidia bacterium, assembly GCA_964291475.2. Lineage (GTDB taxonomy): Bacteria > Chloroflexota > Dehalococcoidia > SHYB01 > SHYB01 > DAOUKH01. The sequence goes on along the minus strand of OZ220066.1, from coordinate 126,228 downwards.
AGAAACACGGTGATGCCGCGGTGCTTTGGTGCATTTGGGTCGGTGCGGGCCAGGAGGAGCACGCGGTTGGAGCGGTGCGCCCCGCTCGTCCAGATCTTCGAGCCCTTCAAGACGTAGTCATCGCCGTCCCGCACCGCGGCGCACTGCAGCGAGGCGAGATCCGACCCCGATTCCGGCTCGCTGAACCCCTGGCAGTAGACATCCTCACCCGACGCGATCGACGGCAGGAAGGCGCGCTTCTGCTCCTCCGTGCCGTGGACCATCAACGTCGGCGCGACCAAATTGACGCCCACGACGAGGTCGCGGTCGGGGGCCCGGCGGTAGGCAAGCTCTTCCTTGTAGACGACCTGCTCCATGACCGGAGCGCCGCAGCCGCCGTACTCCTCCGGCCAGCCCATGGTCGGCCAGCCCTGGGCTATGAGCTTGGCCGAGAGGCCGCGGACGAAGTCCCAGTACTCGTCTTCGAATTCCGCGTCGGGGTAGACGCCGCTCCAGTCTGGAGGAAGCTCCCGGTCGAAGAAGGCTCGCACCTCCCGCCGGAACGCCTCCTCCCGTTCGGTGAAGCGGAACCGCATCGCGGCGCTACGAGTCTTGGTACCACTGGATGGCGCCGCGCAGACCTCGCTCCTCGATCATGCGGCGGACCTCGCGGACGCCTTCGGTCTGGTGCGAGATGGAGTCCCACTCCGCTCCGTACATGATCGCGGCCCGGAAGCCGTTGAGGTCCATCACGCGGTTCACCGCCGTCTTCTTGATGCGCAGCAGGTCGGCGGGGACTTTGGCGATGCGGGCAGCGTAGGCGTAGGTCTCCGCTTCGAGATCGTCGGGGGCGAAGGCGCGGGTCGCGAAGCCGAACGCCTCGGCGTCCTTGCCCGATATCTGGCTCCCGGGAAGGAACGACATGTACTTGGCGCGGTGGGGCCCGACGTGCCACATCCACGTCTGGGCGATCAGGCCGGCGCCGGCAGGAATGGAGGGAAAGCCGATCCTGGCATCCTCGGCGGTGAAGATGACGTCGCAGCAGACGCACATTTGCGTCGCCCCCGCGAGGCAATGGCCGTGGATCATGGCGATCACCGGTTTGGGCAAGTCGTGGATGCGCAGCCAGCGCTCCAGGTTCGCTTGCAGGCGGAGGCGGTCGGCCTCGAGGGTCTGGTCAGCGGGACGGGTGAGGTCGTAGCCCGATGAGAAGGAGCGCCCCGCGCCCCGTATCACCAGGACCTTGATAGCGTCGTCGCGCGCGGCCTCGGCGAGGCGTTCATCGAAGGCGGCGAGGACGAGCGGGCTCATCGCGTTCAGCTTCTCCGGCCGGTTCAACGTGAGCGTACCCACGCCGTCCTTCTCTTCGAGCAGCACGAGGTCGTCGGACATGTCGCCCCTCCGTTCACCGCGCCGCGGGCCGCGGCTGGAATGGGCCGAAGAATACCACGCCAACCCGACGGCCTCCCCTTCGACCTCTCCCCCTCCGGCACCACTTTAAGCCTCTCTCCCTCTGGGAGATAGTTGCGAGGCAATGCCACAGACTCCCCATTCTCTTCTACGGGTACCGCCAGCGTGAGGTCCAGGTTGTTCTCCCGGTCCACTGTGACCCCCTCCACGACCATCCTGAGGACCTCCTTGCGTTGCTCGGGACTCAAATCGTCGAGGTCCTCGCCAACGTTGCTTGCTCACTCCAGAGCCGCCTCCGCCAGACCGCGCTTCCTGGCGCCACTGGCCTCCCTCGCCCAATAGTCCTCCACCTTGACTCTGAGGCTCTCCAGCCGCTCGGTGATGAACTTACGCTGAAGGTCTAGCTGCACTTCGGTGATCTTCCCCGACACGTACACCCGGATGGCTCGGTCTTCCCCTATCTGGACGGTTCGAAGCTGACGCCCCGTCTTGCCGATTTCCTCGGCGAAGCTGCCCTCCCCGTCGCCTAGGGCCTCGATGCCGTCGACGATCAGGGTGATGTCCTGGGAGCTTGCGGTTGTTCACGACGCTGATGTCCTCCTACGGGTGGAGCTGTAGTGGTGAAGCTGGTCGGACGGGCGGAGCCGTTGCGCCCGTCTCTGGGTAGCCCTTCGCGGGACGGGGCCGCCACCGACAGCCCAGCACGAAGTGCGCGGTCTGGCTCAGGTTTGGGCATGCCAACCGTATCCGGCCACACGGCGCCCTTGGCCACGGGCCGCCAGTTCCTGCGGCTGTTCTCCATGGCGCATCGAGCGATTCCCTGCCCCTTACCTTGCCCGCGGGCCGCGGCTGCCGCTACTCTGAAGCGGCGCTCGGGAGCCGTTTCTCACAACACCCGGACTGGGAGGCAGCCATGGACCTGGAGCTCAAAGGCAAAGTCGCGCTGGTCACGGGAGGGAGCCAGGGGATCGGCAAGGCTATCGCCCGCGAGCTGGCCATGGAGGGCGCCGACGTGGCGGTCTGCGCCCGCACCCGCCAGGGGTTGGAGGCCGCCGCCCGGGAGCTGGCCCAAGAGACGGGCTGCCGCGTCCTGCCCGTCGTCGCCGACGTCGCCGACGCTCAGGCGGTCCAGCGCATGGTTGACATCACCATCGAGCGCCTGGGCCGGCTCGACATCCTGGTGAACAACGCCGGCAGGCCGGGGGGCTTTGCCACCGGCCCGCTGGGAGCCGTGACAGACGAGGCGATGCACCAGGACCTGAACACGAAGTTCATGGGCTGCCTACGCTGCGCCCGCGCTGTTGCGCCGCACATGGCGCGCCAGGGATGGGGGCGCATCATCAACGTCGCGGGCCAGTCGGCGCGCGGTTCGGGCAGCTACGGCACCGGCATACGCAACGTCGCCATGGTTCATCTCAGCAAGACGCTGGCCGATGAGCTCGGGCCGTCGGGCATTACCGTCAACGTGGTGCATCCTGGGACTGCCCGGACCCCGTGGTTCGACCAGATGCTGGCCGACCGCGCCCGGCGGGATGGGACAACGGCCGAGGAGGTGGAGGCCCGGATGGCGGGCGGCGCCGCGATCCGCCGCATCGTCGAGTCCCGCGAGGTTGCCTACCTGGTCGCGTTTCTCGCGTCGCCCAAGGCTGCCTGCATCACCGGCGAGGCGATCGCCGCCGGCGGTGGCGCCGGCCACGCCGTCGTCTGATCGATTACCGCGTTTGCCAGCGCAGGCCGCGGTGCATAGGATGCCAACCGGGCCTTGGTCGGATCATGAGGGGTTTGGCAGATAAAGCTCTCGATTGTCCCGCTACGAGTCCGCCGGCAACTCGCCCAAGACGACCACGCTCTTCTCGGCTCTCTTCTCGGCCAGCCTCTTGATTTCACTCGGCGAGTAGCCCAACGACTCGAGCACTTCCGCCGTGTGCTCGGCATAGCGGGGTGGGCGCCTGCGCGGTCCGGCGGGCGTCTGCGACAACTTCACCGGCATGCCCGTGGTCTTATACGTCCCGCCTCGGGGGTTTTCCAGTTCGATCAGCATCTTATTGTGGATCACCTGGGGGTCAAGGAAAACTTCCTCGTAGTCGTAGACCGGCGCCGCCCAAATATCGGCGGCCTCGAATAGACCCAGCGCCTGCTCCGCCGTGTGCTCGGCCATCGCCCGCTCAACGAACCGCCAGAGCTCCTCCTGGTGCTCTCGCTGCTTCTCCCACGTGTCGTAGCGGGGGTCCTGGGACAGGTCCTCGATACCCAGGGCGTAGCAGACCTCGGCGAGTCCGGCGGATATGGCGATCCACTTGCCGTCGCTGGTCTCGTACGCCCCGTACGGGACTCCCGAACCGAAACTGTTTCCCCTGCCATGACGGCCGCGGCGATACATGCCGCCCCCATTGAGCTGATAGAAGGCGTCGTGCATCTGCAGATCGACCATGGTGTCGAGCAAGGAGACCTGCACTTCTTGCCCCACGCCGAAACGCTCTCGTGCGATGAGGGCGGCGAGGACTCCATAGGCCGACAGCTTCGCCGTGTCCAGGTCGGCGATGAGGGTCCCGATGGGAATGGGCGGGTTATCGGCAAAGCTGTTCATCCACATGGCCCCGCTCATGGCCTGGGCGAGAAGGTCCTGCCCCTTCTTTTCCGAGTAGGGCCCGGTGTCGCCGAAGCCGGAGACGGAGACGTAGATGATCTTCTCGTTCAAGCGGCGAAGGTCTTCGTAGGCGACCTTCAGGCGCTTTTTCACCGAGGGCCGGAAGTTCGTGACCACGACATCCGATTGTCGCGCAAGCTTGTAGATGATGTCCTTGCCTTCAGGGCTGCTGATGTCGACGGCGATGCTGCGCTTATTCCGGTTCATTTGCAGGACGAGCAGCGCTTCGTCGTTCAACCAGGGGTAGGTCACGCGGCGGTCCAGCATGCCGCCCTCTACGTCCTCCACCTTGATGACGTCCGCGCCCAGGTCCCCCAGCATCTGAGCGCTGAGCGGCCCGGCGCCGATACGCGAGAAATCGAGAACTCGAATGCCTTCCAGCACTGCCGGCATCAGGTTACCTCCTCCGAGCACCCAAGGGTGCTCGTCCCCGCGTGCCGCTTGCCAGGGCCGGCAGAGGGTGCCGCCGGTGGGCGGCATCGCCGGCCGGCATCTCTAGAGATACCACCCGACGTCACCGACGCCCTGGCGGTCCGGCCTGGTGAAGAACGCGGCGGTGCTGGCGCTGGCGTAGGGGTCCGTGATGACGTTTACCGCTGCGGGTTTGCCGGAGGCCTGGGCCCGTTCGAGGGCAGGCCGGATGTCCTCCGGGCGCTCAACGAACTCGCCGTGGCCTCCCAGGGCTTCCATCATCCGGTCGTACCGAGTGAAGCCTAGTTCGCGCTGCGGGTTATCGATCCCTTCGAAAGCCGCCGCATACCCTCCATTGTTGCAAATCACGAACAGCACCGGAAGCTGGTAGCGGATTGCCGTATCGACCTCGATGCCATACCAGCCGAACGCCCCATCTCCGGTGAGGACCACAACCTGCTTGTCGGGCTTGGCGAGCTGGGCCCCGATCCCGAAAGGCACGCCCACACCCATGGTGCCATGAGGCCCTGGAGTGAGCCGGTGCCCTGGCACGAAAGTCGGGATCGATTGATTGCCATAGACCAGCGTCTCATTCCCATCCAGGGCGAGTATGGCGTCGCGGTCCATGAAAGCTCGGACTTCGCGGCACAATCGGAGCGGGTGGATCGGCGTTTGGTCGGAGTTGAGGTGCTGTGCCTCGCGCTCCGCTCGGCTGGCGTCGCGTTTGGCGAGGGCGCTGACCCATTCGGACCGGCCCGGCTCGAAGCGGCCCCTGGCTGCATCGGTGAGCTGGCGCAACACCGCCTGAGCGTCGCCGTACAGGCCGACCTCCACCGGGGCGTTCTTGCCGATCTCCGTCGGGTCCAGATTCACCGCGATGATCTTCACGTCCGGATTCCACCGGGGCGGCAAGAAGAAGGTCGAGATGATATTGGCTCGTGTGCCCACCACCAGCACCACATCCGCCTCTCGAAACGCCATCGACCGAGCCCCGCCAAAGAAGAGAGGATGGTCTTCAGGAATGACCCCGCGACTTTGAGGCGTCGTGAAAAAGGGGGTCCCCGTGAGGTCGACGAAATCTTGCAGCTCGCTGCTGGCGCCCGACCACAGCACGCCGCTGCCCGTGACAACGAGGGGCTTGTCGGCCTGGGCCAACAACTCGATCGCCTGCTCGACGAGAGCAGGATCGGCATGCGGCCGCGCCTGTGTCCGGTAGTTGGTGGGCCGCTTCGCCTGCTCTTCGTCTATCGGCGGTCCCTGTTCCGCGACGTCCGCGGGCAAGTCGAGATACACCGGCCCTTGGGGAGCGGCAAGCGCATGGCGGAACGCCGAGCTGACGTACTCGGCAATCCTGTGGGGATGGGTGAGTTGGGCAGCCCATTTCGTGGCCGGCTCCATCAATCTCACCTGGTCCATTTCTTGAAAGGTACCGGTGTGACGGTCCAGCAGATGAGCCGACGCTCCCAAGGCGATGACGGGGGAAGCGTCCGCGAGGGCGTTGGCCAGGGCCGGGACGAGGTTCGCGGTGCCGGGGCCGGGAGCCGTGAGAACTACGCCCGGCTTGCCGGCCACCCGGCTGTAGCCGTGCGCCATCATTCCCCCGGCCAGCTCGTTGCGGACGAGGACCGCTCTCAGCCCCGCCGTGGTCAGATCATAGACGAGACGTTCCCGCTCCAGGAGGTGAAAGAACGTGTCCACGCCTTCCGCCGCAAGGGCTTGGGCCAGGATCTGACCCGCGGTAGCTTGCCCCATAAAACTTCCCCTCCTTTTCTGGAGCGGATGTCGCCTCAGCAGACCGGATTCGCCATCCTAGCACACATCAGGGCCTTGCCGTGCTGTTTCTCCCATGCGCGGTCGTCGGCCATGGGGCATCCGGCGGCGGCTGCGACTTCCGGCGATGACCCCGTGAGAGCGGCGCTTGCGCCCGCAACAAGTGTCGCTTGACAAAAGGGGCCTCGACTTGGTAGTTTTCGGCCCCGAGTGGCGGTCGAGTTTGGATCATGCGCCATCGGTGGCCCGGTTCGTGCCGAATCCCGACTCGAGTGTAGGGTCGGGCAAGTGTTGAGGGGAGGGGGTATTTCTAATGGGAACGATAAGCAGCCGAAAGGCACTCGGGTTCTTATTGGCGCTTGGGGTTATCGTCTCGATGGTGGTTGCGGCCTGCGGCGGAGGAACCGACCCGACCGCGGTCCCGACTTCGCCCCCGCCGACGGCGGTCCCGCAGCCCACGGCAACGCCGGAACCCACTGCCACTGCCGCTCCCGCGCCCACCGCCACGCCGGCGTTCAGCGCCAAGTACGGCGGCTCCATCTCCTGGGCCTGGTGCTGTCCCAACCTGCCGAACCTGGATCCCCACTACGGGAACCACATGACGGCGCAGTCGGTGAGCCCGATCTACAATCGCCTGATGAAGCTCGATACACTCGAAACGGCCAACGACGTCATCACCGTGCCGGACATTGCTGAGGGGGTCACCCTCTCCAACAACGGGGAGCGCATGACGTTCAAGCTGAACACTGGAGTCATGTACCACAACGGACGCGAGCTGACCTCGGAAGACATCAAGTGGAATTTGGAAAGGCTCTCCGGCGAGGGAAGCTCCTACAAGACAACGTATAAGAACGTCGTGAGCTTCGAGACCCCGGACCCGTACACCTTCGTCATCAATACGAGCCAGGTCGACGTACTGCTTCCGTTCGCCATGGCGGGACGGGAGGCCCTCATCGTGGCCCCCGAAACCGAAGACCTCAACACCCAGGCGATCGGCACCGGGCCTTTCACGCTGAACCGGTTGGAAAAAGACGTCGGCGTCTTCATGGACCGGAACGACAGCTACTGGAAGGAAGACCACGTCGGGAACCAGTTGCCCTACGTCGATGCCACCGAAAGCTTGATCATCCCGGACCGAGCGGCCCGGACGGCCGCGACCGTTACCGGCAAGCTGAACTACATCGAGTACTTGTTCAACGAAGAGGTGCAGGAGGTACAGAGAGCGAGACCCGACGCCCAAGTGATCGAGTACCTGTGGCAGAGCTCCTACGTCCTCTACTACAACCAGAACAATCCGTTGTTCCAGGACGTTCGAGTGCGCAAAGCCATCGCCCTTGGAATGGACCTCGACGCCCACATTCAAGCGGCGTTCGGCGGCCTCGGTCAGTGGGCGGGTCCGGTCTCCGGTCAGCATGGCACGGCCTGGGCCTTGACCCCTGAAGAGTTGGCCGCCGAGAAGTACTCCTACCGGTATGACGTTGAAGAGGCCATAGCCTTGCTCAGGGAGGCCGGCGTACCGGAGGGCTACGAGTTGCACGTGGACTCCGTCAAGTTCCAGCGTGACTACGAGGCCAACGTCGAGGTATTCATCGAGGAGATGAAGGCTCTGGGTTTCAAGGTCGTGTCCAACGTGGAACCGGACTTCGCCTCCTTCAAAAAGCATACCGAGGACGTGGCGTACAGGGACGTCGCCTGGGGCTTCGGTGGAGCGAACAGCCCGGAGTCCTACATGAACAACAACTACCATTCCACCGGAGCCAAGAACAGCTCCGGCCTGGCTGATCCGGAACTTGACGCGATGATCGATGACATGCTCGCAACCGGCGACGACGCGGCGCGGCAAGTCAAGGTCAAGGCAATCCAGGACTATATCCTGACCAATCAGCTAGTGCTCCAGCGCGTAGCCGACTCCCTCACGTGGGCGGTCGCGGACGCAGACCTCAGGACGAGTGACTCGGGCCGGTACAAAGTCCAGCCCATCAATACCTACGTTCGGGACCACGAACGGCTCTGGTTCGACAACTAAACACACGCTCGGCGGGGTAAACAGCGCATAATTGGGAGGAGCCTATGACGTACGTCGTCAGACGGCTCCTCCTAATTATTCCCGTCGCGTTCTTCGTTTTCACGCTGGTGTTCTCCCTGATCCGGCTTGTGCCGGGAGACGCCGTCGATGCCCTGCTGATTGAAGCGTCGTCCTCGGGCGATCCTGAAGTCGAGGCTCGCCTGCGCGCCGACCTCGGTATCGACGAGCCGGTCGTCAAGCAGTACTTCGTCACGCTTGGCCGGTTCGCGAGGGGCGACCTAGGGGATTCATTCCTCGACGGCGAGCCGGTGATTGACGAGGTCTTACGGCGGGCGCCCATAACCCTTCAGGTTGCTGGGCTCGCCATGGTCATCGCCCTTCTGATCTCGGTGCCCGCGGGGATCGTCTCCGCACTCAGGCAAGATACGATCGTCGACTACGTTACCAGGGTCTTCGCCGTCACCGCATTAGCCGTGCCGGGCTTCTGGATTGCGACGCTGGTGATCGTCTTTCCCGCGAGATGGTGGGGATACAGCGCCCCAATACCCTATCAAGACTTCCTGGACAACCCCCTGACCAACCTGGAGCAGGTCCTCCCGGCGGCGGTCGTGTCCGGAGCCATCGTCGCGGGCATCCTGGCCCGGTTCATCCGCTCATCGCTGCTTGAGGTGCTCAGGCAAGATTACGTGCGGACCGCCAGGGCCAAAGGCCTCATGGAACGCAGGGTCATCTTCATCCATGCGATGAAGAATGCCATGGGGCCAACGGTGGCGGTTGGCGGCGTGATCTTCGCCAACCTCATGGCCAGCGCCATCATCATCGAGACCATCTTCACGATCCCGGGCCTCGGCTTGCACACCGTCAACTCCATCGCTCAGCGGGACTACCCGGCGCTGCAAGCGGTCACCATATTCTTCGCCATGATGGTGGTATTCGTGAACTTGAGCGTTGACCTCGTCGTGGCGTGGCTCGACCCACGTATTCGGTACGCTTGATGGATCATCCACCGCAAACTGGTGGCGTAGAAGCCGTGCGGCTGCTGGCCCCACGACGGTTGTATCTCACGGTGCCGGCCATGATCTGGAGCTTCTCGAAACGCAAGCCTCTGGGGGCCGCCGGCGCCGTGGTGATTCTCGCGGTCGCCTTCGCCGCGATCACTGTCGATCTTATCGCCCCCTTCGGGTTCTCTGAGATCAACCCCATAGACCGCTTGCAGGGCCCGAGCTGGAAACACCTCTTCGGCACCGACGATGTGGGTCGCGACACCTTTAGCCGCGTGCTCCACGGAACGCGCGTGTCTTTGTTGGTGGGAGTGGCCTCCGTTGCCGCGGGAATCCTCCACGGCGCCCTCTGGGGCCTTGCCTCCGGCTACATCGGCGGCAAGTTCGATATGGTAGTACAGCGGATCATGGACGCCATCATGTCCGTTCCCTTACTCCTTATGGCGATGGTTGTCGTCACCGTGCTGGGGTCTGGCCTCCAGAACGTCATCCTAGCCCTTGGCTTCGTGTTGACGCCCATCGCCAGCCGCGTTGTCCGAGCAGATGTGTACTCTGCCAAGGAGCTGATGTACGTGGAGGCGGCCCGTGCGATAGGCAGCTCGGGCTGGCGGATCGCCTTCAGGCATATCCTCCCCAACGTCACCTCTCCAATCATCGTGCTGGTCACGATCAACCTGGGATTCGCGATCATCGCCGAGGCATCCCTTTCGTTCTTGGGCTTGGGACCGCCGCCTCCCACGCCGACGTGGGGCAACATGCTGTCCGGCGCGGGACGGCAGTATATGATCCAGGCCCCCTGGATCGCCCTCTTTCCAGGGCTGGCCATCACCGCTACGGTGCTGGCCTTCAACCTCTTGGGGGACGCCCTGAGAGACGTGCTCGACCCGAGGTTGCGAGCGTCCGGCGCCTGAGACTCGATGCAGCCGGCCAAGCAGAAACGCTGAGAGCCATGGCGATCTTGGACCGATTCTCACTCAAAGGAAAAGTGGCCATCGTCACCGGCGCCGGCCAGGGCATCGGTCGAGCCATCGCCACCGCATTCGCGGAAGCCGGAGCAAACGTGGTCCTTGCCGGCATGAACGTCAAGGACCCCGAGGCGAGCGAGACCCAGCTCAGGGGCGTGGCCGCGGACCTGGAAGCCCTTGGAGGGCGAACCCTGTGCGTCGTCGGGGACATGCGGCGCAGAGATGATGTGGAATCGCTCCTTGCCCAGGCTGTGAGCGCCTTTGGAACGGTGGACGGGCTCGTCAACAACGTGGGCGGGGGCACCGTTCCCACCCCCTTCCTGGAGTTGACGCCGCAACGCTGGAACGAGGGCGTCCAGCAGAACCTCAAGACAACGTATCTGGGCTGTCGTACGGTCGGGACGCACATGTTGGAGCGGGGCTCCGGGGCTGTCGTCAACGTCGCGGATATTGCCGGCATTGGCCCGTTGCCATGGTACGCGCACTACGGCGCTCCAAAGGCGGGAGTGATCAGTATCACCCGGACGCTGGCCGCCGAGCTTGCTCCCCAAGTGCGGTTCAACGCCATCGTGCCTTACCTGATCAGAACGGCAGCCGTGGACGCGGCGATGAAGGCGGATCCCGCCCTCGAGCAAAAGGCGCTGAGCCGCACGCCGCTGGGCCGCCTGGGTACGCCCGAGGAGGTCGCCGCGCTTGCGCTGTTCCTAGTCAGCGACGCGTCGTCCTACATTACTGGCCAGGCCATCCGCCTCACGGGCGGAGCGCAGCCGGGCAGCGACCTGCGAGTGATACTGCCGAAGTGAAGGGCCTGGGGGCGAGCCGCGGCTCGGGCACGCTCAGTTTCGCGGCCCGGATGGGTGGTGAGCCCTTTGCCGAACCGGAGGTCGGCTTGAAGCGATCATACGTTGACACGCCCATGGGGCAGATCCACTACGCGGCGGACGGCGAAGGCAGTCCTCTGGTCCTCTTCCATCCGAGCTCTCGGTCGTCTCGGGTGTACACGGGCCTCATTCCCCTACTTGCCAAGCGCTACCGTGTTTTCGCTCCCGACCTGCTGGACTCCGGCGGCTCGGACCGGCTGCCTGCCCAGGCGACGATGGAGGACCTGGCTCTCAGCGTCGTTCAATTCCAGGACGCCCTTGGCATTGCCAGAGCGGACATCTTCGGACTGGGCACCGGGAACAAGGTCGCGGCGTCGCTTGCGTCCGGGTGGCCGCGGCGTGTGGGGAGCGTGATACTGTGCGGCGAGACGCACAGCATCATCGTCGACCGAGAGAAGCGCCACGCCGCCGTTCACGCCATCATGGGCCGGCAACCAAAGAGCGGCGAAACCCTGTCCGAAGAGCCGCGCCTGCTCGGGGAGTGGGCTTCCAGCTACGTCAGCCTGAGCGGGATATGGTGGAACGAGAAGGTGCTCGCTGCCCGAAAACTCTCCCCCGACGCGCTCAGGGTACTGGCGGACCGTGCGGTCGATTTCATGCAGGCGCGGGACAGCGTTCGTGGGGTTTACCGAGCCAACATCGGGTTTGATTTCGGAGCCGCGCTGAGCCGCATCGAGGCCAGGACGTTGGTGGTGGAGCTGGCCACTGAGGCGGAAGAGCACCTTGGCCGCCAGGGTCGGCTTGTCGCGGATCTCCTGGCCGACGGCTCCCTCGTCACCATGGAAGACACGGGCGGCGACGTAGTGGAATGGGCGCCGCACCGGCTGGCTCAGGTCATCCTGGATTTTCTGGGCAACGGCTCCTCGTAGGCCGACCGGCTGCGCAGGCCGTCACCATCCCGCCGGGATTCCTGGCCTTCATGGCCCGCATGCGGAAGGAGCGATCATGACCCGCAACGCCCTTGAACACATCCGCGTTCTCGATCTTAGCCAGTTCATCGCCGGGCCTTACTGCGCCAAGCTGCTGGCCGATTACGGCGCGCAGGTGCTGAAGGTGGAGCCGCCCGAGGGCGACCCCTTGCGCCGGTTGGGACCGTTCTACAAGGACTTGCCCCATACCGAGGGGTCCGGGCTGTTCTTGTACATGAACACCAACAAGCGCGGCATCACGTTGAATCTCGAAACGGCGGCCGGCGCGTCGCTCTTCCGAGACCTCGTGCAAGAGGCCGACGTACTGGTGGAGGCCTTCCGCCCGGGGACCATGGAGCGCTTGGGCCTGGGCTACAACGACCTCCTGGCTCTGAACCCCGCTCTCATAATGGCCAGCGTCACCAGCTTCGGCCAGTCGGGCCCCTACCGGGACTACGAGGCGTCGGACCTGACCCTCTATGCCTTGGGCGGGCTGATGGCCATCAACGGGGAGCAGGACCGGGAACCCCTGAAGGCGGGAGGACGACAGTCCTTCTTCCAGGGCGGCCTGCACGCCGCCCTGGCAACCCTGGCCGCCATCTTCGCCCGGCGCTTCACGGGCCAGGGCCAGCACATTGACCTATCGATCCAGGAGTCCATCGCCGGCATGGTGGGGGAGACCCTCCCAATGTACTGGACTCAGAAAGTTGTCGCTCCCCGGCCGGGAAACCGCCAGCCTTCAAGCCATCCCATGACTATCCTTCCATGCCGTAACGGGCATGTGGCCATACTGGCCGCCGGCGCGGCCCAATGGCCGGCCCTGGTTGAGATGATGGGCAGCACCGAGCTTGCCGAGGATGAGTTCTCCGACGGCCGGGACCGGCGCCGCCGCGCAGACGAGGTCGACGCTCTGATGGCGCCCTGGCTCATGGAGCATGACAAGGAGGAGATCGCGCGGCAAGGCCAGGAGAGGGGCATGCCCTTCTCCTCGGTCTCCTCGCCCGAAGACCTGCTGGAGGACCCTCAATACCGGGCGCGCCGCTACTTCGAGACCATCGACCACCCGCATACCGGCCCCCTACCCTATCCGAGCACCCCCTTCAAGATGAGCGAGACACCCTGGAAAACCGGACGGGCCCCCCTGCTGGGGGAGCATAACGAAGCCGTCTTTTGCCAGGAGATGGGTATGCCCAAGACGGAGCTGGCCCGGTTACGAGAAATGGGGGTCGTGTGATGGCCAAGGAGACCGCCGGGGGCCGCCCTTTGCTAGAAGGCGTGCGGGTGCTGGACCTCTCCATGATCTGGGATGGTCCCTACGCCACACGCCTGATGGCAGACCTTGGAGCGCAGGTCATCAAGGTGGAGGCCGTCCAGCGCATTGATTCCCAGCGCCACCTGCCCTATTTCCCCGGGGGCAAACCAGGTGCCGACCCATGGAACTGCAGCGCCCTCTTCCACGATCTAGGCCGCAACAAGTTGGGCCTGACCCTGGACCTGGGGCGGCCCCAGGGCAAGGAGCATTTGCTGACGCTGGCCAGTATCAGCGATGTGGTCGTGGAGAATTTCAGCGCCGGCGTCATGGCGAGCCTGGGCATCGACTACCCTGTTCTGCGCGAGGTCCGGCCTGACGTCATCATGTGTTCCATGTCGGGCTACGGGCGCACGGGGCCCTATCGGGCCTTCCGCGCCATGGGACTCAGCATGGACGCGATATCGGGCCTGGCGTGGAGCACGGGCTACCCAGGCGGCCCTCCCATGCGCCAGGGCATGTCCTACGGCGACCCCATAGCCGGAGTCACCGGGGCCTTCGCGATCCTGACGGCCTTGGAGCACCGGGCGGTTACCGGCCAAGGCCAGCACATCGACCTCTCGCAGGCCGAAGCCATCACCAGCCTGCTCCCTGAGGCGATCATGGACTACGCCATGAACCGGCGCAACGGGGAACGGAAGGGTAACACGCACTCATGGATGGCGCCCCATGGGTGCTACCGGACTCGGGGCGAGGACGAATGGATCACCATCGTGGTGACCAATGACAAGCAGTGGGATGCACTTTGCCGTGTCATGGGCAACCCGGATTGGAGCAAGGAGGAGCGTTTTCGAGCGCAGAGAGGCCGGTGGGACCATCGGGAGGACCTGAACCGCTACCTGGAGGCGTGGAGCTCCGGGCAGGATGCCGCCGAGATCTTTCACCAACTCGCGCAGGCGGGGGTGAACGCCGGCCCCGTCCTGACCGCCAAGGGGCTGGTCGAGGACCAGCACTTGAACGCACGCGGCTTCTTCACCACCGCGCGCCACCCGGAAGCGGGCGAGTTCCTCATGCGCATGCCCCCCTGGAGGATGTCGGTCGCGCCCCAGCCGGCCCCGGGCCTGGCGCCCTTCGTGGGGGAGCACCGGCTCTGGGCCTTGAAGGAGGTCCTGGGCCTTTCTTCCGAGGAGGTCGAAGCGATGGAACAAGACAAGATTACCGGGGCGACCCCCTTGCTGGAGCCCTCGTAGGGAGAGAGGATACCTGGGCGGCGTGCGCCATGCGCGCAGAGGCTGTCCTACAGCGACGCCACACAGGCAGAGTTCTCCCTATCGGTCAAGGCAGATGTACCACGCCAAGACTGCGAACCGCACTGGGTCCAGTCATCTGCCGCCGTCTTCAGTCCCCTTCAAACCCACCGCCCACGAGTATCGCAATCTTCCGTGTCGATTGCCTCGCAACCATCGAGATGGTTGCGAGGCAATTGTTACAGACTTCCCCTTCCTCTTCTATGAGTACGGCCCAGCGTGATGTCCAGGTTGTTCTCCCGGTCCACTGCGGGCGTCGGCCCGCTTACCTGCATGGTAGTGGACGGCGAGTCGTTTTACGAAACCATCGACGGCTTTGACTACCAGGAGTAGTACTCCTACCGGATCAGGATAGAGCGCTACGACGCCTGGCCGGGACGGGAACCCGCCAGCCGACGCCTCGCGGCACGGCTACCGGCTCGTCGAACTCATCGACTGGACGGTGGGTAGGTTCATCGACTAGCAACCGGCGGCGTTGTTCGAGGACCTCAGAGGACCTCATGAGAGAGGGGGGTCCTCCTGTCGGAATAGTCGCGCCGTGATGTCCTAGGCGTGTACAGGAATCCGCGTTTCTTCCAAAAGGGGACGCGCGGAGCGGCTGCAGGCGGCGGGAGGGCGTGGAGGAAATGGAGCAGCGGGCGAGAGAAGCTCGAAGTGTCGAGCGTGGCACCTAGTGAGGATGATCAAGGCTCAACCGCCGTAGTGTCGCGAACCGCCTGCACTTGTTCGACCGGTCTAGCTGGTGGTACAACATACCCTGCGCCAAGGCATGGCCCCCTGACTCTTGACCTTGTCTAAGGACGCGTGCTGCCGGAATAGTCGAAGGCCCCTGTGTCGGCGTACGCGCGGCGGCGGCGCGCTTCTGTTCCTTGCCTGACTTGCGGGCCACTGGCGGAGGGTGATTCTGTCGTGCGACGAATGATCCCACGCCCGCCCGGCAGATTCTCCAGCAGGTGGGTTCGCCAAGCGGGGCTTCTTCTCGCGCTGGGAGCGTCACTTGCCGGCTTTTTCTTGCTTCTCAACTTCCTTGTACCCCTAATCTCAACAGGGCCGCAGGACATTCTGACGGTCAACCCCTCAGATGAGGATGAGATTCACCTTCCCACTGGGGTTGCACTTCTCACGTTTGGCGTGATGGCGCTGTCCATCATCCTAGGCATCGGTGGGCTGCTTGTATTCCGCGGTCGCCCACTGCAGCGGGAAGGTCGGCGCCCATCCATGCGCCTGCTTCCGGGCGTGTTGGTGGCCGTCGGCTTGATTGGGGTAGGAGCATATCTAGCGTTCTCGGGGGTATTGGGCCGGGAGATCTCCTACGAGCAGCACCAAGCCCAGCGGGTGTTTCTAGAACCCGCCGGGGTGGTCGTGCTGGCAGGCTTCTTCCTTTCCCTCGCCATCGCGGCTGTCCTCAACGCACGTCTCCTGCTGCCTGTGCTGGCGGGCTGGCTGACCATTGGCATCGTCTTCGGCTTCTTCAATACGCAATCTTTGGATGGACTGAAGCTGTTCGAGAAGGCATCGAGGCTTGAGGAGCCGGTCGAGTACAGCGCGATCGTCGAGCGATACCTGCGCCCCGATGAAATGAGACAGGTGGACGCGGAAGCCCCCGCCTCTCCGGACCTTAGTCCACTCGACACTTGGGGAGCCACGGCGACAGCGCCGCGGCTACCCGATGGTCCTTACATGTCTTTGGACCCAGGTCTGACAGCAGAACAGACCCCCCGGCTAGCCCACGAACCGGTATTCCTTGTATCGGGTGCCGCCAATACGTCGTATCTGCGTGCAGCCACGGGCGACATCTACGTGAACGGAGGCTGGGCGCAGGTGGACCCGGTGCACATTCCCACCCATGCGGAAGAAAGGGTCCCGGGCTTGGTGGCCGGATTTGTGAGCAGGATCGCCAGGATGCAGGCATCGGGAGAAAGCAGCTTTTCGCTAAACATGGCGCTTCTTACGCCGCCAACCTCCACGCCGCCAGCAGCCGCGGAGGACCTCATCGCGGTGTCGCCCGCCGGCGAACTCGTCGGATTCGTGGCCGGGCCTCTGGCAATATCGCAGAACGTGCGAGCCATCCACCTCGATGCTACGTATCGCCCGTACAGCGCCACCGCGAGCGTCGACCACGCTCTGACCCAGTACATGTGGGAATCCTCCATTTCGGCCTATGCGCCGGATGTCTTGATCAAGGCTGCCCCTGTTGACGACTCAACCTATCTCCAGCTACCGGAAGACCTGCCTCGGCGCATCCATGACCTCGCGGCGGAAATCGCTACGGAGGAGTCGGCATACCTGCGGGCCAGGGCAATCGAGGAGTACCTGAAGGAGAACTACACCTTCGCCTTTGCCCTGCCGGGGCCGGCCCCGGTACGCCCGCCCACCGGTCAAGACCCGGTGGACTGGTTCCTCTTCGACCACGGAGAGGGCAGTCACGGCAACTTCAGCACCGCGTTCGTCGTGCTTGCGCGGGCCGCGGGCGTCCCTGCCAGGGTGGTGTCGGGTTGGGCCATCAGTCCCAGCCAGGAACAGACCGTTTACTGGGACCAAGCCCACCAATGGGCGGAAATCGCCCTGGAGGGATTGGGTTGGATCACCTTCGACCCTACCCCTCCAGAGAGCCTCGGCGATAAAGCCCCGTCGGGTGACAGAACCCCGTTGGAGGTAGACAAGGTCCCGTTGGAGGAGGATGCGGAGGACGGCGCTCTGCCGCAGGAGCAGGAGTCCGTTCCGAAGAAAGAGCCCGTTACGGAAGAAGCAATCGAGGCGGCGCTGGAAGATCTCGTGGCCAACGAGGACCCCGAAGTGCGCTTGTTCGTCCTCGAAGTGTTGGGCGAATCGACCGATCCAGAGGCCCTTCGAATTCTGGTGGAAACATTGGTCGACGAAGGCTACGTTGTCGACGAGTTGACAGGCATCGAACAGCTGCAGGCGCTGGACCTCGGCCTCCTGATATGGGTCCTCCTCAATTACGAAGAGCCGGTGATTAGAGTCGCGGCGGCCGACGCGCTGGGCAATCTGGGTGATCTTGGGGCCCTAGACGCGTTGTTCCAAGCCTTGGCCTTGGACTTGGACCCCGAGGTCCGTACCGCCGCGGCCGACGCTTTGGCGGAGCTTGGTGATCCGGCCGCGTCAGCGCCCCTGGTGCAGGCACTGGCGTCGGACGGCGACGGCATGGTCCGAGCGGCCGCGGTCCAGGCGCTGGGAGAGCTCAAGGCGCCCGGCACCGCGGAGGCCCTCATCAAGGCTCTGGGCTCCGATCCCGGTGAGCAGGTGCGAGCAGCCGCAGCCCGGGCTCTGGGCAAGATGAGCGACGAGGCGGCCTTGGCGCCCCTTCTGGAAGCTGAGAAGCATGACGAGCTGCGCGCCGTCAGAGAGGCCGCGCGGGAGGCGCTTTCGGAATGGCCCGCATTCTCGTTGATCGCTACATTGCAACAGGCGTCCCTTGTCGAGGCGCGTGCCGCCGCTGCCGAGATTCTGGGGAGATTCGAAAGGGTATGGGCCATTCAGCACTTGAGTAGGGCACTTGGCGACCGGGAAGAGGCGGTGCGGAGCGCCGCGGTCGAGGCGCTCCGCCGGTTGGGGACCATGCTCCCGTTGGAGAACGGCGGCGCCCTTCTCTTCCGCGGCCTCACGCAAATGGCGTTTATTCCCGGCGCCGCCGCCGCCGCCGCGACGTCTGAGGGCCCGGTCAGGGCGGCCTTCAATGTTGAAGGCTCGGACCGAACCACGCTGTTGAGGACGGCAACCGGCGACCACTACGTGGGCGGAGAGTGGTTGCCGGCGGCAACGGTTGGGGCGCTACCCAGATTTGGCGAGGTTGATCACAGTCCGGCTTTGGCAAGACCGGTTGAGGGGAACTCCCCGGTAGAGGCGCTGCGGGTGTCGGTGTCTCATTCGATGCCCTCCGGGAGGCTGCTGGCGGGAACCGTTCCCACATCGTCATTCCTGAAGACCATATCGCTGCCAGGGTCCTTCTGGCCCGAGAGCGGAGTCTACGCCACCAATTCCGCCGCCCGCGACTACAACTGGACGTCGTGGATATACGACTACTCCGCCGAGGAGCTGGAGGCCAGCCGGACCGTACCCTCGGAGTTGCATACCAGCCTGCCGGACGATCTTCCCCAGCGTGTCCGCGACCTTGCGGTCGAAATCACCACCGGACACTCGGGCCCCTACGGCAAGGCCACGGCAATCGAGGAGTACTTGAGGGAGAACTACAGCTACGAGCAGGCCGATGCTGATCTGGAGAGGCCGCCCGAAGGGCACGACCCCGTCGACTGGTTCCTCTTCGAGAGCGGGGTGGGCACGAGCGGCAACTTCAGTAGCGCGTTCGTGCTGCTGGCGCGGTCCGTCGGCATTCCAGCCAGGGTGGTGTCGGGCTGGGCGATTGTGCCGATAGCAGACAGCCAGGAAGTCTACTCCGACCAAGCCCACCAGTGGGCGGAGGTGCCGTTCGAAGACCGCGGCTGGATTCCCTTCGACCCTACGCCGGGCGGCGCTCCTCTCCGCGCAATGGAGCGGTTTGGGTCGTCACACCCAGAACTCAGGGCGGCTGCGATAAAGGGGCAACTTGAGCTGCTCGCCGGCAGCGACACGACGGCCAGGTTAACCGCACGTGAACTCCTGGATGCCTTGCTAGAGTCTGCGCATGGCCGGTACCCGTCTCTCCTGCAAGACCTGTCGGCCGCCACCCTCTCCGTTTCCGGAGAGACTGAGGCACTACGACTCCTTGACGGTTTGCTGAGGTCCCTCAGCAGGCAGAACGCCAGCCTAGCGAGCCTGGAGGCATTGTCGCGCGAGTTAGCAGGCCTCGGAGGAGAGACTCGGGACCGGGCGCTCTCCGCGTTAGCCAAGCTGGTGGAAGCACTGTCAAGCGACCGTCCCACCGCGCCTGCGGGCGCCCGGGAGGCATACGCCGACCTGCTTGCACTGCTTTCGGAAGACGGCTCCACGATTCGACTGGAGAATGGGGGACTGCTGATCCGGCAGGGCCGGGGAGGGGGGCAAGGCTTCATGTGGTCCTTTGTCGGAACGACAACTCTTCAATCAACAGGGCTGCCGCATGTACCGGTCTTCGAGGTCCAGGGAGCAGCGAACACCGTACGCTTGCGCACTTCCGTAGGCGACGTTTACGAGCAGGGCCGGTGGGCCCAGCAAGACCCGGTGTCTGTTCCTTATCCTGCCGGAGGCAACACCTATGACCTGCTCCGGGACATCTTCTACACCCCGGTACGCGACACGCTAACGCTGCCGGGCGGACCATTCGAGCCTGCCTTGCTCTTCGGACCACAGACGCCCGCTGCCCGTACGGTACAGGACCGCATCGAGGTGCTCCCCACAGGGAATGCGACAGGACTGCCCGCGGGAACCGTGCCGACCTCGCGCACGATGCAACGGGGCGACCGGACGGGAGTTTTCTACCCCTATAGCGCCACGTTTTCCTCGGAGAGGGTTGTCGCTTCGTACTCCTGGGTTTCCAGCGTCTCAACTTACTCCGACCAGCAGTTGGCGAGCGCGAGTGCCGTGCACGGACTTGCCTACACAAGCCTGCCCGAGGGCCTGCCGGACCGGATTCGAGCGCTAGCCCAAAGGATTACGGCCGGGCAGGCAACCGCCTACGGCAAGGCCAAGGCGCTCGAACGGTACGTAAGCGCTCAGTACACTTACAGCCTTGCCCGCACTCCTGAGGAGGCGCAGCCACCCCCTGGGCGAGACCCGGTGGACTGGTTCCTCTTCGATCATGGAGAGGGGACGTGCGGTGTGTTCAGCAGCGCCTTCGTCGTCCTTGCCCGTTCGATTGGGCTTCCCGCGAGGGTGGTAGCGGGCTGGGTGATCGCACCGACCGACGAAAGACAAGTCGTCTACGCGGACCAAGCCCACCAGTGGGCTGAGGTCGCCTTCGAGGGCCTGGGCTGGGTGAGCTTCGAGCCTACGGCGCCAGGGGGCGCGCCATCCAGGGTGCAAGACCGGTCCGACAATAGGGAAACCGAGGACACGATCCATTTGGAGAACGGGGGCGTGCTGACTGTCCAGGACGAAAGACAGGGTGGCGGCGACATCCGCTTCTCTGGCGGAACTACCACGCTTCAGGCTACAGAGCCACCGCTCATACCCTTATTCAAGGTCCGTGGAGCGGCTAACACGCCGTATCTGCGGGTCGCCGTTGGCGAGGTGTATGAGGATGGCCGGTGGAGGGAGCAAGAGTCCACGACCATTCCCTATACGGCAGGTAGCAGCGTGCAAGACCGGCTTCAAGAGGTCTACTCCTCGCCCGGAAGCGACGGACTGCAGCTGCCCAGCGGGCCATTCGATCCGGCCCTGCTCTTTGGACCGCAAACGGCACCCATTAGTACGGCGCGAGACCGGATAGTGGTGCTGCCCCTGGAGAGTTCGTCACGTCTGTTGCCGGGGAGGGTCCCCACGTCCCGCACCGTACAAAGCCTGGACCGCACCGCGGTTATTCATCCTCTTAGCGCCACATTTTCCTCGGAGACTACGGTCGCTTCCTACTCCTGGGTGTCCATGGTGCCGTCCTACTCGAACGAACAATTGACGAGAGCGGATGCCGTGTATGGACTCGCGCACACAGACCTCCCTAACGACCTACCGGGCCGGATTCGAGCGCTCGCCCAAAGGATTACGGCCGACCAGGCCACCGCCTATGGCAAGGCCAAGGCGCTCGAACGGTACCTAAGCACCCGGTACACCTACAGGTTTGCCCGCACTCCTGAGGAGGCTCGACCACCCCCTGGGCGAGACCCGGTGGACTGGTTCCTCTTCGATCATCGAGAGGGAACGTGCGGCGTGTTTAGCAGCGCCTTCGCCGTCTTGGCCCGCTCTATTGGGCTTCCGGCAAGAGTGGTGTCGGGGTGGTCCATTGCCCCGACCGCCGACACGCAGACTGTCTTTGTGGGCCAAGCCCACCAGTGGGCCGAGGTCGCCTTCGAGGGCGTGGGCTGGGTGCGCTTCGAGCCTACGGCGTCGGGAGGCGCGCCATCCAGGGTGCAAGAGCAGTTCGGCAATACGAGGGACGGGGGGGAGTACCTCCTCGAAGTACCCGAACGTCCCCGGGACACGGTAACCAACATCACCCAAGCGCCCAGCGAGATCTCGCGAGGGACGCAGTTCGTCGTGCGCGGCACGGTACACACCGCAGGCGGGGTACCGGTCACCGGGGTAACCGTCGAGGTGTATGTCAATGAGACCAAGGAACATGGCGGCACCAAGATCGGAACGGCGGTCACCCAATTCGGCAGCTTCCGAGCCTCGGCGGAGATACCCACCGACCTGGAGCTGGGCTCCTACCAACTCTTGGCCCGCGCCGTTGGCAACGAGGACTTCAATGAGTCGTGGAGCGACCCGGACATCACGGTCTTTTCGGCCAGCGGACTTGAGCTGACCGGCCCCGCCGAAGTGCCGGTGGACGTGGACGCGGTCTTCCATGGAAGGGTGTTGGACGACACCGGCAAGGGGGTCCCCGACCGCGAGATCAACGTCACCGTCGATGGCCGCACCCGGCCGACGGTGACGACCGGTTCCACGGGGTCCTTCAGCCTCTCCATGGCTTTCTCCGACCCGGGCCGGCACTGGGTGGCGGTGGAAGTGAAGGGACAGGAGTATCTGCTGGACAACCAGGTACGGCTGGACTTCCAGGTCACGCTGCCCACGTCCATCGCTCTCCTCGTGCCCGCTCTGGTGTCCGTGAGCGAGAACTTCACCGTGACCGGCGAGCTCCACGATGCTCGGGGGACGCCTCTTTCCGGGGAGTATGTCTCCGTGGAAGTGGGCGAAAATCCCGCCATCCGCACGCTCACCGATAGCTCGGGAGCATTCCAAGTCGATGGTCGTGTGGACATGGCAGGCGAGTTCGTGGTCCACGCTGAATTCTCGGGGCTGGCCCCTACCCTTCCCTCCGAGAAGACGGCTGGCTTGACGGCCCGCCACACGGTGTCCTTGTCCCTCAGCGGGCCGAGCCAAGTCGACACAGGCAGCGGCGCGCTCTTTACGGGCAGGCTTACCTCCGACACGCTCTCGCCTATCGGTGAATTGGAGCTTTCGATAGAAGATGGTGAGGGAAGTCATCTGGCCACGGTGACGACGGACGAGGACGGCCGGTTCGAATACAACCACGCATCCTTCGACATCGCGGGGCCGCAGTCGCTGACGGCGCGCTTTGCCGGAGGAGAGTTCATCGCGCCGCGTTCCGCCAGGGTCAACTTCGGGGTGGTCTCCCCAACCACGCTGAACGTCGAGGGGCCCCTGATTCAGCGGGACGGGGAATCGCTGGAGCCTGCGGGCCTCCTCATACAAGGCACGGGCGCGGTCTTCACCGGCAGGCTTGTATCGGAGACCGTCACGCCGATTGGACGACGGGAGCTGACGATACGGGACGGCGGCGGCCTCGAACTCGCCAAGGTGACCACCACCGAGGACGGGTTCTTCGAATACCGGCATCCTTCCTTTGACGTTGCAGGCCCGCACTCGCTGACCGTCAGGTTCCCGGGAACGGAATCCCTTGCACCCCAGTCCGCGGGTATTACCTTCGGAGTGCTCGCCCCCACCACATTGACCATAGAGGAACCCACGATAGTCAGCTCGGGAGGACTCTCCCAGACAGCCGGTTTCCTCCTCCAGGGCAGCGGAGCCCTCTTCGCCGGCGGCCTCGCATCGGAGACCGTCTCGCCTATCGGCCGGCAAGAGCTGTCTGTCTGGGACGCGGACGGGCGCAAGCTTGCCACCGTGACCACCACCGAGGACGGGGCGTTCGAATACACCCACCCCAACTTTGAGACCACCGGCCCGCACGCGCTGTCCATCGAATTCTCCGGGACGGAGTCCCTCGCGCCTCAGTCCGCGGGAATCACCTTCGGAGTGTTGGCCTCCACAAGCTTGACCATTGAGGAACTGGGAGTAGTCCAAGCGGGACGGCCATTTGAACTCACCGGCGTGCTTCAGCGAAGCGACGGGCGTCCCGTCCCCGATGCCACGGTCCTGGTCAGGAGCGACCAACCATCGGTGCTGGTGACCGACGCGAGCGGGGCGTTCACCTGGGAGACGACGGAGACGCTGGACGATTCCTCTTCGAGAGCGGTCCTCGAGTCGAAGCTGGACGTGGAGTTCGTGTTCGAAGGTACGGAGCATCTGGCGCCCGCCACCGCCGGCACAAAGATCACCGTTGGGGCGCCGCGGATAGTCATGGAGTCCGTCGAAACCGTGGCCCGCGGAGACTCCGTGCGGCTCCGCGGAACGGCGCTGCTCGGTACTTCTCCGATTCCGGACCTCGAGGTCACGATCGGCGGGAGTACAACCGTTTCCACCAACCAAGTGGGCGCGTTTGGCTACTCCTATGCCGTCGCCGAGAACGCACCGCTTGGAGTAACCGAGCTGGACATCGCGGCCGCCGACATCGATGCGACCGCAACCGCTGCCTTTGAAGTCAAGTCTACGCCCAGCCTGATCGTCACACCCTTAGACGATGTGCGGCCGGGCCGTGTGGCCGTGCTGCGAGTGACCCTCCTCGACGACACAGGCGCCGGAATCGCGCGCGCGCCGCTGCGGACGAGCCGGGGCGTGAGAGCGGTCACCGACGCCGAAGGCGTGGCCCTGATGGACTTGACCGTGCCCGATTCCTATGAACTCCCATCGCTTCCCGTCACCTTCGAGTACGACGGCGACGACCTCAACATGCCCCTCAGCTACTTCCTCGGGGTGCCCGTCACGCCCGGTGGGTTCAATTGGCTCCTTTGGCTGGGGGCGCCGGTAGCGATCCTTCTAGTCGGCGCCGCCGCCATGGCGGTCCGCAGGGTGGGAGCCGTGTCCCTGCCGGAGGTCATTCGCCGGACGGCTGCTGCCCGGGCTCCAATTCCAGAGCCGGTGGTTGTCGAGGAACCTGAAGAGCTCGATGAAGAAGAACCCGTGGTTGTGCTCCTGCCGGCGCAGCTGTCGATCCGGTTCATCACGCCGGCCGATGACCTGCCCGACGTCTTGGGCATTGGCGAAGAAATGGGAATCGAGATAGGCCTCGCCGATCCAGAGGGACGGGGCATCGCTGGGGCAACCGTCGCCGTCTCCGTGTCGAGTGAAGAAGAGGCGACGGAGTTAACGACCGACAACGAAGGCAGATGCGCACTTCGTTGGACCGCGGCGGAGCTCGGTGAGTACGCGGTGAGGGCCACGTTCGCGGGCAACGACGAGTGTCTGGAAGCCTTCGAAACGCGGAGCCTGCGGGTCGTCGACTTCCGAGAGGAAATCGTGCGCCTGTACAACGAATTCCTGGACTGGGCCGAAAGCAAGACGACGGCCATTTCCGACCAGTCGACACCGCGGGAAGTGGAGTTGACGCTGGTGGGCGTAGGACTGCACGTAGACCAAAAGTCCTTGGACGAGCTGATCTCCCGTTTCGAAGAGGCCGACTACAGTGAACATCCCATTGCGCGGCGCCACTACGAGCGAATGTACCGCGCATGGCGCACGATAGTGAGAGGCTAAGGGGATGGCGACTGCCACACGGTCCTACACCCGCCTCTTGAGCACCTCATTGGTTGCCGTGGCGCTGGCGGCGGGCGCCCCGGTCCTCCTGGGGTCCGGCGGCCCGTTGCATGAGTGGACGGAGCTGGACTTCCACTATCTCAGTCGTCCTCTCATGCTGTTCGGCATCCTGCTGCTGGTCAGCAGGCTTGTCCTGTGGGCCTATTTGGCCCCGCGGCTGCTCTGGAGGCCCCTCATCCCCCACCGGCCGCGCCGCATCCCCATCTTCACCATGGCCCAGAGGCTGCCGGCCGATGCCGGGTGGATCATTCTCATCTCAGGGCTGCTGGCCTCCGTGCCTCGCCTGCCCGCGACCATCTCGGCGCATCCCGGATCCGCCGACCTGACCTCCGCGACGTCATACCTGGGAGCGTTCGACTCACTGTCCCTTTGGGTCATCTTACTTCTGACCCCCGTCGCTATCGTGCGGGCCGTGAGCGAGGTCTTGCCGCGGATAGGCGGCATCGCCGGCTCGCCGTGGTCCAGGATTGTTGCCCTAGCCGTGGCCTACCTGCTCTTTGTCGATGGAGGCGTGTTGTCCGCCGCCTTCGACTTTGACGGGTCGAGTGCCTTGGCGGCTCTGACGGTCGCCCTATTCCTCTCCTACCTTGCGCCGATTCTTCGGACCGTGACGGGAACGCAACTGCCGCCACGGCCGGCCATGCTGGTCCGTGGGTCATCATTGCTGGCCGAAGCGGGATGGATCGTAGCGTTGTTGCTGGCCGTGCCTGCTCTGACGTCCGCGGTCGAGACCGTGCTCACGCAACGGTATGCAGATATGGAAGCACTGGCGACGTACCTGGAACTGTTGGATTCGCTGGCCGTCTGGTCCATGGCGGTGCTCGCGTCCTTCGGCTTCATCAGAGTGGTGGGAGTCGTCTTGCCGACCCCTAGCCGAATCCTTGGATTCCCGCTTCTACATATGGTGCTCCTTGCCGGCATCTACGTCCTCTTCGCCGACAGCGGGGTGCTTCTCACCGCGTTCGAAGTTCCCGTGCGTCAATTCATGGTGGTGCTGACACTGGCGTTGGCACTCTCCTATGGGTCATCCGTGCTGGTGAACTTCGCCAAGATCCAGCCGGGTGGGGTGGGGCGGTCGGCGGCCATAGCGGCTCCCGCCGTACGGACAGTTGTCTGGGCCGTCGTTCCGGCCATGGTGGTGTGGGTATTCCTCAACCATCTTCCCGTCGCCAGCGCGCGTTTGTTGGACTACTCCTCCACCGAAGCATATGCCCGGATTAGCCTACCCCAGTATGCGAGTTTCTTCGAGGCGCGGTACGCCATCGCGGGTCTGTGCTTGGCCGCGGTTCTTGCAGTGATCCTCCCTAGGGGGGTGCAGGCATCCCGCCTGCGCTACCGGCCCCTGTTGGCTGCGACCGGCTACGGCGCCGCTGCATGCCTCGCCTGGATCGCCGGCGCGGTGTTCTCTCCTCTAGGGCACGGCTATCCCTTGGTCGGCGCCATGGTCGCAGCCGGTCTCTTTTTCTTGGCGGTGATCCAGTTGACGAGTTACTTCTCCAACTCCCCGAATCCCTTGGTGGCCGACATCGCGAGGTGGCTCGCTGGGTCCAAAATCAGGGGGTTCGCGCTAGGGGCTTCCTTAGCGTTCTATGGCCTTCTGCTGCGCCCCCTGCTCTACGAAGTCCTATGGTTCGCCGCCCTATATGAGTACTTTACGGTTCTCCTGCTCACGCTCTTGGCGTTGCTGCGCATCGGCAACGTGGTAAGGCGGGATGCTGATGAGCCCAACGCTCCGCCGCCCTCATGGCTTGCCTGGTCGCACCATCGCCAGCTGCTGCAAGTCAAGGCCGACCCACGATCAGAGCTCATGTCGCGGTTCCAGCTACGCTATGTGCAAGACGGCGACTGGAAGCCGCTGTGGACCTACTTGGTAGGGCTGCTTTACCGCAGCCAGGCGCCGTTGGAATCGGTGCGCGCGGTGGGCCGGCCCCTGCGCACCTGCGCGGCCCCCTCAATGCCCTCGATACTGCCGGGTCAACAGCACCGAGCGAGGACCAGGAGGATGGCCGCCCTGACGGAGTGCTTGCAGGCCGCCGAGCAGGCTTTGGCCACACCGGCAGGGCCGCTGCCACCGTTGGACGAAAAGGCTGTGCGACGGGCCGCCGCCGCCTACGTCGAGACGGGGGCCGATCCCGAGACGCTGGCAGCGATATTGATAGCCGCCCATTGTCAGAAGGGCGACGATCTGGAAGTGGTGACGGACCGGCTTTTCCCCTTGGTCAACACGCCAAGCCCTTCGCCGCATTGGTTCCGCCCCCCGTGGGGGCGGGACGAAAGCCGGGGCCAAGACAGGCTCCAACGCCTTCATCTGGTCGATGAGGCGGTCGCCTACCTTCTTGGCAGCGAGACTCACGGTTCAACTCCATCGCCGAGCACGACGGCCTGAGGCCGAGCGCAAGAAACCCAAATGACGGGAAAGGTACGGCCCACCGGATGAACGAACAAGAACTTGAAGCAGCCCAGATTTCTTGCGAACAGATCGTCGACCGCGTCAGCGAGGCCTTCGTAGGGAATCGTCCGTTGCTGCGCAAAATACTGGCGGCGGCTCTGGCCAACGGCCACGTGTTGTTTGAGGACTTCCCCGGGCTGGGAAAGACGTTGCTCGCCAAGGTCTTCGCTCGGAGCATTGGCAGCGACATCAAGCGGGTACAGTTCACCCCTGACCTGCTGCCGTCAGACATCCTCGGAGTCAACGTCTGGCGGCAGAACGAAGGGGCGTTCCAGTTGGTGAAGGGGCCGGTCTTCACCAACGTCCTGCTCGCCGATGAGATCAATCGCGCGCCACCCAAGACCCAATCCGCCCTCCTTGAAGCGATGGAGGAGAGGCAGGTGACCATTGACGGGACGACCCTGTCCCTGAACTTGCCTTTCGTCGTCATCGCTACCCAGAACCCCATCGAGCAGGAAGGCACCTATCCGCTCCCAGAGGCCCAATTGGACCGTTTCCTGCTCAAGCTGACCACCGGATATCCCGCCAGCCGGCAAATGGAGAACAACATCCTCCAAAGGCGCATCCAGTGGCAGAAGGACGACCCGACGTCCGATCTGAAGCCGGCAGTCAGACTGAAGCGGTTCGTGGAGCTGCAGCGCTGCGTGGAGACCGAGATTTACACCGACCAGGTGATCATCGACTACATCACACAGTTGGTCAGACTCTCCCGCGAACACCCCAAAGTGGCCATTGGAGCGAGTCCAAGAGGCGCCCTTGCTCTACTCCGGGCCTCGAGAAGTATGGCCCTGATTCACGGCAGAGACTTTGTCGTCCCCGACGACGTGAAGACGCTCGTGCCCGACGTGCTCTCCCATCGCATCATCCTCAACATCGAAGACACGCTGGAGGGAGTCCGCGGCGAGACGATCATGGAGGAGGTTTTGCAACAGGTGCCGGTGCCAAGTGAGATAGGGCAAGCGGCCTCCTAGTCTTGTTCCGTCCGTCCGTAGCCAGTTGGATCGCCCTCTCCTCGGTCCTACTCGTGCTTGGGTTGGGCTTGGGCAATGCCGTGCTCCTCATCGGGGCCGTCTTTGTCCTGCTTTCGGCATTGCTCGCCACGGCTCTATCGCCGCCTTCCGGCATCGTCGTCGAAAGAGGCGTGTCCCGCGTGACCTGCTGGGCGGGAGATGTCCTTACCGTAGACCGTCGACTAACTGTCCGGGGCGGCATCGGTTCCGTGTTCGTCCACGACGTGCTCCCGCCCGAGCTACGGGTAGCAGGAGGCAACAACCTGCGTGTTGTGTGGAAGTGGCTCGGCGAGAAGACGTTCGATATCTCCTACGAAGTCCAGTTCCCCAGGCGGGGCCGCTTTGTCCTGGAGCGCAGCAACTGGGAGTCTCGGGCTCCCTTCGAGATCAAGAGAGGGGCGGCCGGTCTCAGCGAAGAGCGCTTCGAAATCTCCGTGGTCCCGAGGATGCGGAGCGTGACACGGCTCAACGAGGTCCGTGCGACCGTCAAGAACAAGCGCTTTCTCGGCGACATCGCCATGAGAGGGGTGGCCGCCAACGAGTTCCGAGAGCTCCGGCCCTATCAGCCGGGCGACCCCATGAAGCGGATCAACTGGAAGGCCAGCGCCCGCGGGTCGCGAGGCGACAACCTCCCCCTGGTCAACGAGCCGGAGCCGGAAGCGCGAAGGGCCGCCTGGATGTTCCTCGACATGGCGGCCTACATGGATGTGGGAGTGCCGCTGTCGAGCCCACTGGAGAACACGGTGGAGGCTTCGGGCACGCTGGCCCAGTACTACCTCTCAATGGGCTCCACCCTGGGAGCGTACGCCTACAACACCTCCGGCGACAGAGGTGAGTTGCTTTCGCCTGAAGCGGGAGGGAGACAGTTCAGCAGGCTCATGCGGATGCTGACCGGCCTCAAGTCGGGCCAGCCGCGAGAGGACCTCGTGCGAGCCGTGGAGTGGTGCAAGGACTTCCTGCTCCAGTTGCGCCCGGACGTGTTCATCATCACGCGCTTGGACGTCCACTATTCCAGGCCGGGAGAGGCCACGGACTCCCTCGAGCGCTTCATGGCAGGAGTGAACCGCCTGATATTCCTCAGGACTCGCTCGCGAAGGAGTGGCGCCGTACATGTCGTGCACGTGGGGCCGCAGGAGCCACGGCACGACACCCAGACGCCTGCCCTCGCCAAATGGGAGACCCGGGTCGTGGCGGGGACGCTCCGCCAGGCGGGGGCGTCCGTAATCGAATGGCAGCCCAGGCGTGAGGAGTTCACCTCGGCGCTGGTACGACACCTGAATGCCTATACGTAGCACCGACGGGACACAGTTGAGACTAGCCGCCGCAGAATCGCTGTTGCTGGCCGGCCTCCTGCTGCTGTCAGCCTACGGCCTATGGGACTTCCTCTCGACAGAGGTAGTGCAGCAATCCGCCTGGGCCGAGGCCCTGGCGGAGCGCTTCCCCGACTATGCGTCCAGAGAGTTGGCCTTAGCGGTGCCCTTATGCGTCGCCGCCTACTGGGGGCTGCACGCCCTGGGTGCAAACAGCCTCGTCTTCTGGTCGATGGCGCTGTTGATCATCCTGCCCCAAGGCCCCGCCATATGGGCTCACAACCAAATCGAGTGGTTCAACTTCTTCGGTGTGGAAGCCGGCTTGGAGGTTGCCGACCCGCAGCTCCGGCAAGCCACGCTGTTCCTTGGATCCCTGGTGGGACTGGTAGCCTTGTACCGGACCATCAGCCTGAGGAGGCTCGACCAACAACTAGCGTCCCAGGACGCGGACGCCGCCGATCGGCGGCGCATCGTGCTTTTCGAGGCGCTGATGCTTGGCGGCCTGATCACAGCCGGGCTGTCGTTGGCCTTCCTCATGGTGCTCGTCGCCAATGTGTTGGGCAGGTTGGACCCATTGTTGGACTGGTCACCGTGGGGTGTGCTGAGCATCGGTGCTGCCGCAACGGTCCTGCTCCTGCTCACGGTGATGTTGTGGTTCCGCTCGCGGGAAGGCCCGGACACCTTGACGCCTGAGCCTTCTAAAGACCCCATCGCCCGGCCGCGGGCGAGGCGGGCGCGGCCACGACGTCAGACCAACTAGGGTTGCGCCCTTGCAACTTGTCGCACCGGACAAGTTCCATACCTATCGCCGCTTCCGACCAAGCCGCGGGAGGTTGGAGTTCACTTGCGAACCGAACCGCAATCCGTCATCCGTAGCTGCTTCAAGTCCGCTCCAAGACGACGGCCCACGAGTATCGCAGCCTTCGGTTGCGAGTGCCTCGCAACCATGGAGGGACTGAGGGCGGGCACGCGCCCGCGGGGCGGGTAGTAGGAGTGCGCGGGCGGTCTTCCCCCCTCCCGCTGGAGACCCTTGCGCAACCCGCGGCGCTGGCAGGCGACCTTCCATGTAGGGGGCAACCCTCGTGGTTGCCCAGGCGTGCGGGTGGGGTCTTCTCCCCTCCCCTGTAGGGCGATTCGCGAATCGCCCGTCCTCTCCCCCTCTGGGGGAGACTGAGAGAGGGCACGCGCCGTAGGCGCGTCGGAGGCGGGGGGCCGGGAGGGGTGCGCCGCCATCCACGGAGCCGCCAAGTCAGCTACACAAGGGTCTCAGAAGGCAGGGAGGCTCAGCGTCCCAGCGCCGCTCTCCCCGCTCCTTCGATGGCGGTGCCGTCGAAGAAGGCGGGGTTGAGGTCGGTGAAGAAGCGGAGCGGGTTGCCGAAGGTGAAGTCGCGGAAGTCGTCCGCCGTCATGAGGCCGTCCTCCACCATCTCGTAGGCCTCCTCGACCACGTCGCGCATGTCGATGACGTCCCAGTGGCCGATGTCGGAGCTGAGCAGCGCGCCCACCTTCGCGCCGAAGGGCGCGATCTTTGGATTGAAGGCGGCGGCGTTCATGGGGTCGTCGGCCTCGCAGCCGAAGAAGAAGTTGGGGATGAAACGGTCGCGGATGTCTTCGGGCTTGGCGATGCCGGCGCGGGCGAAGTCGTTGAGCTCCTCGGGCGCGTTGTGGGTGGCGAACACGCTCGGCGTCCGCAACGACTCCTTAATCTCTTCGAGCCTGCCCAACGCCTTCTCGTCGGCGTAGGCGGCGAAGAGCTCCATGATGCGGTCCTCGTCGAGATAGCGGGGGTCGACGTTCTGCAGGGTCTCCGGGTTGCGCTTCTCCCAGCGGGCGACGATGCCGGCGTAGAGGTCGGCGGCCCATCCCGCGCCGCACTCGAGAAAGGCCATGCGCATCTTGGGGAAGCGGTGGGTGACGCCGCTGAAGAACAGCGACTTGCAGAGCAGGTTCCCCGCGTTGGCGAAGTGGCCGAGGTGGTTCTGCATGAAGTTGTTGATGTTCGAATTGTTGGTGAAGCCGAAGCCGCCGGTGTGGGTGGCGAGGGGCATCCCAAGTTCGATGGATTTCGCCCAGAAGGGATCGTAGTCGTGCTCGCTGTCCTCGCCGAAGACGTCGTACCATGAGCCGTACTGCGCCACCGCGCCGGGGTGCTCGCGCAGCACCTGCCGGATGGGCCGGCGGACGTGACCCGCGATCATGGCGACCTTCAGGCCAAGCTCCCGCACCGCGAACTCCATCTCCTCGATGCCCTCTTCGGGGTTGTGCAGCGGGATGAGCGCCGCCGGGGTCAGTTGCGCGGAGTAGGGGCCGTAGGTGTCGGCGACGTACTTGTTGTAGGCGCGGCAGCAGACGCGGCGGAGCTCTTCGTCGGGCAGACGCGGATAGCCCAACCCGCCGGAGGGGTAGAGCACGCAGAAGTCGAGGCCGAGGTCGTCGAGGCGCTCGGCGAGGAGGCGGGGGATCATGGCGGTGGCGCGGTCGAGCCCGTTCTTGGTCGGGGCCAGCCACCAGGTGATGGCCGTCGTCCGGGCGTCGCTCCGCTCATCGGACGAGACCTGCGTCCAGTGCTTGAAGTCCGAGTTCCGCTTCACCCGTTGGAGGACGCTCTCCCCGCCCTCGGCGCGGATGTAGTCGTGGAGGACAGGGGTCACCTCGATGAGGTGCCCATCGGAATCGATGATGGGATGGTCCAGCTTGGCGCGAATCGTCGCCGACTTGCTCGTCACCGCCGCCATGACATCCCTCCCCAAGTGCCCCGCCGGGCCGTCGTGCGCCGGATTCTACCACCGCTGGAGAGGAGCGGCGCCCGCCCCTTCTCCCCGCTGCCCCTCCCGTCGATGGTTGGGAAATGGGTGGAGCGGGGTGGCTCTTCCCTCTCCCCCGCTGGGGGAGACTGAGAGAGGGTACAGACCGGGAAGATAGGTAACAGATAAACCGGGCACATGGGTAACACTCTGGAGGATTGCAGGAAGCGATCCATGAAGGAGGAGTTGTGTTGCCCTGGCAAGAGACGAGTGTCGAAGCGGAACGGTTGCGGTTCATTGAGCGCAGGACGGCGGGGGAGGAACCCATCGCCGAGTTGTGCCGGCAGTTCGGGATCAGCCGCAAGACTGCCTCCAAGCTGATCGGCCGGTACGAGGCGTACGGCGAGGAGGGCCTGCGCGACCGGAGCCGCGCCCCCCACCATCATCCCAACGCCACACGCCGTGAGGTGCAGGAGCGCATCATCGCGGCGAAGCGAGCCCACCCCTTGTGGGGCCCCAAGAAGCTCATCGCCTGGCTCCACGACACCGAGCCCGACGTGCCCTGGCCCGCCCCCAGCACCGCCGGCGCCATCCTCGACCGGGCCGGCCTGGTACGGCGCCGACAGCGTCGCCGCCGTACCTCCCCTTGGAGCGAGCCCTTCGCTTACGCCATCAACGCCAACGACGTCTGGTCCATCGACTTCAAGGGCTGGTTCCGCACCGGCGACGGGGCCCGCGTCGACCCCCTCACCGTCCAGGACGCGGCCTCCCGCTACCTGATCGCCTGCCGCGGGCTGGAGCGCCCCACCGGCCCGGAGACGCGGCGCGCGTTAGCGCGCGCCTTCCGTGAGTACGGCCTGCCCAGGGTCATCCGCACCGACAACGGTCCGCCCTTCGCCGGCACCAGCTTGGGCAGCCTCTCCTCCCTGGCCGTCTGGTGGGTCAAGCTGGGCATCCTCCCCGAGCGCATCGCCCCGGGCCATCCCGAACAGAACGGACGCCTCGAGCGCCTCCACCGCACCCTGAAGGCGGAAACCGCCTCGCCGCCCAGGGCCAACGGCCGCCGTCAGCAGCAGGCCTTCGACCGCTTCCGACGCAGCTACAACACCGAGCGCCCTCACGAGGCCTTGGGACAGCGCCCCCCGGCCTTCCTGTACACGCCCTCGTTTCGCCCCTATCCTGCCAGCGTCGGCTCGCCGGACTACGAGGCCGAAGTCACGGTACGCCGGGTACGCGGCAACGGCGAGATCAAGTGGAAGGGGGACCTGGTCTACGTGAGCGAGACCCTCAAAGGCGAGCCCGTCGGCCTCGTCCGGCAGGACGACCGCAGCTGGGCCGTCCGCTTCGGCCCCCTCCTCATCGGCCTCCTCGACGACCACACCAAACGCATCGCCAAGACCCCCGTCAAGGTGTTACCTATGTCCCCGGTCTAACCGTCACCCATGTGCCCGGTCCTTCAGAGGGCCGGGGGTGGGGCGGGGTGCGCCAACGGCCTTGGAGCCGGAAGCGCCAACCCTCGCCGGTGGCGCCCTCCCCGTAGGGGCGCGTCGCGACGCGCCCGCTCCCTTCAACCGCCTCCCTCTTAAGGAGGCGCCCCGCCACTCCTCGCTTGACACACTCCTCCACGGGAGACTATCATCAAGTCAGAACGTACGTTCTTGTCCGGGATGCCGTGGCGACACCCTGCGGACGCGCGGGAGATGGGCGCTGCAGCCCCTGGCGGGTGCCGGGAGCGGCCCAATGCCCTGCGGCCGCGCAGGAGACAGGGCTGTTGCCGTGGCGGGAGCCGGGAGCGGCCCAATGCCCTACGGATACGCAGGGACAGGGCCGTGGCCCCGGCGGGCGCCGGAGGCGGCCCAATGCCTAAGGTGCGAGGGCCGCTTTGGCTTCCGCTTCGATGGTGGTGCCGTCGAAGAAGGCGGGGTTGAGGTCGGTGAAGAAGCGAAGGGGGGTGTTGAAGGTGAAGTCGCGGAAATCGTCCTCGGTCATGAGGCCGTCCTCGACCAGCTCGTAGGCCTCCTCGACGACGTCGCGCATGTCGATGACGTCCCAGTGGCCGATGTCGGAGCTGAGCATGGCCCCGATCTTCGCGCCGAAGGGGAGCATCTTGGTGTTGAAGGCGGCGGCGTTTATGGGATCGTCCGCCTCGCAACCGAAGAAGAAGTTGGGGATGAAGCGGTCGCGGATGTCCTCGGGCTTGGTGATGCCGGGGCGGGTGAAGTCGTTGAGGTCGTCCGGCGCGTTGCGAGCGGCGAACATGTTCGGCGTGCTCAGCGACTCCTTGATCTCCTCGAGCCTGTCCGCCACCGTCTCACCACCGTAGGTGGCGAAGAGCTCCATGATGCGGTCTTCGTCGAGGTATCTGGGGTCGACGTTCTGCAGGGTCTCGGGGTTGCGCTTCTCCCAGCGCGCGACGATGCCGGCGTACAGGTCGGCGGCCCACCCCACGCCGCATTCGAGGAAGCCGACGCGGAGCTTGGGGAAGCGGCGGGTGACGCCGCTGAAGAAGAGGGTCTTGCAGAGCAGGTTGCCGGCGCTGGCGAAGTGGCCGAGGTGGTTCTGCATGAAGTTGTTGATGTTGGCGTGGTTGGTGAAGCCGAAGCCGCCATGGTGCGTCGCCAGCGGCAGCCCAAGCTCGATGGACTTGGCCCAGACCGGGTCGTAGTCGTAGGCGCTATCCTCACCGAAGGCGTCGAACCACCAGCCGTACCCGGCCACGGCGGTGGGGTGCCGCGACTGGATCTTGCCGAGGGGTCGGCGGACGTGGCCCGCGATCATGGCGGCCTTCAGGCCGAGCTCGCGCACCGCGAACTCCATCTCCTCGATGGCCTCTTCCGGCGTGTGCATGGGGATGAGCGCCGCCGGACTCATCCGCGACGCGTAGGGGCCGTAGGTGTCGGCAACGTACCGGTTGTAGGCCCGGCAACTGACGCGCCGGACGTCCTCGTCGTTCCACCGCGGGTACAGCAGGCCCCCCGACGGATAGAGGACGGAGAAATCGAGGCCCAGCTCGTCGAGGCGCTCATTGAGGAGGCGGGGGATCATGGCGGTGGCGCGGTCGAGGCCGTTCTTGGTGGGGCCCAGCCACCAGGTATTGGCGGTGACCCGTGCGTCATGCCGTTCTTCGGTCGAGAGGTGAGTCCAGTGCGGCTCGATGGTCGCCAAGTACTTCGTGAGCCCCTGCTCGCCGCCCTCGTCGCGGATGTAGTCGTAGAGAATCGGCGTCACCTCGATGAGGTGGCCGTCGGAGTCGATGATGGGATGGTCGAGCTTGGCGCGAATCGCCGCCGACTTGCTCGATACCGCTGCCATGTAGTGCCTCCGAAGGTGGGCGTCCTGCCGGCGGATTCTACCACTCGTCATGCCGCCCGCGTGCCCCGCCTCTGTATACTCATCAGGTTGGCCCGCGCCCGGGCTTCGTGACGCTCCCCATGCAGATCGGACTCAAGTTCACCGGCCCCGGCACGCTTGCCCGCTCCGACGCGCTTGAGCTGTTCGCCCGCGCCGACCGGTTGGGCTACCACTCGCTGTGGGCGGGCGAGCGCTTCGCCCCGGACCTCTTTCTCTCCCTAGCCGAGATGGCTTTCCGCACCGAGCGCATCTTGTTGGGCTCGGCGGTGGTCAACGTGTTCAGCCGGACACCGGCGGCGATCGCCACCGCCGCCGTCACGCTCGACCAGATGTCCGGGGGCCGACTGCTCCTCGGCCTTGGGGTGAGCGGGCGAATCGTGGTCGAGGACTGGCACGGTCTGCCCTTCCACCGTCCCTATCAGCGGCTGCGGGAGTACGTCGAGATCATCCGGCAGATCGTGGGCGGCTGGCGGGTGCAGCACGAGGGCAAAGTGCTGCGTCTGGGCGGGCACGCCATCGAGGTGACGCCGCTCCGCGACCGTATCCCGATCTACGTCGGCGCCCTCGGCCCCAAGGCGGTGCGACTGACCGGCGAAATCGCCGATGGCTGGACTCCGGTGCTGAACGACCCGGACGCCATGGGAGGCGACTTTGAGGAACTTCGCGCCGGGGCGGAGTCGGCGGGACGATCCCTCGACGACGTCGTGGTGGCCCCGGACGTGCTGGCGCTGGTCACGGACGACAAGCCGGAGGCGCGGGACCTGATGCGCGCGACGATGGCGCGCTCAATGAGCGGCCGGGGGGCCTACTTCGGGAACCGCGCGGCGCGAGCGGGCTTCGCCGACGAGGTCGCGCGCATGACCGAGTTGTGGCGCGCCCGGCGACGCGACGAGGCGGTGGCGGCGATCACCGACGCGATGGTCGACGCCTTCTGCCTCTACGGCTCCCGGGAGGAGATCGTGGAAGGTCTCGAGCGCCGCGCGGCCGCCGGCTGGGACGTCACGCTCATCCGCCTGCCGGCGCGGGCGAGCGCGGCGCAGATGGCGCATACGATCGAGGAGCTAGCCCCACGCTAGATCCCGCTCACCGCCTCGACCTGTTTCTCGACGGTGTTGAGGTCGGGAAGGGCGAGCGCGATCTTGCCGTCCTCGTCGATCAATATGCCGGGACGCCGGCCCTCGGCGTTGTTGGCGACGTACTTCTCGACGGTGGGCTGCGAGACACCGAAGGCGGTGCCGATGGCGCGGTCGGCGTCGACGAGGATGCGGAAGGGGAGTTGCTCGCGCTCGATCCACGCGGTGGCGTCCTCGGCGCTCCGGTCGTTCACGCCGAAGACCTCGACGCCCTTCTCCTGCCACGCCGCCCAGTTGTCACGGTACCCGTGACTGTGGCGGGTTCAGTTCCCCCCTCCGGGAGAG
The DNA here is from genome assembly GCA_964291475.2 of Dehalococcoidia bacterium. Lineage (GTDB taxonomy): Bacteria > Chloroflexota > Dehalococcoidia > SHYB01 > SHYB01 > DAOUKH01. The sequence goes on along the minus strand of OZ220066.1, from coordinate 88,850 downwards.
GTATAGAACCAGAGCCAGACCTTCTTGCCGCGAAAGTCGGACAGGCGCACCTGGGTGCCGGTGTGGTCGGTGGCGGTGAAATCGGGGGCGGGGTCGCCGACGTTGAGCATGGGGATTGGCCTCTAAGGTGGTCTGTGATGCGCGGACGATTATACGTCAGCGGGCAGCGCGGTGGACGCGAATCAGTTGATGACAAGGTGGGCGGCGAAGGACTCGGCCGCGGCGCGGTCGCCGCCGACATCGAGCGCGCCTAAGCCCGCTCGCCCGCTGAGGAAGAGGGCGACGGCGCTCGCCGTCCCAGCTAGGACGGCGTCCGGGTCGCCGGAGGGCGGTCCGGTGGAGGGCGCCTCGCCGCCGGCCACGTCGAACGCTTCGCCGCCGGCGGGCTCGATGCGGATGCGCGCCGGCGGCCCCGACCGCACCCACCGCCCGATCGTGTTGCTCCATAGTTCGATTGAGGCCAGCGCGGCGTCTTGGACCAGCGCGGCCCGCGGGTCGGCGGGGCTGCGCACATCCCACGAATGGAGCGCCACCTCGTTGATGCGCTGTCCGATGAGCCGCCGCAGCGGGTAGGTGAAGTCGAGGAACGGGACGGTGAGCGTGTCCCGCACCGCCGGGTCGAGGTCGTCGAGCATATAGATGAAACGGGCGTTGTGCTCCTCGAAGGAGTCGAGGACACCGTCCCCGAGCTTCTTGCGCACCTCGATGGAGCGGTCGCGGACGAAGTCGGAGGTGATCTTGGCGACGACGCCGCCGGGCGGCGCGGGCGGAGGGGCCTCGCCGGCGAGCCCCATTTCGAGGGAACGGACGTAGAGGCGGGCGTTCCAGGCCAGGTGGGCGGCCACGTCGGCGGCGCTCCAGCCCTCGCAGGCGCTGGGCGCGGCGAGGCCGTCCGCGTCGAGCGAGCGGAGGTGCCGCGCCAGTCCCTCGTACTCCGACCGCAGCGCCTCGACCAGTCGTTGGTGGCTCAGCATGGGCCGCATTATAGGACGGCGCGCCCGGCGGCGCGTGCCCTCTCTCAATCTCTCCCAGAGGGAGGGAGGCTTAAAGTGGCCCTCTGTCAGTCGCCCCCAGTAGGGAGAGTCCAAGGAGCTGGAGAGGGGAGAGACCACCCCGCGCCTCCCCTCCGGCGGTGGTAGAATCCGGCGCAGTACGGGCCACCGGGCCCGATCGGAGGCGAAGGGCATGGCGGCGACCTCGAGTAAGTCGGCGGAGATTCGCGCGAAGCTGACGCACCCGATCATCGACTCCGACGGCCACCTCATCGAGGTGACGCCGGTGCTCTACGACTACATCCGCGCCGAAGGCGGCGAGCAGGTCCTCGAGCGCTTCAAGAAACAGGGAGCCCGGCACTGGACCCACGTGCCGCTCGAGCAGCGGCAAGAGATGCGGCTTCCCGCCAGCACCTGGTGGCTCGTCCCCACCAAGAACGGGCTCGACCGCGCCACCGCAATGATCCCCCGCCTCCTCGCCGAGCGCCTCGACGAGCTTGGGTTCGACTTCTGCGTCCTCTACCCCTCGTCGGCGCTGGCCTTCCCAAGCCTTCCCGACGAGGAGCTCCGGCGGGTCTGCTGCCGCGCCTACAACCGGTACGTCGCCGAGACCTACGCCCCGTATTCGCGGCAGATGACCCCGGCGGCGCTGGTCCCCATGCACACACCCGAGGAGGGCATGGAGGAGCTCGAGTTCGCCTCGCGGGAGCTCGGCCTGAAGGTCGCGGCGATGGCCGGCTACGTCCGCCGCCCCATTCGCAAGGTGCAGCGGGAGTTCCCCGGCGCAACGGGCAACTTCAGCATCTGGTACGACGTCTACGGCGAGGACAGCGAGTACGACTACGACCCCTTCTGGGCCAAAGCCATCGAGCTCGGCATGCCGCTCGCGACGCACTCGGCGGGGTTCGGCTTCACCAACAACGCCAACATCAACAACTTCATGCAGAACCACCTCGGCCACTTCGCCAACGCCGCCAACGTGCTCTGCAAGTCGATGTTCTTCAGCGGCGTGACGCGGCGCTTCCCCGAGCTGAGGATCGGCTTCCTGGAATGCGGCGCGGGGTGGGCCGCCGACCTCTACGCCGGCATCATCGCCCGATGGGAGAAGCGCAACCCCGAGGCCCTGCAGGGCGTCGACCCGCACCTCATGGACGAGGACCGCATCATGGAGCTTTTCGCCACCTACGGCGACGACCGGGCCGTGGGCAAGCTCGAGGAGATCAAGGAGTCGCTGCAGGGAGTGGGTGTCCTCGCCGCGAAGAACGCCCCCGAGGAGCTCAACGACTTCGCCCGCGCCGGCATCACCAAGCCCGAGGACATCCGCGACCGCTTCATCCCCAACTTCTTCTTCGGCTGCGAGGCCGACGACCCCATGAACGCCATCGCCTTCGACGCGAAGATCGCCCCATTTGGGGCCAAGGTCGGCGCCATGCTCAGCTCCGACATCGGCCACTGGGACGTCATCGACATGCGCGACGTTGTCGAGGAGGCCTACGAGATGGTCGAGGACGGCCTCATGACCGCCGACGACTTCCGCGACTTCACCTTCAACAACCCGCTGCGCTTCTTCACCGATCTCAACCCCGCCTTCTTCGACGGCACCACCATCGAAGCGGCGGCCAGGGCCGCGCGTTAGGCGAGGCTCATGGCGGCGGTTTCGAGCAAGTCGGCGGCGATTCGCGCCAAGCTGACGCATCCCATCATCGATGCCGACGGCCACCTCATCGAGGTGACGCCGGTGCTCTACGACTATGTCCGCGCCGAGGGCGGGGAGAGCACCCTCCGGCAGCTGCGGGCAGAGATCGAGCAGGCCCATTGGACGCGGCTCTCGCCGGACGAGCGGCGCGGGGCGCGGGTGCCCGCCATCACCTGGTGGCTCGTTCCCGCCAAGAACAGCCTCGACCGCGCCACCGCCATGTCCCCCCGCCTCCTCGCCGAGCGCATGGACGAGTTCGGCCTGGACTTCTGCGTTCTCTACCCTTCCTTGGGGCTCGACTTCCCGCATCTGGCCGACGAGGACCTCCGCCGGGCCTCCTGCCGGGCCTATAACAAGTACGTCGCCGAGATCTACGCCCCCTGCGCGCACCTGACCACGCCGGCGTGATACCGAGCACACCCCGAGAGGCGGTCGAGGAGCTTGAATTCGCCGCACGGGACCTGGGCCTCAAGGCCGCGATGATCGCGGGCCAGTCCACCGCCCATCGACGAGTCGGAGCGCGAGCGCTTGGGCGCGATTGGGCAAACGGCCCCAGCGCGGCTGGTGGTACGACACGTTCGGCGAGGACAGCGACTACGACTACGACCCGTTCTGGGCCAAGGCCGTCGAGCTTGGCATGCCGCTGGCGGCGCACTCGTCGTTTTGGGTTCACCAACAACTCCAACGTCACAACTTCAGCAGAACCACCTCGGCCACTCGCCAACGCCGCCAACCTGCTCTGCAAGAGCCTCTTCCTTCAGCGGCGTCACCCGCCGCTTCCCCAAGCTCCGCATGGCCTTCCTCGAATGCGGCGCGGGCTGGCGCCGACCTCTACGCCCGGCATCGTCGCCCGCTGGGAGAAAGCGCAGCCCCGAGGCGCTGAGCCACATCGATCCCCGGCAGCTCGACGAGGCCGCATCAGGACCTCCTCGCCGCCTACGGCGACGCCAGGACGGCGGGTAAGCTCGCAGAGATCAAGACTCGCTGAACGCACCGGGCTACCTCGCCGCGCAGAACGCCCCCGACGATCTCAACGACTTCGCCCGCGCCGGCATCACCAAGCCCGAGGGACATCCGCGACCGCTTCATCCCCAACTTCTTCTTCGGCTGCGAGGCCGACGATCCCATGAACGCCGTCGCTTTCGATGCGAGAATCGCCCCGTTCGGAGCCAAGGTCGGCGCCATGCTCAGCTCCGACATCGGCCACGGACGTCATCGACATGCGCGACGTTGTCGAGGAAGCCTACGAGTTGGTCGAGGACGGCCTGATGACCGCCGACGACTTCCGCGACTTCACCTTCAACAACCCGCTCCGCTTCTTCACCGACCTCAACCCGCTTCTTCGACGGCACCACCATCGAAGCGGCGGCTAAGGCGCGCGCACGCCGTAGGGGCGATTCACGAATCGCCCTGTCCCTCCTGGGCGAGCACCTTAACCCCTCTCCCCCTCTGGGGAGACTGAGAGAGGGCACGCGGCTTGCGGCCGCGCCGGCGGGGCGGGGAGGCCTACCCCTTCCAGGGGGTGGCAAGCTCCTCCGGCGTGGCGAGACCCATCTCCTCGACGAACGGCTTGGCATTGATCGACTTGCCGTTGAAGGCAATGGGATTGGCGCAGGTCGCGATGTAGGCCGCGGCCTTGGCCGGTATCCACACCCCGTGGGTGTCCGACCGGTCGATGTTGACGTTCGAGACGTTGCCGCCCTGAGTGTCGGTGTGCCGCTCGGTGAGCGTGTGCCCCGGGTCGAGGTTGAGCACGGCGACGTTGTGCTCGGCGGTCTCCTTGGCGAGGGCGGCGGCGATGCGGTGCGACGCCGCCTTGGTGACCGGGTAGCCGATGCCCGTCGAGCCCTTGCCCGGCATCCCCGGGCTGGTCGTGCTGCGGGCGCCGACGTCAGGTTGATGATGACGCCGCCGCCCTGCTCGATCATCACCGGGATGCAGAGGTGGTGGAAGAGGAGCACGGCGCGGAAGTGGTGTCGATCATCGCCTCGAGGTCGCTCCACTCGGTGTCGACGAGCTTGGGTGACGTAGCCGCTGTCGGCGTAGCGCGCGTTGTTCACCATGACGTCGAGCCGGCGAGTTGGCTGATCGTGTCGTTGAAGACTTGCCGGACGTTGTCCATGTCGCGCAGGTCGAGGCGCATGGGGACGCCCGCCCGCCGGCGGCTTCGACCTCTCGGCGGTCTGCCCATGTACCGGGCCAGTTATTGACCTCGCGCTCGGCACCGACCGCGCCGTCACGACGACGGTGAATCCGAGCTTGCCCAGCTCGATCGCGATGCCCTTGCCCACGCCCCGGCTCCCGCCGGTCACCAACGCCACCTTCGAATCGTTTGCCATCATGTTCCTCCCGCGCCGCGGTGCTCCAGACCGCCCCTATGCTATAGTCAGCCGCAACCCCTTGGACGGGCCATTCCGGCCCCCAAGCGCGGAGGGCGCATGCACTACGACGTCATCTCGACCGACGACCACTTGCAGGAGTCGTCGACGGTGTGGACCGACCGCATGTCGAAGAGCAGGTGGGGCGGCAAGATTCCCCATATCCGCGAGATCGAGGGCGGCAACGAGCGGTGGCATATCTGGGACATCCCGATGCAGCGGAGCCTGGGCACGGTGCAGGGCGCCGTCGCCGAGGAGTTTCCCGACGGGCTCGGCCCCGACCGCTGGGAGGATATGCCTAAGAAGACCTACGTCCCCGCCGAGCGCCTCAAGGCGATGGAGGAGGATGGGGTCGACGTCCACACCTTCTTCAGCAACGTCGCCGGGGTCGCCGGGCAGACCTTCAGCAACCCGGTCTACGACGACGTCGACTTCCGCATGGACTGCATCCGGGCCTATAACGATTGGCAGATCGAGGAGTGGGCCGACCCCTACCCCGGGCGCTTCATCACCATCGCGCTCGTGCCGCTGTGGGACGCCGAGCTTGCCGCCGCCGAGGTCCCGCCGGATGCACAAACGGGGCGTCAAGGCGATCTCGTTTTCCTTCCCCCAGCAGTTCGACTACCCGCACATCTCCGACCCATTCTGGGACCCGTTCTGGCAGGCCGCGCAGGACGCCGACCTTTCGGTGAACCTCCACATCGGCTCCGGGGGCAGCATCGGCATCATCAACGAAAGCTGGGGCGGACGCGGCCGCATGGTGCAGGTCGCCGACGGCAGCACCAAGGGGCTGGCGTCGAACATCCAGGTGATGAGCACGCTGCTCTACTCCGGCATCTTCGACCGCTTCCCCACCCTCAAGTTCGTCTCCTCGGAGAGCGGGCTGGGGTGGGCGCCCTACCTCCTGGAGACCGCCGACCACCAGTGGGAGTCGCAGCGCCTTTACAACCACGGCATGCCCACCAGGCCGAGCGAGGTCTTCCACCGGCAGTGCTACATCAACTTCTGGTACGAGGAGACCGGCATCGCCCTGCGTCACGCCATCGGCATCGACAACATCATGTGGGAGTCCGACTTTCCCCACCCCACCGGCTCCTACCCTAACTCGCGGGCCCTTCATCGAGCGCACCCTCGCCGGGGTGCCGGAGGACGAGTGCCGCAAGATGCTCGTCGAGAACGCCATCCGCGTCTTCAACCTCGACGGGGCCATCCTAGGACGGGACGCTTGGCACGGGGCGTCGCATGAGCCGTTATCGGGAAGCGCCCGAGACGCACGTAACCCCGCCCAGCGGCCTCCTCAAGGGGAAGGCCGCCATCATCACCGGCGGCGGCACCGGACTCGGCGCGGCGATGGCCAAGCTGTTCGCGGCGGAGGGCGCCAAGGTCGCCGTCACCGGCCGCCGACCCGCCCCGTTGGACGAGACCGCCTCCACGATCCGCGCCGGCGGCGGCGAAGCCATCGCACTGCCCGGCGACGTCTCAAAGGCCGACGACGTCCAGGCGGCGGTCGAGGGCGCCGTCGCGGCATTCGGCGGCATCGACATCCTGGTGAACAACGCCGGCCTGCACTCCAAGCCGTTCCTTCACCCACGAGACGCCCATCGACTGGTTCGACCGCTTCTATGCGGTCAACTTACGGGGGCCGTTCCTCATGGTCCGCGCCGCCGTGCCCCACATGCTCGGACGCGACTACCCGGCCATCCTCAACATCTCGTCGATGGTCGGCGTCTCGGCGTTCAAGTACTGCGCCGCCTACGGCGCGGCGAAGGCGGGTCTGCAACATCTGACGAAGGTGGTGGCGCTCGACTACGCCGACCGTAATCTGCGGGCTAACTGCATCGCCCCCGGCGGCATGGACGGGACTGAGACGGAGAGGCTGGAGTCGCCCGACCTCACGCTGCTGCGCGAGTCGATCCGCCCCTCGCCTCTCGGCTGGCTGCCCCACGTCGACCAGATGGCGCAGCTCGCGCTGTTCCTCGTCGGCCCGCACTCGCGGCACATCACCGGCGCCATCTTCTCCGCCGACGGCGGGACCACGGCCCGCTAGGCAGCGGCAGGGGATCGTCCCTGTAGGGGCGACCCTTGTGGTCGCCCGCTCCCGTAGGGGCGATTCACGAATCGCCCGTTCCAACCACCTGAGCGGCCTCCATCGACGCCCGCCGCTAGGGCTTACAGGTCCGTGCGGTAGAGGTAGCGGATGTCCCACACCCCATAGAGCGTGGGCGTGGTGTTGCCGAAGACGTTCCGGACGGCGCTCAGCCGCTCGGACAGCATCGTGTAGATGAGCGGCACGTTCTCGGCGGCTACCTCCTGCGCACGGTGGTAGATGCCCACGCGCCGCTCGTGGTCGAGCTCCTGGCTCCCCCGGACGTAGAGGTCGTCGATCTCGGCCTCCCAGTCCGTCGCCGGCTGTTCCTGGTTGGGATTCCAGAGGTGCAGGTCTTCGCTGCTGTGCCAGACGTTGATGCCGCCGAAGGGATCCGGCCCACCGGTCAGGCCGACGACCAACCTTCCCAGGCGTAGGAGGTAGTGAGCCGCCCCACGAGGTCGCCGAACTCGACCGCTTCGAAGACGCCTTAACGCCAATCGCTTCCAAGCCGGCCGCAAGGCGCTGCGTCACGTCGATACGCACGTCGTTCCCGGTGTTGGTGATCAGGGCGAACTCGATCGAATTGCCCGCGTCGTCTTCGCGTATGCCATCCCCATCCCTATCCGTCCAACCGAGGCCGTCGAGGATATTGTTGGCCTCGTCGACGTCGTACTCGTACCGCCGGACGTTGGGATTGTGGAAGTCGCCGGCCGCAGGGCTGACCGAGGCCCACTGGGATAGCCCTGCCCGTGCAGCACTTCCTCGATCATCGTGTCCTTGTCGATGCTGTGGGCGACGGCTTGGCGGAATGCCTTGTTCTCGAACCATTTCAGCTTCTCCGGCGCGACGTACGGTTCGCCCGTCTCCTCGTTCGTTCCGGGGTTCATGTTCAGTGCCAGGAACGTCGTCCCGAAGGCTGGCCCGCGCCGGTGGATGGTGAAGTTCTCCTCGTCCTGGAGCGGCTCCAGAGTCGCGAACTCCTCGCCTAACACGCCGTGGACATCCGCTTCCCCTGCCCGGAACGCGGCCAGCTCGGCATCCAAGTCGGCGACGATGGTCTGCACGACCCTATCGAGATAGGGCAGGCTGTTGCCATCGTCGTCCTTCAGCCAGTAGTTCGGGTTGCGCTGGAAGACGATCTGCTCGCCGGGGTTGTACCGTTCGATGGTAAACGGCCCGGTGCCGATGATCTCGGCCGGATCGGTGTCGATGTTCCACGTCTCCGCGAAGGTGCCGTCGTCGATGCGCGGCTCCAGAATGTGCTTCGGATAGATCCCCGTGCCCATCGAGCGCAGGAACGGCGCGAACGGCGTTGGCAGGACGAACTGCACCGTGTAGTCGTCCGGCGCAGACACCGTCATCCGGTCCTCTTTCCACTCACCGGTCTCCTCATCGAGGAACCGGAAGGTGAAGGCCGCGCGGGCGCTCGAGTGGACGTCCTCGTTATAGATGACCCGGTTGAAGGTGAAGTCCACGTCGCGCGACGTGAAGGGCTCCCCGTCGTGCCACGTCACGTCCTCGCGGAGCCGGAACGTCCAGGTGAGGCCGTCCTCCGAATGGTCCCAGGCCTCCGCCAGCACCGGATCGATCTCGTCGGTCAGCCAAGACGTCTCGGTGAGCCCCTCGAACAGATAGCCCAGCACGCCGGATGACGAAGCGTCGTGCGACAGCGCCGGGTTGAAAGTCAGCGGCTCGCCGATCGTGGCGAAGGTCAGCGTCCCGCCCTGCTCCCCAATGGCATAGTCGAAGTCCTCGGCGTTCTGCTGCAGCCGCTCGACGACCTGCTCCTGAGAAGCAGGCGCCTCCTCCCCGTCGTCCGCGCACGCCGCCACCGCCAACACAACGGCGGCGATAAGGCTTCCGAGCACCCACCACCGCAGCTTCAAAGAGGTCAAGATCGGAGTTCTGGTCTGCATCGAGAGCGGCTCCTCCCTTCAGCTTGCCACCCATTGTAGACGACAAGAACCTAGGGAACGGAGACACGGACGCAGCACAACGCCCTGAAGGTTAGCGCGACGCGCCGGACGCGCCTACGCGTTGATGCCGTAGAGCCCGGCGGCGTTGTCGTGGAGGATGGCGCGGCGCTCGTCGGCGGCGACGTCGGCGTAGTTCTTCTCCAGCGTCTTGGCGCTGTCGGGGAAGGTCGAGCTCTCCAGCGGGAACTCGGAGAACCACATCACGTTCTTGGCCCCGATCAGGTAGAGCAACCGCAGGCCGACCTGGTCGAACGACGTCGTCACGAAGCCTTGCCGATGGAAGATCTCGCTGGGCGCGGTGTGCATCTCGACGTTCTCGCCCTTCAGACAGATGCGCTCCCACTCATGGTCGGAGACCTCGAGCATGAAGGCGAACCAGTCGATGCCGGTGGCGCTGAACACGAATTTGACGTTGGGGTGACGCTCGCCGACGCCGGAGAAGAGGAAGCGGCAGACGATCATGCCGCTGCTCGAAGGGCGGCGCACGACGTCGAAGGCCTTGGCCACGGCGGGAGGGAAGCCCTCGTAGATCTGCATCATCAGGCTCGGCACGCTCCCCGAGTGGAAGCAGATAGGCACGCCGAGCTCGCCGACCTGCTCCCAGAACGGGTCCCACTCGGGGTCGTAGAGGTGGGGCGTGCCGTCGTTGATGCGCCACGGGGCCGCCGGGAGCACGATCCCCTTGTGCCCCGCCTCGACCGCCTTGACCGCGCCGGCCCTTGCCGCCTCGATCGAGCTGATCGGCACCAGCCCCTGCGGGACGAGCCGGTCGTTGTTCCACGTCTCCAGGGTCCACTCGTTGTAGACGTCGACGCACGCGGCCTGGAGCTCGGGGTCCTTGATCGAACCCAGTATCTCGCCGCCAAGACCCGCGATGTAGGGGTAGAGCACCGAGGCGGCGATGCCGTCCTGGTCCATCGCCTTCAGCCGTTCGGCGGGGTCGTAGCTCGCGGCGGGGACTTGGTCCCACGTCTCGATGTCGAGGTAGCGGTCGCCGTTGGAGATGGCGCGGGCGCGAGAGACCGGCCAGTCGGCCAGCACTTCGCCGTCGACCAGCCAGCGGTCGCGGCCGTCGGCCTGCCGCTCGATGCGGGGGCCGCGCTCCGCGAGGTGCTTGGGCAGGCGCGAAGTCCAGAGATCGGGCGGCTCCTGCACGTGGTCGTCGGACGAAATGATAGGAAAGTCGAGAGCCATGAGTCGCGTCCCTTCGGCGGCGGCCGGCCGCGCCGTTAGTTGAGCTTGAAGACCTTCTTCGGGTTCTCCACCAGAATCTGGTACTGCTCCTCCTCCGGCACGTTCTGGAACGCCTTCTCAACGAACTCGTTGGTGTTGGGCCACAGCGACGTCGGGTGCGGGAAGTCCGTCTCCCACATGATCCGGTCGACGCCGATGACGTGGCGGTAGTGGTCCACCGCCGAGCGCTCATACCAGAAGTCGACGTAGCAGTGCTGCCGGAAGAGGTCGGTAGGGCGGGTGGGGAGTCCCTGGTTCCACAGCTGCCCCTGCTCCCAGGCGTAGTCGCAGGACTCAAGCAGCCAGGGAAGCCAGCCGATGCCGGTCTCGGCAGCGACGAGGGTGAGCGTCGGATAGCGGTCAAAGACGCCGGCGAACAGGAAGTTGGCGAAGTACTGCGGCTGGATGCTGAACCCGGCGGCGGCGAGCGCGGCGTCGTTGCGGCGGTGCTCCTGCGTGGCGTGCTTCTCGATACGCATGCTCTGCGGCGCCGCGCCCGAGCCGTGGACGGTGAGGACGAGGTCGAGGTCGACGATCGTCTGCCACAGCGGCTCCCAGTAGGGCGAGCTGTAGTTCTCCAGGCCGCGGGTGTGCGGCGTCCCCACCAGCATCACGCCCCGGTGGCCGTTCTTCGCGTTGTGGTGGACCTCCTCCAGCGTCTTCTCCATCGAGTAGTAGACGGGGACGGTGAGGGCCACGAACCGGTTCGGGTTGACGTTGACCCACTCCTCGGTCTGGTAGTCGTTGTAGACCCGGACGCACGCCGCCTCGAACTCGGGGTCGAGCCCCTGGAAGCGGTCGCCGGAGACGCCGGTGGTGTTGGCGTACATCACCTGGCAGTCGGTCCCCTCCGAGTCCATCGCCTTCATGCGCTCCTCGGCGACGTAGACCGACGGCGGGATCATGTCCCAGCGGTGGGGGTTGGTGACGCGGTCGGGCATGACGGCGGGGCAGGTCGAGAGGTAGCCCGTCGGCTTGCCGTCGACCCACCACTCATCGCGCTCGGGCCCCTGGCGAATGTGGGGAATCCGGTCGCCCCACTTCTCCTTCGACATGCGGCTCGTCCACGTGTTGGGTTTCTCTTGGATGTGGGAATCTACGTCGATTCTCTTGTAGGGGTAGCCCACGGCATCCTCCTGGTTTGCGGGCCGGGTCGCGCGCCCGCGTGCGCCCAGAGAGTAGCATAATCCGGCACGGTAAACCACGACGGAAGGGGGAAGCCGTCCGCGTCAGCCCGAAGCTGGGCCGACCCGCGCCTAGAACGGCGCGGTGCGGGGGATGTGGCAGCGGCCCTCGCGCGGGAGGCCGATGCCGGCCATCCTCGCCTCGTAGCGTCCGGCGATCTGCGGCCAGAACTCGCGGAGGACGTCCCAGCCCCGGTCGATGCTCTCGGGGCCGCCGCCGAGCAGGATGGCGAGCGGTTCCAGCACCTTGGGGTTGAGCAGGTGGTTCGCCGTCTGCTCCGACTCCAACCGGTCGGCGATTTCGTGGAGGTGGAGCGCCGCCGCCTCGCGGTCGGGGCAGTGGTCGAGGTAATAGCGGAGCCGCGAGCAGCCCCACGAGACGTGCCGCGCCTCGTCCTGCACCATGCGGGCGAGGAGGCCGCGGTCGAAGTCCGTCCGCGCGGCCGCCTCGCCGAGCCGCAGCATCTCCAGGACGACGCCGTTGAAGAAGACCTGCAGGGCGAGCACGACGGCGTTCAGGTCGCGCTCGACCTCGCCCTCGAAGCGGTTCGACGCCGCGTTGCAGACCTCGACGAGCCCCGCGTCAACGCCGTCCACGTAGGCGCCGATGCCGCCGCCGTTCGAGATCGCCCGTTTGCGGAGCATCCCGGCGTGGACGTTGTAGTCGAACATCTCGTAGGCGAGGATGCTCTTCACCTCGGGGAAGCCGTAGCTGATCCGCCCGATGTAGGGGCCGATCACGTCGGAGCAGAGGAACTGGCACTGGATGAGATAGGTGAGGAACTGGTCGAAGGCGCGCTCCAAGCCGTCGGGGAGCGGCGCCATTTCCTTCCAGGCGATGTCGCGGCCCGCGTACCAGCGGCGCGACAGGGCCTCCTCGACCAAGGCCGGCGTCTCGTCCGACCACACCTCGTACTTGTACTCGATCTCGCGGTGGCCGCCCCACTTGGGCGACATCTTCTCCCGCAGGTCCTCGGGCAGCAGCGGGTACGACTTCACGTAGCGGACCTGCGTCAGGTGCGGCTCGCCGACCTCGGGCGGGTCGCCGATGTGGCTGATCTCGTTGACCGCGCTCCACGTCAGGCCGCGCTCGTCCACCCGCGCCTTCATGCCCCACGCCGTCCAGATGCCCTCGCTCAGCGGCTTGCCGATCCAATCGCTGAACCGGCCCTCGCGGATCTTGACCGCCTGCGGGTGCTGGTCGAGCTTCTCGGCGATCTCCTCCGCGGTGGGCAGGGGGTCGATTTCGATGGGGCGCGTGCGGTAGATGTCGACGCGCTGGGGCTCGCGTTTGCGTTCGGCCATGGCTCTGTCCCGCGGGCGGCGGCGCCTAGAAGGGGGCCTCGCGAGGGAGCAGGCACTTGTCCCAGCGGGGCACGCCGGCCAGATCCATGCGCTTCAGGTAGTTCTCGACGACCACGGCCCAGAACTCGCGGTAGGCCTCCCAGCCCTTCTCCATGTTCGCCGTGCCGCCGGCGGCGAGCACCGCCCACGGCTCGATCAGGCTGGGCGCGATGAGCAGGTTGAAGCCCGTCGCCCCGGCCTCGCCGACCGCGGCCAGGTAGTTCACCAGCTCGAAGGCCTCGTCGCGCTTGTCCTTGGGCGCGTTCTCCAGGAAGTACTTGAGGTGCAGCGTGCCGTAGGAGACGTGCCGCGCCTCGTCCTGCATCACGCGGCGGAAGATCTGCTTATCGCAGTTGTTCCGGCCCAGGAACTCGCCGAAGCGGAAGAGGTCGAGCACCACCGCCTCGCCGAGGATCTGCACGTGATAGGAGTAGGCGAGGAAGTCCATCCACGGCCGCGACGGAATGACCTTGCGCGTCGTCTCCGACGGCAGCGCCATCGTGTCCGGCGTCGTCTGCAGGATGCCCTCCGCCGTGGGGTCGACGCCGGGCCCGCCGCCGTTGGCGAACATCCGCTTGACGAAGACCTCCATGTGCCGCGACTCGTCGACGCACTGCGTCGAGAGGAACATCCGCGCCTCGGGGAAGGACGGGTCGATCCGCGACATGTACGTCGGCAGGTGGTCCGACGGCGTGAACTCGACCGCGTGCAGGAAGCAGACGAACTGGCAGACCGACCGCTCCAGCTCCTCCGGCAACGGCTCGAGGTCGCCCCAGGGGATGTCGCTCGTCGCGCTCCACTGCCGCGACAGCGCCTCGTCGAGCAGGCTCTCGAGGTTGTCCGACCAGACCTCGTACTTGTTGCCCATCTGGTACGCAAAGCGCGGGTCCGACGCCGCGAAGGCGACCTCGCGGTCGGCGCCGGCGCCCTCCTCCGGTATCAGGTCGGGGCGCGCGCGGTTCGTCTCGAAGAACGTCACCCCGCGCCGTGTCGGCTCGAACTGCCGTCCCCACGACCCCCACGACTCCCCACCGATCGGGTCATCGGTGAACCACGGGCCGGGCTCGTAATCGCCCGCCTTCCACCGCTTCACCTGCGGCAGGTTGAGAATCCGCTCCGTCGACTCCGCAAGAGTAGGTGGGCTATACGCCATGAGCCACGCTCCTTCGAAGGCTCCCCTCCGGGGCCCTCCTAGCATACCGGCCAAGGCAGGCACAACGCTAGACGGCGGGGGCTGTCTTCCCCCCTCTCCCGCTGGGAGAGGGTTGGGGTGAGGGCGGGGCGCGGCGGGGCCCCTGTACGGGCGCCCCTCGTGGGCGCCCTCCGGCCTCTCCCCCGCTGGAGACCTTTGCTCAACTTGCTCAACTCCCGCCGATGGCTGGGAAACGGGCGGAGCGGGGCGGTTCTTCCCTCTCCCCCTCTGGGGGAGATGTGAGAGAGGGCGCGCGCCGCCAGGCGCGCGAGCGCCCGCAGGGCGCTGCTCTTTACTCGGCCCAAGGTTACGCAAAGGTCTCCGCTGGGGGAGACTGAGAGAGGGCCGGGGCGGGGAGGGGCGCGCCAACGCCGTCGAAGCCTAATCCTACTCACCGTGGAGGAAATGGCTTGCATAATAGGCTGGCGACGTACACGTCACCCATCCCCAGCGGGCTTTGGCGAACGGAGAGGGCCACAATGTCTAACTCGGATTGCTTCATCTGGCCTGGGCATCCGGCGGCCGGCTACTTTACGGACGGCCGACACAGCGCAGGTTTTGCGAATTCTCCCAGGGCAGACGGGGGCTACATTGGTGACCTGGAGTTAAAGCACTGGCTCAGCGCACTGAGCGACGAACAGAAGGCACGGCTAACAACGTGGCTTGTCGATCAGCGCTCCCAAGGAGTCATTCAACCACGAATCAGCAAAGACATCTTGCAACGTATCGAGGTTAAGCCGCCTCTCTCGCCCTTCGAACGTGCTACTCGATTGCTCAGGTATATAGCTCATCGTACCGAATCAGTTAGCACTCTTTTCAAGTTGATTCAGGAACGCGAAACGGTGTGGCGAGCGTACGCGCACTCTGAGTCAACAAAATGGGAAGAAGTCGAATATCTTCTGGACTATCTGAGGGAAGTCGGCTGGCTGGAACAACCAGGTCGGAGCCATATCGTTAGGGTCACCGTAGATGGCCATCGCTACATCGAAGAGCACAAGGCCAATACCGATTCGGCGCAGGCATTCGTCGCCATGTGGTTCGACGAAAGCCTACTGGATGCCTACAGGCGGGGGGTCGAACCTGGTGTGCAAGACGCTGGATACAGGCCCTTACGTATCGACCAGGAACAAGATGTCCAGAAGATCGACGATGCAATCATTGCCGGAATCAGACGCTCCCGCTTCCTAGTAGCTGACTTCACACAAGGTGAAGACGGAGCGCGCGGCGGCGTTTACTTTGAGGCAGGCTTCGCATATGGCCTGGGCATTCCCGTCATCCATACCTGCCGGAAGGACATGGTCGACGAGCTGGCTTTTGATACCCGGCAGTACAACCACATCGTGTGGGAAACGCCCGAAGAGCTGCGGGATGCCCTCGCCAAGCGAATCAGCGCACGCATCGGAGACGGCCCACTGCTAGAAGAGGGCAACCCATAGCGCCCCCCACCGACACCCGCCCCTTCCCCATGCCCGCCCCCGTCCCCTACCATCTCCCCATGCGAAACCAGCCCGACCGGCGCCTTGGCCAAAACGCAGACGGCGCTTCCCGAGGGAAGCCTCCTCAAAAAAAGCCACGGGCGCGCCGAAGTCCCTTCGGGAGGCTCCGGCGTGGAGGCGCACCAAGCGCTGACCCTTAGCGCTGCGTGAGGCCCGCTGACCTCAGCGGACGCCTCAAAGAACTCCCCATGGCCGGTCTCCTAGGGACCGGCAAGGCCATGACGGAGTTGTGAGGATGAGTTTGGAGAAGCGGCCCGGCGCGGTAACCCCCGCCGGGCCCGCGTCCGCCGCGCCGACGCCGTGGCGCGGCGGACGCTCCCCAACTCCATCCTTTTTTTCGGGGTTGCGCCCTGGGACTCCTATGCCTCTTGCCTCTTCTCCCGCCGGGAGAAGATTGAGATGAGGGGCCCCCCAACAACCACCAACGGTCATCCAACCGTCATTCACCCCCACCCCCGTCCCCGCTGTTGCCGCCGCTCCCGATACCACGTAACATCTGGCCATATCCGGCGAGGCTGCGTTCGGCGGCCCGAAAGGAAGCGTCATGGCCAAGATCGAGCTCCTCGACCCCACCGGCGTCATGCCCAAGGTCAACAAGACGGAGACGCCCACCCTCGACACCATCGACGGGAAGCGGATCGGCTTCCGGGTCGATTGGGCCAACTTCGATATCTTTTGCAACGAGGTCGACTCCCACCTCAAGGAGAACTACGAGCCCCTCGAGGTGAAGCACTACTACCCCACCAGCCGGAGTCAGACCGACGCCGCCGGGGCGAAGGAGCTGTCCGACTTCGTCGACAGCGTCGACGCCGTCGCCGTCGGCCTCGCGGCCTGAGGCTCCTGCACCGCGTGGAGTGTCCACGACACGATTAGCGTCAACGAGCAGGGCAAGCCGACGGTCCTCATGGTGACCTCCGAGTTCGTCAAGCTGGCCGAGAGCCTGCTGCGCGCCCGCAACCGCAGCGACATCCCCATGGTCGTCCTGCCTCACCCCTTCGAGCCGCTGCCCAAGGACGACATCAAGGCGCTGGCCAAGGAGAAGTACGAGGCCGTGGCCAGGGCGCTGACCGACGGCGAGACCAGCGCCTAGGAGGCCCCGATGTCCGACCCCACCCTGACGGCGGAGGTCGTCGCCCTCGACGACGACTCGATCGAGGCCGTCTACGAGCGCGCCGCCGACCTCGGCTGGATCGACGGCCTGCCAATCATCCCGCCGACCCCGGAGCGCGTGAAGCGGATGATGGCCGGCGTCAACCGCGAGCCGCAGGACAACGTCGCCAACATCCCGCCCAACAACGCCCCGGCGACCATCGAGAAGATCGCGATCAACGCCGTGATGGCGGGCTGCAAGCCGGAGTACATGCCGGTCGTCGTCAGCGCCATCGAGGCCTGCGCCGACCCGCAGTTCAACCTCTACGCCCTCAACACCACCACCAGCAGCGTGGGCCAGTTGGTCATCGTCAACGGCCCAATCCGCAACGAGCTGGAGATCAACTGCGGCTACAGCGTCTTCGGCGGCGCCAACGCCCGCGCCAACACCACCATCGGGCGCGCCGTGCGCCTGGTCATGCGGAACGTGGGCGGCTCCATCGAGGGCATCGTCAGCAAGAGCACGATGGGCAACCCCCTGCGGATCACCGGCTGCGTCGGCGAGTGGGAGGAGCAGAGCCCGTGGCCCGCGCTCAGCGTCCAGCGGGGCCTCGCGGAAGGCCAGGACGCGGTCACCGTCTTCGGCGCGCAGGGCACCCTCAACCTGCAGGACGTCGCGTGCAAGACGGCGGCGGGCCTGCTGACCGTCCTCGCGCACTCCATCGACTGCTCGGCCACCAACATGGTGCTCGGCAAGCTGGAGTCGGCCCAGGTGCTCCTCGCGCTCTGCCCCGACTTCGCCTACATCGTCGCCCGCGACGGCTGGTCGGTCGAGGACGCGCGCCAGTTCATCTTCGAGCAGACCAGCGCGGTCCCGCTCGACCGCTGGCCCGAAGAGCTGCACGGGCCCATGGAGGAGCGCGGGCGGATCGTCAACGGCGTCGTGCCCATGGCGGCGGACCCGGACCAGTTCCTCATCATCGTCAACGGCGGCCTCGGCGGGCTTCACGCCATCGCGTGCCACTCCTTTGCGGAGACGGACGCGGTGACGCGCCCCATCGTGCGCTAGCGCCCACCCAAGACGAACGCGAAGGCTAGGAGGCAATCATGGCGGACTCGTTGCTCGGCCTGGAAGATAGGGTCTGTCTCGTCACCGGCGCGGGGCAGGGCATGGGCGAGGGGATCGCCACCGTGCTCGCCGAGGCCGGCTGCCACGCGGCCATCGTCGACATCAACGCGGAGAAGGCCGAGCGCGTCGCCGACAAGATCCGCGGCATGGGCCGCCGGGCCGTCGCCCTCACCGCCGACGCGCGGTCGGAGGACGCGATAAGACAGATGGTCGCCGATACTGTGTCCGAGCTCGGCGGCCTGGACATCGGCGTCTGCAACATCGGCGGTTTGAGCCAGGAGCACCCCGCGCTGGTCGTCGAGTCGTCGCTCGAATTCTGGGACTACGTCGTCAACCAGAACCTGCGCTCCACCTACCTCTGCTCCCGCGAGATGGCCCGCTCGATGGTCGATCGCGGCGTGAAGGGGACCATCGTCAACATCGCCTCGATCAGCGGCCTGCGCGCCTCGGCCCGCCTCTCCCCCTACGGCGCCTCCAAGGCCGGCATCATGCACTACACCCAGACGCTCGCCATCGAGCTCGCCCGGCACGGCATCCGCGTCAACTGCGTCTCTCCCGCCTCCATCAACACACCGGAGGCGCTGGGGCACTCGGGACGGACGGAGATGGACGCCTCGGTCATCCCCATCGGGCGGGCGGGGCAGCCGGAGGACATCGGCTACCTGGTCGCCGTGCTGGCCTCCGACCGCGCCGGCTACGTCACCGGCCAGACCATCCACGCCGACGGCGGCCTCAGCTGCACCTCGGCGCGGCCCCAGATGGCGGGCGGCTAGCGCGGTATGCTCGAACGCATCGGGGTCAACCTCACCCTGCGGGAGGACCGCCCGGTCTCCGAGATCGTCGAGTTCGTCCAACGGCTCGAAGGGGCGGGCTACGATTCGGTGTGGGTCGGCGAGTCGTGGGGGCGCGAGCTCTTCATCATGCTCACCGCGCTGGCCTGCAACACGTCCCGCATCCAGATCGCGGCGGGCATCGCCAACGTCTTCAGCCGCACCCCCGGGCTGGTGGCGCAGTGCGCCGCCACCCTCGACGACATCTCGGACCGGCGGGCCATCCTCGGCCTGGGGACGAGCGGCGCCAAGGTCATCCGCGACTGGCACGGCGTCCCCTACGACCGCCCAATGCAGCGGACGCGGGAGTACATCGAGATCGTCCGGCTGGCGCTCAGCGGGCAGCGGGTCAACTACGACGGCGAGATCTACAAGCTGCGCGACTTCCGGATCGCCACCAAGCCGCCGCGCCCCGACACCCCCATCTTCGTCGCCTCGCTGGGCCCCAAGAACGTCCGGCTGACCGGCGAGCTCGCCGACGGCTGGGCCCCGCTCTACGTCTCGCCCAACTACCTGCCCCAGTGGCGGACGTGGCTCGCCGAGGGCGCGCAACAGTCCGGCCGCGACCCGGGCGACATCGACCTGCGCCCCTACATCGTGGCCTGCGTGGACGACGACCCCCAGGTGGCGCGCAAGCTCATCAAGGGCCACCTCGCCTTCTACATCGGCGGCATGGGCCGCTACTACCGCGACCTGATCGCAAAGTACGGCTACGTCGAGGAGACCGACCGCATCGCCGAGCTGTGGTCGAAGTTCGAGCGGGAGGAGGCCGCCGGCGTCGTCACCGACGCCATGGTCGACGAGTTCTGCGCCGGCGGCACCGCGGAGCAGACCCGCCAAATGCTCGCCGACCTCGCGGAGAAGGGCCTGGACTCGCCCGTCCTCTACGTCCCCAACCGCTCGCCGATGGAGACGATGCTGCGCACCGTCGACGAGCTGGCGCCGGCGAAGTTCCGCTAGCCCTGCGCCTTGTACCTCCCCTCGTTCCGCCTGACACCACCGGAATCGATCCTGGGGCGGCGCGTCTTCTACGGCTGGTGGATCGTCGCCGCCGCCTTCGGCCTAACCTCGATGATCTCGGGGTTCTACTTCCTGGGCTACTCCGCCTTCGTCAATCCCCTCTCCGACTCGTTCGACGTGGGAGTCGACCGCATCGGGCTCGTCTTCGGCATCTCGAGCTCCGTCGCCGCCGTCTTCGGCCTGGCGGCGGCGCGGCTGAGTCCGCGCCTGATGACCTTCGCCGGCGTGCTGATGATGGGCGGCGGCTTCCTGTTGGTGGGGCGGGCCGAGTCGTTCCTCCTCTACGCCTTGGTCCAGACGGTGCTCGTCGCCACCGGCGGCTTCATGGTGGTGATGCACGGCTCGGGGTCGATCATCAACAACTGGTTCGCCAGACGGCGGGGACTCGCCTTCGCCATCGGCATGACGGGGGTGAGCTTCGGCGCCGTCCTGGTCAACCTGACGCAGTTCCTCATCGACAAGATCGGCTGGCAAGACGCGACGCTGATCCTTGGCGGCATCGTGCTCACCGTGGGCCTCCCGTTGGCCGCGATCATGCGGGCCCGGCCGGAGGACGAGGGGCTGCTCCCCGACGGCGACCCGCCCCGTCCCGGCGTCACCGCGCCCGCGGCGTCGGCCGCGCCGGCGTCGCCCGCCTATGCCGGTTTCACGCTGCGGGAGGCCCTGTCCACGCGGGCCTTCTGGGTGATGAGCGCCGCCTTCCTGGCACGGAACTTCGTCACCACCGGCTTCGGCTTCTGCTTCATCCCCGCCATCGAAAACAAGGGTTTCACCGCCGCCGCCGGCGCCTCGGTGCTGATCGTCTTCGCCGTGATGACCGTGCCCAGCCGGCTGACCTCGGGCTACCTCGGCGACCTCTGGCGGCGCAACGTCGTCGCGGGCGTGATGATGGCGGGCATCGCGGCGTCGATGTTGATCATGGTCTGGGCAGAGACGCTGGCGGTCATCATCATCTTCCTCTTCATCTACGGCTCCTTCTGGGGCGGGATCGGCGGCGCCATGTCGATGGCGCTCCGAGGCGAGTTCTTCGGGCGGCGGCACTTCGCCGCCATCGCCAGCGTCACCACCCTCGTCATCGGGCTCGGCGAGATCGCGGGCCCGACCGTCGCCGGACGCATCTTCGAGGAGACCGGCTCGTTCCAACTGGCCTTCGTCGCCTTCGCCATCGCCGCCCTCCTCTCCGCCGTCGGCCTCCTCTCCCTCCGCCCGCCGCGGCGTCAGGGAAGTCGCCCACAGACTCACGCGTCTTGACTATACTTCTATGCTCTATTAATAGAATCGAGGTTGGACTGCGATGAACTTCCGGATAGGCGGCAAGCAGTATGACGTGGCCCGGGACGACGTGCTGAACGCCACGCGCGGCCGGATGCCAGAGACCGCGGACGGGCGGCACAAGTACTTCGTCAAGCTCCACGGGCGCCACTACCCCATCAAGCAAGTTGTCCAACTGACCACCGGCCTGAAGCCGCTTGAGTTCACCTCGCAATACGCGCTTGGAATACTCACGGCATTGGACTTCGAGATTGCCGACCGTTCATCGGCCGCTGCGGCGACCGGCGACGCCAATGGCGGACAAGCACTGCGGCTGCTCGTCGTATTCGAGACCGATGAGGACGGATGGGAAGTAGCGAGCTGTCCGACGCTCCCAGGCTGTCACAGCCAGGGGCGGACGAGAAGCGAAGCGCTGGCGAACATCCAAGAGGCCATCAGAGGCTACCTCGCGAGCATGCGCGAGCATGGCCTGCCCACTCCTTCCTCTTCAGAATTTGAAGTCTTGGACATGACCGCGTAGTGGCCCGCTTGCCCGTACTGTCGGGCGACGAGTTCGTCCGGGCGGTCGCCAAGATCGGCTTCGCCCTCGACCACACGGAGGGCAGCCACATGATCTTGCTCGGGCGGACGGGAAGAAGGCTCTCCGTCCCCCGGCACAGAGAGCTAGGCCGCGGCTTGCTGCGGGCGCTGATTCGGGACGCCGGTCTAACGAGGGAAGAGTTCCTGGACCTGCTCCGTTAGTCCCTCCTCTCCCTCCGCCCCCCGCGGCGGCGTTGACCCCGCCCCACGCCGGCCGCTAGGGTGGCCCCGTCATGCGCGTCGAGCGGCTCGCCGTCACCACCATCCACCTGCCCATCGACCTCGACTTGGGCGCGAGGTACGGCACGCTGTCCACCCTGCGCTACGTCGTCGTCGGCCTCACCGGCCAGGGCGGCGAGCGCGGCGTCGGCTTCACCTTCGCCATGCGGCCTAGCGGCGGCGACGCCATCGCCCGCACCGTCGCGGCGGTCGAGGACGCCGTCGTGGGGCTCGACCCCGCCGATACCGACGCCAACTGGGACGCGCTGCGCGCCGTGGTCGAGCAAGCCGTCGCGGCGGATGACGGCGCGCCGGACGAGCGCGAGGGAATCGCGGCGGCGTCCATGTCGGCGCTCGACGTCGCCCTCTGGGACCTGCTCGGCAAGGCCGAGGGCGCGCCCGTGCACCGCCTCCTCGGGGCGCAGCGGGAGACCGTCCCCACCTACGCCAGCTACGACATGTGGGAGTCCGTCCCCGACCTCGAAGCCGCCCGCGCCGCCAAGCGCTTCATCGACCAAGGCTTCGACGCCGTCAAGGTCCGCACCGGCGGCTCAAGGGACCCCGAGGCCGAGGCGCGCCGCGTCGCCATGGTGCGCGAGGCCATCGGCCCCGACGTGCAGCTCATGTACGACGCCCTGCAGTACTACACCGAGGACGAGGCCGTCGCCATCGCCCGCGCCCTCGAGCTCTACGACCTCACGTGGGTCGAAGACCTGCTGCCGGAGCGGAACGTCGAGGGCTACGCCCGCGTCCGCGAGGCCGTCGGCGTCCCCATCACCACCGGCGAGAGCACGCGCTTCCCCGAAGGGCTGCGGCGGCTCGTCGCGGCCGCCGCCGTCGACATCCTCATGATCGACGGCAAGGAGGCGGGCGGCATCACGCCCTGGATGCGCGTGGCGCGGGAGGCGGGCGGCCTGCCCATCGTGAGCCACATCATGCCCGAGATCAGCGCCCCGGTCATCGCCGCGCTCCCCAACGGGATGGTCCTCGAATGGTTTCCCTGGAGCTTCGGCCTCTTCGAGACGCCCCCGGCCGCCGAGCGCGGCCGCTACCGCCTCCCCGCCGAGCCGGGCTTCGGCCTTCGCTACC
The DNA here is from genome assembly GCA_964291475.2 of Dehalococcoidia bacterium. Classification (GTDB taxonomy): domain Bacteria; phylum Chloroflexota; class Dehalococcoidia; order SHYB01; family SHYB01; genus DAOUKH01. Next base: position 66,043 of record OZ220066.1, on the reverse strand, counting down.
GCCCCGACCTCCTCGGCCGCCTCTTCGGCTAGGGCCGAGTGGCTAGTAGCCCTTCTCCTTGTCCACCACGTGGCGCATCGGCTCGCCGTCGATGTAGCGGCGGAGGTTGGCCGCGAACTCCTTGGCCACCTGGTAGCCGTAGTCGGTGACCGAGGCGGAGGCGTGGGGCGTGATGATCACGTTGTCGAGGTCCCAGAGCGGGCTGTCCTTGTCCAGCGGCTCGTTCTCCACGACGTCGATGGCCGCGCCGGCGATCACGCCGTCCTTCAGCGCCTCGGCCATCTCGGCCTCGACGACCTGCACCCCGCGCGCGATGTTGATGAAGACGGCGGTCTCCTTCATCGCCCGGAACTCCGCCGCGCCGATAATGTCGATCGTCTCAGGGACCGAGGGCAGGGCGAGGACGACGTAGTCCGACTCCCCGAGCATCTCGTGGAGCCCGTCGGGGCCGTAGAGCCGGTCGACGTAGGGCGGCGGATCGCCCGTCGAGCGCTTGTTGGCGAGGACGCGCATGTCCAGGCCCTTGCACAGCTTGGCCACCTCGCTGCCGATGCGTCCCAGGCCGATCACGCCCACCGTGCGGCCCGCGACCATCACGCTGCGGCTCCGCTGCCAGAGATGGCTCTGCTGGTTGATGACGTAGCCGCGGATTCCCTTCGAGAAGACGATGATCATGCCCAGGACGTACTCGGCGATGGCGTGGGAGTTGAAGCCGCCCATGTTGGTGAGAATGATGGGGTTCTCCCAGACGCCGGAGCCGCGGTCCTCGAAGTACTGCTCGATGCCGGCGCCGATGTTCTGCACCCAGCGCAGCTTGGGGGCGCGCGCGACGGCGTTGTGGGGCAGGACCAGGGCCACGATGACCTCGGCCTCGGCCATCGCTTCGAGCATCCCGTCGGGCAGCTCCTCGTTTTCCGGTGGGCCGGCGAGCCCGGCGTGCCGCGCCTGCCGGCGCTCCACCGACTCGTAGTAGGGGACGCGCGTGACGTCCGCCTCGGGGCAGACCTCGCGGACCACCTCCACGGCGTCCTCCCCGAGCATGGGCGCGACGATCAGCACGTTGACGCGGCGCATGACGCCTCCTCGACCGGGTATCGCGGCTAGGGTAGCCACGCGCGCGGGCCGCGTCCACTGCCCCGCGGCCTGCTCCGGCCCGCCGCCCGCTAAGCGCGAGCGGGTCTTTGGCGCTTGAGCGGCCTCCGGGCGCGGACGTTGTGCGCGTTGGTGAGCGCCATGAGCGTTCCACCAGGTTTGGTTCGTGAGCGCTCATGAGCGTTGGTGAACGCCCACCAGGTTTGGTCGTGAGCGTTCGTGAGCGTCGTGAGCGCCCGGCGGGGGCGCGGGCGCCCAAAAGACGCCTTTTCCTCCCCATCACGGTCACGATTCCCCACGTTTCGCCCGCGAGACGACCGCCGCTTGGCCACCATCGGACGCATCCTCGCCACGTGTTGCGCGGGTTTGCGGGCCGGCGTGGGGTACGCCAAGCGAAGCTCGCGAACCGCCGGCCCTTCCCATCTCCTCGTCCGTATAATGGCGGCTGGATCAATTTGGAAAGAAGATACGACGCCTTGGATTCCCAAACCGAACGCCTAGAGACGGTCACCCGTGCGGTAGAAAAGTGGAAGGACCAGTTGGTAGACGTCTCTGGACGCAACTCTCTTTTCAACTACCGAGACCTTAGGGTTGGGACACTAGACCTGACGCCCGGCGAAGAATCGGGTGTCAACCCACGCATCCTGGATTCTCTCTTGGCAGGGAATACGGTTCGGCTAACCCGCCTATTCCCGGACGAAGAATCCCAAGCCGACGCTCGCAAGCGGTTGGTCGCAATCCACCGAAAGGCCCAAGAGCACCTTGAAGAGAAGGGCATTGACACCCTTTTCGCGGCCGCGGGGTTGGCTTCGTGGACCGTGGAGAGTGGCACTACGCCCAGGGCCCCGGTCTTGCTCCTGCAACTCGCCGTGCATCCCGAAGACATTAGCCGGCGAGAGTTCACGATCGAGCTGTCCGGCGAGCCGCATCTCAACCCAGTGCTGGCGCATGTCCTCCGAACCGAGCAAGGCATCGACCCCGAGGAAGAGGAAACCAATCTCGACGAGGACATCCCCGACTCCTTTGTCGGTATCCAGGACCTTCTGCAGAGATTGATGCGTCGATGGTCGAAGGTGCACGGCCTGACCATCGCACCCCGCCTGGTGGCAAGGGACTTCCGGTACACCAACATGCCAATGGTGGTCGACCTCGGCCGGAGCGTTGAAGCCATTGCCGACAACGATCTGCTGGCCACTATCGCCGGGGTAGAAGACGCCCGGCAAACCCTCACCGAAAAGATTCGTGACCCCTCCGAAAACCAACCTGACATCGATTCGCCCGAGTCGGAGTTCCTAGTACTCGACGCGGATTCAAGCCAACACCGGGCGATCAATCGGGCTTTAGGCGGAGAGTCTGTGGTGATCTGGGGGCCGCCTGGTACCGGAAAGTCGCAGACCATCGCAAACCTGATCGCCGTCCTCATTGCCCAAGGAAGACGTGTCCTGTTCGTGGCTGAGAAGCGAGCCGCCATCGATATGGTGGCCGGGCGGCTCCAGCGCGTGGGACTTTCCGACCTCGTCCTTGACACCCACGGCGGCACCCAGTCGAAACGGGACTTCGCCAAGAGCATGGCCGACTCGATACGCAGCATCGGGTCAATTCCCGAGCCTGACCACGCAAGCCTCCACCGACAACTCTCGCAGCGCCGCCAGGGGCTGATAGTGCACAAGGACGCGCTTCATGAGCGCCTGCCCCCTTGGAACGTGACCCTATTTGATGTGCAGAATGGCTTGATCGGCACCCCGAATTCCGCCCAAGCCAACCTTCGGCTCCAGTCAGAGAAAGCAAAGAGCTTGGACCGGAAGAAGATCGATCGGTTCAAAGAGCACGTAGGGGAGTGGGTCCAGTTAGAGGGCCCACATCTTGGAACCCGTTATGCCGACTGGGCAGGGCTTTCCGCAACAACGCCGGAGGAAGCCCAAGCGGCATTCGACCTGGTGAGGGACTTAACGGACGACCTCCCTAGGACGCGCCGACAGCTTGCTGACTACGTCGGCAAGCTGGGCTTGGCTTGCCCAGATGCTGTAGTGGACTGGTCTGAGCTCGTGGCGGAATTGTCGGTGCTGTTCGCAGACATCAAGCGCTTGCTCACCCTCTTTGAAACCGACATCTACGAGCTCGACCACGCTGGTCTCTTGGCAGCGCTGGCCCCTTCGAAGAGTTGGTGGAAGCTGCTCGCACGCTTTTCGTCAGACTACCGCGAGGCGGCGGACACGGTGCGCGCCACGCTGCGGTCCACTGCGAAGCTCTCGGCAGCCCAAGCATTGGGCGCAGTTGAAGAGGCGGCACGGCACTGGCTGGCATGGAGGGATTTGGGCGCCGAGGGAACCCCGCACGTGCTAGGGGACCTGGAGTATATCCAGAACTCGGTCGAATCCCTACAGGAACGCCTCGGTAGACTTCAGGGCTTAATCTCCTCCGAGGGCTTGGTGCATGAGCCCTGCGCCAATGTAGAGCAAAAGCTTCAGCGCATGACTTCCCAGCAGAACATTGCGGCAAACTTGCCGCGGATCCGGGAGTTGGAGCGCAAGTTCAAGAATGCCGGTATCGGCAAGGTCACTGCTGCGGTAGGGGGCGAGATTGCACCGGAAGACGCCGTCGACGCCCTCGAATACGTCTGGCTGCAGTCAATATGGGACGACAGGCTATTCGGAAGTTCCAACCTAGCCAGCTTCACGGGCAGTGTCCACGACAACCTTCAGGTGTCGTTCGCCGGCCTCGACCGTCACCACTTGGAGATCACCCCTCAACGGATCAAGCGTGCTGCGGCGGCTACCGCCATTGCGGCAATGAATGAGCATCCTGAGGAGGAGCAACTAGTGAAGAAGGAAGCGGCGAAGAAGCGCCGCCACCTTCCGATCAGGCGCCTATTCGCGCAGGCTCCGCACGTGCTCACCGCCATCCGCCCCTGCTGGACCATGTCACCGCTGCTGGTCGCAGAAATGATCCCGGCCAACATGGATCTCTTTGACGTGGTCATCTTCGATGAAGCCTCACAGATTCCACCCGCAGAGGCGGTCGGCAGCCTCGCCCGCGCCCCACAGGCCGTGATCGCGGGGGACGACCGTCAGCTCCCTCCAACATCCTTCTTCGGCAGACAGTCAATCGATGAGGATGACGAGGACGAGGGCGAGGAAGACGACCCCAACACGGCTCTCATCGACGACATTGAGTCCATCCTGGATGTGGTGAAGGCCGGTCCCATTCGTGAAGAAATGCTGCGCTGGCACTACCGCAGTCGCGATGCTCGGCTGATCGCCTTTTCCAATACCAATCTCTACGGTGAGGCACTCACCACCTTCCCGGGGGCCAACCTCGACGGTCCAATTTCTCACCACCTCGTGCCCTCCCGGCCCCTACCTCAACGGTCTACCCGATCCCATCCTGATGAAGTGGCGAAGGTGGTCGAACTGGTCATCGGCCACGCTCGCGACCACCCCAACGAATCGCTGGGCGTCATTGCCTTCGGAATCCATCACGCCAACAACATCGAAGAGACGCTGCACAAGCACCTCCGCGAGATCAACGACCACTCGCTGGACGAGTTCTTCTCCGAGGACGCCGAGGAGCGGTTCTTCGTCAAGAATATCGAGCGGGTGCAGGGCGACGAGCGGGACGCCATAATCCTCAGCGTCGGCTACCACAAGGCCGCCAATGGGTCGTTACCCTACCGGTTCGGACCACTCAACCAAGAAGGTGGCGAGCGGCGGCTCAATGTCGCTGTCACGCGAGCACGCTCCCGAATGCATGTCGTCTCTTCGTTCTCTCACCATGACATGGAACCAGGGCGGTCGAGCGCCCGGGGCGTGGAGCTTCTGCGGCAGTATCTGGAGTTCGCCGCATCCGGTGGCGGCGAGTTGGGAACGCCTCTGAGCGATACTCCGCTCAACCCATTTGAGCTGGACGTATTGCAACGGCTGGAAGCACGAGGAGTCCCCGTCACGCCCCAATACGGGGCGGCGGGGTACCGGATTGACTTTGCCTGCGCCCATCCCCGTGAGCCGGGACGCATGGTGCTAGCCATCGAGGCCGACGGTGCTGCCTATCACTCCTCACCCACCGCCCGAGACCGGGACCGCCTTCGGCAGGAGGTCCTCGAAGGGCTGGGTTGGCGCTTCCACCGCATCTGGTCGACCGCCTGGTTCAAGAACCGGGATGAGGAGCTGGACCGAGCAGTCCAGGCGTGGGAGGAGGCGGTACGCCGTGCCGACGAAGGAGATGACCCTGATCCGCCCGACCGGTCCCATCCGCCTGGTTCTTCCCCGCCATCCGCGGCATTGGATTCTCCATCCGGTCCTCCTCCACGTGATCCTCGACCAAACGTCCCTCCCGGCTTTCCCATTACCGATTATTCCTCCCACGAATTGGCCTCCCTTGCCCGTTGGATCCTCTCCGACACCCTCCTCCGTACAGACGAAGACCTGATGGCCGAGATGCGGGAGGAGCTCGGCTTCCAGCGGCGGGGCTCCCGCATTGACGCTGCTCTTGAGGGTGTCATTCAGAGGGTGCGGGGAAAGACCAATAGGGGCGCCTCGACAAGGCCGCCTTCGGGGAGCAACCCCAGATCCGTGCACCTCCGGAGGCGCTACACCGACTCGCAGAACTACTGGCCGCGCACGGCGTGCGGTTTGGCCGAGGCACGGGCGGAGACGCAGCGCCTCGCGGAGACGACGTGCGGGAATTGCCGACGCACCCCTATGTATCAGTTCCTGGAGGAGTGGGAAAGGGAGCGGGGAGAACGCCATGAATTTCGTTGACTTCGCAACCATCATCCGCTGCGGGTCATTCCCCACGACCTTCGCACTGGGCAAGCTCAAGGCCCACGACGAGGCGTGCAGCAGGCGTTGCGACGAATGGCGCAGCGGTGACCACCCCTGCACGCAGGGTCGCCCGCCCGCCACGATAGAAGGCTGCCCCGTGTTCGGGTAGGGGCCGGCGGCGGACGTGCCGGGCCGACTCTTTTATGGCTGGTGGATCGCCGGCGCGGCGGCGGTGCTCGCTGCGATGGGCATGGGGTTCATCGCCTTCGGCTTCGGGGTCTTCCTCCTGCCGCTCGAGGCCGAGTTCTCCACCACGCGCGGGCAGATCTCGCTGATCGCGGCGTTCACCGCGCTGGAGGGGGCGGCGCTGGGGCCCCTGCAGGGGCACTTCGTCGACAAGTACGGGCCGCGCCCCGTGATGTTCCTGGGCATCTTCCTCGGCGGCCTCGGCTTCATCCTGCTCAGCTTCGCCGAGTCGCTCGCCCTCGTCTTCGTCTTCTGGATCCTGTTCGTCGCCGTCGGCAACGGGATGGGGCTCATCTCGCCGCCGCTGACGGCGATCGCCCGCTGGTTCAACCGGCGCCGCGGCATCGCCTTCGGCATCGCGGGCACGGGCATGAGCCTGGGGGCGCTGCTGGTGCGCTTCGTCGACGCGCTGATCGAGGGCGCGGACTGGCGGATGGCGGCGCGCGTGCTGGGCATCATCATCATCGCCGTCGGCCTACCCCTCGCCGCGATGATGCGCTCGCGGCCCCAGGACTACGGCCAGCTCCCCGACGGCGCCGCCGCTCCGCCCGGGGCCGCGCCACAGGCCGCGGCGACCGGGTTCTCCGTCGGGGAGGCCATCCGCACCAAGTCATTCTGGCTGATGAGCGCCTCGTTCGGCTTCCGGAACGCCATCATCACGACCATGACGACGCACTTCGTGGCGGCGATGGTCGAGGACCGCGACCTCACCTCGGCGACGGCGACCGAGATCATCGGGCTGGGCGGCTTACTCGGCATCGCGGGCCGGTTGGGCGGCGGCCTGCTCATCGACCGGCTCAATCCCCGGTACGTGGCGACGGGCATCGCCCTGATGCTCGCGGGATCGATGTGGATGCTCCTGTGGGCGCACGAGCTGTGGCAGGTCGCCCTGTTCATGGTCGTCTACGCCTTCTCGTGGGGCGCGGGAGGAAGCACGATGTTCGCCCTCCGAGCGACCTACTTCGGCACCCGGAGCTTCGCCACGATCTCGGGTCTCATGATCACGGTGCAGACGCTCTGCGGGCTCGCGGGCGTCGCCGCCGCCGGCATCGTATTCGACCTTCGCGGCAGCTACGACCTCGCCTTCGCCGGCCTCATCGTGGTGGGGGCGCTCGGCGCGGTCACCATGTTCCTGGCGCGGCAGCCGAAGCCGGCGGAGGGGAGGGGGCTGAGTCTGGCGGGGGAGTAGGGTTTTCGGAGCAGCGCCCTGCGGGCGCTCGCGCGCCTGGCGGCGCGCGCCCTCTCTCAAATCTCCCCCAGAGGGGGAGAGGCGGGAGGGGAGAAGACCCCGCCCCCACCCCAGGGCAACCACAAGGGTTGCCCCTACGGGGAGGAAAGGTGAACTCCGATGGCCTGCGGTGGTTGGCGCGGGGCCCCTCATCTCAATCTTCTCCCGGGGGGAGAAGAGGGAAGACCTCCCCGCCGGCCCTCTCTCAGTCTCCCCCAGAGGGGGAGAGGCTTGAGGTGGCGGTCAAGGGGCGGGGGTTTTGGGTGAGGTGGGGTGCCAGAGGGCGATGCCGCGGTCGGCGAGGGAGCGGAGGTGGTCGTCGGTGTAGCCGACTTCGCGGAGGACGGAGGCGGTGTCGTAGCCGAAGGGGGCGGCGATTTCGGCGCGGCCCGGCGTCCGGGAGAGCTTGACCGGGGGCCCTTGACGCCACATCGACCAGCCGTCGTGATGCTCGTGGTGGACGCGGAGCTTGGACGCCTCGACGACTGGGTCGGTGAGGAAGAACTCCTCCTGGTCGCCGGTGTCGGCGCGGACGCAGGCGACTCCGGCGGCGCGGAGGTCGGCTTCCCAGTCATCGGCGTCGCGGGTGGCGAAGAGCATGGAGAGATCGGCGACGAGCTGGTCGTCGAAGCGGGCGCGGGCTTCCGCGGTGTCGAAGCGGGGGTCGGCGGGCAGGTCGAGCGCCCGGCGCAGGCGGTCCCAGTCGTCCTCGGTGGGCGCTTCGAGGAAGACCCAGCCGTCCTTGGCGCGGTAGAGGCGGCTCAGGGCGTGCGTGCCGCGGAGCGCGCGGTCGAGCTCGCGGCGCGGCGGCTTGCCGTCGTAGCGGATGAAGTCGTCGGAGCACATGTAGCAGTTGCTCATCACCATCGTGGTCTCGAGGTACTGTCCTTTGCCGGTCCGCTGCCGGTGGTAGAGGGCCATGGCGAGGGCGGCGCCGACGGCGAGGGCCGAGGTGACGTCGGGGGAGCCCTCGTTGGCGCGTCGCAGGCGTTCGCCCTGGGCGATAATTTCGTCGACGCCCATCTCGACGTCGTTGGGCGGGGGCTCGTTGCCCCGTCCGACCTGCCACCACTGGCCGCCGCTCAGCGCCCCGCCGATGGGGTGGAAGGCGGCGCGGCCCGCGCCGGGCCCGGTCGAGCCGTAGGAGCCGGCGTAGTGGTAGATGATCGAGGGGTTGATGGTGCGCACCGTCTCGTAGTCGATGCCGCACCGCTCGGGGGCCCGGCCCCGCATGTTGTGCATCAGCGCGTCGGCCTTGGCGACGAGCTTGTGCACCGCGGCGCGGCCCTCCTCCGTCTTGAGGTCGATGACGACGCTCTCCTTGCCCTGGAAGGTGAAGCCGAGGCCGTTGCTCATGGGGCGGAACTCGTCGCCGCCGGGCGGCTCGATCTTGATGACCCGCGCCCCGAGACCGGCGAGCAGCGTCGTGCCCACCGGCGCGGCGAGCCACGTCGAGAAGTCGAGGATGGTCATGCCTTCGAGGGGCGGCGCGGACGGGGTCGCCCCGTCGACCGGCGGCGGAAGGAGAGGCAGGTCGGGAAGGGGCTCGGCATCGTGCTCGCCGAGCAGCGGCGCGGGCGCGCCGATGACCGACGGCGTGTCGGCGAACTTGATCAGCGGGCCGATCTGCTGCGTCGCGCCGGCGGCGGGATCGTCGATCTCGACGACGCCGCCGTTGTGCAGCACGACGGGATGGTCCATGGCCTGCTGGGTGCTGATGATCTTGTCGGCGGCCACGCCCTTCTCCTGGAAGACGTCGAGCCACTCGTCGGCGGTCTTGGTGAGCATCGCCTCGACGATCATGCGGTGGAGGTGGATTTGGTCGCCGAGGTCCTTCCAGACGAAGGGAGCGCCGGCGAACCGGGGGTCGTCGTAGATGTGGCTGAGGCCCATGGCGTCGATCCAGAGCGGGAAGAGGCGGGCGGCCATGTTCGCCATCTGGAGCCACTGGCCGTCCTTGCAGCGGACGACCATGTAGGGGAAGTTGACCGAGCCGCCGGCGCGGGCCGGGCCCGGCGGTTCCGCCGCGGGCCCGAGCATTCCCTTGTCGACCTGCCGGCGCACCGAGCTGAACATGTCGTAGGCGGTGACCGAGCCGTACATGCTGGCCTCGAGGTGCTGTCCGAGCCCGGTGCGGTCCCGCGCGATGAGGGCGGCGGAGACGGCTTGCAAGAGCGTGTTGACCGTGGCCCACGAGGCGTTGGGGCGCACGCGCAGCGCCGGCTCGTCGCGGCCCACCTCGACCTGGAACTTGAGCGGGACGCCGCCCTTGGCCTCGACGATGGGGCCGTAGGGCGGGAGGTCGGCGTAGTCGCCGTCGGCGGCGAAGGCGACGATCGAGGCGTGGATGAGGCGGGGGTTGATCTCGGCCAGCCGCGCCGGGTCGAGGCCGAGCCGGGCCGTGTCGGCGTTGCGGGCGCTCTCCACGAGCACGTCGACGCGGCGCGCGAGGTCGTCGAGCCGGGCGCGGCCGTCTTTGCTGTCGAGGTCGAGGACGATCCCCCGCTTACCGCGGTTCCACATGATCCACGCCGGCATCGACCGGAAGGGGTCGCCGCCGGGGCGCTCGGCCTTGATGACCTCCGCGCCGTTGTCGGCCATGATCATCGTGGCGAGGCTGCCCGCCATCCCCTCGGACAGGTCGAGAACGCGGATACCCTCGAAGATCGTGCTCATGCCGTTGGTCTAGGCCCCCTTGCCGGAGTTGTTGGCGAGCTCGGGCCAGAGGCGGAGCGCCGTCCCGCCGAGGTACGCGGCGCGGTCGGCGGAGGAGAGGCCGGCGGTGGCCTCCTCCGCGAGCCCCAGCAGCTCCGCGTAGGAGCGGTCGTGCGTCTGGGAGTAGTCGGAGCCCCACATCAGGCGGTCGGAGCCGAAGCGCTCGACGAGCGTCTCCATGAACTGCCGCGCGCCGCTGGCTTCCTCGGCCCGTTCGAGGAGGTTTGACGAGACCTTGAGGTTCAGGTTGGGAAAGTCGACGAGGGCGAAGTGCTCCGGGGCGTTCACGTAGGGCGGCCCGCCCTCGAGGTTGGGAAAGGCGAAGTGGTCGAGGGCGACCGGGATGTCCGGGTAGCGTTGCAGGATATTCCGAAGCTGCCCCAACTGGTTGGGCAACATCGCGATGACGACGGGCATGCCGAGCTCCGCCGCCGTCTCCCAGACCGCGAAGGAGCTCGGCGCGTCGAGCCACGTCGCGAGCGGCTTGGTGATGGTGAAGAGCCGCACGGCCCGCGCGCCGCGCGCCGCCCAGGAGCGGAGCGTGCCGGCGGGGTCCGGCGCCTCCATGTCGACAATGACGACGCTGGAGAAGCGGTTGGGATAGACCGCCGCCGAGTCGACGACGTAGGCGTTGTCGTAGGAGTAGGCGCCCATGGCCTGGACGAGGAACGCCCCGTCGACGCCGGCGCCGTCCATGACCTCCAAGAGCTGCTCGGCGCTGGCGGGGACGTCCTCGAACCAGGAGGCCGGGCGGCGGTCGTCGCCGGTCCCCTGGTCGAGCCCGTAGGGCTGCAGGGGATATTTCGTCTTGTCGGGGGCGATGATGTGGGAGTGGGTGTCGATGATCATGCGGCGGCCCTCATGGCTTCGGTTGTCGGCCCTTGAAGCGCTCTTTGCGGCGCGAGCCCGCATAGGGTAGCGCCCCTTGGGGCCGAGGCCAACCGCGGCGGTCGGGGGACGGGCAGCAGCGCCCTGCGGGCGCTCGCGCGCCTGACGGCGCGCGCCCTCTCTCACATCTCCCCCAGAGGGGGAGAGGGAAGACCACCCCACGCGTCCCGTCTTTCGGCGTGCCGACTGGTTGCGCAAGGTCTCCGTAAGGCGGCGGCGGGGCGCGTGATAGACTCGCTCCGCGCCCCCGCCGTACACGGCGGCGCGGGCGCTTGAAGGAGCCCTTTGTTCCGAAGCCGCAAGCAGCGCGCGTCCGAGACTTCTCCTGCCCGGACACAGCGCAGCCTCCCACGATCGGGCGGGACCCAAGCCTCCGTACGCGACGCGCTGGGCGACCCGCAGTTCCGCCGCTACAACCTCAGCTTCGGGGCGAGCGCCCTCGGCTTCACCTCCACCATCGTCGTCACCGGCTGGCTGATGTACGACCTGACCGGCTCGACGTTCCAGCTCGGCGCGGTCATGTTCGTCCTCGGCGCGGTGCAGGCGGTCATTGCGCCGATCGGCGGCGTCGTCGCCGACCGTCTGGACCGGCAGAACTGGATCGTCGGGTCGCAGGGCGTGAACATGATCGGCGTGGTGGTGGTGGGGACCATCGTGGCCACGGGCAACGTCGAGACGTGGCACCTCTACGTACACGCCGGCCTCTTCGGAGCGGTCGCCGCGATACATATGCCGACGCGGCAGGCCTACCTCTTCGACATCGTGGGCAAGCGGGCCATCGCCAGCGCCATGGCGATCAACCAATCGACGGTCAGCGTCATCCGCCTCAGCTCGCCGGCCCTCTCGGGACTCCTGATCGCGGAGGCCGGCCCCAAGAGCGTGTACTTCCTGGCCACGGGCGGCTACATCCTCTCGATGTTCATCGTGAAGTTTCTGGTGCGCCGCCAGGAGCGGCCGCCGGTGCGCGCGAAGGAGTCGCCGTTCGAGACGATGAAGCAGGGCTTCGCCTACGTGCGGCGGGACAGGGCGATCTTCTGGGTGCTCATGGCGCTCGTGACGGGCACCGCCGTCGGCCTGCCCTTCCGGGAGCTGATGCCGGCCTACGCCGAGGACATCATGGGCTTGGGGCCGCGCGGCTTCGGTCTGCTGCTCATGATGATCGGCGTTGGGGCGCTGGCGGGCAGCATCGCGATCACCGCCACGGCGAACCGGCTGCACAAGGGCCGGTTGCTCATCGCGGCGACGCTGGTGTGGGGCGTAGCACTGATCGGGCTGTCGGCCGCGCCGAACCTCGCGGTGGCGATTCCCGTGCTCATCGGGTTGGGCGCCCTGAGCATGGGGCTGCTCATCGTGGCGAACATCCTGGCGCAGACCTACGTGGAGGAGGAGTTCCGGGGCCGGGTGATGAGCTTCATGATGCTGTCCTTCTCGGCGCTGCCCGTCGGCTCGCTGCTCTTGGGGTCGATCGCCGAGTTCATCGGCCTGCGCTGGTCGCTCGCCATTTCGGGCGCCGCCCTCCTGACGATGATGACGTACCTCGGTGCCGTCCGCGGCGAGCTGCGGAGCCTGCGGTAGCGGCGGGCGGTACGGTAGGATACGCACCGGCGGCGCCCAGTTTTCAGAGCCTCATGGAGGTTTGCGTAACGGACGTAGGAGTTGCTAGAGCCGCTCCCTTCGATGGCCAGTGGCGGTTATGAGGGGGCCCCTCATCTCAATCTTCTCCCGGGGGGAGAAGAGGTAAGGCCTCCCGGCCCCGCCGGTCCTACTCGACCATGGGTTGCACGAAGGTCTGCTGATGGAGTACACCGCAGCCGAAGCCGCCATCCCGACGAGCGCGGGAGACGTCGAGGGTTTCCTCGCCGTCCCCGGCGGCCCAGGGCCGCACCCCGGCGTCATCGTCCTCCACGAGGTCTTCGGCTTCACCGAGTACCCCCGCGACGTCGCCCGCCGCTTCGCGGAGATGGGCTACGCCGCGCTCGCCATCAACCTCTTCTCCCGCCTCGCCACGGTGGAGGAGCTGCGCGACCGCGAGACGCAGTCGTGGTGCTACTGGATGCTCGACGACCCGCAGGCGGTGCGGGACATGGAGGCCGGCATGGAGTTCCTTCGCCGGCAGCCGTCCGTCGATGCGGACGCCATCGGCGTCGCCGGCTTCTCGATGGGCGGGCGCATCGCGCTGCTCTTGGCCACCTATGCCGCCGATCTGGGCGCGTGCGTCGACGTCTACGGCGGGGCGATCTATCACCACCTGACGCGGGAGAAGCCGGAGCACCCCCTCGACCGGTTCCGGCACATCAAGTGCCCCGTCCTCGCCATCGTGGCCGACGACGACCCGCTGATCTCAATCAAGGACCGCGACCGGATGCGCGGCGAGCTTGAGCGCTGGAGCATCCCGCACGAGTGGGTCGTGTTCGACGGCGGGAAGCACAGCTTCATGAACCATACGATCCCCAAGGCATACGACCACGAACGCAGCGAGCGGGCCTGGGCGCTCATCGACCGGTTCCTGAGCGAGCACTTGCGGGGCGCGGCTTCGGGCTGATCTTTCGTGGGGTGGGCGACTGGCGGGGCGGGTTGCGCTAGGGGGCGCGCCGCCCCCGGAGACCCCCCAGGGCGACCACAAGGGTCGCCCCTACGGGTGGGGCACGGAAGTGAAGGCTATCGATGGCCGTTACGATTGCGTAACCTTGACCAAGGCCCGCCAGGTCGTTCGGGGGATAGGGACGGGCGATTCGTGAATCGCCCCTACAGGGGAGGCGTGGCGGGCTTCGCTAACCTGTGGCGGTTGGCGCGGGGCCCCTCATCTCAATCTTCTCCCGGGGGGAGAAGAGGGAAGGCGCTACGTCAGCCGGCGGTAGGGGATGTTGCACCAGAGGCCCAGGGACTTGGGCGTCTTGCTCAGGGTTGGGGGGATTGGGCCGCGGGATTGGCCGGCGTCGTCGTTGGGGTTCTCGTAGACCACCAGATAGCCGGCCTGCCAGGGCTTCGGGTTGATCGCCTTATAGCGGGCGCAGCCGGTGTGCCGGCGGTGGGCCATGACCTCGTGGACGTGCACCTCGTCGTACCACTTGTTGAAGTCGGCCTCGGCGTCTGGATCGACGCAGTCGGTCATCACGAGCACGACACTCCCCGCCCGGGGCCGGCCGGGGTCGCCGAACTCGGAGAGCTTGGTGTAGGTCGCGTTGAGTGCACGCATGGAGGACGGGCGCGGCTCGGCGGAGTGGGCGGCGATGGCCTTGCCAAGCTCCACCTGCGCCTGATCGGCGTCGGCGCGCGGCGTCTGGTAGAGCGAGAGGTAGCGCGTCTCCGCGGGGGCTTGGGCCTGGCCGAAGACGTGGAAGCGGTCGGCGGTGGTGAAGAGACCGGAGCCGAGGATGGCGGGCCGGTGCTCTTCGTCCTGCCAGCGGTTCCAATCGTCCTCTTGGTCCGGTACCGCCGGCGAGTTCATGACGATCATCAGCCCGTTGTGTTCGGTCCCGTCCATCGCGCGCCTCCGGCGGGCTTTCCTGGCGCCCGCGCCTCAGGCGCCGAGTATGGCGCGGGCCGCGAGAGTGTCAAGCGGTTAGGAGCGGGCCGCGCCGTGGCATAATGCCCGTGCGCCAGACTGAGCGACGCGGGGATGGCGGGATTGATCACCGGTGGTGGTGATCCGGGGGCCCCTCATCTCAATCTTCTCCCGGGGGGAGAAGAGGAAGACCTCCCCACGCCGCCCCTCCGGCGCGCCCGTTGGGCGCGCGCCCTCTCTCACATCTCCCCCAGAGGGGGAGAGGGAAGAACCACCCCACTCCGCCCATTTCCCGACCAGCGGCGGGAGTTGCGCAAGGGTCTCAAACGGCTCTAGGAAGAAGGAGGCGGCGATGATTCGGCGAACGATGCTCTTCACGGTGCGCGAGGATGCGCCCGCGGCGGACGTGGAACACCTCGAAGCCCTCACCCGCGCGACGGTGGGGGAGATCGAGGGCGTGACGCGGATCGCGGTCGGGCGCAACGAGGCGCCCGGGCCGTGGTCGCATGTGTGGGACATGGACGTCGCCGACGTCGAGACCGTCCGGCGCTACGGGCCGAGCCCGTACCACATGGACTTCCTCGTGCCGCTCTACAACCCCGCCTCGGAGGCGGCCGTGGTGAGCAGGCTCGACTATCTGTGGTACGAGCCCATCGCAGCGGTCGCGGAAGGCGTCGACGACCCCATCCGGCGCGTCATGTTCTTCCAGATGGACGACGCGGCCACCGAGGCGCAGACCGCCGAGTTGGAGGAGCTATTGCAGGAGCTTGGCCGACGCGTCGACGGCCTCCCGAACTGGGCGCTCTCACGGCGCCTTTCCGAGGGAAACCGGTCGGCATGGACGCACTGCTGGGAGACCGAGTTCGACGGCCCCGCGGGGCTGAAGGCGTACAGCGACGACGTCTTCCATCGCGAGACGGTCACGCCCTACTTCCTCGACCCCGCCAAGAAGATCGTCAAAGGCGCGGCCTTGGGGATCTACCGCCCCGGCTCCGCCCTCATCGCCGGATAGCGCGCGGCGCTACGACGTCAGCCGCGCCCAGTTTTCCTTGCCGATGAGGATGAGGTCGAGGTCGGGCAGGGGCAGCTTCCAAAAGCCGTCCATCGACGCCTTGGCGTCGGCGAAGGGCCAGCCGCCGGCGAAGAGGACCCGCTCCGCGCCGATGCGGCCGATCAGCGCGGCGAGCTTGCGGGCGGCGAGCTCCGCACTTCCGGGAGGGGCAGCGTCGGAGGGCTCGGCAACGAGCGGCGGCAGCGCGAACGAGAGATCGACGCAGATGTCGGGGAATCGGCCGATCGTTTCCAGCAGGTCGCGCTCGCCGGCATCGGCAAGCTCGGGAGTCCAGCCCAGCGCCCCGAAGATGACCCGCGCGCGGGGGAAATCGCGGATCGTCCACCCGAACGTCGTGGGCCTGCCGAGGGTGGAGTCGCCGCCGTCGTGGTAGGCGGGGGGCGCGCAGAGGATGGGTGCGCCGACGTCCTGGCAGTAGTCGAAGAGGGCGTGATAGCGGCGGTCCCTGCCATCGATGCCGGCGTTGGCCGGCGAGATGAAGATCGCCGAAGCGCCGGCGCGCAGCCGGGCCTCCGCCTCCTCCAGCATCCGGCGCTCGGTCATGCGGGCGGGGTCGACGCCGCAGGATAGGGCGAGGCCATCCCGTCCCGCCGCCTCGGCCAGGGCCGCCGCGTTGCGCTCGGCGATGGCCTCGAGATAGTCGGCGGCGGCCTCTTCTTCCCTGGCGATGGGGTTGGGGTCATTCTCCGGAATGGCGTCGATCCGCGCCTGGTAGCGCGCCCACGGAACGTGGACGACGGCGTTGACCCGGACGACGTCCGGGCCGCGGGCCTCCAGCAGGGCGTCGAAGGCGGCGCCGAGGTCCTCAGCCTCGCCTTCCGGCGCGATGCCGGCGAGCGCCGCGAGGGCGCGCTCGCGGGTGGGGAAGGGGTAGGCGTGGGCGTCGGTTATGTCGAGATCGGGCATGGCGCGCTCCTAGAATACGCCCATCGAATGCGCCGGCAAAGACGGCGGCGAGGCGCGTGCTATACTCGCGCCGCTTCCGCTTGGCTAGGGGTGCTTTCATGGCGAAGACGGGCCGCGACTACCAGGTGATTTCGGCGGACTCGCACGTCGTCGAGCCGCCCGATCTTTGGGACGTGTGGCTGGAATCGAAGTTCCGTCCCAACGCTCCCAAGCTGATGAAGGACCCGGCCGGGGGCGACGCCTGGCTCTACGACCCCAAGGGCAAGCCCGAGCCGCTGGGGCTCGTGACCGTCATGGGGCGCAAGTTCGAGGACTTCAGTTGGAACGGCGTCCGCTACGGCCACGAGATCCGGCCCGCCTGCTACGAGGGCGATGCCCGCATCGCGGCCCTCGACGAGGATGGCGTCGACGCGGAGTTCCTCTACCCGCCGATGCGCGCCATCGCCACGTTCATGGGCTACGAGGACGCCGACCTCCAGCTCGCCGGCATCCGCGCCTACAACCGCTGGGTCCAGGAAGGCTTTTGCGCCGCCGACCCCGAACGGCTCTTCCCCATCGCGGCCATCCCCAACGTGGGGATCGAGGCGTCCGTCGCCGAGCTGCACGCCCTGCGGAAGGCCGGGTTCCGGGGCGTGATGCTGAAGGCGTGGCCGTCGGGCGGCGAGGCGCTGAGCGAGGCCGACGACCCGTTCTGGGCCGCCGCCGAGGAGACGGGAACGCCGGTGAGCCTGCACGTCTGGCTGGCGAGCCAGCTCGACAAGCAGCGGCCTTTCGCGCCGGGCGTCAAGCCCGCCGTCGGCGCCACAAACTTCAAGCACACCATGGAGCTCATGGTGGAGATGATCTTCAGCGGCGTCTTCGACCGTTACCCCGATCTAAAGATCGTCGCGGCGGAGTGCGGCGCGGGCTGGATCCCCTTCTTCATGTACGAGCTCGACGACCGCTACTGGCGCAACCGCACGTGGTCGGGCCTCACGCTGAAGAAGCTCCCCAGCCGCTACTTCAAGGACAACTGGACGGTGACGTTCATCCAGGACCGCATGGCGATCGAGAACCGCTACGACGTCGGCATCGACAACATGTGCTGGTCGACCGACTTCCCCCATCACCCCAACGACTGGCCCTACTCGCGCAAGGTGATCGAGGAGCACTTCGTCAACGTGCCCGAGGCCGAGAAGCGCCGCATCGTGTGCGACAACGCCGTCGACCTCTACGGCCTGTAAGCGGCGCGCCGTGGGCGTCCTCGACGGCAAGAGCGTGATCGTCACCGGCGCCGGCCGCGGTCTGGGCCGCGCCTACGCCGTCTTCATGGCCCGCGAGGGCGCGCGCGTCGTGGTCAACGACGTCGACGTCGACGAGGCCGAGCAGACGGCGCGGGAGATCGAACGGGCGGGCGGCGAGGGGGCCCCGCACACCGGCAACGTCGGCGACTGGGCCGTCGCTGCCGACCTCGTCGAGCTCTGCGCGTCCCGGTTCGGCGGGCCCGACGCCGTGGTCAACAATGCCGGCGTCACCCACGCGGCGCCCTTCGAGGACGAGACGGAGGAGTGGCTCGACCGCATCGTCGAGGCCAACCTCAAGGGGACGTTCGCCGTCGCCCACCACGCCGCCAAGCGCATGGCCGAGCGGCGGAGCGGCAGCATCGTCAACGTCACGTCGGGGGCGCAGGCGGGCTACGTCCAGCGGTCGGCCTACGCCGCCTCGAAGGCGGCGGTGGCGGCCATGACCTACACCTGGGCCCTGGAGTTGGCGCCCTACGGCGTCCGGGTCAACGCCGTCTCGCCCGCCGCTCAGACCCGGATGTCCGACCCGCTCCCGGCGGGGGCCGAGCCGCCGCCGCTGCGAAGGCCGGAGAACGTAGCGCCGTTGGTGGCCTATCTGGCCAGCGACGCGGCGAGCCGGGTCACCGGCCAGGTGGTGCGGCTCGACCGCAACGTGCTGAGCCTCTTCTCGCACCCCCGGCCCACCGCATCGACGGTGAACCTGCAGGGCTGGACGGTCGAAGCCATCCGGGAGCACTTCGCCAAGACCGTCGGCGCGCGGCTCGAGCCGATCGGGGTCGCCGCGCGCGGCTACCAGTTCCCGAACGATGTGCGATAGCCGCCGCTGGCCTTCTTCTTTGGGACCTTTGCGTAACTGACACCGAGTGGGGGAGCAGCGCTCTGCGGGCGCTCGCGCGCCGTTCGGCGCGCGCCCTCTCTCAAATCTCCCCCAGGGGGGGAGAGGGAAGACCACCCCACTCCACCCGTTTCCAACCATCGGCGGGAGTTTTGCAAAGGTCTCCAGCGGGAGAGGGAGAAGACCACCCCGCTCCACCCGTTTCCCAACCATCGGCGGGAGTTTTGCAAAGGTCTCCAGAGGGGGAGGGAGGAGACCACCCCGCGCCACCATCTTTCGGCCGGCCGGGCGGTTACGCAATGGTCTTGTTGGACGGCGCCCCGGCCGCCCCCGTCGGGAGGGGTGACATGGGGACGGCCGGAGCGCGTCCGAGAGAAGGAGGAGGAGTCTAGCTGAGGATGCCTTCTTCCCGTAGGAGGTCCTGCGTTCCGCGCAGGTCCTCCAGGTCGCTGAGATCGATGTCAGGTGGGTCCAACGTGCTCAGCGGCGGCACACCTTCGGGAGAGGCAATGCCCTCGACTAGAGGAAATTCGTAGGTCTCGGTGGCGAAGTAGGTCTGCGCCTCTTCGCTCAGCATCCAATCGATGAATACCCGGGCGGCTTCGAGGTCATTCGTGCCCTTGACGATGCCCACGCCGGCGACGTTCACCAGGGCGCCGGGGTCGCCGCCTCCGTAGTAGAAGTTGCGGGCGGTGAAGCCCTCGCCTTCCGACGCGAGGAAGCGGTGCAGGTAGTAGTGGTTGACGAACCCCACCTCCACCTCGCCGGCGGCGACGGCGGCCACGGTGGGCGTGTTCTTCGCGTAGGCGATGGGGTCGTTGGCCGCGATGCCGCGCAGCCAGTCGCGCGCGCCCTGCTCGCCAAGCTGGACGCGGAGGGCAGTGATGAAGGCCTGGAACGAGCCATTCGTCGGAGGCCAGCCGATGCGGCCCTTCCACTTGGGGTCGGTGAAGCCGAGGATCGAGTCCGGCAGGTCGTCGGGCGAGAGGGTCTCGGTGTTGTAGACCACGACGCGGGCGCGTCCCGAGGTGCCCACCCATTCGCCCTTGGGCGAGCGGAAGCGGGGGTCGACGCGGTCGAGGTACTCGGCGGGCAGGCTGTCCAACACGCCTTCGAGCGAGAGCGCGCCGAGCGCGCCGGCGTCCTGGAGCAGGACGACGTCGGCGGGCGTGTTGTCGCCCTCTTCCAGGATCTGGGCGGCGATGGCGCCGGTGCTTGCGTAGCGCGTGCGGACGCGGATGCCGGTGGCTTCGCTAAAGGCCTCGATGGCGGGCCCGACGAGGTTCTCGTTGCGGCCGGAGTACAGGATTATCTCCGCGCCTTCCAGGGGGTCGGCGGTCGGCTGAGGCGTGGCGGTCGGCGCGGGCGTTGCCGTCGGGGCGGGCGTCGTTGTGGGGGCAGGTGTCGCGGTGGGGGCAGCCTCCCCGCAAGCGGTCAGGACCATCAAGACCGCGATGACAGCGGCGACCAGGGCGCCCAGACGGATTGGAGAACGGTTCAGCATACATACCTCTGTCTTTCTTATCTGCACATAGCATCTAACTATGTGCATACGAATTTTCAAACGCGGAGTATCCAACCACAGGGGCTATGGGCTTGTCAACCCCCACCGCCAATCTCGTTGCAACGGCGAGGGACGACGGGCTAGGGACGGCGTCGAAGGCGGTCGGCGAGCTGCTCGGCCCAGCCGGAGAGGGTCGATTCCAGGTCGGCGCCGCAGTGGGGGCACTCGAAGTCGCCGTAGCGCAGGCGCGTGGCGCAGATCGGACAGCGCTCGATCTGCTCGAGGCTGTTGAGGATGGTGTCGATCTCTTCTCGTGAGGCCACGCCGCTCCGCGAGATGGTCGGGGCGCTGGGATTCGAACCCAGGACCTCCACGTCCCAAACGTGGCGCGCTAACCGGACTGCGCTACGCCCCGAAGTCTGCACCTTCAGAATAGGGGCGGCCTGAAGCAGGGTCAAGCCGCCACGGGGGCGCGCGTCAGGGCAGAGCGTCGGCGAGGCGGTCGATCTGTTCGAGGTCGGGAACGGCGGGCGAGAAGGTGACCTCGTCCATGCCGATGCCCTCGTAGCCCCGGACCGTGGCCCGGATCGCCTCTGGGGTTGCGATGACGTTGTCGGCGATCATCTTCGCCCTGTCGCCGAGGAAGCCGTAGTAGCTCGTCAGGTAGGCGTCGGACCGGGCCTTGGCGTCGGGGCCGAGGGCGAAGTAGGCGAGTCCGGCAAGGCGCGGTTCGCCCGCTCTCCCCGACTCTTCCCACTGCTCGACCACCTTCTTGAAGATGGCGTCGACGATCTGCGGGGGCGCGCCGCCGCCCGAGATGTAGCCGTCGGCGTAGCGGGCGGCGCGGCGCACCGCCCCGTGCGAGGTCCCGCCGATGAGCAGCTCCGGCCCGCCGGGGCGGCCCGGCGGCGGCCCCATCGGGCCCGCGCCGTCGGCGGCGGGTCCGCCTTCCCAGATTCCCTTCATCGTTTTCAGCATCGCCTCGAAGCGTTTGCCTCGGCCCGCCAGCTCCGCGTCCGCGGCGGCGAAGTCGTCGGCGCGCCCGCCGATGCCGAGCCCGAGCGTGAGCCGTCCGCCGGAGAGCGCGTCGAGGCTGGCGGCCTGTTTGGCGAGGATGCCGGCGCTCCGCAGCGGCGCGAGCAGCACCGACGTCATGAGCCGCACCCGCTTCGTCACCGCGGCGGCCGCGGCGAGCGCGATCAGCGGCTCGTAGTTGTCGAACACGAGCCGGTCGAGCGCGCCCACGCTGGAGAACGGCCCCGCCTCGACCTTGCGCGCCCAGTCGAGGATGCGCTCCCCGGAGACACCGGGGACCGCGGCGGGAAGCCCGACGCCGACCTTCATGCCTCCCTGAGCTCTCGTGCGGTCTCCTCGGCCTTGGCATCCTTGGCGTTCCGGGCGACCTCATCGAGGCCCTCGGGATCCTCGACGGGCTTCACGGAGCCGTAAGCCGACTCCAGGGTGAAGATTTTTGCAGCCATACGCGCCTCTCCGTCCTCAATGGTGAAGGCGACGAATTCTATCATTGGGGGCGCTCGCGCGCCGGGCGGCGCGCGCCCTCTCTCAAATCTCCCCCAGAGGGGGAGAGGGAAGAACCGCCCCGCTCCGCCCGTTTCCTAACCATCGGCGGGAGTTGTGCAAGGGTCTCCAAAGAGGCTGGGAAGGGAGGGCGACCACAAGGGTCGCCCCTACAAGGACTGGAGCTTTAGATGAACTGGGGCATGACTTCTTCGGTGAACTTCTGCAGGGCGTCCCAGTTGAAGGGGGCCGGATCGCGATGTTGACGTTCTCCGCGCCGATGGCGGCGTAGACGCCGAGCCGTTCGGCGACCTCGCTCGCCGTGCCCATCAGCATCCCGTCGCCGACGGGGCGCCGGTGGCCCTTCCAGCTATCGGCGAAGCGCGACCGTATCGCTTCGGCCTCGGCCTCGTCGACGCCCATGTAGAAGCCGACGTTGACGCTGCGCTCGATGGACGCCGGGTCCCGGCCTTCCTTGTCGCACCAGTCGTCGAGGACGCCGTTCAGCTCCTCGAACTGCGAGGCGGGGATGTAGGCGGCGTTCCAGCCGTCGGCGTAGCGCGCCGCGATGCGGAGGGTGCGCTTGCGCCCCATGCCTCCGACCCACACGGGCAGCTTCGGCTGCACGGGCTTGGGGTTGTTGATCGCGTCGGCGACGCGGAAGTGGCGCCCCTCGAACGTGGTGCGGTCCTGGGTCAGCAGGCCCTGCACGATCTGCATGCTCTCGTCGAGCATGTCGAGCCGTTCGCGGTTCGGGCCGTACTCGTAGCCGTAGGCCTCGTACTCGGCGCGGTGCCAGCCCGCCCCGATGCCGAGGTTGGCCCGCCCGTGGGAGATGTGGTCGATGGTGGTGATCATCTTGGCCAGCAGACCGGGAGGGCGGTAGCCGGGGGTGAAGACCAGGCACCCGAGGCGGGCCCGGCTGGTGTCGGCGGCGAGGGTGGCGAAGGCCGAGACCGTCTCGTAGGTCACGCTCTGCCCGTCGATGTAGGGCGCTTCGTAGAAGTGGTCCCACACCGAAATCCAGGCGTAGCCGTGCTCGTCGGCGAAGCGCCACGCGCGCCGCAGATCGTCGAACGAGCAGTCCTGCTGCCCGGTGTGCATGCCGATCTTCAAGGGGTCCTCGCTCTAGTCCTCCGGCAGGCCGGAGATTCTGCGCAGCAGGTTGTAGGGGTAGATGCCGGTGTCGTGGGCGTCGCTCCAGAGCAGTTGGAGCGCATAGCGGCCCACAGGCATGTGGTCCAGCGCCTCGACGTTTTGGGGCACCTCGCCGGGGCCGACCATGCGCTTGCCGGTGAGCTCGTGGACGCAGGCGGCGCAGGGGCAGGCCCCCCGAAGCTC
Organism: Dehalococcoidia bacterium; assembly: GCA_964291475.2. Taxonomy (GTDB): domain Bacteria; phylum Chloroflexota; class Dehalococcoidia; order SHYB01; family SHYB01; genus DAOUKH01. Next base: position 43,150 of record OZ220066.1, on the reverse strand, counting down.
AAGGTGTTCGATCACGGCGTGCTCGCCGTCGTCCCACTCGATGTGGACGCCGTCGGGCCGCAGCGTCACCGACTTCGGAACGTGCACCCGCGCCTACTCCCGCTCCGGGGCCGGACGGCGCGAACGGAGCTCCTCCCAGATGTCTTCGGGAGTCAGCCCGGCGTCGGCGAGGAGGACGAGGCTGTGGAACCAGAGGTCGGCCACCTCGTGCACCGTCTCCTCCTTGACCCCGTTCTTGGCGGCGATGACCGCCTCGCCCGCCTCTTCGAGGACCTTCTTGCCGATGCGGTCCACGCCGTCGGTCAGGAGCTTGGCGACGTAGCTGCCTTCGGGCCGCTCGCGCTTCCGCCGCTCGATCGTCTCGAACAGCTCGGCGACGACGTCGCGGCCGCCGGTGTCGAACTCGATGTCGCCCACGGCGACCTGTCTACCGTCCAAGTCTTGGAAGAAGCAGGTGGGCTTGCCGGTGTGGCAGGCGGGGCCCGCGGGGTCGCCCTTCAGCACCAGCGTGTCGGCATCGCAATCGACCTCGATGCGCTCGACGCTGATGACGTTGCCCGACGTCTCGCCCTTGCGCCACAGCGACCGGCGGCTGCGGCTGTAGAACCACGCCTCGCCGGTCTCGATGGTCTTGGCCAGCGATTCAGGGGACATGTAGGCCACCATCAGGATCTCCTTCGTCCGGCGGTCCTGCGCGATGGCGGGGATCAGCCCCTGCTCGTTCAGCTTGAGCTTCATGTCGTTCGTCCGGCGTCCAACAACGCCGTAATCAGGATAGCACCACCGCGGTTACGCCGGAGGCATCAGGCGGGGCGGCGGGGCAGCATGAAGGTGCGCAGATAGCTGAGCACGGTCTCGCCGCGCTGGTTGCTCGCCTCCGTCCGCACCTTCACGATGCCGCGGTCCGGGCGGCTGGCCGAGGCCCGCACCTCGAGGACCTCGGTCTCGGCGTAGATCGTGTCGCCGATGAACGTCGGAGCGTGGTGGTCGACGCGCTCGAATCCCAGATTGGCGATCGTGTTGCCGCTGAGATTGGGGACGCTGAGCCCGACGGCGATGGCGAAGACGAGGATGCCGTTCACCAGCACCCGGCCATGCTGGGAGGCGGCGGCGTACTCGGCGTCGAGGTGGAGCGGCTGTGGGTTCGACGTCCAGTAGCAGAACTGGTCGGCTGCCGCCTGCGAGATCGTGCGGCCCGGCCAATGGCGGAACCGGTCGCCGACGTGCACGTCGTCCAAGTAGCGCTCGAAGAAGTCGCGAAAGTCGTGTTCCATGGGGTTCCCCGCGACCGCCACGCAGCCGGTCGATGCCGCCCCATTCTGCGCCGCACCGGCCAAGCGGCGCAACTGCTTTGACAGCCTTTCCGCGACGCGGCTATAGTCTCGGCGACTATGCCCTACGCCCCCGTCAACGGTGTCGAGCTCTTCTACGAGGTCGAAGGCTCGGGCATCCCCGTCGTGCTCTGCCACGGCGTCGGCGGCAACCACCTGAGCTGGTGGCAGCAGGTCCCCGTCCTGGCGCAACGCTACACCTGCGTCATCCTCGACCAGCGCGGCTTTTGCAACACCAAGCTGCCGGAGGGCGGCCCCTACGCCGAGGCCTTCGCCGACGACGTCCTCGGCCTGCTCGACCACCTGGGTCTGAGCGAGCCCGCCTTTGTCGTCGGGCAATCGATGGGGGGACGGACGACGCTCGACTTCGCCCGGCGCTACCCCGAACGCACGCGGGGGATCGTTCTCGCCGACACGCTGGCCAACCTGCGCTCACCCGCGCTCGACACGGCGCGGCGGGAGGCGAGCGAAGCCGTGGGCGCCGACCGCCTGCGCGCGGCGCTCTCGGAGAACACGTGGCGGGAGCGGCCCGATCTCGGCTTCCTCTACAAGCTCATCCGCGGCTACAACAAGCCGCGGCCCAAGACCTTCTACTGGAATAACAATGTCCCCGGCGCCACCGCCGCCGACCTCGCCGGCTTCGCCATACCCGCGCTCTTCATCGCCGGCGCCGAGGACCGCATCGCGCCGCTCGCCGCCATCCGCATGGGCTACGAGATGTTCCCCGACGCGCGCTGGCTCGAGGTGCCCGGCGCGGGCCACTCCGTCTACTTCGAGAAGCCCGACGTCTTCAACGCGGCGCTGCTCGACTTCTTCTCGGAATACGAGAACGGACGCTAGCCGGGGAAGAGCGCGCGCACCGCATCCTCGCTCGAATAGCGGTACGAGAAGCCCGTCTGCTCGCAGAAACGCCGGTTGTCGACGACCCACGGGTACATGATGTAGCGCAGGCCCACGGCGGCGCCCGACCCCTGCAGACGGGCGTGCCACGTCGCCTCCAGCAAGGGCGCGATGATCGGGTAGGGAAGTGCGACCATCGGCCGGTCGGCGAGCTTGGCAAGGTGCGCGTAGCGGATGAAGCCGTCGCCGGCGGTGTTGAAGACGCCGCGCACCCGGCGCTCCATCGCGTGAACGAGGACCTCGATGAGATCGTCTTCGTGTACGAACTGCGTCGGGGGGTCATGGCCGGCGACGCGGAGCATCACCCGCTGAAAGATCGTAGCGCCGGCCGCGGCATGGCCGCCGGGGCCGATCACGGGGCAGCCGCGCAGCACCGTGACGTTCGTCGCGGGGTGCTCCTCGGCGAACTCCCGGAAAAGATCGTCCGACGCCGCCTTGTAGCGGGAGTAGAGGAAGGCGTTGTTGGGCCGCAGCGGCGACGCCTCCGTCAGCGGCTCGGGATTATCGGGGTGCGCGCCATAGGCCGAGGAACTGCTCATGTAGATGACCTGCTCGACGCCGGCGGCGCGGCAGCCATTGAGAAAGTTGTGGGCGCCGTCCAGGCCCACCCCGCGCACGCGCCGGTGGTCGCGCGATGGTCCGACCACGAACGCGAGGTGGACCGCCGTGTCGACGCGCTCCTTCTCGAACACCTCGGAGAAGGGAGTGGCGACGTCCCGTTCGTAGAAGCGGAGCTTGGCGGGGGAATCGCCCGGCGGGCGGAAGTCGACGCCGACGATGGTCTCGACGTCGTCGTGCTCCGCAAGGCGGGCGACGAGCCGGGAGCCTAGGTACCCCGACGAACCGGTCACGGCGATACGGCGCATGCCGATATTCTACGCGGGAAACAGCGTCCGAGAAGGGCAGCATCTGATTGACACCCCTTCTGTGCGGGGCCTAGACTTTATGTGAACGGTGCAGGCCGCTGCGGGGCCCCCGCCGGCTTGGGCGGGGGTCTCTGTACGTAAGGCCCCGGACCCGCCGAAGCGGCAAGAAAGAGGCGCGACTTGATCTCCACGACGCTGCACGAACGCGACCCCGAAATCGCCCAGGCGCTCGACCGGGAGATCGACCGGCAGCGCGGCAACATCGTCCTCATCGCGTCGGAAAACTACGCGAGCGGGCCCGTGCTGGAGATGCTCGGCTCGCCGCTCACGAACAAGTACGCCGAAGGCTACCCGGGCAAGCGCTACTACGGCGGCTGCCAGTTCGTCGACATCGGCGAGCAGCTTGCCATCGACCGCGCGAAGGAGCTCTACGGCGCGGAGCACGCCAACGTCCAGCCCCACAGCGGCGCCCAGGCCAACATGGCGGCCTACTTCGCCCTGCTCAAGCCCGGCGACACCGTCCTCGGCATGCGGCTCGACCAGGGCGGCCACCTCACCCACGGCAGCCCCGTCAACTTCTCCGGCGTCCTCTACAACTTCGCCTCCTACGGCGTCGACCGTGAGTCGGAGCTGCTCGACTACGAGGAGATCGAGCGCCTGGCCAAGGAGCACCGGCCCGCGCTCATCGTCGCCGGCGCCACCGCCTACCCCCGCACCATCGACTTCGCCCGGTTCCGCGCCATCGCCGACGCGGTCGATGCGCGGCTCATGGTCGACATGGCGCATCCCGCCGGCATCATCGCCGCCGGGCTCCACCCCTCACCGACGCCGCACGCCGACGTCGTCACCTCGTCCACGCACAAGACGCTGCGCGGGCCGCGCGGCGGTTTGGTCCTGACGAACTCCCAGTTCAAGGGCGCCATCGACAAGGCCGTCTTCCCGAGGCTCCAGGGCGGGCCCTTGATGCACGTCATCGCCGCCAAGGCCGTGGCCTTCGGCGAGGCGCTGCGCCCCGATTTCATCGCCTACCAGCAGGCGGTCATCGACAACGCCCGCGCCCTCAGCGCTGGGCTGCGGGAGCACGGCTTCCGCATCGTCAGCGGCGGCACCGACAACCACCTGATGCTCGTCGACCTGACACCGGTGGGCGTCACGGGCCAGGAGGCGGAGACGCTGCTGGAATCGGCGCACATCACGGTGAACAAGAACGCGATCCCCTTCGACACCCAGCCGCCCCGCGTCACCAGCGGGCTGCGTCTGGGCACGCCGGCGGTGACCACGCGCGGCTTCGGGGTCGAGGAGATGCGGAAGACGGCGGAGCTGATCGCGCGGGCGATCAAGGGCCGCGACGACGAGGCCGAGGTCGCGGCGGTGCGCGCCGAAGCGCAGGCGCTGGCGAGCAGCTTCCCGCTCCCCGGCATCGACGACGCCGCCTAGCGCCTCCGATCCGCGCCAACAGGTTCAAAGCGCCGCGCCGGACTGTGACATCCGCTCCTTGCCGCCCCCTGACCCCATGCTATAATTCCTTCGCTCCGAGAGGGTCGTCCTCCTGGAGCCTTCCCTGATAGAGAAGGAGAAAACGGCGCGTGCGCGATTACGAACTAGTGGTCCTGATAAGCCCGCAGGTCTCGGACGATGAGGTCGACGGCGTCGTCGACCGGGTGAAGCAATTCATCACCTCCCGCGACGGCACCATCGGCAACGTGAACCCGTGGGGCCGGCGGAAGTTGGCCTACTACATTCAGGACTTCGAAGAGGCCACCTACGTCCAGATAGATTTCAGCAGCGGCCCCGAGGCCATCGCGGAAGTGGAGTCGAACCTCAAGCTCACCGAAGAGGTCATCCGGCACCTCATCGTCAAGGCTGAGGACACGGCCATCGTCCGCAAGTAGCACGTTTCGGAGGCAGCATGTTCAACAAAATCACCGTGATTGGAAACGTGGGGCGTGACCCCGAAATGCGCTACACCCCGAACGGCGCCGCGCTGACTGAGTTCTCCGTCGCCACCAACCGCAGGTACACCTCCGGCGGCGAGCGCAGGGAAGAGACCGAATGGTTCAACGTGACGGCATTCGGACGCTTGGGCGAGATAGTCAGCCAGTACGTGACCAAAGGAAGCAAAGTCTACGTGGAAGGCCGTTTTCGTAGCCGCAGTTGGGAAGGCCAGGACGGCATGACCCGGCATCGGAACGAGATCACCGCCAACGAGGTCGTCTTCCTCGACCGTCCCGGCGAAGGCGGTGGCGGAGAAGCGAGAGGGGAATACGGCGCCCCTGCCGGCGGCGGCAACGTAGACGCCGACGACCTTCCCTTCTAGACTTAAGCGTAGCCCTTCGATAGAGACGGAGACCGTAGAGACCATGGCAGACGAGACCACGACCACGCCTCCCGCGCGGGCGCCGGCGGCCGCCGGAGCCCCCAGCACGAGCCCAGGCGCCCCAAGGCCCGGCGGCCCAGGCGGCGGCCGACCTCCCGGCGGCGGGGGCCGGGGCCGCGACCGCAAAGGCCGGCCGCGTTACTTCCCCAGGCGCAAGGTCTGCCCGTTCAAGGCGGGGCACCTGACCCACATCGACTACAAAGCCGTCGACATGCTGAAGCGCTTCATCTCCGACCGCGGCCGCATCGAGCCGCGGCGCAAGACGGGCGTCTCCGCGAAATACCAACGCCCGCTCGCGATGGCGCTCAAGCGCGCCCGGCACCTCGCGCTGCTCCCCTATACCATCGGCCACATTCTCGAGACCGGGATCTCCTACGAGAGGCCGCGGCGCGGCTAAGCCGGGGCCATGCACGGCACCGGCGAAACCCGCCCAGGCGGCCCGTTCGTACACTCCCGTATGCTGATCTCCCACGTTAGCGGAGGCGCGCCCATCAGAGACCCTTGCGTAACCGGGCTGGGCGCGCGAGGGAGGCGAGCTTTGGCAACCCCTGGCGGCTGTAAGGGGGCCCCTCATCTCAATCTTCTCCCGGGGCGAGAAGAGGTAAGACCTCCCAGCCCCGCCCCGGCCCTCTCGCAGTCTCTCCCAGAGGGGGAGATGGAAGACCACCCCACTCCACCCGTTTTCCAACCAGCGGCGGGAGTTTTGCAAAGGTCTCCTACGGGAGAATCCATCGGGGTAGATGTGAGGTTGAATCGTGCCGAGTAGACGCCGGTCGAGGCGCCGGGAACCGGGCCGCCAGCCGCGGGCCCCCGAGCCGCCCCCAATCACGCTCAGCCGCAGGCGCCGACCGCCGACCGGGACGCGCAGGCTTTCTTGGAAGTTCCTGGCGCCCGCCGGCGCGTTCGCCGCGATGATCGTGATCGCCATCGCCGTCTACGCCACGATCCAGAGCGAAGACCCGCCCATCCTCCAGGTGAACGAGGTCAGCGTCAGCCAGAGCGAGTACACCTCCATACTCAAGTCGCAGCGCCTCTACGCGCAGTCCTACGGCGGAACGTTCAACCCCGGCGTGGCCCCCTACGAGCTCATGCAGAACCTCGCGCACAATGAGCTCGTCCGCCAGGCCGCCCCCAGGGAAGGCCTGTCGGCCACCGATGCCGAGATCGAGGCGGAGATCCTGCGGCGGCTGGTGCCCGGCTCCGAAGGGCAGCCCATCGAAGGTCAGCTGCGGCGGGACTACGAGGCGGCGCTCAGCAACTATCTTTCAACGACGCAACTGTCCCTCGACACCTACCGCTCGCTGGTCGAGGTCGACCTGATGCGCGGTCAGCTTCGTGAGCGCTTGGGGCGGGACATCCAACTCGTGCAGTCTCACGCCGAGGTCCATATGATCGAGGTCGCCGACCTCGCACTTGCCGACCAGATCGAGGCGGCGCTCAGGGACAGCACCGAGGACTTCGCGAAGATAGCCCTCCAATATTCGGCCGACCCTGACAGCCGCGCCGACGGCGGGCGCCTGGGATGGGTGCCGCGAACGGTGCATCAGCGCTACGACGAGTATCTCTTCGGGCTCGATGTTGGCGAGTTGAGCAACCCGATCCAGGCGGAAGACGGCGAGTACTACATGGTCCGGCTGACCCGCCGCATCGACGTAGAGACCGCCGAGCTCCACGCCATCAAGGTCCCCGACCTGAGCGCCGCCCGCGACATCCGGAACCAGCTCGAAGGAAGGCGCTTCGAAGACCTGGCGGCCGAGATCTCGACCGACCCCGATCTGCGCGCGGCCCGTGGCAGCCTGGGCGTCGTCACGGAGGGCGACTTCGACGGCCTCTTCGACGAGGTGCTCCGCGGCCTGCCCATCGGCGAACTTTCGCCTCCCATAGCCGAAGGGGCCGGTTCGCGGTACATCATGGTCTCCGCCCGCACCTCGGCGCGGGAGATCGACGAGGAGAACCTCGACACCCTCAAGACGAGGGCCCTCGAGACCTGGCTCTCCCGCGAATGGGACGCCAACCGCATCGAATATTGCCCCGGCGGCCCCGACAACTGCTTCGGCAGCGTGAAGGTCGACATCGTGCTCAGCGACATCGACGACATCTCGCTGACGCGGGCGCAGGAGCACCTCACCGCCACCGCCGTGGCCCAGCGCGAGGCGAGCTCGCAGAACCCCTTCAGCCTGCCCCAGTAGCGCCGGCCCGTCTCCCGCCGAAAGTGGCATAATGTTTGCCAGGGGGTCGGGCATGGATAGCGACGATGGCATGACGGGCGCTGCCGTACGCCCTTCCATCAGAGGAGTGCTCCATTCCTATGGAGACCGCCTGCCCCTTACGCCCGACACTCCATTGATCTCGCTCGGCGAGGGCGCCACGCCCCTCGTCCGCTCCCGGAACATCGAACTGGAGACCGGCTGCGGGGCGCTCTACTTCAAGCTGGAAGGCTGCAACCCCACGGGGTCGTTCAAGGACCGCGGCATGGTCGTCGCCTTCGCCAAGGCCATCGAGTCGGGCGCCGCCGCCGTCATCTGCGCCTCGACGGGCAACACCAGCGCCTCCGCGGCGGCCTACGCGGCCCGTTACGGGCTGCGCTGCATCGTCATCGTGCCGAAGGGCGAAGTGGCCGCGGGCAAGCTCGCCCAGGCCACCGCCTACGGATCGAAGCTCGTCTCCCTCGACGGCAACTTCGACGAGGCCCTGGACATCGTCCGCGACATGACCTCCCGCCACCCCATCGCCCTGGTGAACTCGTTGAACCCGCACCGAATCGAGGGCCAGAAGACGGCCGCCTTCGAGATCGTCGACACCTTGGGCGACGCCCCCGACGCCCTCTTCATTCCGGTGGGCAACGCGGGCAACATCACCGCCTACTGGAAGGGTTTCAAGGAATACTACGAGGACGGCCCGGCCGGCCGCCGCCCCTCGATGATGGGCTTCCAGGCCGCCGGCGCCGCCCCCATCGTGCGCGGTGCGCCCGTCGCCGAGCCCAAAACCGTCGCCACCGCCATCCGCATCGGCAACCCCGCGAGCTGGGAGGGCGCCCTCGCGGCCCGTGACGAGTCCGGCGGCGTGATCGAAGCGGTCACCGACGAGGAGATCCTCGACGCCTACCGCCTGCTCGCCCGTACCGAAGGGCTCTTCGTCGAGCCCGCCTCCGCCGCCTCCGTCGCCGGCCTCCGGCGCGCGGCGCGAAGCGGCGCGCTGGCCGGCAAGACCGTCGTCTGCGTGCTCACCGGCACCGGCCTCAAGGACCCGGACACCGCCACGAAGCACGTCACTCCCGACGAGATCAAGCTTCCCGCCGACCTCGGCGCCGTCGAGGCCGCGCTCGGCTACCGCTAGCGAGAACGCCCCGCCCGGGCCGCGATTGTTGCGCCCTTCTGCTACCCTCGAAGGTGGCCTATTCCTCCCAGCCGGAAGGCTGGAACTCCGAAAGAGCCGCATCCCGTAAGGACAGAATCATGGTTGTCGCCCCCGAACGCGAAAAAGCCGTGGACATCGAGCGGATCAAGGCCGCCGTCCTCGAGATCATCGAAGCCATCGGAGAAGACCCCGACCGCGACGGGCTGGTCGATACCCCCCGGCGCATCGCCGAGGCCTACGCCGAAATCTTCAGCGGACTCCGCCGCGACCCTCTGGACGACCTGCAAGTCCGGTTCAACGAAGACCACCACGAGATGGTCGTGCTGAAGGACATCCCGTTCTACTCGCTCTGCGAGCACCACTTCCTCCCGTTCTACGGCTCCGCGGCGGTGGCCTACATCCCCGAAGGCAGCATCGTGGGAATCAGCAAGCTCGCGCGGGTGGTCGACACGCTGGCGAAGCGCCCGCAGGTGCAGGAGCGGCTGACCTCCCAGATCGCCGACACCATTCTCGAAGCGCTGCGGCCGCAAGGCGTCGCCGTCGTGCTCCGGGCGGAGCACCTGTGCATGACCATGCGCGGAGTGCAGAAGCCGGGCGCCGACATGGTGACGTCGGCGGTCCGGGGCCGGTTCGAGGAGAGCCAGGTGACCCGCGACGAGTTCATGGCGCTGCTCCAGGGGGCCCGGTGAGTCTGGAGGTCCGCCGGGAGGACTTCTCCTCGCTTTCGGAGGAATGGGAGCAGCTGAACCGGCGCTCCGGCGGCGGCGTATTCACGACACCCGCATGGCTCGGCGCATGGTGGTCGAGCTGCGCCTCCGGCGAGGACCTGCACTTGCTCTCGGTGCGCGATGGCGGTGATCTTATCGGCGTCGCCCCGCTCATGAGTTCCGCCGGCGCCATCGCCTTTATCGGAGGGTCCGACCTCTGCGACCACCACGAAGTCACCATGGCGCCGGGCTTCGAACAGGCCGTGCTCAAAGCCGTCGTCCAGCACCTGGACACGCTCGAATGGAGCAGTCTTCGACTCGAAGGAATCCCCGAGGGATCAGCCACCCTCGAAGGGCTGCCCGCGGTCGCCTCCGAGCGCGGGTGGACGGTGCAGCAGTCGTTCGACGAGGAGAGCCCGTCGCGGTCGCTCGACGGCGACTGGGACACCTACCTCGGCGGCCTGCCGAAGAAGGACCGCCACGAGGTACGGCGCAAGCTCCGCCGCCTCATGTCGGCGGGCGAGGTGCGGGTCTACGACGCCGCCGCCGAGTCCGGCCTGGGCGACGCCATGCCCATCTTTCTCGACCTCGCGCGGAAGAGCAACGAGGACAAAGCCGAATTCCTCACCGAGGACCGGGAGCGGTTCTTCCTCGAACTCGCCGCCGCCTTGCACGGCCAAGGCTGGCTCAAGCTCTTCTTCCTCGAAATCGACGGCGCGACCGCCGCCGCCTCCCTTTGCTTCGACTACGGCAACGCCTACTATCTCTACAACAGCGGCTACGAGCCCCGCTTCGCCTCACTCAGCGCCGGACTCATGCTCAAGGTGCTGGCGCTGAAGGACGCGATCGACGAGGGCCGCGAGGTCTTTCACTTCCTCCGCGGAGCGGAGCCGTACAAGTTCGACCTCGGCGGCGGCGGCGACCGCCTCATGAAACTGCTGGTGTCACGTTGACGCCCTGGTGTAACGTCTAGCTCGGAGTCCTCTTTGCGCATCGCCTTCATCAGCGTCCACGGATGCCCCGTCGCCCGGCTCGGTCAGAAAGACGCCGGCGGCATGAACGTCTTCCTCCGCGAGGCCGCCACAGAGCTCGGACGGCGCGGGGTCTGCGTCGACATCTTCACCCGGACGCATGACCCGAGCGACCCGACCGTCATCGAACTGGGCCCGGGCGCCCGCCTGATTCACCTCGACGCAGGGCCCCCCGACGAGGCGAAGAAGGACCTCTACCGCCGCCTCCCCACGTTCACGCAGGCCTTGAGCGACTACGTCGCGGCGCATGCCCTCTCCTACGATCTCGTCCACAGCCACTACTGGCTCTCGGGGCCGACGGCGCTCGAACTGGGACGGCGGTGGAACGTCCCCGTGGTATCGAGCTTCCACACGCTCGGCGAAGTGCAGCGCCTAGTCCGGAGCGGGACCGGCGGCGGCGACGCCGAGCAGCGCCTGGCGACCGAGCACGAGATCGCGGCCAATGCCGACACCTTGGTCACCGCGAGCCCGCACGAGCGCGAGCAGCTCCTGCGTCTCTACCGGGCCGATGCGGGCAAGACCCACGTCGTCCCCTGCGGCTTCGACCGCGGCGTCTTCAAGCCTACCGACCGGGCGGAGGCGCGCCGAGAGCTCGGCCTCGACGCGGACAAGATCATCCTCTTCGTCGGCAGGATGGAGCCGATCAAGGGCATCGACGTCCTGCTCAGAGCCGCCGCGGCCATGGAAGGCGGCAGCGACTACCGGATCGTCATCATCGGCGGCTCGGACGACGACTCGGAGCAGCAGCGGCTCCGCACGATGGCCGAGGGTCTCGGCATCGCGGCGAGGCTGATCTTCGCGGGGACCGTCGAGCAGCGGCGGCTCCCCCTCTACTACAGCGCCGCCGACGTGTGCGTCGCCCCCTCCTTCTACGAGACGTTCGGCCTCGTACCGCTCGAAGCCATGGCCTGCGGCACGCCGGTCATCGCGGCGCGGGTCGGCGGGCTCCAGGCCACCATCATCGACGGCAAGACGGGCTACCTCGTGCCCTGGCACTGCCCGGAGCCCTACGCCGAGAGGCTCGACCTGCTGCTGGGCAACGACCTGCTGCGCGACTCGCTGGGGCGGGCCGCCTACGAGGCGGCGCAGAACTGGACGTGGGCGATGGTCGCCGACCGCTTGGAGGAAGCCTACGATCAGGCCCTGGGCGGCACCCTGCGGTTGATGCAGGCGGTCCTCTGCGAGTCCTAGCCCCTGGTCCGCCCGCCGCTTCCCGTCACCCGCTCGCCGCGAGGGCCTTCTCGCACCAGATGATGTCGTGCTTGTGCCGGAAGCCGACGGAGCGGTAGAGCCCCACGGCGGGGTCGTTGTCGGCGTAGACCGTCAGCTCGATGGCCCCGGCGCCGCGGTCCATCAGGGCGCGGATGCTCTCGTTGATCATGGCGCGGCCAAGACCGAGACCGCGCTTGGCGGGGTCGGAGCCGATCATCCAAATGATGCCCAGGGGGCTGCCGGCGGGCATGGGCTCGAGCCGCGTCCAGCAATAGGCGGCGGGCTCGCCGTCGACGCGGAGCAGGAGCACGTCGCTGGGCGCCGACCCCGCCATGCGGACGCGGTAGGCGATCTCCTCGGGGACGTTGGGAGCGAAGCCCCAGCTCTCGCCGAACGCGGCATTCTGTAAGCCGGTCATGATCGACTCTTCGCCGGGCCGCATCTCGGCGGTCTCGTAGGCGGTGTCGACCTCCCGGAGAACGAAGTCGCCGAGGTCGAGCCGCATCTGCCACTGGCGCTTGACCTCCTCGAAGCCGGCCGCTTGGAAGAGGCGCAGCGCATCCATCTGCACGGGCAAGGCGGAGGCATGGGCGATACCGGCGCCCAGCGTCCGGCCGTGGTCGAGCGCCGCGGCGAGCAGCGCCCGGCCGTGTCCCCGCCCCCGCGCGTCGGGCCGCACCGACCCTTCGACGATCACCCGGCCCAGGGCAGGCTCGGGCACCACGAGCGTGAAGCCTTCCAGCCGCTCGTCGCCGTCAACGACGAAGCAGTCGCGTTCCGGGGAGAGGTTCGGCTGGCGCAGGTACTCCTCGGCGAGCTGCGCCGTGTACGGACGTCCCGAGGCGGCGACGACGCCGGCGTATCCTTCGAGGTCGGTCCAACGGAACAGCCGTGTCGTCATGTCGCCTCCGGCGCGCGTCGCGGCCCCCTGTGGCCGCGCGGCACAAGGATTCTACACGCCCTTTCCCCTCGACGAATCCCCGTCTCAAACCTGTACGACTCCTTGACTGAAGCTTGTGAAACTCGTAACATTCCATCGTCCTCGTCATGGAGCGCAGGAGGGCCGCGAGGGCTCGAAAGGCCTTGGACGGCGTCGACATACTCCTAGCCGTTATCCGCTGGATTCACGCGATAGCGGCGGTCGTGTGGGTGGGGGGAAGCATCTTTTACCTGCTCGTTCTCCGGCCTTCGCTGTCCATCCCCGGCGCCGCCGACTCCCGCTCCATCCTCGAACCGGCGGTCAACCGCCGCTTCCGCGACGTCGTCGACGTCTCCATCCTCGCCCTGATCGTCACCGGCGTCGTCATCACCTTCGACCGGCTCTCCTCGCTTCCCGCCAGCACCACGTACTACGTGGTGCTCGGACTCAAGCTCTTCGCCTTCCTCATCATGCTCCTCATGGCCCGCGACCTCGGAACCCGCGGCGGCCGGCCTTGGCGCAGACCCAAGACGGCGCCCGCCGAGCCGTCCATCACCGACACGACGCGGACCGGCGGGACCCTTCGCGCCTGGCTCTCCCCGTCCCGCGTCATTCTGATGCTGGGGCTCGCCGCGTTCCTCCTCTCGATGCTGCTGGTGCACGTCTATGAGGGCACCCTGGCGACGGCGGTCTAGATGACGACGCAGCCGCCAATGGACAGCGCGACCGGCCCGTTGGGGTGGTATCGCCGCGCCAACAAGAAGGTGCTCGCGGGCATTGTCGTGATCGTCGTCGCCGTGGCGGCGCTGATCGTCACCAACCTCGGCGACGCGCTGACCTACTACAACACCGTCGACGAGCTCAAGTCCGACCCTCAGGCGGTGGAAGACCGGCGGCGCGTCGGCGGCCGCGTGCTCGAGGGGTCCATCGAGAAGGACGCCGAGAACAACCTCTCCTTCACCATCTATCACAACGAGGTCGCGAACACGCTGCCCGTTCACTACCGGGGAGTGGTCCCCGACATCTTCGACGACGAGGTCGACGTCATCGTCGAGGGCGAGTGGCGCCGCGACGGCATCTTCTACGCCAGCAACCTCATCGCGCAGCACCCGCCGGAGTTCCAAGTCGCCGAGCCCGGGTCGACCCACGCGCCCGTCGAGAGGTAAGGGAGCCCGGTGCACGCCTCGGACATCGGCTTCGTCGCGCTGGTAGTCGCCATCGTCGCCGCGGCCTACGCGGCCTTCGCGGCGCCGATCGGTCTCCGCCAGAACAACCCCGCCACCCTGGCGAGCGCCCGCAACGCGGTCTACGTCGTCACCGGCACGATGCTGACCGCGATCGGCGTGCTCGCCTACCTGCTGGTAAGCCACGACTTCGGCGTGGTCTACGTCGTGGGCAACTCCTCCATCGCGCAGCCGTGGTACTTCGACCTCGCCGGCCTCTACGGAGGCCAGGCGGGTTCGCTCCTCGTCTGGGCGACGGGGCTGGCGATCTTCTCCGGCCTGGCCGTCTACGTGAACCGCGACCGCCTGCACCAGGTCATGCCCTGGGCCATCGGCGCGATGATGACGGTGCAGGTCTTCTTCCTCGTCGTCCTCGTTTTTCTCTCCAACCCCTTCGAGCGGCTCCCCATCCCGCTCACCGACGGGCAGGGCGTCAACGCCCTCCTCCGCGACCCCGGCTTCCTCATCCACCCGCCGTTCCTGCTCTTCGGCTACATGGCATGGACGATACCCTTCGCGCTGGCGATCGGCGCCATGATCTCGCGTCGGACGGACAGCCAGTGGCTGCGCGCGGCCCGGCCCTGGCTCCTCAGCGCATGGCTGATCCACAGCATCGGGCTAATGCTCGGGGCGTGGTGGGCCTATCACGTCTTGGGATGGGGCGGGTTCTGGAACTGGGACCCCGTCGAGAACGTCGCCTTCCTCCCCTGGCTCACCGGCACCGCCTTCATGCACTCGATCATGGTCGAGGAGCGCCGCGGCCTGCTCCGCCGGTGGAACATGCTGCTCATCCTCGCGACCTTCCTCCTCTGCATCTTCGGCACGCTCGTGGTGCGGGGCGGGCTCCTCGACTCCGTGCATAACTTCGCTACGTCGGCCCTGGGGCCGAGCTTCCTCGCCTTCCTCGGCTTCAGCCTCGCCGTCTCGCTCTTCCTCTTCTTCACCCGCGCCCAGGACATCGACTCGGGCCGCCGCTTCGACTCCGCCGTGTCGAAGGAGTCCGGCTTCCTCCTCAACAACCTCCTCTTCGTGGGGATCGCCTTCGCGACCTTTTGGGGCACCGTCTTCCCTCTCCTCACCGAGGTCTACAACGGCTCCAAGATCACCGTCGGCGCGCCCTTCTACGAGAAGGTGAACGGCCCGCTCTTCCTCGTCCTGCTGGTGCTGATGGGCGTCGGGCCGCTGCTCGCCTGGCGGCGCACGACGTGGGACGTAATCAAGCGCAATTTCCGCACGCCCCTCATCGGGGCGGCGCTGTGGCTCGTCTTTCTCATCGCCGCGCTGGGAGTCACCAACCCCTGGTCGCTCGCCGGCCTGACCGCCGTGGCCTTCGTCTTCGGCGTGATCGCGCTCGAGTACTATCGGGGCGTCCGCGCGAGGCGGGCGGTGTCGGGCGAGGCGGTCCCCGCCGCGCTGACGTCGATGGTGACCCGCAACCGCCGGCGCTACGGCGGCTACATCGTCCACGCGGGCATCCTGCTCGTCGCCCTCGGCGTCATCGGCGTCGAGCTGCACCAGCAGGACCTCGACGTCACCCTCCGCACCGGCGAGGTGGCCGTGATCGGCGACTATCAGCTCAGGTACGACGGAATCACCGAGCGGCGCGGCGTCGACAACGACGTCACCGAGGCCACCCTCACCGTCTTCAAGGACGGCGAGTTCTGGGACGAGGTGCACCCCCGCCGGGTCGTCTACGACGGCCAGGAGAGCCAGCCGACCACCCAGATCGCGATCCGCACCACGATGAAGGAAGACCTCTACGTCCTGCTCGCCGCCTGGGACGACCAAGCCGCGACCTTCCTCATGTTCGTGAACCCGCTCGTGATGTGGCTGTGGGTAGGGGGCGTCGTCTTCCTCATCGGCACCGCCGTCGCCCTTTGGCCGGCGCCGACCGGTGCGGGCCGCTCGACCGGCCCGCCGCCCGCCGAGTTGGAGGAGGCCCGGCGATGACGGCCCTCGCACAGAGACTCGTCCGCATCGCCGCTATTGGCGCAATCCTTGCCGCCGTCATCGGCGCGCCGGCGGCCCTCGGCTACACCGAGGCCACCGAGGTGCGGCGCATCGCCGACCGGCTGCAATGCCCCGTCTGCCAGGGCCAGTCCGTCGCCGAGTCCAACTCCCAAGTCGCGGTCGGCATGAAGGACACCATCGCCAACCTGCTCGCGGAGGGCCGGGACGAGGCCGAAGTCCTGCGATTCTTCGAAGACCGCTACGGTCCCGGCGTGCTGCGCAACCCGCCGCGGACCGGCTTCTACTCCCTGGTGTGGTGGACCCCCGGAGTGGCGATCGCGCTCGGCGCCGCCGTCGTCTACGGGCTGCTGCGGCGCAGGCAAGCGGCGGCGGGCAATGACGAGCCGCCCCACGACCAGAGCGCCCCGCGCGACGAGCCGCCGCTTGACCCCGAGGTCGAGCCCTACCGCGAACGGCTGCGCCGCGACCTCGAGCTCGGAGTCTGACGATGTCCTTGGTCGTCGCCATCCTCCTCGTCCTGGCCGCGCTGGCCGCTATCTCCTACCCGTTGCTGGCCCGGACGCGGCGAAGGGGCGCACCGCCGGTCACCACCGACAGCGACGTCCAGCGCATCCTCGACAGCCGCGACACCCTCCTCCGCGCCCTGCGCGACCTCGAATACGACAACCGCCTCGGCAATCTCTCCGACCGCGACTACCGCTCGCTGCGCTCCGGCTACGAGCGCGAAGCCGTCGAGATCTACAAGGCCCTCGACGCCCGCGCCGGCGCGCTGCCCGACGACGTCGAGCGGGAAGTCGAGCGCGCCCGCGCCGAAGCGGCACCCACCGAAGATCATGACACGGAGCACCGGCCATGAAGCGGCGCGCCATGATCTTGGCGGCTGCCGCGGCCATTCTGGTCGCCGCCTCGGCGCCGCTCACCGCGGGGGCCCAATCGGAAGAGCCGACCAGGGCGCCCCCCGAGAGCACCTTCGACGGCGTGCTTGAAGGCCGCATCGTCAACGGCACGGAGGACGGCGGCGAGCCGGGGGCGGCCCCGCTCTCCCTCCTCACCTTCCGCCGCATGACCCGCGAGGAGGAGCGGTTCGGGCAGGCCGACAGCCAGGGCCGCTTCCGCTTCGAGGGTCTCGAAGTCAACTCCGACATGCGGTACTTCGTCCAGGCGGGCTACAACGACGTCGCCTACCGCTCACCCGCCGTCCAGATCTTCCCCGGCGCTCCATCCTTCACCGAAGTCGTCGCCTGGGAGACGACCACCTCCGACGCCGACATCGTCATCGATCGGGCCAGCGTGGCCATCGCGGCGCTCGACGAGGAGGTCGGCCTCATCGGCGTGCTCGAAGTCATTACCCTGGACAATCGGGGCGACCGCACCTACGTCGGCGACCTCTTCGAAGACCCCGAGAACGGCGGCGCGGCGCGCATCTCGCTGCCCGCGAACGCCCTCGACGTCAACCTCGGCCACGGCTTCGGCCCCGACGGGTTCGCCGCGGTCCCCGGCGGCGTGATCAACAAGGCCCCGGTCATCCCTGGCGAGTCCGAGATGATCTACGGCTACACCATCCCCTACACCGGAACGACGGCGGCCTTGGAGCGGCGCTACCTCTACACCGCGCGCAGCGTGACCGTCCTCATGGCCGACGACCTCGGCGCGCTGAACAGTCCTCAGCTTGAGGCGATTGGCCCGGTCGAGGTCAGCGGCGAGCCGCACACCCTCTTCACCGCCTCCGACCTCCCGGCGGGGCAGGTCTTCGAACTCCAGCTCTCCGACCTGCCCCTCTTCCGCGACCTCTCCGCCGGCGGCATCGACTTCGATACCGCGCTGCGCTACGCCGCCGTCGCCGCGCTCGCGTTGATAGCGGCGGGCGCGGTCGCCTTCTTCCTCAGACGCCGTACCGCGGCGGCCTTTGGCATGGCAACCATTCCCTCCACGCCGACCGGCCTCGCGCGGGAACGGGCGGACCTCGTCGAGTCGCTGGCGGCCCTCGACTCCTCCTTCGCCGCGGGCAACGTCACCCAGGAGGAGTACGAACGAAGGCGCTACGCGGGCAAGCGCCGCCTCGTCGACGTCAGCCTCTTGATGGCCGAGCACGCGCCGCAGGAGGAAGAACCGTGAGCGCGCTCGACGTCGCGGCGCGAGGGGTTACCAAGCGCTTCGGACGCTCGGCGGCGCTGCGCGGCGTCGACGTCGATGCGCCCCCCGGCAGCCGACTCGCCGTCTTCGGGCCGAACGGCTCAGGGAAGACCACGCTGCTCCGCATCCTCGCCGGCCTGTCCAGCCCCACGAGCGGCGAAGTCCACGTTGGCGGCCAGACCCACGCCAAGGGAGCCCGGCGCCTCCGCCAACGCATCGGCGTCGTGGCCCACCACACCTATCTCTACGACGACCTCACCGCCGAGGAGAACCTGCTCTTCTACGCCCGGATGTTCGGTCTCCCCGACCCGGAGCGGGCGGCCGCCGAGGCGCTGGAGCGCGCCGGCCTCTTCGACCGCCGCCGCGACCGCGTCCGCGCCTTCTCACGCGGCATGCAGCAACGGGCCGCGCTGGCCCGCGCCACCCTGCACGACCCCGACCTGCTGCTCCTGGACGAACCCGACACCGGCCTCGACCAGGACGCCTCCCAGCGCATCGGAGACCTGCTGACCTCGGCGGAGCGGGGACCCCGCACCGTCATCGCCGCGACGCACAACCTCGCCCTGGGGCTGCGCCTCTGCGACCGCTTCGTCATCCTCCACCGGGGCCGGATCGTGCATGAGGGCGCCGCCGAGGGCATGGCCGACAAGGCTATCGAGGCGCTCTACCGGGAGGCGACCGGTGACTGAGCAGACCCGGCAGCCCCGGCCCTCGCATCTGCGTCAGCTGAGGACGCTGTTGTGGAAGGACCTGCTCATCGAGCTCCGCTCGCGCGACGCCATCGTGGCGATGATGGTCTTCGGCATCCTCGCCCTGACCGTCTTCAACTTCGCCTTCGAACTGCGCGCCGAGAGCGTCATCCTCGTCGCGCCGGGCGTTCTGTGGGTGGCGGTCCTCTTCGCCGGCGTGCTGGGACTGGGCCGCGCCTTCACCCACGAGCGCGAGCGCGGCTCGATGGAGGGCCTGCTGCTCTGCCCCGCCGACCGGGGGACGATCTTCGCCGCCAAGTTCCTCACCAACCTGGCGTTCATCGTGGCCGCCGAGATCGTGATCGTGCCCGTCTACGACTCGTTTTTCGGTGTCGCCGCCTTGAGGCCGGGAGTCGTGGCTGTCATACTATTGGCCACCATCGGATTCGCCGCGGTGGGGACGGTATTCGGCGCGATGTCGGTGAACACGCGGGCCAAGGAAGTCATGCTTCCCGTCCTCCTGCTCCCCATCGTGACGCCGCTGATTATCGGAGCAGTACGCGCTACGGGCATTTTGATCGACGGCGGCGCGTTTTCGGAAACCTGGACCTGGGTAAACCTCCTCATCGCGGTCGACGTAGTCTATCTTGCCGTGTCCTTTCTCGTGTTCGAGTTCGTGCTGGAGGACTGGGGTTGAACCGGCCATGACCCAAGGAGCCCTCGAATGAGCGCGGCCCAACCCGCCGCCATGTCCGGCGCGCCTCCCCGGCGCATCCGCGTCGGCCGCCTCGACCTGCTGGGGCTGGCGGCCTTCACGCTGATCGCCGTCGCTCTGGGCATGGGGCTCCTCTACGCGCCGACGGAGCTCATCCAAGGCGAGCCGCAGCGTATCTTCTACGTCCACCTTCCCATGGCCATCGCCTCCTATATCGCCTTCCTCGTCGTGGCCGTCGGCGGGGCCCTCTATCTCTGGAAGCGCCGGCCCGGCTTCGACATCGCGGCCCGCTCCGCGGCGGAGATCGGCTTCTTCTTCATCACCTTGGTGATCATCAGCGGGGGACTCTGGGGGCAGGCCACCTGGGGCACCTTCTGGCAGTGGGAGCCCCGGCTCACCTTCACCTTCGTCCTCTGGCTGATTTTCCTGGGCTACATCATGCTCCGGCAGGCGGCGCGCGACCGCGATCAGGCGGCCCGGTTCGCCTCCGTCCTCGGCATCATCGGCTTCGCCGACGTCCCGCTCATCTTCTCCTCCGTCTACCTGTGGCGCGGCATCCACCCCGAGCCGGCGACGATGCCGCAGCCGATGTTCATCACCTTCCTCATCGCCACGGTGGGCTTCCTCGCGCTCTTCGCCTACCTGCTCGCGCTGCGCATGCGCTGGGACAAGACCCGCGACCGCATCGACGAGATGCGCGCCGCGCTGGAGGAATAGCACGCTGTTGAACAAGACAAGGAATCACCCATGAGCGGCATCACCGTCGTCTACGTCGTCTTCGCCATCGTCATCGCCGCGATCTTCGGCTACGCCTTTTTGCTGTCCAAGCGCCAGCAGGAATCGGAGGCTGAGATCGAAGAGCTGCAAGAGATCATCAACCGCCGAGGCGGCCCGAATTGATCATTGGCCGATTGACCGAAAGGTTGCTCCGCCGGCGATGGCTCGCGGCGGCGGTTGCCATGGTGCTCGTGGCGGCCCTGACCGCGGCCTGCGGATCGGGCAACGGCGGCGAGCCCCTCTCCGCCGGCGACACCGCCCCCGGCTTCACCGCGCCCGCATCCGACGGCGGCAACGTCACGCTGGCGAGCCTGTCGTCCGGCCACGATGCCGTCGTGGTCGTCTTCTACCGGGGCTTCGGCTGAGGCATCTGCCGTGTCCAACTGGAGCAGTTGGCGAATGCGTACCCGGAGATCACAAGGCTGAACGGCGAGCTCGTCGCCATCAGCACCGACGACATCGGCGGTGCTTTAGACATGGCGGCCTACACCGGCGCCGAGTTCCTCATCGCAGCCGACCCCAACGAGCAGATCGCGCGGAGCTACGGCGTCTTCAATCTGCTCGGCGACGGCGTGGCGACGCCGGCGACCTTCATCGTCGGCAGCGACGGCAAGATCGACTGGGCGCGCGTCGGCAATACCGCCGGCGACCGGGTGCTGCCCGCCGAGCTGCTGCCGCGGCTCCGGGAGGCGGTGCGCTAGCCCTCCCGTCATGGGTGTCTTGGCCCATATCTGGTCGCCGGGCGACGGCGACGGCTTGGAGGTCCTGGCCCTCTGGGGCTTCGACCCGCTCTGGGTCGTCTTCGTGCTCATCCCCGGCGTCCTCTACGCCCGGGGCCTTATGGCCTGGACAGACAGGCCCGTCCCGTGGCCGAAATGGCGGCCCTACGCCTTCTACGCGGGCCTGCTCCTGATCACCGCGGCGCTGATCTCCCCCATCGACGCCCTCGCCGACGACCTCTTCACCTTCCACATGCTCCAGCACGTCATCCTGATGATGATGGGGCCCCCGCTGGTGCTGCTCGGCGCGCCCACCACGCCGGTCTTGCTCGGCATACCCCTGCGGCTCCGACAGTTGGTCGTGCGGCCCGTGGTCCGCAACCGGCTGGTGCGCGGCCTCTACCGGTTCCTGACCTTCCCCCCGGTCTCCTGGGGCCTCTTCGCGGCAAGCACCTGGGGATGGCACTTCATCGGCGGGGCCTACGAGGCGTCGCTGCGCAACGAGCCGATCCATATCGCGCAGCACTTCACCTTCGGCTTCACCGCATTCCTTCTCTGGTGGTCGATCATCGACCCCGCCCCGCTGCGGTCGAAGCTCCCCTACCACCTGCGCGTGCCGGTACTGATTCTGACGGTGCTCCAGAACGTCGCGCTCGGGGCGGCCATCACCTTTCGAGATAACGTCCTGTATCCTTACTACGAAGACCGCATCCGTATCTGGGGACTGACCGCCTTGGAGGACCAGCAGGCCGGTGGCGCGATGATGTGGGTCGTCGGCGTGATGATGCTCATGATCGCCATCGTCTTTACCTTCTCCGTCTGGTTCGACAAGAGCGAACGCCAGACCCGCGAGCGCGAGGCGGAGCTCGACGCCGCCCGCGCCGCCCCGTCTGGCGCTCAGCCGGGACGGCCCGTCTTCACGCCCGGCGACATCGAAAGCCCGTCGGGGTTTGCCTAGCCCCGGGGGCCCCTGAGAGGAAACCGACACATGAGCAATGGCCGAAAGGGAAGAGGCCGCGGCGGACGCGCCAGACGCGGTGGGCGGGGGCCACGCCGCCCCGAGGGGGAGCTGCGCCCGCCCGACTCGACGCCGGAAGGTGGAGCTGAGGGCGCGCCGGCGGAGGAAGCCGCGGCCGCATCCGCCGCCCCAAGCGCTGCCGGCGGCGCTTCCGCCGGCGGAAACCAAGGCGGCGGACGCCGGCGCGGCCCCGGAGGCGGGCGGGTACGTTCGCGGCGCGGCCGGCGCTCGGCGCAACCCGTAACGAAGACGGGGTTCCGCCTGCCGGGCTGGTTCTGGTGGATCACGGGCGGCGGAACCATTGCCGCGGTCGTCATCGTCGTGGCCGTCCTCCAGGGCACGAGTGGCGGAGCGAACGCGGGCGACCACTGGCACGCGGCGCTCAACATCCAGGTCTGCAACGACAGTCCCTATGAGCTCCCCTTCTTCAACGGCAACGTGCACTCGCACGGCGACGGCTACATCCACCTCCACCCCACGACCAGCGACGAGTCCGGAGACAACGCGAGCCTCGACACCTTCTTCCGCAACGCGGCGGAAGCCGTCCCCGGGTTCGTTCTGACCGAGGACTCCATTCAGATCGACGAAGGCATCGAATACCGCGACGGCGATCCCTGCCCCGACGGCTCCACGGGACGCCTGGCCCTGACCATCAACGGCGAGGAGCACGACGACTTCATGAGCTACCTTCCCCAGGACGGCGACGAAGTCTCCGTCCGGTTCCGCTAGTCCCGCCCGTGGCCCGCTACCTCATCACCGGCGGCGCGGGGTTCCTGGGCATCAACCTCGCGCGGTTTCTGCTGGCGCGGGGCCACGACGTCGCCTCCCTCGACATCGCGCCGTTCGACTACCCAGAGCGGGACCGCGTCGACATCCACACCGGCGACATCCGCGACAAGGACGCCGTCGCCCGGGCGGTCGAGGGCGCGGACGTCGTCGTCCACACCGCCGCCGCCCTCCCGCTCTACAAGAAGAACGACATCCTGACCACGGACATCGACGGCACCCGCAACGTCTTGGAGGCCTCCCACGAGGCCGGCGTGCGGCGCGTCATCCACATTTCCTCGACCGCCGTCTACGGCATTCCCGACCACCACCCGTTGCTGGAAGAGGACCCGCTCGTCGGCGTCGGCGCCTACGGCGAGGCCAAGATCGCCGCCGAGGAGCTCTGCCTCGAATACCGCCGCAAAGGGCTCTGCGCGCCCATCATCCGCCCCAAGTCGTTCGTGGGGCCGGAGCGCCTCGGCGTCTTCGCGATCCTCTACGAATGGGCCGTTGAGGGACGTTCCTTCCCCGTCCTCGGCAGCGGCCGGAACCGCTACCAGCTCCTCGACGTCGAGGACCTGTGCGAGGCCATCTACCTCGCCGCCACCGCGCCGCCCGAGGCGGCCAACGACACCTTCAACATCGGCGCGCGCGACTTCGCCACCCTCGGCGAGGACTACCAGGCCGTCCTCGACGAGGCCGGCTTCGGCAAGCGCATACGCCCGCTTCCGGCGGCGCCCCTGGTCCTCGTGTTGCGCGTGTTGGAAAAGCTCGGCGTCTCGCCGCTCTACAAGTGGGTCTACGAGACCGTCGCCAAGGACTCGTTCGTCTCCATCGAGAAGGCGGAGCGGCTGCTGGGCTACGACCCGCGCTACTCCAACCAAGCGGCGCTCGTCCGCAACTACCGGTGGTACCTCGACAACCGCCAGACCTTCCAGGGACAGGCCGGCGTGTCGCACCGCGCACCCTGGAAGCAGGGCGCGCTGGGCATCGCCAAGCGCCTCTTCTAGCTCCGTCCTCGCCTACTCGGCCGCCGTCACCCCGGACGTGTCGCAGCCGTAGATGTCCTTGAGCGCTTCGAGGAAGGCGAGAACGGCCGAGTTGTAGTGCTGGGCGTCGCGGATCAGCACGTGCGTCGCCAGGTGCACGCGGTGATCGCCCTCCAGCTCCACGTGGCACAGCGTGCCGCGCCTGATCTCGCTGGAGATCGCGCTGCGCGGCAGGAACGAGACGCCGAGACCGAGCACGATCATGTGCTTCGTGGCCTCGATGCTGTCGAGGGTCATCTCGACCTTCGGCACGATGCCCGCCTCCCGGCACACCTGGTTGATGAGCACGAAGTACGTCGAGCCTGGGTCGTACAGAATGAGCGGCTGCCGGGCGACTTCGTGAATGCGGGCCCGGCCCTGTTCGGCGAACGGGTGCCCGGGATAGGTGACCAGGACGATCTCCTCGTCGTAGAGGTAGATCGAGTGGACGTCCGGGTAGTCCAGCTCCCGCGAGAGGCCCACGTCCACGACGCCGTCGGTGACCCATTCCAGCACGTCCGACGAGCGGGCGGTGCGAATGTGGGTGGAGACGCGGGGGAAACGCTTGCGGAACTGTTCGAGAATCGGCGGCAGTGTGTACGTGCCGATCGTCCGCGCCGTGCCGATCGTGAGCACGCCCCCCTCCGCGTCGCGCACGTGATCGACGGCTTCTTTCCCCTGCTCGATGACGCTCACGACGCGCTCGGCGAAAGGAAGAAACGCCTCGCCCGCCTCGGTAAGCCGGACGCCGCGGCCCAAGCGGTGAAAGAGCGGGGTGCGAAGCTCGTGTTCCAAGGTCTGAACACGAGCGCTGAGCGACGGCTGGCTCATATTCAAGGAGCGGGCGGCGGCGCGAAAGCTGCCCGCCTTCACCGCCTCCAGGAACGATTCGATCTGCGTGATCTCCAACGTCGCACCCCCACGCGCTACGATAGCTCAATCCTATCATATCGATACGAAATGAAGGGCTTGTCGTATCGCTAAGACGCCATACACTGGATGCTCAGGTGGCCCGCTCCCCATCCCAAACGCGCTCGAACGAGTGTGTTCGTGCGGAAAGGGAGCGCTCACGAAGCAACGATTGGAGGGGTCGTTCTTATGTCGATCAACGGGGTCAACGGCAACGGAAGTCATGCCGGAGAAGCCGCGGCGCTCGAGGCCCGCTGGGCGCGCGACGCGCGCTGGCAGGGCATCGAGCGCACCTACACCGCCGAGGACGTCATCCGGCTCCGCGGCAGCCTGAGAATCGAACACAGCATCGCCCGCGCGGGAGCCGAGCGCCTCTGGACCCTCCTCCGCGACGAGCCCTTCATCCGCACCTTCGGCGCCCTCAGCGGCGCCCAGGCCGTCCAGATGGTCAAGGCCGGGCTGCAAGCCATCTATCTGAGCGGTTGGCAGGTGGCCGCCGACGCCAACCTCGCCGGCCAGACCTACCCCGACCAGAGCCTCTACCCCTCCAACAGCGTCCCCAACGTCATCAAGCGCATCAACAACGCCCTCACCCGCGCCGACCAGATCGCCTCGATCAACGGCGACCACGCGACGAACTGGTATGCGCCGATCGTCGCCGACGCCGAGGCCGGCTTCGGCGGCCCCATCCACGGCTTCGAGCTGATGAAGGGCATGATCGAGGCCGGCGCCGCGGGCGTGCACTTCGAGGACCAGCTCGCCGCCGAGAAGAAGTGCGGCCACATGGGCGGCAAGGTGCTCGTCCCCACGTCGCAGTTCCTCCGCACCCTCTCCGCTGCCCGGCTCGCCGCCGACGTGCTCGACGTCCCGACTCTCCTCGTCGCCCGCACCGACGCCCGCGACGCAACCCTCCTCCTCAGCGACGCCGACGAGCGCGACCGCGCGTTCATCACCGGCGAGCGCACCCCGGAGGGCTACCATCGCGTCCGCGACGGCATGGAGTCCGCCACCGCTCGCGCTCTCAGCTACGCCCCTTACGCCGACCTGCTCTGGTTCGAGACGTCGGAGCCCGACGTCGAGGAAGCCGCACGGTTCGCCGAGGCCATCCATGCCAGGTTCCCCGGCAAGCTCCTCGCCTACAACTGCTCCCCGTCCTTCAACTGGCGGCAGCACCTCGGCGACGGCGAGATCGCCCGGTTCCAGGAAGAAATCGGCGCGCTGGGGTACAAGTTCCAGTTCATCACCCTCGCCGGCTGGCACCTGCTCAACTATCACAGCTTCGACCTCGCCCGGAACTACGGCGAGCGCGGCATGGCCGCCTACAGCACGCTCCAGGACAGCGAGTTCGCCTCCGAGCCCCACGGCTACACGGCGACGAAGCACCAGGCCGAGGTCGGCGCGGGCTACTTCGACGAGGTCGTCCAGGTGGTGACCGGCGGCCAGGCGTCCACCCTCGCGCTGGCAGGCTCCACCGAAGCCGAGCAGTTCAACTAACCGATGCCCGCCCTCCCTCTGAGAGGGAGGGCGGCTCCCCGCCTCCGTTGCGACCGGCCGCCCGCACCCCTCCTGCGGGCGGCCAAATCTTTAAGCGCCGTCCCTTGCGCCGTCCACCCGCCGCGGGTATAAGAGTCGGGGTCCGATGGAGGCGGACGGCTATGGGCGAGTTGAAAGGCAAGGTAGCGATCGTCACCGGCGCGAGCCGGGGTCTCGGCAAGGGCGTCGCCATCCGCTTCGGCCTGGAGGGCGCTGCCGTGGTGGCGGCGGCGCGCTCCGAGGAGGCGGGGCCGGTCCCCGGCACGATCCACGAGACCGTCGCACGCATCCGCGACGAAGGCGGAACGGCGCGCGCCGCGCGCTGCGACGTCACCGACGCCGATCAGGTCGGCGCGATGGTCCGGCAGACCCTCGACGAGTTCGGCCGCATCGACGTCCTGGTCAACAACGCCGGCGGGCCCTACCAGTACGAGCGTATCGAGACCTACCCCATGTGGCGCTTGGAGAAGGCGCTCGACCTCAACGTCAAGGGCGTCTTCATCTGCGCCCAGGCCGTCCTGCCCGCGATGATCGAACAGAAGGCCGGCTCGATCATCAACGTGAGCTCGGGCGCGGCGCAGACCTTCCGCTACCCGGGCGACACCGTCTACGGGCTCACCAAAGCCGCCGTCGAGCGCTTCAGCCTCGGCCTGGCGTACGAGGTGCGCAAGCACAACATCTCTGTCGTCGCGGTCCAGCCCGGCATGGTCAAGACCGAAGGCGCGGAGGTCGTCTATCCCGGCAAGTCCGACTGGACCGGGTGGCAAGAGCCCGTGGACGCCGCCAAGGCGTTCGTGTGGCTGGCCCAGCAGACGGCCCAGACCTTCACCATGCGCGTGGTGCGCTCCCCCGACTTCGGGACGGTCTGGCCCTAGCCCAGCGACACCTCGCCCGCGACGAGGCGCTCGACGGCGCCGTCGTCCTTCCGCAGGAGCAGCGCGCCGTCCCCATCCACGTCCTCCGCAATGCCCTCAACCGCCTGCGCGTCGGGGAGACCGGGGAAGGTAACCGCGACGCGCTTGCCGATGACGTTGAGCCGCCCCCGCCACTCGCCGAGCAACGACTCGCCCCTCTTGACCCGGTCGTACAGCGCCTCGAAGCGAGACAGCAGCGCGGCGAGCACGTCGAGGCGGCCCACCGCGCGCCCCGACTCCGCGCGGAGGCTCGTGGCGATCTCAGCGATCTCCGGGTAGGCCGCCGCGTCGAGGTCGACGTTCAGCCCCACGCCGACGATGGCGAAGCCGTGGTCGGTCGCGCCGGCGGAGGCATCGACGAGCACCCCTGCCAGCTTGCGACCGCCGACCTGCACGTCGTTGGGCCACTTGATCTCAGCTTCGACCTGCGCGGCATCCCGCGCCGCCGTGACCGCCGCCAGCGGGGCCGCCATGTTGACGCCGGGCAGCAGGCCGGGCGCGGGCCGCAAGAGTATCGACACGTACAGCGCGGCGCCCCTCGGCGACACCCACGGCCGTCCGAAGCGCCCTCGCCCCGCCGTCTGCTCCTCGGCGACCACCACCGTCCCCTCGGGCGCCCCCGCGGCGGCCTCTTGCGCGGCCAGGTCCATCGTCGAGGACGTGCGCTCGACGACCACGAGCCGCCGGCCCACGTAGGCGGTGGTGAGCGCGCCTTGGATGGCCTCGGCGGTCAGGTCAGCGGCCATGGCGGCCGTTGCCGCCGCGCCGGTCCATGACGTCGAGGACCTCGCGGCTGATCGCGGAGAGCCCAGGGTCGATGTTGAGGTTGCGCGAGCGCCGTGCCGCCACGAGGCCGATCGCGTCGTCGAACGCCATCCCCTGCTTCCAACTCAGGTAGAGCGCGATCACGAACGGCGAACGGCTCACGCCCGCCGCGCAGTGCACGAGCACGCGCCCGCCGTCTTCGAGCAACCCGTCCATGCACTCAAGCACGTCGGCGATGGAGTCGGGCGGGTTCCCCGGCCCGTCGATCAGCGGCATGTGCGCCAGACGCACGTCCGTCTTGTACGGCGTGTAGCGGTCGAGGTTCAGGATGCCGTCGAACCGGCTCAGGTCCGTCTTGGACGAGGGATACTCGGAGAGCGCGATCTGTTCCGTAACCCAGTCCATAGACAGCGAAGCGCGGCGGCGCAACCCGTCAATTCTAGCACCCGCACCCGTTGCCGCGTGCGCCGCGGCGGTCGCCGTCGAGCCCTAGCTGGTGGAAGGAGGCCCACCCGCCGCCCCGGAAGTCTGAACGGCGGATCCCGCTCCGTCATCCGAAAGACTGAACGGCGGATAGCCGTCCGTCATCAGATTGGCGTAGGCCGCGACTCGCACGCCCCAACGATGGGTCCCCATGATGAACTCGTACAACCCCACGGGATACCTCCCGCTGAAGAGCTTCACCAAGATAACGGCGATGAGCAGGAGCATTTGGACCCAGCCGAAGACAGTGAGGATGACGAGGTGCGGAAACAGCACCAGCCAGACCCACCACGGCCACTTCAGGATCAGCAGCAGCCGGCTGAGGCGGTCCGGATACTCCACGGTGAGGTCGGCGGGATAGGCGGCGTCCGATTCCAAGCTGAACGGCGGATACTTGTCGGTGCCCAAGACCATCGAGTAGAAGGTCGCGCGCCACCCCCACCGCATGACCCCTTCCATGAAATCGAAGAGAGCGCGCGGGTAGCGACCGGTGAACAGAATCGCGGCGAAGGCTATCAAGAAGGCAACCTGTGCCGCGATTGAAAGGAAGATGAGCACGAAGTAGTGGGGCAACACCAAGAGCCACTTGACGAGCGGCAGGAGGCGGTTCGTGCCTTGGTCGAGTTCGCCCCGAATGGCGGCGGCATAGGCTCCGGCCATGATGGACCTCCTCCGATACGCTCCAATTGCGTCATAGGGTAGCAGGAAACGTCAAGTTTATTTCATGTAAACGGCTTCTCTAGTGAGCCGCCAGCCGCAGCGCCGTCTCGGCGACCCGCCTCCCCAGCGTCCGCGCCTGCTCGCGGTCGGCCTCTTGCACCGACCCCGACGCCGTCGCCCCATAGTAGGAGCCGGTCTCGCGCATCGTCTCGTTGAAGGGAAGGCCGACCACGATCATCCCGCCCGCGAGCATCCAATGGAGCAGCGACCACAGCGTGAACTCGATCCCGGCGTTCCGCGACGCTCCCGCGGTGAACGCCGCGCCGGCCTTGCCCTCAAGCTGACCCTCGGCCCACACGTCCCCCACCCGGTCGAGCCAGTCCTTCATCTTGCCGGTCACGCCCGACCAGTTCGGCGACCCCAGAATCAGCGCGTCGGCGTCGAAGAGATCGTCGGGGACGGCGTCGTCGAGCCGCCGGAGCAGCGGCGAGGCGCCGTCGACGGAGTCCACGCCCTCGCCGACCGCGCGCGCAAGCTCCTCCAAGACGTAGCGGCTGTCGTACAGCACCAGCACGCGCACGGAAGCTGCGCCTGAAGGCATGGGCGGTGTCCTCAGAAGTCCAGGCCGAGCGCCTGAAAGACCTCGGCGAACTGGGCCGGGTTGCCCGGGTTGTAGAAGCCGTTGGCCAGCGCCACCCGGCCGTCCTCTTCCACGACGAAGACGGCGCGGCGCGACCGTTTGCCGGTGTCGTCGAGCACCCCATAGGCCCCGGCGACCGCGAGGTCGGCGTCGGCGGCCAAGGCGAACGGAAGCCCGCCCAGCCGCTCCTCGAACGCGGCGTGCCGGTCGAGCCCGTCGGCGCTGATCCCCAGCACCTGCGCCCCAAGCTCGGCCAGCGTCTCATGCTCGTCGCGGAACGAGGCGACCTGTGTGGAGCAGGTCGGCGTCTCGTCTTCGGTGTAGAAGACGAGGACCGCCTTCCCCTTCGCCAGGAGGTCGCCCAGGGAAACGTCGCCGCGGGTGCTGGGAAGCGTGAACGGCGGGGCCGGGTCGCCGGCTTCGATGGGTCTCGTCATCGCGCCACCGCCCAAGCCGGTCCGCCCGCGGCGGCTACCGCTTGTAGGCGCAGAGCTCGTTGTAGACGCGCAGGATCTCTTCGTCGTCCGGGTTCCGCGTGTAGTACGGCTTGACCACGACGCCGCCCAGCGCCATCACGATGCCGGAGTGGTCGTCGATCACGAACTCCGGCAGCACGTCGACGCCAAGTTCCGTCAGCGTCTCCTTGTAGTCCGAGAGCGGCTTCAGGTAACACGTCTGGATGTACTGCCCGAGGTCGTGCCGGTTCACGACCTCCCACCGGATGCCCACGCCCGACCAAATGTAGATCTTGTGGCCGTCTTCGACGATCTTCCCGAAGACTTCGTGTACGTGGGGCCTGAGACTTCCGTCGTCCGCGATCAGGGTGTAATCGACATCAAAGAAGACGTTCATAGGTGGGCACGGAGGTCGCGGACGAAACTTGAGGGATTATACCAGAGGCATCGGGAGGCTGACACAGGCGCACCGGGCAAATCGGCGGGAGCTTGCCCAGGATTTCGTGTAGACTTCAGCCGCGCCGCCCTTGGCGCGGCCGGCCCGAACATTGCGAGCATCGAGGAGCCGCATGGTCCACAAGCCCGTACCAGTACCCGACGAACTGACCAAGCCATTCTGGGACGCCGTAGACGCGGGGCGGCTGGAAGTCCAACGCTGCATCCCGTGCCGCGCCTTCAACCACCCGCCGGTGGACATCTGCCCGGAATGCCATGCCACCGAGTTCGCGTTCGAGCCGGTGAGCGGCAAGGGCAAGATCTACAGCTTCACCATCACCCACGACGCCCGGCAGCCGGCCTTCTCCGCGATTCAACCCTACGCCGTCGCCGTGGTCGAGCTCGACGACCAACCCGGGCTCTTCATGCTGAGCAACATCCCCGGCGCCGACGTCGACGAGCTCCGCAACGGCATGGCCGTCGAGGTCGAGTTCGAGGAGCTCACCCCCGGCCGGTTCATCCCGCAGTTCCACCTCGTCAAGTAGCCGCCGCCGGCAAGCCCGGGCGGAAGAGCATCCACCAAGGAGCCCCCGACATGTCCAATTCCGGCGCGCAAGCCGCGGTCGTAGGAGTCGGCCATTCCAACGTCTACCGCCGGGCCGACGTCCCCCTGGGCGTCCTCGCCATCGACGCCTGCAAGCAGGCCATCGAAGACGCGGGACTCTCTCCCTCCGACATCGACGGCGTCGTCACCGCGACCTATATGCCGTTCGAGGTCGGCGAGGCCGAGCGCCCCGGCGTCAACGTCCTGACGCCGTCATTCATGATCGGCGCGCTGGGCCTGGACGCGAACTGGACCGAGTCCGTCGTGGCCGGCTCGGCGCAGCACTGCGTCATCGAAGCCTCCCACGCCGTCGCCGCCGGGGCCTGCCGCTACGCGCTGGCCTTCCGCGGACTCTACAACCCCGTCGGCCGCCGCTACGGGCTCAGCAGCCCGACGACCGCCGAGGGGCGGAACCAGTTCCGCGGCCCCTACGGCATCTTCGCGCCGGGGTCCTTCGCCCACTACGCGCAGCGCCACATGGCCCTCTACGGCGGCACCCGCGAGCAGATGGCCGAGTTCGCCTCGAAGAACCGCGACCGCGCCCTCCAGTGGGAGTACGGCTACTGGGCCAACCACGGCGGCGGCCCCCTCACCGTCGACGACTACATGACCTCGCGGATGATCAGCTACCCGCTCTGCATCCACGACTGCGACATTCCGGTGCAGGCCTGCGCCGCCTTCGTCCTCACCAACGAAGAGCGGGCCCAAGACCTCCGCAACCCGCCCGTCTACGTGCGGGGGACGTCGGCGCCGGTGGGCGCGCCCAAGAGCCTCGTCATGTCGCTGGAAGAGTTCATGGCGTGCGGCAGGCTGATCGGAGACAACCTCTGGCGGCAGGCCGGCGTCGGCCCGCAGGACGTCTCCATCGCGAACCTCTACGACGGCTTCAGCATGCTCACGCCGATGTGGGCCGAGGCCCTCGGCTTCTGCGGCGAGGGCGAGGGCTTCTCGTGGATGAACGAGACCTCGCTGCCGATCAACACGGGCAGCGGGAACCTGGGCTCGGGCCGCACCCACGGCATCTCCCAGATGCTCGACTCGGTGCTCCAGCTCATGGGCCGCCGCGGCCAGAGCCAAGTGGAGGGCGCCGAGCTCGCCGTCGCCACCGGCTACCTGCTCGACTCAGGCCGGGGCATCGTCTTCGGCAAAGACCCGCGCTAAAGCCAGCGCGCGTGGCGGGAAAGGGTGGGAGTCGAACCCACCGCGGACGCCGAAGGGCGCCCGCCAACGGGTTTGAAGCCCGCGAAGCCCACCGGGACCCATCCTCTCCCGCGGAGCGGGACTAGGCGATCGCCGCCTCCACGCGCTTCTGCATCTCTTTCTTGGGCAGCGCGCCGACGATCTGATCGACCGGCTTGCCGTCCTTGAAGACCAGCAGCGTCGGGATGCTCCGGATCCCGTACTTCATCGAGACTTCCGGGTTCTCGTCCACGTTCAGCTTGGCGAAGCTCACCTTGCCGTCGTACTCCGCCGCGAGCTCGTCGACGATGGGCGCCACCATACGGCAGGGGCCGCACCAGACGGCCCAGAAATCCACCACCACCGGGGTCTCCGCCCCGACGACGTCGCTCTCGAAGCTGCTATCCGTTACCTCAAATGCCTTGGACACCTTGTGCCGCCCCTTTCCGAGGCCCTGTCGAGGGCCTATTCGCGCGAACTTTCGTAGAAGGTTGCCTCCGGCGTTCACGCCGAGCGATGCGCTTCACCCTTCATTATGACGTACGCGTCGACTACGAGTTGAGATGCGCCGGGTCCGGTTGCGACTCCGACGGCGCGGGGTCGTCCGCCCAGCCTTCCTGCACCATCCGGAGCGCGAGCGTTACCGCGTTGAGGATGTCGGTGGCGTCGCTCCGGCCGTGGGCCATGACGACGTTGCCCTGCACGCCGAGCAGCGGCGCGCCCCCGATGCGGCTGTAGTCCCAGCGGGCCAGCGTGTCCCGCAGCGCAGGAGCCCAGAGCCCGGCGCTCAGCCGCGCCCCCAGGCTCTTCCGCAGCGAGTCCTTCATCGACGTGAAGATCGAATCGGCGAGCCCCTCGGCCAGTTTGAGCACCACGTTGCCCGTGAAGCCGTCCATCACGTAGACGTCCGCCGTCCCCTTGGGAAGGTCGAACCCCTCGGCGTTCCCGATGAAGTTCAGCCCGCTCTCTTTGAGGAGCTGATGGGCGTCCCGCACCAGCTTCGTCCCCTTGCTCTCCTCCTCGCCGTTGCTCACCAGCGCCACGCGCGGTGCGTCGACTTGGAAGACCTTCGCCATGAAGTCGCTGCCGACGCGGCCGAACTGCTCCAGAAAGGCGGGGCGGCAGTCAACGTTCGCCCCGATGTCGAGCATGATCGACACATGCCCCTCGAGCGTGGTGTAGAGCGTGGCGATGCCGGGCCGTTCGATGCCGGGCATCATGCCCAGGCTGAAGAGCGAATAGGTGGCGATGGCGCCGGTATTCCCCGCCGAGACGAACGCCTGGGCTTCGCCGCTGCGCACCAGCTCGATGCCAACGGAGATCGACGACCCCTTCTTGTCCCGCCAGGCCACGGTCGGCGCCTCGCTCATGCCGACGACCTGCTCGGCCTCCACGGGAAAGACCCGCCCGTTGCGCCCGGCGCGCCGCTCGATCTCCTGCGTCAGCGCATCCTTTTGCCCGATGAGCTTGATATCGACGCCGAGGTCGCGGGCTGCTTGGAAACAGCCGAGTGCGATAGCCTCGGGGGCGTTGTCGCCTCCCATCAAATCGACTGCGATCGTCGCCAAGCGGTGCGCCTCGTCAGAAACAGGTTTGAGCGTGCATTCCTAGTGTAACGGAAGCCGTCGGGAGCGCCAACAGACCGGCGCCGCGTCAGCCGACCCCGCGCACCGCCAGCTCCATGACCCCGCCCGCGACGAGCGGCACCTTGAAGTTGTCGTCGACCCCCGCCAGCGGCGTCAGCTCCGCCAGCGCCGCGGCGCTCGCGCCGATGAGCATCACGGGATAGGTGGTCTCCAGCGCCCCCGTCAGCAGCACCGAGCCGATGCCGACGGCAACCGCGAGAAACGCCAGGGCGCCTTCAAGGCTCTTCTTCCCGATCCTGATAGCGCCGAAGCGCTCCCCGATCAGCGCCGCAGCGGGGTCCCCCAGCGACAGGTAGTACAGCGCCAGGACCGCGAACGGACGGTCCATGACCCCGATGCAGATCGCCGTCGCCACGAGCATCCACGTCGACCCGAACACGGCGCGCCCCTCCGACTCCTTGGTCAGCGGCCCGAACCACCGCATCACGACGCGGTTCAGCCGCTCGGAGCGAAAGCGCGCGACCTCCAAGACGATGGCGGCGACCGCGGCGGCCACCGCGACCGGCAGCACCAGCTCCTTGTCCAGGAACACGTAGAGCGTGGGGAACGTCGAGCCCGCCGTCAGGTGAAAGATGCGGCGTTGAATGCCGGCGGCGCGCCGGTCCACCTCAGCGGGTTGGTCTGGACCGTTAGGCGTGTCGGAAGACATCCCGGCAAGGGTAGCAAAGAAGCGGCGTCGTTCGGGCTATTCGGCCCGCGGCGGCGCGGCCGCCGCTCCCTTCGCGACGTAGTCCGCGACCGCCGCCTTCACCGCGTCGGTGACCAGCACGGCGCTGTGCGTCTTCGCCGGGGGCAGCCCGCCGAGGGCCTCGGCGACGTCGGCGCGCGAGACCTTGACCGCCTCCTCGACGGCAAGGCCGGCGATGAGCTCGCTGATCATGCTGCTCGCGGCGATGGACGTGCTGCACCCCTCGACGCGCCACTTCGCCTCTTCGATCACTCCGTCGCGGATGCGGATCTGCAGACGCATGATGTCGCCGCACGCCGGGTTGGTGATGGAGCCCTCGCCGTCGGGCGCTTCGAGTTCGCCGGCGTTGCGCGGATGGCTGAAGTGGTCGAGCAGGATCTCGCTGTACGCCACGGCGCCCCTCCGCGAGACCCTAGGCCACGGGACGCGGCCCGTTCTTCGGGTTCCGCACGCTCTCGATGATGCCCGGCAGCGTATCGACCACGTAGTCGACCTCTTCCCGGGTGTTCTCCGGGCCCAGCGTCAGCCGCAGGGCGCCGATCGCGAGGTCCGCCGGCACGCCGAGCGCCATCAGCACGTGCGACGGATCGAGGGAGGCGGTGCGGCAGGCGCTGCCCGTCGACGCCGCGATCCCCGCGTCGTCCAAGGCCATCAGCGTCCACTGCGAGTCGGTACCGTCGAACGAGAAGTTGACGTTGTTGGGCAGCCGCCGGTCCTCGGCGCCGTTCAGATGCGACCCCGGGATATGCTCGCGCAGCCCCTCGATCAGCCGGTTGCGAAGCCCGAGGACGTGCTCACGGTTCGAGTCCCGCTCCTCGACGGCGATGGACAGCGCCTTTGCCAGCCCGACGATCCCCGCGATGTTCTCCGTCCCCGCCCGCCGGTTGCGTTCGTGGCTGCCCCCCACCTGCTGCGGCTCGAACGGCGTCGCCCGCCGCAGGTAGAGCACCCCGACTCCCTTCGGCCCATTGAACTTGTGCGCCGAAAGACTGAGCGCGTCCACGCCGAGCCCGTCGACGTCGAGGTCGAGGTACGAGGCGCCCTGCACCGCGTCGGTGTGGAAGACGATCTGCGCCCCAAGCTGCTTCGACTTCGCCTTGACCAGCTCCGCGATGTCCGCGATGGGCTGGATCGTGCCCACCTCGTTGTTCGCCAGCATGATGCTGACCACCGTGGTGCGCTCGCCGATCGCCCGCTCCAGATCTTCCAGGTCCACCAGCCCGTCGGAGTCGACCGGAAGGTAGGTCACCTCGAAGCCGAGCTTCTCCAGCGTGTGGCACGCGTGGAGCACGGCGTGGTGCTCGATGCTCGTGGTGATGACGTGGTCGCCGTGCTCCCGCAGGGCCAGGGCGGCGCCCCGGACGGCGGCGTTGTCGGACTCGGTGCCGCCGCTGGTGAAGATCACCTCGCTGGGCTTGCACCCCAGCGCGTCCGCGACGATGGTCCGGGCGTTCTCCATCGCCTGCCGGCATTCCTGCGCCGGCCCATACATGCTCGAAGCGTTATAGAAGCAATCGGAGAAGAAGGGCAGCATCGCCTCGACGACCTTCGGATGCGCCGCGGTCGTCGCGGCATGGTCCAGATAAATCAGCCCGTTCCGCTCCATACCCGCCGGTCTGCCCCTCCGAGCGTGTCGGCCATCGTAGCACCGCCCCAAGAGAGGGGTCAACGAACCCGCACCGGAGGCTAACGCACGCCGTTCCAGACCGGCAGAAGCAGACCAAGGCCCCGGGCGACGCCATCGCCGTAGGCCGGGTCGGCCTTGCGGAAGTGCTCGATCTGGCGCAACTGGATATCCTCCGGCGCCGGCCGCATGGCCCGCACGAGGTTGTCGATGAGCCGCCGCCGTTGGCCCAGCGTCATGAGCCGGAACAAGTTCCCCGCCTGGGTGTAGTCGTCGTTCCCGGCGCGGTGGTCGTACCGGTGGGCGTCGCCGTCGAGCCTGAGCGGCGGCTCCACCATCCCGGTCTCCACGGCCCCGCCGAAGCTGTTGGGCTCGTAGTTGACGGCGCCCCCGCCGTTCCCATCGAACCGCATCGCCCCGTCCCGGTGATAGGTATGCACCGGGCAGCGGGCGCTGTTGACCGGCAGCGCCTCGTAGTTGACCCCCAGCCGGTACCGGTGCGCATCGGCGTAGGACACGATGCGGAACTGCAGCATCTTGTCCGGGCTGTGGCCGATCCCGGGCACCTGATTCGCGGGAGAAAACGTGGACTGTTCGACCTCCGCGAAGTAGTTCACCGGGTTCTGGTTGAGCTCGACGACGCCCACCTCGATGAGCGGGTACTCGCCGTGCGGCCAGACCTTCGTCAGGTCGAAGGGGTTGTACGACGTGTGCTCCGCCTCCGCCTCCGGCATCACCTGGACGAACACCCGCCACTTCGGATAGTCGCCCCGCTCGATCGCGTCGAAGAGGTCGGCCTGGTGCGACTCCCTGTCGGCGCCGATGACGTCGGCGGCCTCCTCGTCCGTATAGCATTGGATGCCTTGCAGCGTCTTGAGGTGGAACTTCACCCAGAAGCGCCGGCCTTCGTCGTTGACGAAGCTGTAGGTGTGGGAGCCGTACCCGTTCATGTGCCGGTACGACCTCGGGATGCCCCGGTCCGAGAACAGCATCGTCACCTGGTGCAGGCTCTCCGGCGAGAGCGACCAGAAGTCCCACATCGCCGTGGGGTTGCGGAGGTTGGTCCTCGGGTCGCGCTTCTGCGAGTGGATGAAGTCGGGGAACTTGTAGGGGTCGCGCACGAAGAAGACCGGCGTGTTGTTCCCCACGAGGTCCCAGTTGCCCTTCTGGGTATAGAACTTCATGGCGAAGCCGCGGACGTCCCGTTCGGCGTCGGCGGCCCCCCGCTCCCCGGCCACGGTCGAGAACCGGAAGAAGCAAGGCGTCTTCCTCCCGACGGCGGAGAAGAGGTCCGCCTTGGTGTATTCGGTGATGTCGCCCGTGACCGTCAGCGTCCCGTAGGCGCCCGAGCCCTTCGCGTGGACGACCCGCTCCGGGATCCGTTCGCGGTTGAAGTGGGCGTGCTTCTCGAAAAGCTGCCAGTCCTGGACCAGGAGAGGACCCCGCGGCCCGGCCGTGAGGCTGTTCTGGTTGTCGCCGACGGGGATGCCCGCCGCCGTGGTGAGTCGCGTCGCGCCTGCCATCGTTTCCTCCTCTCCGCGCAGGCGCGCCCGGCCGGCGCAACCAGCGCCTGAGCTCTGAATTGAACCCTTGTATCAAGGTATACGTCGTCGGCAAAAACGCGGTTCCGGCCTCTTCTCCCCACGGGAGAAGATTGAGATGAGGGGCCCCCTCACAACCACCAGACCTCATCGCAACCCGCCGCCCCCTCCCCTGTAGGGGCGATTCACGAATCGCCCGCCCCTCCGGCCTCCCCCCGCTGGAGCACCTTAGACCTCTCCCCTCTCTGGAAGAAACTGCGGGTGGGCACGCGCCCCGGTGGATGGCCTGCGCGGGTCAGCTCCCCCGGCGGTCGGCCAGCAGCAGCGGGCGGATGATCTGCTTCGCTTCTTCCACGTCGGCGGCGAAGTTCTCGGAGGGGACCCTGTCAAGCACGCCCATCGAGCGGACCATGTCCGACACGGATTGGCTCATGCCGGCGATGATGATGGTCCGCGACTGCCGCGCCAGCGCGACATCTACCAAGTCCCCCATCGTTGCGGCGGCGGAATCGTCGAGGAAGACCGTGTGGGACATATCGAAGATGGTGTACTGATGGCCGCGTATGTCCAGCCGGAGAATGCGGCTGAGTTCCCGGGCCGAGGCCACCGTGACACGGTCTGGGAATACGACCAACCCGCTGTCAGCCCGGAAGGGATCGTCTTCGTCATCCCAGTCGTCTTCCGCCAGTACGGTGCGGTCCAGCAGCGGCACGGAGACTAATGAGGCCGTCTCCAGGCTCTCCAGCCGGCGCGACCCCGTCAGGGCGGCGACCACCAGCCCGACCACTATGGCCGTGGTGAGACCCGCGAAGAGCACGAGGGCGAAAGTAACAACCATGACAAGGGAATAGCTGCTGGGAATGCGATGCAGCCGCTTCACGAACCGCCAGTCTATGATGCCCCAGGCGATGACGATCAGGATGCCTGCCAGCACGGCGAAGGGAATGTGCGTGGCCACCGGGCCCAGGAACAGGACGGCGGCGAGGACTATCCCGGCCGCGGTGACACCGGCCACGGGCGACCTGCCGCCGCTCAGGGCGTTCGCGAAGGCGCCCGGCGCTACCGACCCGGCCAGCCCTCCGGTGGAGCCGGCCGCCACATTGCCGATGCCCTGAGCGAACATCTCGCGGTTCGGCCTGTGCTGCGTGCCGGTGATTGCGTCCACCCGCAGGGCCCACAGAAAGGTCTGCACCGAAGCAAGCAGGGCCATGACGAATGCGGGTTGCGCCGCGTTCAGCAAGAAGTCCAGGGAGAAGGCCGATAGCTGAAGTGAGGGCAGCCCGGACGGAATCTCGCCGATAACAGGGGCATCCCGGAAGAGAAGCACCCCGGCGAGAATACCGAAGACAAGCGTGACGAAGGGAGCGGGCGCCAAACGCAAGAGCCTCCCCCGCCACAACACGGCAACCCCGATGCACGCAACGGTGAGTGCCAGAGCTTCGAGGTTCACGTCCCTTATCGCCGAAGGCAACGCCATGACGTTGTCGACGACGCTGCCCGGCGGGGTTGTTCCACCCAGGGCCAGGAAGCTCTGCTTGACGATGATCAGAGTCCCGAAGGCGGCGAAGAACCCGGAGACAAGGGAGTTGGGAATGTAGGAAGCGTAACGGCCCAGCCCCAACAGGCCGAAGACCATTTGTATCAGGCCGGCCAGGATGCCAATGGTAGCCGCTTCGGCGAGGCTGCCGGCGTACTCCGCCACAACCACGCCCATGGTGACGGTAACGGCGGTATTGGGGCCGTACACCAGCCCGCGCGTCCCTCCGAAAAGGGAGGCGAAGATGCCCACCGCCACCGCGCCATACAGCCCTGCCGCCGGCCCCAAGCCGGACAATACTCCGTAGCCGATGGCCACGGGCAGCACAATGCCGCCGGCCGTGATTCCGCCGAGAACATCCCCTCGTAGGTCGGCCGGCCCGTAGTTGACCCCGCGCGGCCTGAAGGCAGGAATCTTTCCTAGTGGAAACCAGTTAGCTGTCGCCATCTATGGCAGCCAGCGTGGCCTTGTCCGCCTCTTGGCGGAGTGACAGACGGCGAGATTCCGGCTCGCCTTAGGACCCCTCTACGACAAACGAGATACAGTTGCTCGCCCGCTCGCGGAGTTCTCGAAGCGCCACGTATTCCGGCTCGGACTGCGGGCCTATCCACGCGCGGGCTTGCTCGATAGTCGGAAACTCCATGACCGCTATGCGGCGGTGGGCGGCCGTTTCGCCGTCGCTTGCCTCCGCGACGTTGCCGCGCATGAGGAATTTGCCGCCCTTGGCCTCCAGCAGCGACGTGACGCGAGAACGGAACTCGGCGTGGAGCGCCTCGTCGATTACTTCCGTCGTATAGAGAACCGTGTATGCTGCCATGCTTCTTTCCTTTCCAGTCACAGGTGGAAATGGGGCGCTTGTGGCGCCTAGCTCCAGAGACTAGCAGAATGTCATTGTCGGCGTAGTCCAGCCTGCCCACCTTCCCGGGGAGGGCTTTGCGGACGTCCGTCCTCTTCTCCCCACGGGAGAAGATTGAGATGAGGGGCCCCCTCCCAACCGCCACCGGTTATCGAAGCCCACCGCCCCTCCCCTGTAGGGGCGATTCACGAATCGCCCGCCCCTCCGGCCTCCCCCGCTGCAGCACCTTGAGCCTCCTCCCTCTCCGGGAGACTGAGGCCGGGCACGCCCCGGCGGATGGGCGGCGCGACGGCGCGTTGTGCTAGACTCATGGCGCCCCGCTACTGAAGCGGCGCCGCCGTCGGAGGACCCCGTTGGAATACAGCTTCGCACCCGAACACGACGCCTTCCGCGGCGAGGTCCGCGACTTCATCCAGCAGGAGCTACCCCCACGCATCGCCGCCGGCGAGGACGCCTACAGCGACGAGAACTTCGACGAAGCCATGGCCTTCCGCCGCAAGCTCGGCGCGAAGCGCTGGATCGGCATCGGCTGGCCCACCGA
The DNA here is from genome assembly GCA_964291475.2 of Dehalococcoidia bacterium. Taxonomy (GTDB): domain Bacteria; phylum Chloroflexota; class Dehalococcoidia; order SHYB01; family SHYB01; genus DAOUKH01. Next base: position 2,402 of record OZ220066.1, on the reverse strand, counting down.
GTACGGCGGCCTCGGCGCCAGCACCATGATGCAGGCCATCTTCCACGAGGAGATGATCTACCTCAACGCTCCGCTCGACCCGCAGGCCTACCAGGTCGGCCCCGCCATCATCGAGTTCGGCGGCGAGGCTCTCAAGAAGAAGTTCCTCTCCGCAACCGCCAACCAGGAGATCCTCTGGTGCCAGGGCTTCTCCGAGCCCAACGCCGGCTCCGACCTCGCCTCCCTCCAGACCGCCGCCACCGCCGACGGCGACGACTACGTCATCAACGGCCAGAAGATCTGGACCTCCCAGGCCCACCGCGCCGACTACATCCACATCCTCACCAGGACCGACCCCGACGCGCCGAAGCACAAGGGCATCTCCTACTTCCTCCTCGACATGAAGACGCCGGGCATCACCATCAGCCCGCTGATGAGCATCGACGACGTCCACCACTTCAACCAGGTCTTCTTCGACAACGTGCGGGTGCCCAAGGGCAACATGATCGGCGAGGAGAACCAGGGCTGGTACGTCGCCATGACCACCCTCAACAACGAGCGCTCCGGCATCCGCGACGTCTCCCGCGCCCGCCGCACCTACGACCGCCTGATCAGGGCCCTGCGGGAGACCCCCGCCCTCGCGCCCGTCCTCGGCGATCCCATCGCCCGCCACCGTCTGGCGGAGCTCGCCATCGAGGCGCAGACCAGCCGCAACCTCTCCTACCACGTGGCCTGGATGCAGGACAACGGAATCCAGCCCGACAGGGAAGCCTCTATGGCGAAGCTGTTCGCCAGCGAGCTCCACCAGCGCATCACCAAGGCCGGGCTGGAGCTCCTCGGCTTCTACGGCATGGCCATGCCCGGCGACCGCTTCGCCCCCGTCCACGGCGCGATTCCCTTCGAGTCGCTGAGCAACGTCGCCAACACCATCGCCGCGGGCAGCTCCGAGGTGAACCGCAACATCATCGCCACCCGGGGCCTCGGCCTGCCGCGCTAGTCCCACCACCGCCGACGCTATGTCCGCGATCGACTACACCCCGTTCGACATCCCCGAGATCAGCATGATGGCGTTCTACCCGCAGCGGGTGTGGGCGCCGCCCCCCGCCGGCGCCGAGGACGTGATGGTCCCCGTCGCACCCGGCGTCGAACTTTCCGGCCGCTTCTACCGGCACGACCCCTCCGCCCCCACCATCCTCTTCTTCCACGGCAACGGCGAGGTCGCCTACATGTACGACGACATCGCCCCCACTACCACCGCGCCGGCGCCAACTTCCTCGCCGTCGACTTTCGCGGCTACGGCAAGAGCGGCGGCTCGCCCAGCTTCTCCACCATGATCGGCGACGCCAACGCCACCTTCGACTTCGCCAAGGGCTACCTGAAAGACTCGGGCTACACGGGGCCCCTGTTCGTGAAGGGCCGGTCGCTTGGGACGCACTCCGCCGTCGAGGCGGCCGCCCGCCGCGCCGCCGAACTTCGCGGCCTCATCGTCGAAAGCGGCTCAGCCGCGATGGGCCGCATGGCGGGGCGCTACGGCCTCGACCCCGAGTCGCCCGCGATCAAGGAGACCCTGCGGCGGCACGACGAGAAGGTCCGCTCGATTACGCTGCCTCTCCTCATCATCCACGGCGAGCGCGACGACCTCGTGCCCCCCGAGGCGGCGGTCACCCTGTACGACATGGCCTCGTCCGAGCACAAAGAGATCGAGCTGATCCCGGGCGCGGGGCACAACGACCTCCTCTGGCTCGGCATGCCCCAATACTTCGGGGCCGTCGCCCGCTTCATCGCCGCGTTCGGCGCGCCGGACGGCTCCGCCGAAGGGGCCGCCGAAGGGGCCGCATGAGCGTGTCGGACTTCTCCAGCAGCTTCGCCGGCCCCTTCACGGAAGGCGACCTTGCCCTGCTCGTCGACAGCCGCGGGCGCCAATACCTCATCACCCTCGCCGCGGGGCAGGTCTTCCACAGTCACTTCGGCGCCGTCCCCCACGACGAGATCATCGGCCGCGATCAGGGTGCGCGGGTACGCAGCGCGTCGGGCAAGACGGTCATCGCCCTCAAGCCGTCCCTTACCGACTACGTGATGAACATGCCCCGCCACTCCCAGATCATCTACCCCAAGGACGCGGCGGCGATCCTCTTCTACGGCGACGTCTACCCCGGCGCCACGGTCCTTGAGGCCGGGCTCGGATCGGGGGCCCTCGCGCTGGCGCTGCTCCGCGCCGTCGGCCCCAGCGGGAAGCTGATCAGCTACGAGAACCGGCCCGCCCCGCTCGCCGGCGGCCCGAGGAACGTCGAGCGCTACCTCGGCGAGACGCCCAACCACACCGTCCGCGAGCGCGACGTCTACGACGGCATCGACGAGGACGGCCCCCTCGACCGGATCATCCTCGACGTCCCCGAGCCCTGGCGGGTCGTCGAGGCCGCCGG
>OZ220065.1:0-57913 GCA_964291475.2 Dehalococcoidia bacterium | reverse complement strand
CGGCGCGGTCGACGAACTCGCTCATGCCGCCGGGGATGCGCGTGCCGATGAGCATGCCCTGGTTGCAGAGATGGCGCTTGCGCGACAGGCAGAGGTCGCAGACGCCGCAGCGGGTGTGCGGCTCGACGGCGTAAAGGACGTCGGCCAGGCCGGTGGGGCCGTCGAGGACGGTGCCCACGACCTCGTGGCCCGGCGTGTCCCCTGGCCGCGTGGGCAGGTCGCCGCGGAAGGAGTGCAGGTCGGAGCCGCAGATGCCGGAGGCGGCGACCTTCAGGCGGACGTGGCCGGGAGCAAGCGGGCCGGGCTCGACCTCGGCCAACTCGATGCCGTCGGCGGCCCAGCGCGACTGAAGCATGGCGCGCTAGCTCGCGCCGAACTTGGGGGCGCGCTTCTCGCGGAAGGCGGCGACGGCCTCCTGCTGGTCGGGGCTCCCCGAGGTGAGGCCCTCGGTGGCCAGGCTCATCTCGAGGACCAGGATCAGGTTTTGCCAGATGAGCCGGTTGATGCTCATCTTCGTCCACCGGATCGCCGCGGCGGGCCCGTTGGCCAGCTCGGTGGCGTAGGCCATCGCCTCGTCCATCAGCTTGTCGGCGGGGACGCAGTGGTTGACCAGGCCGATGCGCTCGGCCTCGGGCCCCGGCACGTAGCGTCCGCTCATCAGGTATTCCTTGGCGCGGTGGGGGCCGATGAGCAGCGGCCAGATGACGCAGCCGCCGTCGCCGGCGACGAGGCCCATGTTGACGTGGGTGTCGCCGATGCGGGCCGTGTCGGCCATGAAGGTGGTGTCGCAGAGGAGGGCCACGGAGGCGCCGAATCCGGCGGCCGGGCCATTGATGGCGGCGATGAGCGGGGCCTCGCAGTTGACCATGTTTTGCACCGCCCACTTCGCGCCGCGGAGGATGAGCATCCCGCCGCTGGGGCCGAAGTCCTTCATGTCGCCGCCGGCGCAGAAGGCGGGCCCGGCGCCGGTGAGGACGATAGCGCCGACGTCGGGGTCGGTGCCGAGGTCGCGCCAGATGGTCTCCAGCCCCCGGTGCAGGGCGTAGTTGACCGCGTTGCGCTTCTCGGGGCGGTTCATGGTGACCAGGGCCACGCGGTCCTTGATCTCCACGAGGAGGTGGTGTTCGTCTGCGTAGCGTTGGTAGTCCATGCGCGCCCCCTGATTCGCCTTGCGGGATTATAGCAGCGCCGCCTCCGGCAAGGCGCGACAAGCGGGCGTTGAGGCGCTCCAGCACTTTCGGTATAGTGGTGTCACACAGGAGCGGCATGACGACCGAGCAAAGAATCAGCAGGCTCGAAGGCGCCTACGAGCAAGTCGACAAGCGGCTGGACGACCTGAACCAGTCCATCAACGGCTTGCGCGGCGAGATGGGCGGCCTGCGCGGCGAGATAGGCGGTCTGCGCACCGAGATGGGCGGTCTGGGCAGCGAGGTACGGAGCGAGATGGGCGGTCTGCGCGCCGAGATGGGCGGTCTGGGCAGCGAGGTGCGCGGCGAGATGGGCGGTCTGGGCAGCGAACTGCGCGGGGAGATGGGCGGTCTCCGCGACGAGATGAACAGCCGGTTCACTGAGCTGCGCGGCGAGATGAGCAGCCTCCGCGGCGAGATGAACAGCCGGCTGAACACGCTCACCATCGTCATGTTCGGTACGTGGGTGACGGTCATCGGGGCCGTCATCGGGCTCTATTTCGCCTGACCCCTGCTCTCCCTTCCTCCCCTCCTCCATTCCTACACTTCAGGGTTCCCGTGCGCGCGCCGTGCTAAGGTATGCCCCCGCTCATGGAGCGGGCCATTGCGTGGAGGCCGCATGCTGCTCGGCAAATACCGGATGCTCGACCTCTCCCGGCTCTTTCCGGGGCCGTTGGCGTCGCACCTGCTCGCCGACATGGGCATGGACGTCGTCAAGATCGAGGAGCCGCGCCCCCGCTACGGCATGGGGCGCGACATGATGACGCCGCCCGACCCCACGCCCGAGGAAGAGGTCGTGTCGTCGGCCTACAACAGCATCGCCCGGAACAAGCGCAGCGTCGCGTTGGAGCTTCTCGACGAAGCGGCCCGGCCCAAGGCCCGCGAGGTCTTCTTCCGGCTCGTGGACCGGGCCGACGTCGTGCTCGAAGGCTATCGTCCCGGCGTGGTCCAATGGCTCGGCGTCGACTACGAGGCGGTGCGGGCCCGCAACCCAAGGATCGTCTACTGCAGCATCTCGGCCTTCGGACAGTCGGGGCCGTACGCCGGCTTTCCCGGCCACGATCGGCAGATGTCGGCGGTGGCCGGCAGCGTCGGCCCCCGGCACCCGGAGACGGGCGAGCCGCTGGGCCACGGCGTCGCCTTCGCCGACGTGACCGCCGGACTCCACGCCGCGTCCGGCATCCTCGCGGCGCTGCTCGAACGCGAGGAGACCGGCGAGGGGCAGTACCTCGACGTGTCGATGGTCGGCAGCGTGATGTCGTCGAACCACGGCGCCTACGCGCAGCGGCGCCGCGACGCCGCCCTCCGGAAGAAGGCGGCCCCAACCTCGCAGTCCACGCTCACCTTCCTCAAGTGCCGAGACGGCAAGTGGCTGACGACGTCGAACGCCGAGGTGCCGTTCTGGGAGAACTTCTGCCGTCTGCTCGACAGAGAACGCTACATTCCGCTCCACCGCGAGTCGGGGCCGGAGGTCGACGCGATGGTCGAGGACATCCGGGCCATCTTCCTCACCCGCGACCGAGACGACTGGCTCCGCGACCTGTGGGCGGCGGACACCTGCGCCGCGCCGGTCAACGAGCCCGCCGAGGCGCTCGACGACCCCCAGGTCCGCCACGTGGGGATGACGTGGGAGGTGGAGCACCCCTCGCAGGGTCCGGTGCGGCAGGTCGGCTTCCCCATCACCTTCTCGCGCTCGAAGGTGGACCTGCGCCGCTTCGCCCCCGTGCTCGGCGAACACACCCGCGAGCTGCTCGCCGAGGCGGGCTACGCCGCTGCCGAGATCACAGCCCTCGAAGCCGACGGCGTGGTGAAGTCGTGGGCGGCGACCGGGGGTTAAGCGTGGGAGGCCGCGGCCGGTACTTGCCTGCTAGCGGCTAGCGCGTGCTCGCTCGAGCTTGTAGTCGAGGACGTAGGTGTGCCGGCCCTCGTCGTTGTCGATCGCTAGCGTCCCCGAGATGCCGGTCAGCTCTCCGGCGCCAGAGTCGGGCACGATCGTGACGGTAAGCGCGGCGTCGCCCTTGCTCATCACCCCGCTGTGCTGGAGGACGAACGAGCCCGACTTCCCGCCCACCGAGCCGGTGAAGTGCTCGATGGCCACGTAGGCCGCCGACCCTGGAGTGCCGGTGAAGGCCGCGATCATCTGCGCCTCCGAAGTGCCGACCATGTCGCCGGAGAACTCCTTGCGCACGACGCTGCGGTTCAGCGTGAGCCCGTCCCGCTCCAGGAATGGCGGCTCGGCCTCGGTGTTGACAGTCAGGGATCCGCGGGCGGCAGGCATGACAATCTCCACTCTGCGCCTAGCGTGGCAGGCCGAGGCCGCGGACGGCGACCTGCTCGCGCATGATCTCCATGGTGCCGCCGGCGATGGTGGCGGAGATGCTGTGCCGCCAGTGGGACTCGAGGATGCCGTTGTAGAGGGCGGTCGGCGAGCCGGTCTGGACGCGGGCGTAGGGGCCCATGACCTCCATGGCGAGGTCGGCGTTGCGCTGGTGGGTCATACGGGTGTGCATGCTGGTGATGGAGGAGTCGCGGGGGCCGGGGTCGTCGCCCTTGGCGACAATGGAGGCGAGGCGGTAGGTCATCACGCGGGCGGCGCGGTAGCGGACGTACGCCTCGGCGATCTTCTGGCGGAGGACGGGGTCGCTACCCGCGGCGGGCGCGCCGTCGTCCCGGGACTTGGCGTAGTCGATAACGTCGTCGAGCACGGCGTGGGCGGCGTGGCCGATGCGCTCGAAGTTGAGCGCGGCGGTGATGACGCCCCAGCCCTCGTTCTCGTTCCCCAGCATCGTCGAGCGCGGGGCTCGGACGTCGTCGAGGAAGACCTCGTTGATGTTGCCGTAGCCGACCATGCTGCGGATCTTCCGCACGGTGACGCCGGGCGTGTCCATGGGGATGAGGAAGACGGAGATGCCGCCGTGCTTGGGTGCGTCGGGGTCGGTTCGGGCGAGGAGGAAGCAGAACTCGGCGCTCTCGGCGTTGCTGGTCCAGATCTTCTGGCCGTTGATCACGTAGTCGTCGCCGTCGCGCACCGCCCGCGTCTGGAGCGAGGCGAGGTCGGAGCCGGAGTCGGGCTCGCTGAAGCCCTGGCACCAGACCACGTCGCCCGCCGTCATGCGGGAGAGGTGGTAGTCCTTCTGCTCGTCGGTCCCGAACAGCATGATGCTGGGGCCGATCCAGTTGAGGTTCATGTACTGCGGGCCGCGCGGCTCGCGGTGGGTGTCCATCAGGTCCTTGAGCTGCATCTGGGTCCAGACCGGAGCGTCGGCGCCGCCGTATTCCTTGGGCCAGGCCATGGTGAGCCAGCCGCGCTCGCCCAGCTTCCCGCAGAACTCTTTGGCGAAGGTCTTCTCATCGTCGTCGCTCGACGCGAAGTGGCCGCGGAACCAGGAGGGAATGTTCTCGCGGCAGAAGGCGTCGACCTCCTCGCGGAAGGCGAGGTCTTGCTTGTCCCAGGTGAAGTCCATGCGGTGTCTCCCGGTCGATCGTGTCAGGCGCCGGGCGCGGGCTCCTGCCGCTCCCAGAGCAGGGTCAGGGTGAGGTCGGCGATGCGCCACTCGCCGTCGCGGCGGACGAAGCGCTTGGTATAGAGGTTGCCCTGCACCACGGCATAGCGCTGGCCGTCGTCCTCGGTGTAGAAGTGGTGGTTGTTCGAGTAGGTCTGCGTCTCGGCCTCGTCGCCGCGCACGTCGATCAGCGGTTGGCCGAAGAAGTGCTGCGTGACCTCGAAGTGGGCGACGCCGCTGACGAAGGGGATGATCTTGTCGACGCCGCTGTCGTCGAACCAGTCGCCGTACTTGGCGTGGGCGTCGGACGTGAAGAGCTCGCGCAGCGCGTCGAAGTCGCGGCCGTCGACGGCGAGGGCGTAGCGCATGATGATGTTGCCGATCGCGGCGCGGTCGATGAGCGCTTGAACGGCGGGGTCGGCTGATTCGTGGTGAGTCACGGCTCCTCCGTGCGCGGCGGCTTAGTGGTAGGAGAGACCTGCGTTGACGTCGAGCGATTGGCCGGTGATGGCGCTGGCCATGTCGGAGGCCAGGAAGATGATGGCCGCGGCGACCTCGGTGTCGAGCGCGATGCGCCGCAGCGCCATCTGGTCGGCGAAGCCCTGGTAGACCTCGTCGTAGGTGACGCCGAGCTCCCCGGCCCGCCGGTGGTAGTAGCTCTCCAGCAGCTCGCCCCAAATGTGGCCGGGCACGACGCAGTTGACCCGCACCTGATGGGGGCCGAGCTCGTCGGCGAGGCTCTGGGTCATGACCGCGATCGCCGCCTTGGCGGCGCTGTAGGCGCTCCGCGTCTGCACGCCCTTCCGCATCGACATCGACGAGACGTTGACGATCGACCCCGACTGCTGCTCGACCATGTAGGGGGCGGCGTACTTGCACGCCTGCATGTGGGCCATCACGTTGTCGTCGAGGCAGGCGCGCCATTCCTCGCTGGAGGAATCGACGACAGTGGTGAAGGGCTCGTTCTTCGCGGCGTTGTTGACGAGCACGTCGATCCTGCCGAACTCGGCGGCGGCCCTGTCGGCGAGCCGCTTGGCCTGCGCGTCGTCGGTGGCGTCGGTGGGGACGACGAGGGCGCGCCGCCCGGTCGCACGGACCTCGGCGGCGACCTCTTCGAGCCGCGACTCGGTGCGCGCGCCGAGCACGACGTCGGCCCCGTGCTTCGCCAGCTCGACGCAGAGGGCCCGGCCCAGTCCGGGTCCGACCCCGTTGACGATCGCGACCTTGTCTTGCAAGAGCATGGCGATGGGATGCCTCCCTCGGCTCGCGGTGGTGCTACTATACCCCGCCCGGCAGGTCTAGGCAGCGGGGCGAAGGGAGAACACCCCGTGGCAGATGACGAACGCCTGATTATCGGAGACCGCACCAAGGTCGGCATCGCGATTCCCCAGACCTTCCTCGACGGGCCCGCCGACGCCGGCCTCATCGGCCGCCACGCCGCCAGGGCCGAGGCCCTGGGCTACGACAGCCTCTGGGTGCAGCACGGCGTCTTCAGCAAGCCGGTCGACCCCTTCATCCTGATGACCGCGGCGGCAATGACGACGTCGCGGGTCAAGATCGGCTCCTCGGTACTCGTCCTCCCCCTCTTCCACCCGCTGCACGTGGCGAAGGCCGCGGCCAGTGTCGACCAGATCTCGGGAGGGCGGCTCATCCTGGGGGTCGGCCTGGGCGGGCACGAGGCGCGCTACCCCGTCTTCAACATCGACCCGGCGCGGCGCGTCCGCCGCTTCCTCGACATGGTCGAGCTCATCAAGCGGCTGTGGACCGAGGAGGAGGTCAGCTTCGACAACGGGGAGTGGCGGCTCGACCGGCTCACGCTGGAGCCGAAGCCGCTGGAGCGGCCGCACCCGCCCATCTGGTTCGGGGCGCGGGCCGAGGCCGCCGTCAAGCGGGCCGTCCGGCTCGGCGACGGGTTCATGGGAGCGGGCGCGAGGCCGATGGAGTCGTTCCTCGACCTGCTCGGCTCACTGCGCGGGCACCTCGACGCCTCGGGCCGGGACCCGGCGTCGTTCGCCATCACGAAACGTCTCTACGTTACGGTCGACGACGATAAGGAGCGCGCCGCCCGCGAGATCCGGCGCTTCTTCCACCACCAGTACCACGACGCCGAGCTCGGCCTTCAGGTGTCGGCGTGGGGCTCGGAGGACGAGGTGACCGAGCAGGTCGCGAATCTGGCCCGCGAGGACCTGGACATGATCATGTTCAACCCGATGTACGACCACGTCGAGCAGGCCGAGCGCCTCGCGGAGGTGGTGGCGCGGTTGTAGACTACAGGAAGAAACGGCCCACATGAGTGACGGCATGGACCGAGAAGAGCGGGACATTATCGAGCGATTCGAGCGGGGCGAGCTGCGTTCCGCTACCAGCGCCGAGCGAGAGATCGAGGCGGCCATCGAAGCGGCCCGCGCTACGTTCAGGAGCGGAGCCGAGTGAACCGCGGGTAGCCGCCGCGGCTTCCAGGTCAGGCGGGACGGTAGCGCTGGACCCTGACGTCTGCCTCCCGCGCGCGCATCTGCGAGGCGTCCCACCACGCCTGCATCCGCAGGAGCATGTCCATGCTGACGCCGAAGGCCTTCTCAACCCGCAGCGCCATCTCCGGCGACAGCGCGCTCCGGCCGTGCAGCAGGGCTGAGACCGTCGCCCGGCGGACGCCCAGAATTGCGGCCGCCTTCGTCACCGTCAGCCCCAACTCCTCGACGATCTCCGTGCGAATGAAGTCCCCCGGATGCGAAGGAGTCGTGCCTATCTTGACGCCGCTGGTGGCCATCAGTGGTAGTCCTCCAGGTTCAAGGTGCGCTAGCACCGTGCGGCACGCAGACGGACGCCGATCGATAGATGTAGAGAAGAAAGAAGTGGCGCCCCGGAGGGGATTCGAACCCCCGATCTCCACATTGACAGTGTGGTATGTTAGGCCAGGCTACACCACCGGGACCAGGGCGCCCTTCGATTCTAGCGGCGGCCTTCTGGGGTAGTCAAGAAATCGCCCGCCGGCGCGGCCCGCGTCCGGCGGCCGCGGAGGCGGCGCGCCGCACATGGGTACGGGAGCCGCGAAGCCCTTCTCGATCCACGTCGACGACGCCGTCCTCGACGACCTGCGCGCCCGCTTGAGCCGCACGCGCTGGCCCGACGAGATCGAAGGCTCGGGCTGGACGTACGGCTCCAACCTCGCCTACATGCGGGAGCTCGCGTCCTACTGGCGCGACGGCTACGACTGGCGCGCCCAGGAGCGGTTTCTCAACTCGCTGCCCCAGTTCAAGGCCACGGTCGACGACTTCGAGCTGCACTTCGTCCACGTGCAGGGGAAGGGGCCGGACCCGCTCCCCATCATCATCCCCCACGGCTGGCCGGGGTCGTTCTTCGAGATGTACAAGATCGCGGGGCCGCTCACCGACCCCGCGGCCCACGGCGGCGACCCCGCCGACGCTTTCCACCTCGTCGCGCCGTCGCTCCCCGGCTACGGCTTCTCGCAGCGGCCCCGCGACCCGGGGATGAACGTCCCGCGCACCGCCGACCTCTTTCGGGAACTGATGACCGGCGTCCTCGGCTACGACCGGTTCGTCGCCCAGGGCGGCGACTGGGGCGGCCTCGTCTGCGCGGCGCTGGGGCGCGGCCACGCCGACCGGGTGCCCGCCATCCACGTCAACATGCTCTCCGGCACGGCCAACCCCGACCCGGAACAGGTCACCAAGGCCGAGAAGGCCTACGTCGAGGAGGTCACGTCGTGGCGCCGTGAGAAGCGCGGCTACGCCGAGGTCCAGGAGACCCGGCCCCAGTCGCTGGCCTACGGCCTGAACGACTCGCCCGCGGGCCTCATGGCGTGGATCGTCGAGAAGTGGTGGGACTGGTCGGACTGCGGCGACGACATCGAGCGCTCCTACACCAAGGACGAGTTGCTGACCAACGTGATGATCTACTGGGTGACCGGCACGATCAACTCCTCGATGCGCTACTACTTCGAGAATCGCAAGCTGATGGCGGCGGGGCCGCTCGCCCGCGTGCCGGTCCCGACGGGCGTGGCGATCTTCCCCGCCAACGACATGAACCCGCCCCGGTCGGCCGCCGAGCGCAACTACAACGTCGCCCGCTGGACCGAGATGCCCAGCGGCGGCCACTTCCCCGCCATGGAGGAGCCGGAGCTCCTCGTCGAGGACATCCGCGCCTTCTTCCGCGACTACCGCACCTAGAGCGCCGCCAGGGAGCACGAACATGGCCGCCGCGCCCGAGCCCTTCTCGATTCACGTCGACGACGCCGTCCTCGACGACCTGCGGGCGCGCCTCGACGCGACGCGGTGGCCCGACGAGGTCGACGGCGCGGGCTGGGATATGGGATCGAACCTTGCCTACATGAAGGAACTCGCCGCCTACTGGCGCGCCGGCTACGACTGGCGCGAGCAGGAGCGCCGCCTCAACGCGCTCCCGCAGTTCCGCGCCGAGGTCGGCGGCCTCGGCATCCACTTCGTCCACATCGAGGGCAAGGGCCCCGACCCCTTCCCGCTCATCGTCAGCCACGGCTGGCCGGGCTCGTTCTTCGAGATGCACAAGATCGCCGGGCCGCTCACCGACCCCGCGGCCCACGGCGGCGACCCCGCCGACGCCTTCCACCTCGTCGTGCCGTCGCTGATCGGCTACGGCTTCTCCGACGCCTCCCGCGAGCCCGGGATGACGACGCACCGCATGGCCGAGCTCTTCGGCAGCCTCATGATCGACACGCTGGGCTACGACCGGTTCGGCGCTCAGGGCGGCGACTGGGGAGCGGCGGTGACCGCGAGCCTCGCGGAGCACTACCCGGCGAACGTGGCGGGCATCCACTTAAACCTGGTGATCGGAAGGATGGCGCGCCTCGCCGGCGAATCGGCGTCGCCCGAGGTCGAGGCCTACCGCGCCGAAATGGGCCGCTGGGTGCGCGACGAGTCGGCCTACTCGATCTTGCAGGGCACGCGGCCGCAGACGCTGGCCTACGGGCTCAACGACAGCCCGGTGGGTCTGGCGGGATGGATCGTCGAGAAGTGGCGCGCCTGGAGCGACTGCGAAGGCGACGTCGAGCGCTCGTACACCAAGGACGAGCTTCTCACCAACGTGATGGTCTACTGGGTGACGCAGACGATCAACTCATCGGTGCGGCTCTACCGCGAGAACCGCGGCGAGTTCGGACGCGCCGGGCGCATCGACACGCCCACCGCCGTCGCCATGTTCCCCAAGGAGATCTCGCACCCGCCGCGCAGCCTCGTCGAGCAGGGCTACAACGTCCAACGCTGGACGGAGATGCCGCGCGGTGGCCACTTCGCCGCCATGGAGGCGCCGGACCTCCTCGTCGACGACGTCCGCGCCTTCTTCCGCGCGCTGCGCTAGGCGCCCTCGCTGGCCTTCAGCGACTTCAGATCGAAGAGCACCGTGGCGAGGCGGTCCGCGAGCAGGTCGATGTGGCTCGCCGCATCGGAAGGTGTCACTGTCCACCAATACCCGAGAGTGCCCCCCGTTGTCGTGAAACTATCGTCCTTGAACTGCGACGTCCATTCCCTGAGGCGCTGCTCTAGTTCTGGCGGGTACCCAAAAGTGGGGCCTTCCCACCCAAAATAGAGGACCAATCCCATCGACGATTCCATCGATGGAGTATAGATCCGCGCGACGGGGACAGGCCTGGGATGAAGCGGGCAGATCACTCGTAGGGTGACGCTGAGGGGATTCCAGCCGAGGGAGCCGCCAGACTCCGAAGTCACGTTGAGGAGCCGCTCCACGGCGTCCCGTTCTCTGCCAGTGAATTCATCCAAGAACGACTCGCGCGTTAACTTGATGCGCGGTGCGCTCTTCGCCGGGGCGGCCGCGGTCAGGCCAATGACACGCGGAACGAGTGTCTGTGTGCGCTTGCCGGAGAACTGCTTGATCTCGACGGCGAGCACTTCGATGTTGTCGCGGGTCTGCTCGTTCAGGAACGACACGATTCGGGTCAAGGAGTCCGGTATGTCGTCTGCTACGAACAGGAGGCGGATCCGCCTCGCGGCGAGGTTCGCACCCACGTCTGCCCAGAAGGCGTCGACGTCCGCCTCCTCGCCCGCTTGTAGAAGGTCGGCGATTAAGTCGTTGGGGTTTCTGTCCTGGGCCTTGGCGCTGTCTTCAAAGTCTCGGCGGATATCGTCCACCGCCCAGCTTCCCGCGCCGCCCGTGGCGTGCGCGGCGTACTCCAGCATCTGTCCGACCACCTTGCGCCGGACCTCGCTGTTCGAACCCCGCTTCACCTCGACGAGCGTAGGCGTGGCGTCTTGATCGATGAGTAGGTGGTCAAGCGCCCAACGGTCTCCCGCGTCCGCGGCTTCGGCTATGCCCTTTTCCCGCTTGATTAGAATCCAGCGCCGAGGGGCGCCCGGCCGCATCTGCTCCCCATCGAGAAGCTCAGGGTGCTCGGCGAGCAGCGCCTGAAGCTCGTCCTCCGAGGAGAAATCAGCCTCTTCAAGCGGCTCGATCCTTCCCTGCTCGTCCCGGGTGTAGATTCGCTCGCCCATGCCGCTACCCGCCGCCGCTGCCGAGGTTCATGAGGCGGGCGGCGCGCTTCTTGTGGTAGGTGGCGTCGCCGAGGTAGCTCTGGAAGGTGCGGGCGCGCTTGGTGTAGTGGACGAGGCCGAAGTCGAGGTCGGTGCCGATGCCGGCGTGGACGTGGTGGGATGCCTCGCAGGCGGCGGGGAAGCCGACGCTGGCCACGGCCTTTGCCATGCTGACCGAGAGCGGGGCGTCGTCGCGGCCCTCGTCGATCTTCCACAGGGCCTCGTAGGCCGTCCATTGGATCGAATCGACGTGCGTCGTGCCCTCGATCACGTGGTCCTGGACGCGCTGGAAGGTGCCGATGGGCACGCCGAACGCGATGCGGGTGTTGCTGTATTCGAGCGCCATTTGAGTCGCGGTGCGCGCCCCGCCCGCCATGTAGGCGCAGAGGACGGCGGCGCCGCGGTCGCGGGCGTGCTCGATGGCCGCCCACCCCTCGTCGACGCCGCCGATGACGGCGGAAGCGTCGACGTTGTCCAGCACGACCTCGCAGACCTTGTCGCCGATCCAGCCGGTGAGCAGGCGCACTGAGACGCCGGGCGCGTCCTTCTCGACGAGGAACAGCGTGATCCCCTGCTCCGGCGCGCCCTTGTCCGACGTCCGCGCCGCGACGAGCAGCCGGTCGGCGACGTGCGCGTCGGGGACGAAGAGCTTGGTCCCGTTCAGCGACCACGTGCCGTCGCGCTTGGCCGCGCCCAGCTTGACGCCGTCGGCCTCCCACGAGTACTCCGGCTCGGTGTAGGCGAAGGAGAAGATCTGCTCGCCGGAGGCGATGGCGGGAAGAAGCTCGTCCTTCTGCGCCGCGTCGCCGGCATGGAGGATGGCCTGCGCGCTGAGCACCGCCGAGGAGAGATTCGGGCTGCTGCACGCCGCCTCGCCCATGACCTCGTACAGCACGCCGAGGTCGGTGAAGGTCATGCCCAAGCCGCCGTACTCCTCGGGGATGACGATGCCGGCCCAGCCGAGCTCGGCCATCTCGCGCCAGAGGTCGGGGTCGAAGCCCGTCGCGCTTTCGTCGATCTCGCGCACCCGCTCCTTGGGAAGCTGTTGCTTCAGGAAGTCGGCGCCCATGGTCTTGAGCATCAGCTGTTGTTCGTTAAGCGATAGGTCCATCGTTCCCTCCCCGGGATGCGGCCGCGGTCAGCGACTCCTCGGCGTGCTGCGCCGCCCGCTCTTCGGCAGGTTCCTCAGCGGTGGCGTCCGGCAGCCCCAAGGCCGAGGCGACGGCGGCGCGCTCGCGGAAGATGTGGTCGTTCAGCGTCCGGCGCTGGAGCGCGGCGAGCTTGGGCTCGGTGAGCGCCCGCGGCCCGAAGACCTCGCGGGCCGCCTCGGCGAGCTTCGCCGCCGCGCGCTTGGCCTGCATCGAATGCTGCGCCGCAAGGTAGCGCGTGTCCTCACCGGCCTGCTCGGCCCACCAGAGGCGGGCCCGGAATAGCCGCTCGATCTCGGCGGCGGCGTGCGCGTCGATCAGATGCTCCTGCAGCAGTTCGTCATCGACCGCGCCAGGGCCCGACTCCGCGCCGCGCGCCCAGTCGAGCAGCTCCGCGAGCAGCGCATCCGACCCCTGCGGCGACCGCGCCCGCTCGATGTCAAACATGCCACCGAGCGCCATCTCCCAGCCCGCGCCGGGCTCGCCGATGGCGTAGGAGGCGGGGAGCCGCGCGCCGTCGAAGTCGATGATGGCGACATGGTGGTCGGCGTCGGAATCTGTTGGCCGCACCGTCACACCGGGCCAGGGGAGCGGTGCGAGGAGCATCACGAGGCCCTGCCCGGTTCGGGCGAGGAGCCAGGCGTAGCCGGGGTCGGGGTCGGCGCTCTCGAAGCGCTGGCCGCCGTCGACGGCCCACTCGCCGTCATGCAGGGCCGCCTCCACCGTGATCTCGCCGGGGTCGAGGTCGGGGGCCGCGGCGAGCGCGGGGACGGTGATGCTCGCGCCCGCCGCTAGGTCGGGCAGCCACCGCCGCCTCTGCTCCTCCGTTCCCCACCGGCGTAGCGTCTCCCAGAGCGCGCTCGACCGGCGGTCGAGGACGTGGTCGAGCCCGCGGGCGTAGAGCTCGTCGAACAACGCGGTCTCGAGGTCGGGCGAGAGCTCCGCCCCGCCGTACTCCCTGGGAAGGGAGGGGACGAGCCGGCCCGCCTCACCGAGCCTGCGCCGGAGGGCGCGCGCCGCGTCGGAGCCGGGAAGCGCCTCGCCCTCAAGCTCCGCCACGGCGGCGTCGAGCCAAGCGGCAACTTCATCTCGGAAGCGCCGCTGCTCCTCGGTGTAGCGGTACTCGAAGTCCACGGTCCGGCGCTCGCCGCGAGCCTACGAGGCAGCCGACTTGGACTCGAACGTCGGCAGGTTGGAGGTGGCGGTGGCCGGCGTGGGAGCGGCCTTCTCTTTCGTCTTGCTGATGCCCAGGCGGCGGGCGATGATCACCCGCTGCACCTCGGGCGTGCCGCCGGGGTGCGAGGCCCAGAGCGCCGACCGCTGGAGGACCTCCGCCTCGCCCTTGAAGGGGGCCAGAGGCTCGTCGATGCCGAGCAGGCAGAACGGGCCCATCGCCTCCCGGATGCGGTCGGAGTTCCGCAGGCGGTACTCCTTGCGGTAGAGCGCGCTCTGCGAGCCGTGATAGGTCATCTCCTCCTTGTTGTGGTACATGGAGAAGTTGCGGGCGTTGAGGAGATGCCCAATGTGAGCGTCGATCACGCACTCGACGGTCTGCTGGGCCACGAACGGGTCGTCGGCGAGCCCGCCGCCGTTGCTTTTCCGCTCGTTCACGAACGCGACGAGCTCGTCGACGGCCTCTTCCTTCACGTAGGCCATGCCACGGCCTCCGTGCTCCATCTCGAGCGTGGTCTGGGTGACCTGCCACCCCTGGTGGTCCCCGCCGATGAGATGGTCGCCGGGCACGCGGACGTTGTCCATCGTCACCGTGTTCTGGTTCCTGCCGTTGAGGAGCTCCATGGGGGTGAGGGTGACGCCCGGCGTGTCGGCCTCGATGATGAAGTACCCGAGGTTCTTATGGCGCGGCGCGTCGGGGTCGGTCATCACGGGGCCGAAAAGGATGTCGCACTTGGCGGGCCCGCCGCCGCTGACGAAGACCTTCTGGCCGTTGATGATCCAGTCGTCGCCGTCGCGCACGGCGGTGCTCTTGATCGTGGCGAGGTCGGAGCCGCTCTGCGGCTCGGTGAAGTTCTGGAAGGCGATGGTGCGGCCCGTCAGCAGGCCGGGGAGCCAGCGCTGCTTCTGCTCCTCCGTCCCCCAGACCAAGAGCGGAGGGATGACGAGGTGGTTGCTGTAGACCGTAGGTATCTTGCGGTTCTGCAACTCCTCTTCGAGGATCACCTCGTACTCCGCCGCGAGGCCGCCGCCCCCGTACTCCTTGGGGTAGACGGCGTAGAGCCACCCCTTATCGCCGAGCTTGTGGCGCAGCTCGATGGCGAAGTCGAACAGCTCATCGGAGATGACCTCGGGGTCGACCGGCGCGCTGATGTCGGCGGGGACGTTTTCGGCGAGCCAGTCCCGCACCTCCTGCCGAAAGCGCTCCTGCTCCGCCGTGTACCGGTACTCGAAGTCCATGGGTGAACCGCCTCCCCGGGAGCGCCGTCCGCCCCCGGCATCCTCGAAACCATAGCAGCTTGCCCAAGGGAGTCAATATCGGGGGGAGTGGGGGCGACGGGGGCCTCGCCCCTGTGGGGGAGATTGAGAGAGGGCGCGCGCCGCTAGGCGCGCCAGCGCGCGAAGGGCGCCGGTCCCCACGTCCGCCGCCGGCGCCTCCCGCCGGAGGTCTGCGGCCCGCTAGCCCTCGAGCTTGTAGAAGTCGACCGCGTTGCGGCCCCGGATACGTTCCTGTGTGCCGTGGGGCAGCCCGGCGATGTTCTCGTTGAGCATGTCGAGGAAGTTCGGGTAGAACGCGTCGGGGTGCGGGTAGTCCGAGCCCCAGATGATGCGGTCGCCGCCGATGTAGTCGACGGCGAGCGGCAGCGTGACCTCCTCCGGGTCGAAGGCGATCCACCACTGCCGCTTGAAGTACTCGCTGGGGATGGTCTTCAGGCCCTCGGGGAGCTTGCTCATGATGTCGTAGCGGTTGTCGAGCCGCTCCAAGAAGGGGACGATCCAGCCGCCGCCGCTCTCCAGCATGCCGAACCGCAAGTCGGGGAAGCGCTCGGTGATGCCGCCCACGATGAGCCCCATGATGGTGTTCATGGCGTCGACGGGCGCGATGAAGGGCGTGCGCATCATGATCCGGTTCGGGTCGCTGCGCTGGAGGTCGAAGTAGCGCCCCGCTCCCCACATCGAATCGCCGGGGAATGGATGGAAGCCGACGGCTACGTCGAGCTCCTGGCAGGTCGCCCAGAGCGGGTCATACTCGTCGCTCCACCAGCGGGCATGCTCGTTGGGCAGCGCGGTGCGCAGGAAGATGGCCTTGAAGCCGTGCTTCTCGGCGCAACGCCGGACCTCGCTGCATGCCTCCTCGACGTCGTGAATGGCGACGATGTTGGTCACGCCGAAGAGACGTGCGGGGTCGAAGGCGCAGAACTCGGCCACCCAATCGTTCAGGGCGCGGTTCAGGGCGTGGTGGTAGTCGACGTCGGGCACCCAGGTCAGCGCGCCCGTGGGGTAGAAGACCGCGGCGTCCATCCCCTCCTCGTCGAGCAGCTTGAGGCGTGCCTCCGGCTCGTAGGCCGCGGGGACCGGCATCCTCATCATCGACGAGTCCTTGCGCTCGCCGGAGTTGATCAAGAGGTTCTTGGTGGAGGTCTCGTTGTCGCGCGCGAAGCCGCCGCCGCCCTCGGTGAAGCCGGGCGCGCCTTCGAGGAACCAGCTCCGCCCGCCCCAACTGACGCCGCCGTCGGGATGGGGGTCGAGGAACGGCGC
The DNA here is from genome assembly GCA_964291475.2 of Dehalococcoidia bacterium. Lineage (GTDB taxonomy): Bacteria > Chloroflexota > Dehalococcoidia > SHYB01 > SHYB01 > DAOUKH01. The sequence goes on along the minus strand of OZ220065.1, from coordinate 41,828 downwards.
CACGTCCTTGTACCGGTCCTCGATCCACGGGGCCAAGCCGCTCGGCGGCTCCATGTAGTGCCCGTCGGCGTCCACGACCTTGAGCTTGACCTTCGCTTCCGTCGTCATCGTTACCCCCTGAGCCTTAGCGGGCCGATTATACGACGCGCCCCGCGGCTCAGACACAAAGAGAGGCCCGGCGTGCGCCGGGCCTCTCCGTCTAGGCGTGCTTGAAGCGTGCGGCTTGGGCTACTGGGTCACCCAGACGTACTCGATGTGCCAGCCTCCCTGGTGGAGCTGGATGCCCGCGAGGCGGAACTCGTACATGTTTCGCGTCCGCTGGCTCTCGACGTGGTACGTCGCCGGGGTAGGCAGCCCGAAGTTGCGGAAGTCGTTGATGACCTCCGCGTAGAACTCGCGGGTGATCTCCCGGATCCGGTCGGCATCCGTGGCGGTCTTCCACTCGTCGACCAGCCCCTCAAGGATCGGATTGTCGCGGTCTTCCAGGTTGGCCGCGCCTGCCCGGAGGAGGTTGCCGGCCCAGGCGGACGGCGAGACGCGCGGCCCCTGCACGTACTGCGCCATGCTGGGGAACTGCTGGTGCGGCGGCGCGAGGTAGCCGATGGCGCGATAGTAGGTGCCGATGTCGGGGGCGCGGCTCACCGTCATTTCGATGCCCAGGTTGTTCCTGATCTCGTTGGCGAAGGCCTCGTTGTTATTGGCATTCGTGGAGGAGTACGCGAAGTAGATGAGCTCATGCTGTTCGCCCGGACTGTGCCCCGACTCGGCCCAGAGGCGCTGCGCGACCTCCGGATCGAAGACGTAGGGGTTCTCGTCGTCCGGCAGGTTGTTCCCCAGGGCCCGTAGGTCGGGAATTTCGTCGAAGAAGGTATTCCAGGCGCCGAACACGGGCAGGACGACCGCCGCGCCTTCGAAGACGTTGTCGATGATGCCCTGCAGGTCAACCGCCTTGGCGATGGCGAGCCGGGCCCGCTTATCGGCGAAGGGCGCGTCCGGCCCCTCGGTCCTGAAGCCGATGCTGAAGTTCCGCCACGGCTGGAAGGACTCGACGATGGTGCACTCGGGGCACTGCCGCCCGAAGTTCACCGCCGCCGACGGTGTGCTGAGGCCCAGGTTCTGGGCGTGCATGTCGATCTGGCCGGTGATCATCGCCGACCGCCCCAAGCTGGCCGACATGCCAAGGAGCAGGTTGTAGCCATCGAGGTAGGGAAGCGCCTCACCGTCGGCCCCGGCCTTGAAATAGTCGGGGTTGGCCACGTACATCGCCTCGACCTGCTGATCGTACTGGTCGACCATCATGGGCCCCGTGCCGACGGACCGCTCGGTGTACTTGCCGTCCATCGCGAAGATTTCCGGCGGGAAGATGCGGGCTCTCCAGTCCGAGAGCAGGGTCGGGTAGTTGGGATCGGGGCCGTCGAGGACGAAGGAGACGGTGCTGTCGTCGAGGGCGACGACGTCCTCGATCTGCGCGGTGAAGTGGAGGTTGCCCTGCGCCGTCGACTGGTCAGGAAGCATGCTCCGCCAGTACAGCGTCGAATGAATGATGTCGTCGATGGTGAGGTCGCGGCCGTAGAGGCCGGAGAGCTCCTCGGTGTAGCCGCGGGCGGACGAGGGCGGCGAGTGCCACTTGACGCCTTCGGCGATGGTGAAGTTCCAGGTCGTGCCGCCGTCGGGGGTGGTCCAGGCGGTGGCGAGGTCACCCTGGGCTTCGCAGAAGCCGATGTCGCCCACCTCGAGGTAGATGGCCGGCGTGCAGCGGGCGATCGAGTTGTAGACCGGCGTGGCGGCGACCGCCACGGTGAATGACTGGTTGATGACGAGGTCGATACCGCGGCTGGGAGCGGCGAACCCGTAGACGTACGTCCCGCCGCGCTGCGGAGGCACGCGCCAGGAGTCGAGCCCGTTGCCCTGAATGGGCCGCCAGCCCTTGATCTCCTGCGTGATCGCTCCGATGTTGGGCGTCGGCGTCGGCGTGGCCGTCTGCACGACCGTCATCGCCTCAGCCGTGGGAACGGGAGTGAACGTCGGAACGGGCGTTGCCGTCTGCACGATCACTTCGGCCGTCGGCGTCGCCTGCGCCGGCCCAGACGGAACGGGCGTGGCCGTCTGCACGATCACTTCGACCGTCGCCGTCGGAAGCGGCGTCGGGGTTTGCACGATCACCTGCTGCGTCGGTGTAGCCGCCGGCGCCGGCGCCGACGTCGGATCGGCGTCGCCGCCGCAAGCGGCCACGACCAATGCCGTGACCAGCGCCGCGACGGTTAGCGGGATGATCTTGGATAGCGTTTTTCCGGCCATTGGGGTCCTCCTGCCGTTCCGCACGGCCTCAAGGCCCCGCGCGTGAGCGCGGGACGCAATACCTAACCATGTCCCGATAGGTTGTGTCAACCGTTGCGAGTTGCCCGAGCAAAGCGGACGGCCCCACGCCGCGCGGGGCCGTTCGCCGTTTCCGCCTCGATGCTCGGCCCGCTTGGGACGCTAGTTTTGGTCTACCCAGACGTACTCGATGTGCCAGCCGCCCTGGTGCAGCTGTAGCCCTGCCAGCCGGTATTCGTACATGTTTCGCGTCCGCTTGCTCTGAATATGGTAGACCGCGGGAATAGCCGTTCCGACGCTGCGGAAATCATTGATGATCTCGGCGTACCACTGGCGAGCGATCTCCCTGGTCTTGGTTGGGTCGGCTTCTTGAACCCACTGCAACGCCAGCTGGATGAGGAGCGGGTTCTTCCGGTCCTCGAGGTTCGGTGGGCCGAGGACGAAGCTCGCCGCCCAGGCTCCGGGGGAGACCGTCGGCAATTGAACGAACATCGCCATGCTGTCGAACTGCTGCCGGGGCGGCCCCAGGAGTCCGATGGCGGTGTAATAGGAACCGACGTCGGTCGCCTTCGTGGCCTCCACCTCGATTCCGAGGTTGGCCGACAGGTGCGAGGCGATCACCTCGGCGAGGACCGTTATGAGCGGTACGTACGGCCAATAGATGATCTCGTGCGTATCGCCCGGGTTGGGGTCGGCCTCCGCCCACAGGCTCCTCGCGACCTCCGGATCGAAGACGTAGGGGTTCTCGTCGTCCGGCAGGTTGTTCCCCATGGCGCGCAGGTCGGGGAACTCGTCGAAGAACGTATTCCAGGTCCCGGTCACCGGCAGCACCGCCGCCGCCCCCTCGAATACGGTGTCGATGATTCCTTGATGGTCGATTGCCTTCGCGATGGCCATTCGGGACTTTTCGTCCGCGAAGGGGGCGCCTTCACCCTCGCTCTTGAAGCCCACCGAGAAGATCCTCCACGTCTGGAAGGACTCGACGATGGTGCAATCGGGGCAGAGCCGGCCGTAGTTGATCGCCGCCGACGGCGTATTCACGCCCAGGTTCTGCATGTCCATGTCGATCTTGCCGGTGATCATCGCCGAGCGCGTGAGGTTGGGCGTCACCCCCAAGATCACCTCGTAGCCGTCGAGGTAGGGGAGCGGCGCGCCGTCGGCCCCATCCTTGAAATAGTCGGGGTTGGCCGCGAAGGAGATCTCGACCTGCGGGTCGTGGCCGACCTGGATCATGGGGCCGGTGCCGACGACCCTCTTGTTGTAGTGGCCGTCGAGGGCGAAGACCTCAGGAGGGACGATGCGCGCGTTCCACTCCGACAGCATGGTCGCGTAGTTGGGGTCCGGCAGGCCCAGCTTCAACTCGACGGTGTACCGGTCGATGGCCCGCGCGCCGGCGAGCTGCGTGGTGAACCGCTGGTTGTTCTGCGGCGTCCCTTGCGCCTCGCCGTCCGGCTTCGTCAGTTGCCCCAGCCAGTACATGACGGTATGGACGACGTCGTCGGCGGTGAACTCCCGTCCGTACAGGCCGGTGAGCTCTTCGGAGTAGGAGGGGTGGCTGGGGTCGATGGTGTGCCACTTCACCCCTTCGGCGAGCTTGAACGTCAACGTCGTCGAGTCGTTCATGCTCCACTCGGTCGCGAGGTCGCCTTGCGAGGTGCAGGAGCCGACGTCGCCCACCCGAAGATAGGGCGCCGGCGTGCACCGCGTGATGGAGTTGTACGACGGCGTGACCGCGACCGCCGTGGCGAACGAGTCGCTGAGCACGAGGTCGGTCCCGCGGGTGGGGAGCGGGAAGCCGTAGATGAAGGTCCCGCCGCGCTGGGGCGGCGCCCGCCAGGTGTCGAGCCCGTTCCCTTGAATGACGCGCCAGCCGACGATCTCTTCGGTGATGGCGCCCAGCTTCGGAGGCGGCGTGGGCGTGGCGGTCTGCAGGATGATGGCCGGCGAGGCGGTCGGGGCCGGCACGGCGGTCGCCGCCGGGGCCGCGGTCTCTACCACAACCGCGGGAGTCGCCGTCGCTTGCGGGGTCGGCGTGTGCACGATGACCTCGGCCTCGGGCGGGGGTTGGGGCGTCGGAGTAGGATCGGCGCCGCCGCACGCGGCCACGACAAGGACCCCGGCCAGGAAGGCGATGCCAAGCGTGATGGGTCTTGAGATCCTCTTCCGGGTCATGCGTCCCCCTGTCGGCCCGCAGCGCCGCCGCCGGCCCCGGTACATCGGATGCCGAAGTATACAACGGCGACGGCGTCGGCTCTGCCGGCCCGCGCCCGCCGAGGGGCCCGCGCTATAATGGCCCCACTCGCTTCTGTTAGCCGGAGTGGCGGAACGGCAGACGCGGCGGTCTCAAAAACCGCTGGGGGCAACCCCGTGTGAGTTCGACTCTCACCTCTGGCACCAATCCCTGACCCCTGCGAACCAACGCAGCCGAGATGAGGAAAGCAGCGGATCGATGCTCAATCGCATCACTATCGAAGGGTTCAAGAGCATCAAGTGCGTCGAGGAGTTGGAACTCGGCCGGATCAACGTGCTCATCGGACCGAACGGATCTGGCAAGTCGAACTTCATCGGTGCTCTATCTTTCCTTCAGACCCTCCGGGCAGGGGGTCTTCGGGACTACGTCGCCCATGCTGGCGGCGCCGATAGGATCTTGCACTTCGGATCCAAGACCACTGAGTATCTGAAGCTGCACACTTCGTTCGAGAGTGTCGGCGACGCTGAGAACGAATACGAGATCGCCTTGGCCGCAACGGCAAGCGACGAACTCTACCCCGCAACCGAGATAGTCTACGTCTGGAACAAGGCGCGCTACCCCGAACGCCCATTCGAGAACTCCCTTGCACCCTATGGCAATGAGGCGGGGATTAGCGATCCGGCTTCAGAGGGTATCGCATGGTATGTCCGTCGGCATCTCGATGGCTGGCGTCTTTATCACTTTCACGATACGAGCCCGACCTCGCCGATGAAGAAGACCGGCGACGTGCACGACAACCGCGGCCTGCGCCCCGACGGGGCCAATCTCGCGCCCTTCTTGTATTACCTGAGGGAGAAGCACAATTCTGCGTACATCCTGGTTCGGGACGCCGTTCGGCTCGCCGCGCCGTTCTTCGACGACTTCATGCTTGAACCCTTAGCGCTGAATGAGAACAAGATTCGCCTGGAGTGGCGGCATGCTGGATCCGACGCGTATTTCGACGCCTCGTCACTCTCCGACGGCTCTTTGCGGTTCATCGCCTTGGCGGTGTTGTTGCTACAGCCGAAAGTACTTCGCCCCTCGACCATCTTGTTGGACGAACCCGAGATAGGCCTCCATCCCTATGCGATCACCCTGCTGTCCTCGCTCATTGAACAGGCATCGGCTGAGACCCAGGTCATCCTCGCCACTCAGTCGTCGCTGCTGCTGGACCACTTTGCCCCGGAAGACGTGCTCGTAGCTGACCGAACGGAAGGGAGAACAGAGTTCACCCGCCTGGATCCGGAGAAACTAGAGGTTTGGCTGGAGGACTACAGCCTCGGCCAGTTGTGGGAGAAGAACGAGATCGGCGGCCGTCCCAATCAGGGTCCGTGGGGAGACGCCCTGCGTTGAGTCGGCTGCTGGTCCATGTGGAAGGCCAAACTGAAGAGACCTTCGTCAACGAAGTACTCGGGCCGCATCTCTATAGCCTGGGGTACTCCATAGTGAGCGCTCGGTTGTTAGGGAACGCGCGCCAACGGAATAAGCGCGGCGGAATCCGCGACTGGAAGAGCGTGCGCAAGGAGATACTGAACCACCTAAGGCAAGATACCGGATGCCTTGTAACCACGATGGTGGATTACTATCGACTGCCGGACGACTGGCCCGGTCGCACCGTGTCTTCGGCGCTTACGCAACCCTCGCCGAAAGCTGCGACGGTGGAAGAAGCGCTACTGGGTGACATCAACAGAGAGATGGGCGCCGACTTCGATCCGCGGCGCTTCGTTCCCTACGTCATGATGCACGAGTTCGAAGCGATGCTGTTCACCGATTGTGAGAGATTCGCACGCAGCATTGGGCTACCCCATTTTGCCGCAGAACTACAGAGGATACGCGACGGCTTCGATAGCCCGGAAGCAATTGACGATTCACCTGACACCGCGCCATCCAAACGGATCGGAGCGTTGATTGGCCAGTACACGAAGCCCCTTATGGGTTCCCTTGCGGCAAGGAGTATCGGGCTGGCCGCAATCCGTGGTGAGTGCCCGCACTTCCAAGATTGGCTAGGTCGCTTGGAGCGGTTGATGACCTCGCCGTGAATTTCGCCTATCCCGCCAGGGCGGCTTCGGCCTCAGCGCAGAGGGCGTCGACGTCGGTGAAGGTCGCGGCGCGGGCGGGCTGGAGGAAGAGCAGCGAGACTTCCTTGATGGGCCGGCCGGTGGCGTTGCGCGCCGCGAGGGCGTAGGCGCCGCCCTGCAGGCGGTACCGCTCCGGCGGCTCCTCTTCCGCTTCGAGGGCGTCCGTCTTGTAGTCCACCAGCACGAGCTCGCCGTCCTCCTCGAAGAGCAGGTCGACGAAGCCTTCGAGGAGACGGTCTTCCGCGGGCGTGCTGACGTACAGCTCGCGGTAGTACCTACCCGACGCCACGGCGCGCTTGACCAGCGCCGACTCCACCGCCGCCTGCGCCAGCGACGCCACCTCCCGCCACCGGTCGGCGATGCCCTCGGCGGCGGCTTGCGCCCGGCTGACCGCCTCGATGCCGGCGCCAGTCGCGAGGTCGATGCTCTGCAGCACGCCGTGGACGGCGCGGCCCAGGCTCGTGCCCCCGCGGCCCCGCCGGTAGGGGGCGTGCTCCTCGTCGCGCTCCTCCTTGGCCTGTTGGGCCAACGTCGTCGCCGCGACGGCGTCGGGCGTCGATGCCGCCGTGACCAGCTCCGCTCGTCCCTCGATCCACCGCTCCCGGTCGGGAGCGGTGAGGTCGCGCGATGCCCCGTCCGAGAGCGATGGGGCGCCGTCCGGCAGGCTGTCGAGGTCGATCCTGCGCCAGAGCGGCTCGTTCCCCTCGCAAAGCTCCTCGATCCTCGCCGCGGGCGGCGTCCCACGCTCCGACCGGAAGAGGCTGAGCACGAGGTGGTCCTCGGCGCGGGTCGCGGCCACGTAGGCAAGCCGCACGCCTTCGGCGGCGTCCGCATCCCGCTCCACGTCCTTGGCTGTGTCCCAGCCGGGGGTGTGGAATGTTCCGCCTCCGAAGCTCATCTCCGGCGCGCCGCCGTCGCGGGGGAAGATGACGTTGCCGGGGCGGGCGCGCCGCTCGGCCCCAAGGCCCGCCAGTATCACGATGGGGAACTCCAGGCCCTTCGAGGCGTGGACGGTCATGATGCGGACGGCGTCTTCGTCGGCTTCAGGAACGGGGACCTCGACCGCGCCGGCCCCCTCCTCCGCCTGCCGCTCGATCCAGTCGAGGAAGCCGCGCAGCGAGCTCCCGCTCGATTCGACGTAGGCCCGTGCCTGGTCGGCGACCCACCGGAGCCGCCGCCAGCGCTCGCGGGGCCTGGGGCGCCCGAAGGCGGCCTCTACCATTTGCCGTTCGCGGACCAACGATTCCACGAGCGCGTCGGGCCGGGTCCACGTCCGCTCGCGGTGGTAGGCGAGGAGCGTGGCGAGGGCATCGGCGACCGGCCCCGAGTCGTGGCCGGGGCTGAAATAGTTGAAGCGGCCCCCGGCGTCGGCGAACTCCAGCAGCTCGACGTCGCTGCAGCCGAAGATGGTGGAGCGGAGCGCCGCGGCGATCGCCACCTGGTCGGCGGGGCTGTCGACGGCGCGAAGGCAGTTGAGGACCTCCCGCACGTCCTGCGTGGCGAGCACCAGCGTCTGGCTCTCCACGCGGTAGGCGATGCGGGCGTCTTCGAGGGCGTACTCGATGGCCCGCAGGTTGGCACGCGTCGGCATGAGGATGCAGACGTCGCGCAGCCGCGCCGGGCGAAGGACGACGCCGTCCCTGCCGGTGCTCCTGTCCCGCACCCGCCACGACCGTTCGATTTCCGAGATGAGCCCGGCCACCGCCGATGCCTCCGCCTTCCGGACTTCGTCTGCGGTGGCGAGGGCCGTTCCGAAGCGATGGACACCGAGCGGCGGGTCGGCCTGGGGCGGCGTCCACCGCGCCTCAAGGTCTTCGTACGCCGCCTGGGCCGGGCCGGTCATGTACTGGCGGAAGACGTGGTTGGCCCACCGGATGACCGGCTCCTGCGAGCGGAAGTTCTGGGTCAGCGAGACGCGGTCATTGCCGAAGCGCTCCCTCACCTCGCCCAGCGCGGCGATGTCGGCCCGCCGGAAACGGTAGATCGACTGCTTGGGGTCGCCCACGACGAACAGCTTGCCGGGCACGACGGCCGCGCTCTTCCAGTCATTCTCTTGCTCGCCGTCCGGGTCGCCGGCGAGCAGGAAGGCAATCTCGGCCTGGATGGGGTCGGTGTCCTGGAACTCGTCGATGAGGATGTGCGAGTAGCGGCGCTGGAAATGCCGGCGGCTGCCGGCGTGGTCGCGAAGGAGGTTGCGGGCCCAGACGAGCAAGTCGTGGAACTCGGCCCGGCCTTCACGCCGGCGGCGCTCGGCGTAGTCGATGACGAAGCGCCGCACCTGCTCCGCGACGGCGAGCAGCGCCGCCGCTCGCGCCTCGCCAAGCTCATCCGCGCGGGCATCTTCCAATTCCTGCAGGAGGGCCTTGAGCGCCTTGCAACCGTTGACGCCGTCGCTGCCTTCGCGCCAGTCGCTCTGCCGGCCTCTCCCGAACGAAAGCTTGCCGAAGCGCGAAAGCCGCGCCCATGCGGCGCTCGTGTCGCTCTCGCCTGCGAGCCGGCCGGCGAGGTCGGCGACCTGGCTCCCGTGCTGGAATAGCGAGTCGTCCTCGCCGAGCATGGACAGGTCCAGCAGGGCGCCGATGTCATGCCGGGAGGCGGCCAGCTCCGCCGCGATGCGGGGCTCGGGATAGGCCGGGGCCGGGAACGAGCGGTCGAGCCGGTCGTAGCTGTCATGGAAGATCTTCGCCATCTCGTGCAGATGGTCGGGGCGAAGGCCGAGGCGGATGGCCTGACGCATCGGTCCGGCCGCCTCCACTGAATCGAGCGCGACGTCCAGCCAGGCCTGCCACGCCTCGTCGAAGGAGAGGTCGGATGCGATGGGGTCGGCGACCTCGAAACCGGGGGGAAGACCGGCCTCCAGCGGGCGCTCGCGCAGCAGGGCTCCGGCGAAGCTGTGCAGCGTCTGGATCGAGGCCGATTCCAGGTTCTCCAGGGCCGCCCGGCAGCGCTCCGCTTCCCCACCGCCTGCCCCGTCGACGGACCGCCGCTCCAGCCCTTCGCGGACCCGCTCGCGGAGCTCGGCGGCGGCGGCTTCGGTGAAGGTGATGGCGGCGATCCCCTCCACCTTGGCCCGGCCCGAGGCGATCAGCGCGACGATCCGCGAGACGAGCGCGGTTGTCTTGCCTGCGCCGGCGCCCGCCTCGACAAAGAGGCTGGCGCCCAGCTCGGCCTCGATGCGGTCGCGGACGGCCTGGTCGGCCGGGGCCCATTCGCCGGTCATGGTCCGTCCTCCCCGCCCTCCGAGAGCGCGATGTACGGCTCCATGCCGGGCGCGGAACGCTTGCGCTCCCACAGGCGCTCGCGGTTAGAGGGACAGATGCGGTCGAAGTCGCAGTAGGTGCAGTTCGCGGGCCCGCGATTCCCCGGCTTTCCCGGATTCGCGGGGACGACGCCCCGTCGGATGCCGGCGACGATCATCGCGGCGATGTCGGCAAACTGGCGCTCCACCTCGTGCAGCGCAACAGGCTTCATTTCAAACCGGCCGCGCGCGCTGATGAACCAGTACCCGCCGACGAACTCCGTCGCGCCGGGGTAGCGGCGCCGGGCGGCGAGCGCGTAGATGGGAAGCTGGAGGCGGTGTCCCCGGTCCAGCGGGTCGTCGCCCATCTGCCGGTACGGCGCGGCGCTTCCCGTCTTGTAGTCGATCACCCAAATCCGCGACCCGTCCGCGGCGGCGTCGATCCGGTCGATGACGCCGTGGAAGCGAAGCTCGGTCCCGTCATTCAACGTGAGCGGGACGGGCGGCCAGCCTTCGCCGTGCACGGGGGTGTCCATGGGCCGGGCCCCGCCCCCCGCGTCCATCCCGAAGGACTGCTCGACTCCCACCGGGCTCAGGCCGCCTTCGGCCAGGCGCTCGGAGTCCTTATCGAGGAAGGTGTCCAAGTCCTCCAGGATGTCCTCCCGCGCTACCGCCCAGAGCAGGGGACGGCCCGTGACGCCCTCGGCCTCGGCGCGCTCGAACTCTTGCGCGGCGATGAGGTCCAGCCGCCGCTTCTCCTCCGGGCCCCATGGCCGGCCGTGGTCCGTCGGAGCGCGGACTTCGACCTGCTCCTCCACGAACCGCTCCAGGATTTTGTGGACGAGGCTGCCCCGTTCGAGGGGCGAGATCGTGAGAATCCGCTCGGGCCGCTCCAGCGCCGACAGGCCCAGGACGTCGCCGAAGAAATAACTGAGGGGACAGGTCGCCCAGCGCTCCAACCGCGTGGGCGAAAAAGCGCGTTCGAGCTGCCGCCGGAGCAGCCGGCTCGATGCCGCTACCGATTCGAGCTGCCCGTCCCACTCGGTGAAGTCGCGGCTCCGCAGCGCCGCCTCCATGCGGAGGGCGCGTCCCAGCGCCTCCTCGCCGTCTGCCAACGGGTGGTCGTCGAGCCGGCCGCCGCCCGTGCGCCACGCCCGTACCGAGGCGAGGTCGAAGTCGTGCAGGTCGGCGGCGGTCAAGCCGGGCTCGGCGACGGCAGCCTCCGGCGAGTCGATGATCGACAGCCAGGGCTCGTCCTTATGCGCGGCAAGACCGGTGGAGAAGACGGTCGCGCCAGCGCGCCGGCCCGCCGCTTCCAGGAACCACGGCGACGGATGCTGGCCCCGCTGCGCTCCCGGGTCGGTGCGCGGGTAGCTGAGAAACCGCTTCGGCGCCGCCGAAATCGCCAGCAGATAGAGACGCCGTTCTTCGAGGGAGCGCTCCGCCGCCGACTGGGCCAGGTGCCCGCCCATCTGCTCGCGCAGGGCGTCGGGGAGCAGGGCATCCTCCTGTTGCTTGGGAGGGAGCGACCCGTCGGCCATACCCACGATGAAGACGGCGTCGAAAGTCATCCCCTGCGCCGCGGCGAGGGACGCCGCAAAGACGCCCGCCCCCGTCGCGCCGACCCGGCCCGCGGGCTGGTCGAGCAGGCCATCGAGCAGCGTGGTGAAGCGCTCGACGTCGGCGGAGTCGTCAACCTTGTCGGCTTCGGCCAGCGACTCGATGGCGTCCTTCACCCTCCCGTAGCTCTGCTCCGAAGTGCGCCACCGGGCGGGGTCGTGGGCGTAGTCTTCGAGCATGTCGGCTGCCCATTCGGCATAGTCTCCCCATGAGCCGGAGTCCGGCGGCCCCCGGCGGGCGAGCTCCGCGACGAATGCTCGCAGCCGCTCCGTCGTGAGGCGCAGGTTCTCCAAGCGGAGGACTCGGGCCGGCGGGTCGCCGGCCGCTTCCGCGCGTGCGGCTTTGTCGGCCAGGTCCCGCTCATAACGCGACAGGCGGTCTTCCCATTGCTCGGCGCCGCCGACCACGCCGGCCTCGGCGGAGACCTCCTCCCACCTCGGCAGCTCTTGCGAGGCGAGCTCCTGGCCCTTGCCCGTTCTGAAGGGAGTCTCCGCGATCAGCGTCATCACCGCCTCGCGGCTCAAGTCCGTCTCGAAGACGCGCAGAAGCAGCGTCACCAGCTTGCCCGCCGGCGTGTCCCGAAGCCGCGCCGTGTCCGGCCCCGCGATAGGGATGCAGGCCTGGTCGAGTTGGAGCCGCAGCAGCGCGGCGTAGGGCTCCGCCTGCCGGTAGAGGACGGCGATGCGGTGGAACGGTGTCCCGTCGCCGGCCAATCCGACGATCCGCCGGGCGACCTGCCGAACTTCTTCGTGAGCATCGGGCGCGCTGAGCAGATGATCGGCTGTGGCGAGACCGGGAGCGGCGGGATCTTCCTCGGGCGCGTCGTCCACGAGCGCGGCGGTCCGCCGCGTCCGCTCATCGACGCGCCCCTCGCCGGTCAGACCCAGGACAACCCAACTCTGTCCGCGCTCGCCCAGCGCCTCGGCGAGCGCGGCCTCCGCCGGCGAGAAATCGTGGACGAGGTAGAAGACGACGGCCCCAATGTCCCGCAACGCCCCAACCGCGCCGCCGCCGCGCACCGTGTCGGCCGCAAGCCGCGTCAACTCCTCCTCGCCGTAATGGTCGCCACGCAATCCCTGGTAGCCCCGGTACCATGCGACGAGGTGGCGGCGCAGCTCGTCTGACGTCTCGACCTCGTCGAGCCGCCCCTCAAGACGGTCCATCAGCCGGAAGGCCTGCGCCGCGCTCTGCTGCGTCTTGGGGTGTCCGGCGACGGCGGCGAGCGGGCCGCCGCCGAGATTCCGGCCCGCGGCGTTGACCGCCGCCTGCGCCAGCACGGGAGTGAGCGGCGTCTTGCCCCCCGCGGCCGCCACCGGCGCGCCGAGGTACTCCGCCAGCCGGGCCAACGTCATGAACCGCACGTTGATCAGGCCCGCCGGACGACTGAGCCGGCGCCGCAGCGACAGCCCGGCGTAGCTCCTCGGCGTGACCACCGTCACCGGCGCCAGGGCATCGTCGGCCTTGGCCGCCGAGATCAGCGCCTGCAGCCGCTCGAAGGCCGCCTCGCCGACAGGTTCGAGATAGACGCGGGCCCGCGAGTCATCGTGTCGGTCCATGGTCATGCGCTCGCGCGCCTCCCGCCTGCGTCGGTATGGGGCGGGGCCATTCTACCCCGCGGATGGCTCACGTCGGCTGGGCTAGCGCGACAATTAACGGCGCAGCAAGGCTGGGTATAGTATGTTTATATGGTATTATTACCAATATGAAAGCTATACAAGTCACCTTTGACGAAACATTGCTCGAAAGGCTCGACCGGTACCCGGCAGTCCAGAGGCAAGGCCGTTCCGCAGTGCTGCGAGAGGCTGTCGCCGACTATCTCACGCGCAAGGAAGCCGAAGAGATTGAGCGCCGATACCGGGAGGGTTACAGCGCTGCCCCACCGGTTGAGTTTGAGGGATGGGCCGACGAGGGCGTATGGCCGAGCTAGGCAGCCCGAACTGGGGGGAAATCTGGCGTTACGAATTCGCCGCGCCCGACAAAGATCGGCCCGTCGTCATCTTGACGCGGCAGGAAGTCCTTCCGCTGCTCCGTACTGCAACCGTGGCGCCCATCACGTCGACGATCCGAGGGCTCCCCAGCGAGGTTGTCGTCGGAGCCGATGAAGGCCTGAGGCACGACTCCGCGATTAACCTAGATCACGTCCAGACCGTTGAGCAACGTAGGCTCTTCAAATACGTCGGGTCCCTTAGCGAGACGAAGATGCGCCAAGTCTGCCGTGCACTCGCCGTCGCGACCGGCTGCGCGTAGCATCGGCCCCGCTCACTCCCGGCGGCTCCAGAAGCGCGGGTCGAGGACGTCGCGGGCGGCGTCGCCGATGACGGCGAAGCTGAACACCGCCAGCGTCAGCGCCGCGGCGGGGAAGAGCGTCAGCCAAGGGGCCGTCTCCAGGAAGCCGCCGGTGCCCTCACGGAGCATGCGGCCCCACGACGGGTCCGGCGGTGGCGCACCCAAGCCCAGGAAGCTCAGCGACGCCTCGGCCACGATCGCCTGCTCCAGCAGCGAGGCGGCGAGTACCGCCATCGGGCCGGCGCCGTTGGGGAGCACGTGGCGCACCAGAATGCGGAGCTGCCCCGCACCCGCCGCCTCGGCGGCGGTGACGTAGAGCTCGCCGCGCGCTTTCAGCGCCTCGGCACGCGCCAGTCGCACCATCTGCGGCGTCGCGGCGACGGCGACTGCGGCGATCACGCTGCCCGTCGAGGGCGTCAGCGCCGCCACCAGCACCAGCGCCAGCACCAGGATGGGGAAGGCCAACAGCGCGTCGACCAGCCGCTGGACGGCGAGGTCGAGCTTCCCGCCCACGTACCCCGAGACCAGTCCGATGGCGGCCCCCGCCGCCACGGCGATGGTCACCGAGACGATGCCGACGTAGAGCGAGATCCGCGCCCCGTGCACCACCCGGCTGAAGACGTCGCGCCCCAGGGTGTCCGTGCCGAAGAAGGCCCCGCTCGACGGCCCCTCCAGCCGCGCCGTGATGTCCTGCGCCACGGGATCGTGGGTCGCGATCAGGTCGGCGAAGATGGCGCATATCGCGAGCGCGGCGAGCACCGCCACGCCTGCCGCCCCCAACGGCTTGCGCCGGGCCAGCGCCCAGGCGCCCCTTAGCCAGGCCGCACGCATGTCCAGCTCCTAGGCACGGTACGCGACCCGGGGATCGAGCACCGCATAGGCCGTGTCCGCGATCAGGTTGATGCAGAGGACGAAGAAGACGAGCAGCATCGCCAGCGCCTGCACGACGGGGTAGTCGCGGCCCGCCGCGGCGTCGGCGATGCCCCGCCCCAGCCCGGCAGGCCGAAGACGACCTCCACCACCACCGCGCCGCTGAGCAGCGCCCCGGCCTGCAGCGCGCCCACGGTGATGATGGGAATCGCGGCGGGGCGCAGGGCGTGCCGGAACAGGATCACGCGCTCGGCCAGACCCTTCCCACGGGCGGCGCGCACGTAGTCCTGGCCCAGCGTCTCCAGCACCGAGGCCCGCGTCATCCGCACGAGCGCGCCGGCGAGTCCGAACCCCAGCACGAGCGCGGGGACCACCATGATCCGCACGTGCCGCCACGGGTCTTCCCAGGGGTCGGCGTAGACCAGCGGCGGCGTCCAGCCGAAGACGATGAGCAGCACCAACAGCACCACGAGGGCGAGCACGAAGGCGGGCGCCGACTGGCCCGCGATGGAGACGGCCCGCGCCGCGTAGTCGGGCCAGCGGTCCTGCGCCCGCGCCGCGAGCGCCCCCAACGGGATCGCCACGAGCAGCGCCGCCGCCCCCGCGTACAGTGTCAATAGCAGCGTCACCGGCGCCTGCCGCCCGATGATCGATGGGATGCCCTCCCGCGACACGAACGAGCGCCCTCCGAAGTCGCCGTTCACCAGGCTCCACAGCCAGTCGCCGTACTGGACCGCGAGCGGTTCGTCGAGGCCGAGCTCCTCCCGCACCCGCTCGATCTGCTCGACGTCATGCGCCGTCTCGCCGGCGCCGCTCAGCACCACCTCCGCGACGTCGCCCGGCGCGACCCGCATGATGAGGAAGACGACCGCCGACGCGATCAGCAGCGTCGGCACGAACAGGGCCAGCCGTATGGCGAGATAGCGGGTCACGTTGCGAGGCTCCGGGTTCGGCCTTCCGTGGACTCCGCCCGCAGGGCGCTACCTATCGAGCCACACCGTGGCGAAGTCGGTGTGGGTGTGGCCGTCCTCGGGTGGGATGATAACGCCGCGCGCGTGGGTGCGGTACGGGACGACCTGCACCGACCCGGCGATGGGCACCACGTACGCCTGCTCGCGGATGAAGTACTGCTCGAACTCGCGCCACACCCGCACCCGCTGGTTGAAGTCCCGCGCCGCGCGCAGCCGGTCGTAGAAGTCGTCCACCAGCCGGTCATCGTGCTTCGCGTACGCGTCGGGGTTCTCCTCGTAGCGGCCGAAGACCGACTCCGTGCCCTCCGGCACCGGCGTGGTGAAATGCGCCCCGGGCTGGCTGTCGTACTCGAGGCTGACCCGCCCCCGGTTCCACTCCGCCTCGTCCACCACCCGCAGCTCGAGGTCGACGCCGAGGCCGGCGAGCTGCCCCTGGAGGAACTCGCACCGCGTCACCAGCCGGGCCCGGCAGAGGTAGTCCATCGAGAAGCCGTCGGCGTGGCCGGCCTCCTCCATCAGCCGTCTAGCCTCGGCGCGCCGCTCCTCCAGCGCCCCTGAGTTGAAGCGCGGCCACGTCACGAAGTCGTTGCCGGTGAACGGGTTGGTGAGGCCGAGAATCGGCGAGACGTAGCCGAACCCGCCCAGCACGCCGGGAATCGCGGCCTCGCGGTCGATCCACAGGGAGATCGCCTGGCGCACCCGCACGTCCTGCCACGGCCCTTCCTTCAGCACGTTGAAGGCCAGCCGGAAGAGTCCCCCTTGCATGTGGCCGTACCAGACGTCACCGGCGAGGTCGCGCTCGTAGCCCCGTTGGCGTTCGACGGTGAGGTAGTGCCCCTCGCCGCGGGCCCCGCCGTCGAGCCGGCCGGTGCGGAAGGCCGCGTCCATCGCCGCCGCATCGGGCGTGATCACGAAGTCGATGCCGTCGAGGTAGGGCAGCGCCTCCCCTTGGGCGTCCCGCTCCCAGTAGCCCTCGAAGCGACGCAGCCGCAGCACCGAGCCCGGCTCGTAGCCGTCGAGCTTGAACGGCCCCGTCCCCACCAGCCCGACGTCGATCGGCCCTGCGCTCAGTTCGCCGCCGTCGATCAGCGGGCGCAGCAGATGCTCGGGGTGCGCGACCTTGAGCCGGGGGTTCATCAGAACTTCGAGGTAGTGCGGGTTCGGCTCGGCGAGCCGGACGCGCACCTGCCGGAAGGGCAGCACCTCGACCGCCGCCGCCGCTCCCGAGGCGAGACCGAGGTCGCCGCGGAAGTACGCCGGAGCCCGCACGCCGCGCTCGTCGTCGATGCCGAAGGCGGCCAGCTCGAACCAGAAAGCGACGTCGTCCGCGGTGAAAGGCTGGCCGTCGTGCCATGCCGCGTCGCCGCGCAGGGTAAACGTCCACTCGGTGAAGTCGGGCGAGACCGTCCAGTCGTTCGCCAGACCGGGGCAGACCAGGTAGATGTTCTCCCGGCACCGGAAAACGAGGTTGCCCGGCCCGAAGAGCCCGCCGCCGGGGTGGTGCAGCGCGATGCTGCTGGTGCGCATCGGATCGAAGGCCGCCGGCGGATCGCCCCGGTTGGCCAGGACGAGCACCCCGCCCCGTCGCGCCAGCCGCGCGTTCTCCGCCAAGTCCGCCGTCGGCGCCGGTGACGGCGTCGCCGCGGCGGCCGCCGGCGATGGGCTTGCCTCCGGCGCCACCGTCCCGTCCGGTCCCGCCTCGCCACAAGCCGCCGCGATCACCGCCACGACGACCCCCAAGGCCACCACCCGGCCAAGCACGAAGAACCCGCTCATCGCTGCAACATCCGCGAACCTGCCCACGCTCTAGGATACGCAGCCGCGGGCGGCGGCGGATGGGGAGCGGCTCCCCAGGTCTATAATCGCCGCGTGTTCGACCCCCTGCGCCCCATCCGGCGAAGGGCCGGACAGGAGGAACTCCATGGACACTCCCGAGCGGCATCCCGAGAGCGAAGGCCCTGCCTTGGCGGCGGTCCAAGCCTACATGGACGCGGTCAACGAGGGCGACTCGGCCGCCTTCCACGCCACGTTGCACTATCCGCACACCCGCCTCGCCGGCGGCGGCATCCGGCACTGGGAGGTCCCGCCCGAGCCCCGCGACATCCGCGCCGGCCTCCGCAAGACCACGCCGGGCTGGGCCCGCACCGAGCTCGACGAAGCCCGTGTCGTCCAGAGCTCGCCCGACAAGGTCCACGTCGCCGTCAAGTTCACCCGGCGCGACGCCGGCGGCAACGCCCTCGAGGTCCACCGCTCCTTCTACGTCGTCACCAAGATCGACGGCCGCTGGGCTATCCAACTGCGCTCCAGCTTCGTCCCCAACCGCCAGCTGTAGCCGGCCCATGACCGAACGTGAAGCGCACGAGCGCGGCCATCCTCCCTACTGCACGTGCGTCGATTGCACGAACGACAGAATGTCGAGGTGGCGCAGGTCCGCGGGCGCGGCTACGGGCGGCGACTCCGGCAGGCCGCCCACCGGCGGCCCGCCCGGGGAACCACCGCACAAGGGTGGTTGTGGCTTTCTCCCCATAGTGGCCCTCGTCGTCGTGGCGCTCCTGATCGCCGGCGGCATCGCGTACCAGCAGGGTCTCTTCGACGATTTCCTCGACCGAGATGGTGGCGCACCGCCAGTCGTGATGAGGCCGACGGCGACCCCTACGCCGACGCCGGTCCCTACGCCAACGCCGACCCCGGAAGAGAGATGGGAGATGGCGCACACGGCCCTGCTGGAGGCCTACGAGATCTACCAGTCGGCGGCAGGGGCAGAGGGGTCGAGGCAACGAGCGAACTATGAGGACGCTTTGGCCGCCGAGGCACAGGCGTACGCGGAATGGCAGGGCCTGGACACACCGACGCCGCGGCCACCCACCGCTACACCAACCCCGGGGCCGCCGACTGCCACACCCACGCCCGCGCCGCCCACTGCTACCCAGCCGCCGACCGCTACGCCAACCCCACGGCCTACGACGACGCCCACACCCCCGCCGACGGCCACGCCCACCCCACGGCCGACGGCCACACCGACACCACGGCCCACCGCCACTCCGGTCTACGCCGCAGCTTGGGCAACCCTGAGGAATGTTCCCTGGCTGGAGCGGAACAGGCCGGCCCTGGCGGCGTCGATCAAATCGCTGCCTTGGGTCGTGGACGGGATTGCCGAGCCCGAAAAGGAAGTGGCGCAGGGGCTGGTGCATCTCGCAACGCTCTACGAGCCAGTGTTCCACGGCCTGATGGGCAACTCCTGGACTAAGGACAGCCCAGGCCCCGCTGAAAGAACAGTCGTGCAGGGCATTCTCTCCATAGCGCACCAGGATGAAACCGTGGCGTTGCGCCTTACTTCGATGCCTTTCCTGGGGGAACTGGACGCTGCAGATGCCACCGCAATGAGGTCGCTCCGGCTTCTCGCCCACTTCAATGCGCGGGACTTTCAGCGTGTCTTGTCTCATCCAACCCTGCGGGCTGGCATTTCGGACGACTGGGCAAAGGTTGTGTCCCTACTAAGCGGTGTCAGTCGGACCAACCCGGGGTTGATCTATATCCTGTTGGATCCGGACCGCGTCACTCTGGAAGAACGCAGCATCAATCTGCCGCAGGCCGGGTCGGTGGACCTTGCTATCGTCCGTACCGGTCCAGGAGCGGAGCGCAGCATGGACCTCCTTGAGTTGGCCGTGCGCCACGCCGAAGCGTTCATGGCAGAGCCGTTCCCCACCGGCTACGTGGGGCTGCTGTTTGAGAACTCGGTGGTCGGCGCTTTCGCTGGGACAAATTTCGGCACCCACATGGCCGTGCGCCCTGAATACGATGTTGACGACGGCAGCCATGAAGCCGAGTCAGTTCCCCATATCATTGCTCATGAAGTCGCCCATTACTATTGGAGTGGCAACCGCGACTGGGTTGATGAAGGGGCGTCGGAGCTCATGGCCTCCATTGCCGAAAGTTCACGCACTGGTCGGGCTGGAAAACCACGCAACCTCCCGTGCGGCCATGTCAGCACCATCAAAGAGCTAGAAGGCCTGGACGCTGCCCGAGGCTCCGACGCGTTCGATTGCAACTATTCGCTGGGGGAGCGGTTATTCGCGGACTTGTACCGCGGCCTCGGCGAGGCCCGATTTCGGCAGGGGCTTCGCAATCTCTATCTGTTGTCGCAGATCGAAGACGACGACGAGACACAGGCCGGCACACCGGTCGGCATAGACGACATCCGGGAAGCCTTCAGCGCTGCTGCAGATACTGCCGCCCCACTCGTTGATGTGATGGTGGCCCGCTGGTATGACGGCACCGAACCCTACGACGCCTCCGGGCGAGACACGGTGCCGGCCGATCCAAATCTGCCAAGAATCAACGGCCGAATTGATCAAGCCTTCATATCAATGAGTCCGAATGGCTCGCCGGTTTCCCACGTCTCCGCTGCGTCGGATCGTGGGTGGATATGGCTCACCCTGAAGTATTCCTATTCGGTGTCAGGAGGCCCGCATCGGACAAACCTGGAGATCGTGGAATACTTCGAGGACGGCTTCGAGTTCGGGCACCGCGCGCTGACCTTGACAGCCGAGGCGCGGTACATCGGTGGGACACAATGGCTCTCGGTAGGGGGCTCGCCGACGGAGCGCCGAGCGGTCGGACGCTACTGGGTCTACGTCTATCACGAGGATGGGCGGAAGGTGGCTGAGGTGCAGTACGAGGTCGTCTCCTAGGCGTTTATCATTGCCTCGGCAGCCGGGTGACGCACCTCCTTCAGCCCCCGTCGACTTCACACCTGCTGCCCCACCCCGCGCCATCCTTGCGCCGCCTAATCCACCATGCCGGCCAAGCGAGATTATTACCAAGTCCTCGGCGTAAGCCCGACCGCCAATCAGCGGGAGATTCGGCGGGCCTATCGTCGGAGGGCGTTCGAGAACCATCCCGACCGCAACAAGTCACCCGGCGCCGAGGACAGGCTCAAGGAGATCAACGAGGCCTACGAGGTCCTCAGCGACGCCTCGAAGCGCGCCCAGTACGACCTCGACCGCCGGCGTGGGCCGTCGCAGCCGCCGCCCGGTCCGCCGCCGCCGCGCTCCGGACCAACGGGCGGCGCCCGTGGCGGGCAGACCGGCGCGCCGCCTCCGCCCCCGCCCCCTCCGCCGGGCGGAGGCCCCGCCCCGGCGGCCGCCCCCCGCCGCTGGGGTTGGCGGCGCTGGGCGTTGATCGTGCTCGGCGTCATCATCGTGGCGGTGATCGCCGACGCGCTCATCGGCGGCGACGAATCCTTCAACCCGGTCGACCCTCCACCGCCGGTGGCGGTCATGGCCACGGCGACCCCCACGCCGACGCCGGAGCCCACCCCCACATCTACCCCTGCACCGACGGCGACTCCCACGGCCACGCCGACGGCAACCGCTACGCCGACGGCCGAGCCCACGCTAACGCCGCTGGGGCCGGAGCACGAGACGTGGCAGGCCGCGCACGATGCCCTCATGGCGGCTCTTGCGGCCTTTGAGGCGGCGGAGGGCGACGAGCGCCCCGCGGCCCTCGCGGCCTACGAGGCCGCCTTGGAGGCGGAGGCCCACGCCTACGCGGTCCTGCACGATCTCCCCACGCCGACGCCGCGTCCGACCCCAACACCCACCCCGACGCCGCTGCCGCCGACGCCCACTCCCACCCCGTTGCCAACCGCGACGCCGACGCCGGCGCCCACCGCGACGCCGCTGCCGCCGACGCCCACCCCCACGGCCACGCCGCCTCCGACCGCCACCCCCACCCCGTCCCTCCGCGATTACAAGGAGTTCATGCTCGGGCTCATCAACGAGGCGCGCCGCCGGGCGGGCGTGCCCTCGGTCACCCTGGGCGACAACCGCGCTCCGCAGGTCCAGGCGGAGTCCGCGTTAGCCCACTGCTACAGCGGGCACTGGGGCCTCGACGGGCTCAAGCCCTACATGCGGTACACCCTGGCGGGCGGCTACCAGTCCAACGTCGAAAACGAGGCCGGCCCCGACCACTGCCCGATCAACGCAATCCCCCATCGCGGCATCGAGCAGGTCATCCGGGACGCGATGAACGCTTGGATGAGCGAGCCCACCGAGCGCGACAATATCCTCGACCCCTTCCACAGGAAGGTGAGCCTGGGTCTTGCCTGGAACTTCCAGCACTACGCCGCCTACCAACACTTCGAGGGCGACTACGTCGATTACACCCTGCTACCCGCCATCGACCCCAACGGCCTGCTCTCCATGGCGGGGACGCTGAAGAATGGCGCGGCCTTCCGCGACCTCGATCCCGCCGCCGGCAACCCGGGCGGCCCTGGCGGCGACCTGACGATCAGGATCTACTACGATCCGCCTCCCCAAACTCTTACCAGGGGGCAGGTCGCGCAAACGGACTGCTACAACTACGGAAGGTTCGTCGGCGCGCTGCGCGCTCCGCCCGCTGAAGGGTTCGACACGCCGTTTAGCTACCTCTCGCAGACCTTTTGCCGCGATCCCTATCGCGTGCCCGCCGACACACCGCCGCCGACTGCCGCGCCGCCGACCCCGACGCCGGCGCCCCCCGTGCGCGTCATTGGGCAGGCGATGACCCCCTCGGTGTGGGCTGTGTCCGAGCACGCCTTCGCCGTATCGGCGGACCTCCGCTCCATCTTGCACCTGGGCCCCGGGGTCTATACCGTGCTCGTTTGGGGGAGCGTCGACGGCGAGGAAGAGGTCCTCATCTCGACGTATTCCATCTTCTACCAGGTGCTGTCGCCGGACTCCTACGGCTGACCGAATCAGGTCCACCCTGTTGTCCAGTCAAACCCCGCCGCGACGCTAGGGCGTACACTTGAGTGGGTGAGGATTCCCCCGCGCACCGCCCTCCGGCGGTGGCCAACCGATGAGCGACGACCAAGAAGTCTACGGCGAAGGGCAGCCACCAGAGCGTCCAGCGCCCGGGGAGTTCCGGGGCTGGGCCATATGCCGCTTCTGCGGCCACTCCGGCTACGGCCTCCACGTGTCCCCGGAGCCGAGGGGAAGCGCGCCCTACACGGCCTGCCCCTGGTGCGGCGAGCCGTTCGCCGCCACCGTGCTCGGCGCCGGCCGCGAGGGAGAGACCCCCGTCTACAACGTGGTCTGCGGCACCCACGGCAGCCTTGGGGAGCGAGTGCCCCTCGACCAAGCCGCGCGCCTGGCCCGCTGCGCCGCATGCGAAAAGCGCATGCAGGCAGAGCGGGAGGAACAGGAACGCCGTAGCCGTCAAGGTCAGCCCTCTCCCCAAAGGCCGCGCGGCATGCCTGCAAAGCCGCCGGGCCAAGCGGAAAAGCCGATCGAACCTCCGTCCGCGGAGCCGCCGAGGCAGACGCAAAGACCCGCAGAGAGACCACGGGAGGTGTCGCCGCCGTCGGCGCGGGCGGAAATACCCCCCGAAGGACCGCCGGACACGCCGGCCGGTCCGCCACCCCCAGGAGACCCGCCCGGCCCGCCCAAGCGCAACGGCGCTCCCCGTGCGGCTTGGCCGCTTGTCGCGGTCGTGGCCCTCCTGGCCGTCGTCGGCGTGATCGTGTACCTGGTGCTCTCCGAGGGGGACGAGCCTCCGACGATCGTGGTGGTCGCACCGACCGCGACGCCGACGCCCATCGCACTACCGACACCCACGCCCGCTCCCACCGACTTGGAGCCGACCCCCGCTCCAAGCCCCACTCCGACACCTGCGGCGATCGCCACGGCGGCGCCCGCCCCCACCTCGACGCCGACCGTGACGGCCTTCGAGGCCTGGCAGGCAGCGGAGCAGGCGGTGAGAAGAGCCTTGGAGGCCTATGAGGCGGCCACGGGCGAGGAGCGCGCCGCGGCGCTCGTGGCCTACGAGGCCGCCCTCACCGCCGAGGCCCATGCGTACGCGTTGTGGCAAGGGTTACCTACGCCGACCCCGCGTCCGCGGCCGTCGCCCACTGCCGCGCCGGTGGTCACTGCCACGCCCACCCTACCCCCGACACCTCGTCCTACTTCAGTGTCTACCCCTACCCCCAGCCCGCCGACGCCCACGCCCACGCCGGGCGGGCCGACCCCCACGCCCGAGCCGGCGCCGCCCTACGCCGCGGTGTGGACGGGCCTGGCCAACGCCGTGTGGCTGCAGCAGAACCACCCGGCCCTCGCGTCGGCGATTACGGGACTCCCCTGGGTCGCCGACGGCATCGACGGCGCCGAGCGCGATGGCGTGCAAGGGCTGGTCAACCTCGCAACGTTCTACCGGTCTGTCTTCGACGCTGTTATCGGCAGGCCGTGGGTCGCCGACGGCCTCAACGAGTCGGAGACCGACGTCGTCCAGGACCTCCGCTGGGTTGCCTATGGCGATGTGCCTGCGACCCTGCGGCTCCTGGACATGCCCTTCCTGGAATCCATAGGGCCCGCCGACGCGGATGCCGTCGACTCCTTGCGCTTGCTCGCGTATTGGAACCGAGACTTTCAGAGGGTCCTTTCGCACCCAACGCTGAGCGGCGGCATCACGGACTTCTGGGCGCAGATCGTCGCGGTGCTGAACGACGTGAGCGTGACCAACCCCCAGCTGATCGACACCCTGCTAGACCCAGGGCACGTCACCGTCGAGCAACGCACGGTCTCGTTGCCGCTTTCGGGCGACTTGGAGCTGGTCATCATTCGCACCGGCCCCGGCGCGCTTCGCAGCATGGACCTGTGGGAGCAAGCCGTCCGCGGCGCCGAGGCCTTCATGTCCGAGCCGTTCCCCACGCGCCACGTGACCCTGCTCTTTGGGGAGACGGTCTCCGAGTCCGAAGTGGCCAAGCACTTCGGCTCCCACGCCGCCGTGCGCCCCGTCTATGACGTCGACGACGATAGCCCCGAGGCGGATGCCGTCCCTTGGATCATCGCGCGTGAGGCCGCCCGCTACTACTGGAACAATAACCCCGAGTGGGTCGACGACGGGGCGTCGGCCCTCATGGCCTCCATCGCCGAAAGCGCCCCCACCGGCCGGCCCTTAGACCCCCATTACGATCCCTGCGCACAAGTCCGGACAATTGACGCGCTGGAACGGCTCAACGAGGCGCGGGGCTACGATGCCTTCAACTGTGCCGACGCGCTCGGCGAGCGGTTGTTCCTCGACCTCTACCTCACGCTGGGCGATGGGGCGTTCCGTCAAGGCTTCCGGACCCTGTACCGTCTTTCGGAGGTCGAGGACATCGATGGCAACGAGATTCCGGTAGGGATTGACGACGTCAGGAATGTGTACCGGTCCTACGCCGCCGCCATCGCAAACATCACCGCCCGGTGGTACGACGGGACGGTGGCACATGACGACAGCCGCCTCGACCGCGGCTCCGTCGACCCCATGCTCACGAGGATCAACGGCGGCATCGACGGAGCCTTCGTCTCGACCACTGAAGATGGCCCGCCCATTTCCGTCTTCTCCGCCGCGGAGGTGACCGATCGGCTCTGGCTCACCCTGGAGTATTCCTATCAGGTTGTGGGAGGCCCGCACCGAACCCAACTGGACGTCGTCGAGGCGTTCGAGGACGGCTTCCCCATTCGCCGCCAAAGCGTGACCCTGACCGCCGAGGAGCAGTTCGTGGGCGAGACTGAAAGGGTTAGGGTCGGCATGGAGCCGTCCGTCCCGTGGGCGCCGGGGCGCTACTGGGTATACGTGTACGAGGACGGGCGGAAAGTGGCGCAGGTCGAGTACGAGGTCACCCCGTAGGAAACCCTCGCCCAACCCGGCCGACGGTTGGAAAACGGGCGGAGCGGCGTGTCTTCCCTCGCTCCCTTTGGAGACCTTTGCAAAACTCCCGCCGATGGTTGGAAAGCGGATGAAGTGGGGTGGTCTTCCCTCTCCCCCTCTGGGGGAGATTTGAGAGAGGGCGCGCGCCGTTAGGCGCGCGAGCGCCCGCAGGGCGCTGCTCCCCCGCCCGGCGCCCTCACAGGGCCGGTGGCTCCACGCCTAGAGCGCCGGCAGGTCGTAGTCGTCGACCGGGCGGATGACCTCGAAAGGGGCGGCGAGGATGGGGTCGAGCGGCCAACCGGGATCGGAGCCGCGGCCCGCGGCGCGCCACTCGGGGAGCCGCCGCAGGACCTCGGCCATGACGTCCACGGGGTCGCGGTCGAGGTAGTACAGCCAGACGTGGCGGTGCGCGGGCTGCCCAAGCTGGGCCGCGATCGCGGGATCGGGGATCGAGGCCGCCGGCTCCCCCTCGTTGCGGAACCAGTAGCAGCCGGCGACGCCGGGAACGTCGAGCATGTCGGGCACGTGGACCTCGTCGTGCCAGCGGGAGATCTTGTCGTCCAGGGACGCGTCCCGGAGCTGTTTGATCGTGCAGAAGACGCCGGTGTGGGGACGCCAGGGCAGGGCCTCGGGGGAGCAGACGACGTGGTCCGCGGCGTAGGCCTTCATCAGCCTATGGTGGCCGAAGCTGATGATGGAGCGGTTGGGGAAGGAACGGCCCGTCTCCCTCGTCCGGTGCGACAGGGCCGAGAAGTCCTCGACGGCGCGGTCGACGGGCTCCCGCATCATGTAGTGCCCCAGGTACTGCTTGGACGCCAGAGCGGGATGCGCTCCCAGGCGGGCCTCGGCCAGGGCCTTGGGGGCGGCCCAGCGGGCGGCGTAGACGGTCCCGTCGAGGGCGAGGTTCTCAGGTTGGTGGTCGCTGGCGTGCCACCAGTTGTAAGCCACGTGCTTCGAGGGGTCCGTGATCTCCGTCAGCGCAAAGAACCCCGATGCTGCCTTGTTCATGTCCCCCGCTCCTGCTGTGCTGCCCTTTGGGGGCGCTGCCGCGTGAGAGAAAGTAGCGCGGCCCCGGCGGCTGCCGCCGCTCCGAAATAGTAGACGCGGTGCAGGCCGGCGACAAAGCCCTCGATGAGCTGCGGGCTCGCCTCGCGGGTTTCATCGCGAAACGCGCCGATATCGGCCTCGACGCCGAGCGCGGTGATGGCCACCGAAACGATCAGGGTCGCGGCGGCGATGCCGTGGACCTGCCCAAAGCTGCGCATCACACCCAGGAAACCGGCGACGAGGCCGTAGCGCTCCGGCTCGACCGAGCTCACCACGGAGCTGTTGTTGGACGGCGCGAACATCCCCATCCCCAGGCTGACGCCCATCAAGATGAGCATGACCTCGATCGCGCTCGAGTCCATGTCGAGGCGCGACATCCAGAGCAGGCTGAGCATGGTGATGATCATGCCGCCGGCGGCGAAGATGCGGCCGTCGAACCGGTCGGCGAGCCGGCCGAAGACGGCCCCCGCAATCGCGAGCACGAAGGCCTGTGGGGCGAGGATCAAGCCGGTCGCCGCCGG
Organism: Dehalococcoidia bacterium; assembly: GCA_964291475.2. Classification (GTDB taxonomy): domain Bacteria; phylum Chloroflexota; class Dehalococcoidia; order SHYB01; family SHYB01; genus DAOUKH01. The sequence goes on along the minus strand of OZ220065.1, from coordinate 14,979 downwards.
GGCGTAGCCGAGGATTCCTTGGATATAGAAGGTGATGATGAACGAGTTGGAGATGATCGCCGAGAAGGCGAGGAAGCTGGCTAAGCTGCCCAGAGCGAAGGCGCGCCGCCGGAACAGCCGCAGGTCGATCATCGGGTCGCTGGCGCGGCTCTCGTGGACGATGAAGACGGCGAGCGCGGCCGCCGCGAGCACGGCCGCGGTCACGATGATGGGCGAGCCCCATCCGGCGGCGTTGCCGCGCGACATGAAGAAGACGATCGACGCGAGCAGCACGGCGGAGGAGGCCATGCCGGTCCAGTCGAGCCTGCCGCCGGCCCGGTCGTCATGCCGGTCGTCGTGGAGGACGTAGTGCGCGAGCACCAGCCCGATCGGGCCCACGACGGCGTTGATGAAGAAGGCGGCGCGCCAGCCCAACAGGTCGATGAGTCCGCCGCCCAGGACCGGGCCGGTCACGATGCCGAGCCCCACCGTGGTGACCACGACGCCGAGCACCTTGCCCCGCTCGTTCTCGGGAAAGGCCGATACCGCGATGGCGATGCCCGTCGCCTGGATTGCCGCCGTGCCCGCCGCCTGCAGGGCCCGTGCGCCTAACAACCAGCCGAAGTCCTGTGCCGACCCCGCCAGCAGCGATCCGACGACGAAGACGAAGTAGGCCGCCACGTAGATCCGCTTGCGCCCCAGCAGGTCGGCGGCGCGCCCCATCGGCAGCAGCGTCGCCGCCAGCACCAGCAGGTAGACCGAGACGACCCATTGGATCGTGGACAGGTCGGTCTGAAAGTGCGTGCTGATCGAGGGGAGAGAGACGTTGACCGCCCCCACGTCGAGGGCCGTCATGAAGACGCCCACCGTGATGGGGGCCATGACGATCCACTTTCGGCTTGCGGTGGACGGCTCCGAGGGCGTGCTCATGGCGAGGAGTGGGCAAGGGAGAGGCGGGGCGCGCCGCGCCGGGCAGCGAGAATAGCACGGAGGGCCGGAAAACCGCGCTCTCGTCGATTGAAGTTAACTTAAAATTAGTTTAGAATTATGTTCTGAGTTTTGCGTTTTGGTCGAGGAGGCGCCGGGTGTCCTATTCATCGCAAGTCCCTCAGTTAGCCAACCAAATTGACTCCGCCATCGTTCGGCTGCCGCTGCTTCTTATCCAGCTCCTGGCGAGCGCCGTCCGCATTCCGCTGCTCGCGGCCCAGTTGGCGGTGGGCGTCGCCGCCATGCCGCTCATCGCCGTTCAGTTGCTCGCCGAGGTGATTGAACAGCTCCCCGCGCGCGTCGAGGACTACGCCCGCGAGAGGATCGCCGCGAGCCGCGACCGGGCCGGCGGTTTCGAGCACCATCCGGGCTTGGAACCCCGCATGGCCGCGGAGCAGGAAGAGCCGGAGCACCGCCTTCGCCACAGGGCCGAGGAAGGCCGTTGGGACGCCTTCGCCGCCCAGAACGCGCCGCACGACCCCCGCGCCGCCTAGCTTCCTTCCGCCCCTCCTCGACCTAGTCCCCCAGCCCCTCCCGCGCGGGCCCGCCCACCCGCGTGTTTCGCACCGTTAGACCCCGTGGTATGCTAGCCGCCGCGTTCGAGGCGGCCCTGTACGGCGCGCCGGCCCGAAAGACATCGTCCTGAAGGCTTTCGCGCCGTCATGGAGTCGGGTTTTCCCCTGTCCACGGCCTGGATTCGACGCCGAGTTTCGCTGTGACTTGCAAGGAGGCCTCAGGGTGACCATCTCGGCAACCGCTCGGGAAGAGTTCGTGGACGTCGCCGGATCGCGGCTCCACGTCGCCATCGCCGGATCGGGCGACCCCATCGTGGTGCTGCACCAAGACATCGGCAGCCCCGGCATCGACGACCCATTCGTCCAGGCGCTGGCGCAAACCAACACCGTCTACCTGCCCACGCATCCCGGCTTCGACAAGCAGGACGTGCCCGAGTGGGCCCGCCACCCGCGCGACCTCGCCGTGATGCACCTCTGGGCGCTCCGCGACCTCGGCCTCAGCTCCGTCACGCTGTGCGGGCTCGGCTTCGGCGGCTGGATCGCCGCCGAGATGGCCACGATGTCGCACCAGCTCATCGGCAAGCTCGCCCTCGTCGGCGCCGCCGGCATCCAGCCCCCCCAGGGCGACGAGATCATGGACCAGTTCGTCTTCAGCGCCACCGAGTACATCCGGGCGGGCTTCGCCGACCAGTCCCACTTCGACCGTCTCTTCCAGGAGGAGCCGGACGTCGACCAGTTGGAGATCTGGGAGATCAACCGCGAAATGACCACGCGCGTCGCGTGGAAGCCCTATATGTTCAGCCTCCCCTTGGCCCGGCTCGTCGGCGGGATCAAGGCCTCGACCCTGCTCATTTGGGGCGAGGATGACCGCATCGTCCCGCTCAGCTCGGGCCGGCGCTATCAGAGCCTCATCCCGGGGTCCCGCCTCGAAGTCATCCCCGGCTGCGGGCACTTCGTCGAGTACGAGAAGCCCGCCGAGCTCGCCAAGCTCGTGGCCGGCCTCTAGCGCCGGCGGGACGGGACCGCGGACACGCCCAAACAGAGAGGAAGAGCCCGATGCAACTGATCTACTTCACCGAGCAGCCCATGTCGGCGTACCCCAAGGAGGCCGGCGATAAGCTCGGCTACACCGCGACCTTCTTCCCCAACAAGTACTTCGATCCCGTCGCCGGCGCCCGGCTCTACCAGGAGCGCCTCGACGAGTACGTCTACGCCGAAGAGGTCGGCGTCGACGGCATCATGCTCAACGAGCATCACAACGCTCCCTTCACCATGCAGGCGAAGATCAACATCTTCGGCGCCGTCCTTGCCGCCGCCACCAAGCGCTGCAAGATCGTCCTCCACGGCAACCCCCTGCCCATCATCGACAATCCCGTGCGCATCGCCGAAGAGGTAGCGCAGCTCGACATGATCTCCGGCGGCCGCATCGTCTCCGGCATCCTCCGCGGCGCCGGCCAGGAATACGTCGCCACCAACGCCAACCCAGTCTTCACCCGCGAGCGCTTCGAGGAGGCCCACGACCTCATCGTCAAGACCTGGACCGAGCCCGGCCCCTTCCGCTGGGAGAAAGACCATTACCAGTTCCGCTGCGTGAACCCCTGGGCGCTCCCCCTCCAGAAGCCCTTCCCCCGCATCTGGTGCCCCGGCGTCGTGAGCAAGGAGAGCATCGTCTGGGCGGCCCGCCACCGCTATCCCTACATCGCGCTCAACCCCACGCTCGAAGACGCCGCCCGCATCTGGGACCTCTACGACACCAACGCCAAGGAGGTCGGCTTCGAGGGCGGCTCGCCCTACCGCGGCTACCTCATCCGCTGCCACGTCCAGGACTCCAAAGAGAAGGCGCTGGAGAACGCCCGCCAGTTCATGTGGATGCAGGGCGAGTTCCTTGGGCTGGGCCACCCCGTCTGGGGCAGCCCCTCCGGCTACGGCTCGCCGACGACCCGCAAGCAACGCCTTGGCGTGGGCCGCCGCAAGATCCCCTCGTTCGACGAACAGCTCGCCAACAACATGATCGTCGCCGGCAACCCCGACATGGTCATCAAGCAGCTCCGCACCATCCTCGAAAGCACCCGCGCCTCGATCCTCTGTCTCTGGGGCAACGACGGCGGGGTCGACCACGAGAACTCCATGAGCTGCATCAAGACCCTTGGCGAAGAGGTCATGCCCGCCCTCCGGGACATCGGCAAGGAGCTCGGCATCGAGGACCCCTTCGAGGCCAACACGCCGGTCTCCCTCGACCACGGCCCCAGCTACATACCGACCACGGAAGGGGAGCTCGTCGCCCCCTTCTAGGGAGCCGCCCGCCGCGCTACACTCAAAGCATGACCGAACGCGAGGCCCACGACCGCGGCCACCCGCCGGCTTGCACCTGCGTCGCCTGCAGCGCGGCCAGAGTCGAGAAGCTGCAACGCGGCAGCATCTTCGACCGGCTGCTCCGGGCGTTGCGTCTCAAGCGATAGGCGCCGGGCCGCCCATGCTGCCCCGTGGTGTAGTGGTAACACAGAGGACTTTGGATCCTTGGACCCAGGTTCGAATCCTGGCGGGGCAGCCAAGGGCCGCGCCGGGGCCCGCTAACGTAAGGAGAGAGGAAAGATGAGAGCCGCATTCATCGACGTCAAAGGCATTCGCACCCGCTACCTCTACGAGGGCTCGGGCGAGCCGCTGCTCCTCGTGCACGGGTCGGGGAGCATAGCCGACAACTTCTACAAGAACATCGACGCGCTGGGCGCCGAGTACACCGTCTACGCCCCCGACGTCATCGGGCACGGCTTCACCGAGCCCGTCGAAATCGAGGGCATCCCCTACATGGCGATGGTCGACCACCTCGCCGACTTCATCGATACCCTCGGGATCGAACGCCTCCACCTCGCCGGATGGTCGATGGGCGCGCTCCTCGTCGCCCTCCTCTATTTCCGCATTCCGGAGCGCACCCGCAAGCTCATCCTGATCTCCAGCGGCTCCTGCTTCAACACCGAAGAGGAGATCGCCAAGGGCCAGGACGGCAACGCGCGGAACGTCGCCAGGACCTTCGACGACCTGTCGATCGAGACCATGCGCAAGCGCCACATGTCGTCGGTGCATCCCAAGGCCTCGCCCCCCGAGGAGATCCTCATCTCGCATATGACTTCCTACGCGCAGCCCGGGATGAGAGAGTTCTTCGAGCGCATGGCGTCGTCGAGAACAAACCTCGAAGCGCTGCGCCCCATCCGCGTCTACGACCGGCTGGAGCAGATCACCGTGCCCACCCTGGTCTTCGCGGGTAAGGACGACCCACGCGCCGTCTTCCAGCGTGTCGTCGAGGGGGTGGACCGCATCCCCAATGCGCGGCTCGTCGCCTACGACGAATGCGGGCACCGCCCCTTCTACGAGTACCCCGACGACTTCAACCGCGAAGTCCTCGAGTTCCTGCGCGGCCCGGAGTAGCCGCGGGGCGGGCTAGACGGCGCCCACTCCTGTAGGGGCGATTCACGAATCGCCGGTTCCCCCAACCGCGGAGAGCCTCCGGGCGCTAGACGGCGCCGGCCGAGCGCAGCTCCCTGATCTCGGCCGGCGTGTAGCCGGCGAGCTCGCCGAGCACCTCGTTGGTGTGCTCGCCGAGGTTGGGCGCGGGACGCGTCGGGGTCTTCTCTCCCGGCGCCATGACCGCGCCCCGCATCTCCTTGATCGTCCCGAACACGGGGTGCTCGACGTCCAGGAGCATGCCCCGCTCCGTGAGCAGCGGGTTCTGCATCGCTTGGCCGAAGTCGAGGATCGGCGCGCTCGGCACCTTCCCCTTGAAGACCTTGAGCAGGTGCTCGGTGGTGTGCTTGCGGAACTCGGCGTTGAGCAGGGCGACCAGCTCCTCGCGGTTGGCGAGCCGGTCGGCGAACGTCTCGAACCTCGGGTCCTCCTTCCATTCGGGGTGGCCGAACAGGTCGGCCAGGTTCTGGAAGAAGACCTCTTTGGCGCACATGATCACGATCCAGCCGTCGCTCGTCTGGAAGTTCTGCGACGGCACCAGCGTGGGATGCGACCCCGCCGGCTCCCGCTGCATCTCGAAGCCCCGCGTCAGGTGCCAGGCGCTCATGTAGCTCATCATCGACGCCATGGTGTCGTACAGGGAGACGTCGATGTCGCACCCCTCGCCCGTCCGCAGCGCCTTGATGATCCCCGCGGCCATCCCGTAGGCCGAGGCGATCGCCCCCGCCAGGTCCACGATGGGGATGCCCGACCGCACCGGCGGGCCGCCCGGCTCCCCCGTGATCGCCATCGCTCCCACCTCGCCCTGCACCAGGTAGTCGTAGGCGGGGTCCGCCGAACGCGGGTTGTTCATCCCGTAGCCGCTCAGGTGGCAGCAGACGATGGCCGGGTTGGCATGGCAGAGGTCGCCGTAGGTGAGCCCCAGGCGCGTCGGCAGGTCGCCGCGGAAGTTCGAGTAGACCCCGTGCGACACCTTGACCAGCCGCTCGACGACCTCCTTGGCGCGGGGGTTGCGGAGGTTCAGGGTGATGCTCTTCTTGTTCCGGTTGAACGACTGGAAGTAGATGCTGTCGTTCACGCCGTCCTCGAGGTACGGCGGCACCCGCCGGGCCACGTCGCCCTCGGTGGTCGGGTCCTCGATCTTGATGATCTCGGCCCCGAGGTCGGCCATCTGCAGCGACCCATACGGCCCCGCGCCGAACTGGGAGAACCCGAGGATCCGGATGCCTTCTAAGGGCAACGACATGGCGGTTCGACCCTGTTCTCCTAGATCAGCATCAAGGCCAGGGCGGGGTCCATCGAAGGCAGCGCGTCGAGGAAGTCCGGCTCCTCGTGGTAGCACTGTACGAGGTTGTTGTCGGGGTCGCGGAAGTAGACCGCCCGCTTCTTCGGGTGCTCGACCTTGAACTCCACGTCGACGCCCTTCGCGGCCAGCGCCTCCTCGGCGCCGTCGAAGCCGCTGTCGTCCGCCAGCTCGAACGCGATCCGGTGCACGCCCGGCTCACGGCCGGGGACCGCCGCGACGAGCGCCATCGAGTAGCTCGGGTAGTCCTTGCCGTGCAGCACGGAGAACTCGCCCGTCGGCGAATGGAACAGCTCCCTGAGCCCGACCACGTCGGTGTAGAAGTGGCGCAGCCGCACGAAGTCCGCCGCCACGATCACGGCGTGGGAGGCGCGCTTGGCGTGGAGCGCCGCGTCGGGGACGCGCCGGATCTCCGGGTCGAACGTGATGAAGGACTCCGTCTTCGGCTCCTCTTGGCCCGGGACATATTCCTGGTGGAAGACCTTGGCGCCCGGCTTCCGGTAGTCCCGCCAGTTGCGCAGCATGTCGACGGTGTACTCGAGGCCGTTGCCTTCAGGATCGCTGAAGTAGACGCTGCGGGTGACCAGACGGTCCTCCAGCAGCCAGGGCGTCACTCCGAGTTCGGTGAGCCGCTCGTAGGCGGCGACGAGCTCCGCCTCGTTGTACATCTCATAGGCGAAGTGGTTGAGGCCCGGCTTCGTGCCCCACTCCAGGGGCACTTCCATGATCCCCTTCTCCTGCGCCCTCTTCCCCCGGTCCTGCGTGTGCTCCCCCACCTCGACGAAGCCCAAGTCGTGATGGGTGTTGCCGTTGCTCATGAAGCCGCCCGGACGGTTCTCCAGACGGAATGTCTCTTCGATCCCGAGGACTTGGTTGTAGAAGTCCATCGTCTTGTTGAGGTTGCCCACAAAGTAGTTGTGGTGCGTCAACCGCCGCGGTGTCCCCGTGGCCCGATATGTGCTCGCCGATTGTGTCTGCGTCATGCCGCCTCCTTACCTCGCCTGCGCCTTCCGACGCTCCGGTTGCGATAGATTACCCGAATCCGGCCCGCTGGGATAGCCGAGTCTTCTACGGGACCCCGGCTTCGCGGTAGACGAGCTCGTAGCTGATGCCGTCGTGGTCCCAGAAAAAGATGGCGGCCCGCCGCTTGCCGTTCTCGTCGAAGTTGTAGCGGATCGGCCCCGCGAACCGGTAGCCCTCCGCCGTCAGGCGCTCATGGTACGCGTCGAGGTCGTCGACGAAGAAGGCCAGGTGTGCGTTGCCCACGTCGTTGGGGCCGGTGCGGCAGTTCGGCTGCCCCGGCGGCGACGGGTACTCCAAGATCTCCACCGTGACCTCCCCCAGCCTCAGGAAGCACACGTCGGTCCACGTCTGCTTGATCCCCGTGACCGGGTTGTCCCACGTCGCGTTGGGCTTGTCCCCGAACGACTTCCGCTCCACCTCCTCCATCCCGAACCACTCCTTCAGGAACGTCGCCGTCCGGTCGAGGTCGCTCACCGTAATGCCCGTGTGGAAAAGTCCCTTCGCCTTCATCGCATCCCCCGCAACGCGTTCGGCGCTAACTCTAGCACGCCGGGCGGCCATCGAAGCCCGCTAACCCCTCCCTCCGGGCCTGCCACCCCCTGGGAGGGATTGAGGGAGGGCCCGCGACCGCCAAGCGCGCCGGGGAGGCCGGGCCGGGCGGTCTTGCCCCTTCTCCCCACGGGAGAAGGTTGGGATGAGGGGCCCCGCCCCAACCGCCAACGGGCATCGACGTCCGCCTCCCTCCCCTGTAGGGGCGATTCACGAATCGCCCTCCCCGACGGCCGCCAAAGCCCGTCGAAGCCGCCCCCTCCGGGCCTCCCTCCCTCTGGGAGGGACTGAGGGCGGGCCCGCGCCGCCAAGCGCGCCGGGGAGGCCGGGCCGGGGGTCTTACCCCTTCTCCCCACGGGAGAAGGTTGGGATGAGGGGCCCCGCGCCAACCGCCAACGGGCATCGACGTCCGCCTCCCTCCCCTGTAGGGGCGATTCACGAATCGCCCTCCCCGACGGCCGCCAAAGCCCGTCGAAGCCGCACCCTCCGTGCCCCCCTCCCTCAGGGAGGGATTGAGGGAGGGCCCGCGACCGCCATGCGCCCCCGACCGCCGGACGCGGTTGCTATACTCCCCTCGCCTCCAAGGAGCGTGTCATGGCCGCCCTGACAAAGCGGACCCTGTCGGTGCCCCACGGCATCGGCAAGATACCCGCGTACCTCGCCCGGCCCAAGGCCCCCGGCGCCTACCCCGGCGTCGTCGTGATCATGGAGTGGTGGGGACTGAACGAGCACATCAAGGACGTCGCCGACCGCTTCGCCGCCGAGGGCTTCGCCGCCATCGCCCCCGACCTCTACCACGGGAAGATCGCCGACACCTCCGAGGACGCCGCCGCCTACTACGGCGCGATGAGCATGGAAGGCGCGGTGCGCGAGTGCATCTCATGCAGCGACTATCTCAAGGCGCAGCCGTGGAGCAACGGCAAGACCTCCATGGTCGGCTACTGCCTTGGAGGGACGGTCTGCTATCTCGCCCCCTGCCGGGGCGCGAACGTCGACGCGACCGTGGCGTACTACGGCAACGCGCCCGACCCCGGCGCGCAGCTCAAGCACGCCGAGTGCCCCATCTTCGGCATCTTCGGCGCCGACGACCCCATCATCGACCGCGAGCACGTCCGGCGGGTGCGGGGCGGCCTGAGAGGGTCCGATCTCGACCACCAGGTGCGGGTCTACCGAGGGGCGGCCCACGCCTTCTTCAACGACACCAGGCCGAACTACCAAGAACGGGCGGCGCGCGACGCCTGGCGCAGGACACTCGCCTTCCTGCGCGAGCACCTCGCCTAGCCGTCCACCGCCGAGGAGGCCGATTTGAAGGTTGCCTTTCGCTCCGAAGGGACGCCCCTTGCCTCCCTGGTCGAGGCCGCGCGGCTCGTCGAGCAGGCCGGGGGCCACGTCCTCCTCACCGCCGAGAACCGGTTCGACCCCTTCCTGCCCCTCGTCCTGGCCGCCGAGCACACCACCCGCATCAAGATCGGGCCGTCGGTAGCCATCGCCTTCCCCCGCAGCCCGTTCATGACCGCGCAGCTTGGGTGGGAGCTCCAACGCTACTCCGGCGGCAGGTTCGAGCTTGGCCTCGGCACCCAGGTGCGCGCCCACATCCGACGGCGCTTCGGCACGACCTGGGACCGCCCCATCCGCCGCATGCGGGAGTACATCGAGTCGGTGCGGGCGGTCTGGCACAGCTTCCAGACGGGCGAGCGCCTCGACGTCACCGGCGACTTCTACTCGCTCAACCTGCTGAGTCCCCAGTTCAGCCCCGGCCCCATCGACCATCCCCACGTTCCCGTCCTCGTGGCCGGCGCGAACAAGGGCATGTGCAGGCTGGCCGGATCGCTGTGCGAGGGTCTGCTGCTCCACCCGCTGGCTTCGCCCAAATACGTGCGTGAAGTCGCGAGGCCTGCGGTGCAGGCCGGCGCGGAGGCGGCGGGACGCTCCCTCGACGCCTTCGTGTTCAACTCCAGCGGCTTCATCGCCGCCGGCGACACCGACGCCGAGGTCCGGGAGCGCTGGGAGGTCATCCGCGAGCGCATCGCCTTCTACGGCTCCACCCCCGCCTACCAGACCATCCTCAAGGTGCACGGCTGGGACGACCTCACCCCCGCCCTCCATGCCAAGTCGCGGGAGGGCAAGTGGAAGGAGATGGCCGGCCTCGTCAGCGACGAGGTCGTGGCCGCCTTCACCGTCAGCGGCCGCTACGAGGAGATCGGCGCCCAGTTGCGCGAACGCTGGGACGGCGTCGCGTCGCGAGTCGAAGTCGCCTTGACCGCCATCGAGCGGGCGACCCCCGAGCAGGTCGCCCGGATCGTCGCCGACGCTACCTAAGGACTAGGCCGGCCGCAGGTCGTCGGTAAGCTCGCGGATCGAGCCGAGCCCTTCGAGCCCCGCGATCGACGCCAAGACCGCCTCCGTCTTTTCGGCGCCGATGACGCCCCGCGCCCACTCGGAGAACTTGGCCTCCATCTCGCTCCACGCCATGGGGTTCTCCGGCTCTCCCTTGGGCAGCGGCACGGCCCTTCGCACGCTGCGACCGTCGGCGGTCACCAGTTCCACCCGCGACCCCATCGTGTCGTCCGATTCGTCGACGCCCACGGTGGTGACGTCCATCAGCCGCTCCGTCTCCGCCGACCCCAGCAGTCCGTAGCTGCCCCAGGTGTAGGGTTCGAGGACGCTGGCGGCGGCGGCGAAGTAGATGCTGAACTGGCCCTCGACGATGTTGCCGGGCCGCTTCTTGTCGTTCGGCGGGCTCGCGACGAGGTTGTACCCCGTCGGCCCCATGTCGATGTTGATGGCCGCGACGTCGGCGGGCGCCAGCTCCTGCTCTTGCACGATGTCCCGTACCGCGTCGATGGTGGCGTGGTTGTAGCGGCAGCACGGATACGGCTTCACCGCCATGTTCATCACTTCCCACTCGCTGCCCAGACCGGCGAGCGCCGCGGTCGCGTCCAACTCGTCGTTCGAGTAGAGGTTGAAGTAGCCGAACTTCCCTTCGATCGGCCCGCTCCCGCCGTAGTAGCCGTGCCGCGCCATGACCAGGCTCAGGATGGCGTTGTGCGCGGTCAGCCCGGTGTGGAGCCGCTTGTTCCACGCCCCGTCGACCAGGAACTGTTGCGAGCCCGCGGTCTGGCTGCCGTTCAGCCCCATCGCGTTCGCGGCTTCCTCCTCGGTGAGGCCCATCAGGCGCGCCCCCGCCGCCGTGCAGGCGAAGATGCCGGTCGTGGCGGTGGGATGGAAGCCGCGGTGATGCATCGCGGGCCCGTGCGCCTTCCCGATCTTGTTCGCGATGTCGTAGCCGGCCACGGCCGCCGCCAGGAACTCCTTGCCGGACACCGAGTGCTCCTCGCCCAGTGCCAGCAGCGTGGCGAACATCGGCGCTCCCGTGTGCATGATCGCGACGCGGTGCGTGTCGTCGTAGTCCATGCTGTGCGCCAGCGTCGCGTTCATCATCGCGGCGTAGTGCGCCGGATGCCGCTCTGCCTCGCCGAGCACCGTGCTCTTCCCCTTCGCGCCGCCGGCGAGGTCGAGCATCCCCTTCAGGATCGGCGCGGACGACTCCGCAACCTGCCGCCCGCCGAGCGCGACGGCCAGGAAGTCCATGAAGAGGCCCTTCGTCTGCTGCACCACCTCGGGAGGCAGCGCCTCGTACTGCAGCGTCAGCGCGTGCTCGGCGAGTCGGTTGGTGACACCGGTTGCGGCTACGACCATGAGAGTCCTCCTAGGCGAAGAGCGGGAATCGGCGGCCCCATTCTAGCAAGAAGCGCGCCGCCTTGACCCAACTCCCGCGCCTCCCTAGCATCCCCGCCGGAGGTGCATCATGCGCAACGGCGGCCTCGAGTTCTGCATCAACGGCGGCCAGGACGGCCCGATCGAGAACACCATCGAGCTGTGGAAGGCCTGCGACGACGGCGGCGTCGACGTGTTCGGCATCCCCGACTCCGCCGTGCGCAGCCCCGAGCTCTACGCCTCCCTCATGCTCTGCGCGCTCAACACCTCCCGGATGCGGATCATGCCCTGCGTGAGCAACCCCATCACCCGCCATCCCTCGGTGACCGCTTCCGGCATGGCGACCCTCAGCGCCATCGCCCCGGGCCGGGCCGCCCTCGGCCTCGCCACCGGCGACAGCTCAATCTGGGGCGTCGGGCTCAAGCCCGCCCGCGTCGAGCGCCTCCGCGGCTACATCCAGGCGGTCAAAGGCCTGCTCGCCGGCGAGGAGGTCACCTGGGATGGGAAGACCTTCCGCCAGCAATGGGACGCCTGGGCGCCCGACCGACACATCCCCGTCTACGTCGCCTGCTCGGGGCCGAAGGTGCTGAAGATGGCGGCGCAGACCGCCGACGGCGTCATCGTCACCATGGGCTTCTCCGACGAGGACGTGCGCTACATCCGCGGCATCATCGCCGAGGGCTGCGCCGAGGTCGACCGCGACCCCGCCGAGGTGGACATCTGGTGGAACGGCTACGTCGTCTTCGGCGAGTCCGTCGAGGAGGCGATGAGCCGCAGCCTCGGCTGGCCCATGGGCTGGCTCACCATGACCACGATGGAGGGCAAGGGCATCCCCGAGGAGTACCGCGACGCGGTGGCGGAGCTGAACGCCGACAAGCACAGCATCGCCGCCGTCTACAAGGTGCCCGACCGCCACAAGGTGCTGGCCGAGCGGGCGAAGAAGCTCGGCATCTACGACTGGCTCGTCTCGCGGTCGCCCAAGCTCTACGGCACCCCCGACGATATCGTCGCCCGCCTCCACGAGCTCGCCGACGGCGGCATGAACCACTGGATGTTCTACATCACCGGGCCCGCCGAGTCCCGCAGCACCCTCGTCCGCCGCCTCACCACCGAGGTCATCCCCAAGCTCGGCTGATTGCGGGGGCGGTGAGTAAAGAGCAGCGCCCTGCGGGCGCTCGCGCGCCTGGCGGCGCGCGCCCTCTCTCGAATCTCCCCCAGAGGGGGAGAGGCCGGAGGGGACGGGCGAGTCGAGGCTCGCCCCTACAGGGGAGGGCGCCGCCGCCCACAAGGGTCGCCCCTACGGGCCCGGGGGGGGGGCGAGGTGGTGAGCTTCGAGAACCTGTGGCGGCGATCAAAGGGCCCCTCATCTCAATCTTCTCCCGTTGGGAGAAGAGGCAAGACCTCCCGCCCCCGCCCCGGCCCTCTCTCAGTCTCCCCCAGAGGGGGAGAGGTTTAAGAGGCTGCCCAGAGGAGGAGAGGCCGGAGGGGACGACTCTCCCCTCACCCGCCGATCAGCCCCGCCAACACCGCCGCGTCCGCCTCGCGCTCGATCCCGCCGATGCGCTCGACGATCTCCGCCACGCGCTCCCGGGGAACGCCGCCCGCGTAGCGCCGCAGCTTTTCCGCCGCGTCCTCGAAGGTGCAGGGATTGCCCGGCGCGCCCTTCCAGTCCGACACCACCAGCGTCCGGGTCTCGCCGTTCACCGTGATTGACAGCTCCGCCGACGGCCCGCCCGACCTGCTGAACCGCGACCCATCCTCGCCAAGGTCGATCCGTTCCGCCAGCGACCGTATCTGAGGGTCGGCCAGCACGTCGTCCGACATCGCGCGCGGATCGTCGAGGCCGCGCGCCAGCGCCACGCTCACGGTGAACGGGAGGCTGTACTGCGCGCCCATGAGGGTGTCCGGGCTGCGCTGCAGGAAGCGCGGCTCCATCATCCAGGGGTTGCCGGTGACGCGCACCGCCTCCACGTCGCCGGCGTCGAAGGGCCGCTCCCTCCGCAGCCGGTTCACGCCCTCCACGACGGCGTGGGAGGAGACGTGGCAGGGATAGGCCTTGATCGTGATGCCGAGCATGGCCCAATCGCCGCCCAGCCCCTGGGTGAGGCGCTCCGGCCGCGGCGCCGGCGAGTAGACGTTGAGGAAGCCGTGCTCCCCGTCGAGCACGGTCGACGGCCCGGTGAAGCCCCGCGCCGCCAGCAGGGCGCTCTCCAGTCCCAGCTGCCCGCCGCGCCCCACGTGCAGGCGCTTGGTCATCGCGCCCTCCTGGGCGAACTCCAGCAGCCCGCCGCCGTGCGAGCCGGCGATGCCGAGGGCGTGCGTGAGGCCCTCGACGTCGAGCCCGAGCGCCTTCCCCGCGCCTGCCGCTCCGCCGAAGGCCGCGTTCGTGCCCGGCCCGTGGAACCCCCGGCCGTCCTCGACGGCCCGCGTCGCCGCCAGTCCAACCCGGCACACCACCTCGTAGCCCAGGACCATGGCGGCGGCGAAGGACGCGCCGTCGAGGCGCCGTTGCTCCGCCAGGGCCAGGACGGCGGGAAAGACCGCCCCCGACGGGTGCGCCGACGCCGGCACGTGCGGGTGGTCGCACTCGAAGCCGCCGACGGCTACGCCGTTGACCAGCGCCGCACCGGATGGCCCCGTCCGCCAGGATGCGCCGAAGACCGAGCACGGGCCATCCCCGCCCTGCTCCCGCGCCATCTCGCCCGCCATCAGCGTCCACGGCTGGCGCGCCGCGGCGAAGCCCGCCGCGAAGTTGTCGAGCAGATAGACCTTCGCCGCCTCGGTAACGGACGAGGGGAGGTCGGCGTAGCCGGTCTCGGCGACGAACGCCGCGAGCTCTTGGGCGGCGGTCCGCGCCATCGCGTCCCGCCCTACTCCGTCGGCCGGGCGGCTTCGGCGCCGGCGATGCGGCCGTAGACCGCCCCCCGCATCAGGCCCGTCCCGCCTGGGTAGTTCTCGTAGAAGAAGCCGCCGGTGATCTCGCCCGTCGCGTAGAGGCCGGGAATGGGGACGTCCTCGGTGTCGATCACCCGCGCCAGGTTGTCGATCTGCAGCCCGCCGAACGTGAACGTGATGCCGCCGGTAACCGCATAGACGGTGAACGGCGGCGTGTCGAGCGGAAGCGCCCAGTTCGACTTCGGCGGGTCGATGCCCTCCGTGGCGACGCCGTCTTTCACCGAGGGGTTGAACTCGCCCGGCCGAACCGCCGCGTTGTACCGCTCCACCGTGGAGACCAGCGTCCGTTCGGGTACGCCGATTTGCCGGGCGACCTCCGCTATCGTGTCGGCGACCACCGGCGTCCCCGTCTCGTAGCGTACCTCCAGGAGGTGGACGGTCTTCGCGTCGAAGATCTGGTAGGCCACCGAGCCGGGTTGGGTGAGGATGGTCCGCCCGTACTTGGCGTAGGTGTAGCTCCCGATCTCCGCCCCCTCGTCGACGAACCGCTCG
>OZ220064.1:57500-84233 GCA_964291475.2 Dehalococcoidia bacterium | reverse complement strand
TCGCCCTTTCGCCCGTGGCGCTCGACGATGAGACCGGCGCCCGCGCCGTCGAGCGGCTCGCCGCGGAGAACCTGACCTCGGCGCGCGCCTTCTTCGAGCGGCGCGTCGACGGCGTCGTCGTGCTCGACCCCGACTTGGGCCAAGCGCCGCCCGCCATCCACGACGCGCTGACGAAGGCGTTCCGCACCCTCCGAAACCTTGCACAGTTCTACGACGGCCGTCTGCTCCTCGCCACGCGGGGCCCAGCACCGATCGCCGCCTCGCTCGACACCGACGGCCTCAGCCTCGGCGGCTTGGACGTCGACACGCAGCAGGGCCGGGCGCGGGGCGCCGCAATCACGGCGGACGCTTGGGATTCAGCCGAGGAGACCGTCGGCGCAGCCCTCGATGCCGCCGACGGCGGCCTCTACTTCACCACCGACGGCGAGGTGCCCCCCGGCACCCCCGCCGACAGCCTCCACGACGTGATGGACGCCCTGGAGGGGTGAAGAACGCTGACCGCATGATGATGGTCGCCACTTGTTGCCGAACCCCTATAAGATGGTGCCCATAACGTCCCAAGGTGAGCGCATCGAGATCCGCCGGCGCCTTCAGATGGGCGCCGGAACTCGAAGGAGAGGGTAAGCATGTCGGCGTATGTAATAACCGATGTTGAGATCACGGATGAGCGTCTCTACGGTGAGTTTCGTGAGCGAGTCACGAGCACGGTCGAGGCGCACGGCGGCAGGTTCGTGGCGCGGGGCGGTGAGCTTGAGGTCGTACTGGGCGACTGGACGCCCAAGCGTCTCGCTATCCTCGAATTCGGCAACCTCGAGCAGGTACATGCCTGGCTGAAGTCGCCGGAATACATCGCGCTCGGCGACATTCTCTCCAGGTCCGCCAACATCAACATGGTGGTTGTCGACGGCTTGTAGTCCCGCACCCCTTCCATTGGAGGAAGGCTACTCATGGCCAAGATGAGCGGAGGAGAAGCCCTCGCGAGGTCCCTGGTGAGGGAAGGCGTCGAGGTCGTGTTCGGGATCCCGGGCATCCAGATCTACGGCATTGTGGCCGCGCTGCGGGACGAGCCCGGCATTCGCATGATCACGACCCGCCACGAGCAGGCGACCACGTACATGGCCGACGGCTATGCCCGCGCTTCAGGCGAGCCGGGGGTCGCGCTGGTGGTCCCGGGCGTGGGTCTCTACAACGCCGCGTCCGGCCTGACCAATGCCTACTCCCGCTCCAACCCGGTGCTCCTCATCGCGGGTCAGGTCCCGCGCGGCGCCATCGGAAAGAACGTCGGGGCCGTGCACGAAATCGCCGACCAGTCCGGCACGGTGCACTCCGTGACCAAGTGGCGGCGACAGGCATCCAGGCCTCGTGAAGTTCCGGACGCCGTATTCGAAGCGTTCAGGCAGATGCGCACCGGCCGTTCCCGCCCAGTGCTGATCGAGATGCCGCCCGAGGTCGGCGTAGAACGGGAGGAAGTCGAGCTGCGGAGTCCCGCCCGTATCTCAAGGATCGTACCCAGCCCCGACGATCTTCGGGAGGCCGCCCAGCTCATCTCGAGGTCCAGCACGCCCCTGATATACGCCGGAGGCGGCGTGGCGCGCTCCGACGCCGAAGGAGCCCTGGTCAAGCTGGCCGAGGCGACGAACATACCCGTCGTAACCTCCAGCGGCGGCAAGGGGACCATCCCAGACGGCCATCCGCTCTCCTACGGCTCGTGCTTCAGTCCCAGGGGCGAGAGACAGGAGATGAACCAGCTCTTCGAGGTGATGCAGTCCGCCGACATGGTGATAGGAATCGGCGCGCGTTTCTCGCTCGGCAATCCGGCGGGCGAGGCGTCCAAACTGGTGAACATCAACATAGACGACGCGGAGCTCACGAGGCACCAGGCGAACACGCTCCCTCTGCACGGCGACGCCCGGGCGACCATCGAGGCATTGCTTCCTTACCTCATCGAGGCTGGGGCGGGAGAGCGTCCGTCGCCCGTCGAGGCGGTGAGCGCGGCACGCAGGCTGATCGCCTACTACGACATTCGGCTCAAGGAGCCGCAGTACGCGGTTCTGGAGGCCTTGCAGAGAGGCATCCCGGAAGATGCCTTCATCGTCTGGGACGTCACGCAGTTCGGCTACTACGCCCGTACCCACTACCAGGTCAGCCACCCGAAGACGTACATCGACTCCGGCTACTCATTCAACCTCGGCTACGGCTTTCCGACCGCGCTAGGAGTCAAGGTGGCCAAGCCCGACCGACCGGTGATCTGCATGACCGGGGACGGAGGGTTCATGTTCAACTCGTCCGAGCTGTCCACCGCCCTGCAGTACGGCATCAACGTCGTGACCGTGGTCTTCAGGAACGACTCCTACGGTAACGTCGCCCGAGACCTCGACGACGCGTTCGGCGGAGCCTATGGGACCGACCTGCACAACCCCGACTTCATCAAATTCGCGGAGTCCTTCGGTGCGGTCGGCATGAGAGCGGACGACCCGATGGAGTTGGAGCGGTTGATTCCCCTCGCGTTGGAACGGCAGAGCCCGGTCATCATCGACGTGCCCTTCGGGGAGATGCCGATACCACGCGCGCCACAGTTCGCGCCGTTCTACCGGCTGCCCTGGACCATGCCCCAAGAGGGCCTTCACGGGAGATAGCAGATGAATGCATAGAGTCCTAAAGCCCTGGCGTGGTCGGCTCGAAGAGGTAGAGCGTCCGACTGGCATCCGGCGCTCCCCCCGCAACGGTCCGCCGGGGACTGCGCGAGCCACCCACCAGCCCAACCGGAATGCCGCCCCTAGGGCGGCCCCGGCTAGATGATCATGATGTCGCGGGTGAGGGTGCCCGAGAGGTCGACAGGGCCGTCCTTCTTGATGAGGTAGGTGTCTTCGAGCTGCATCCCGCCGAACCCCATCTCGAAGAAGGGCGACTCGAAGTTGATCGTCATGTCCTCTTCGAGGGTGAAGTCGCCGTGGGGGTACCAGCACCACTGCTCGTACAGCTCCAGGCCGATCACGTGGAACATGCAGAGGCCCTTGCCGGTGACGTACTCCGGGCAGCCGTTCTTCTGGATCGCCTCGACGGCGATGCGGCAGACCTCCGACGCCCTCGCGCCCGGCCGCATGGCCTCCATCGCCGCCTCGCGGCCCGCGAGCATGCCCTCGTAGTACTGCTTCGCCTTGGCGCTCGGCTCGCCGACTGAGCAAGTCCGGCCGAGGTCGGTCCAGTAGCGCTCGTAGGTACCCTCGAAGTCGAAGCGGACGAGGTCTCCGGGCTGCATCTGGTAGCCCTCATAGTCCTGGCGCTGGAAGAGCGCCATCCCCATCCGGCCTACGCCGCTGATGCGCGAGGGAACGCTCCGCATCGCGTTCTCCTTGGCCAGGCGGATGTCGTGCTGGATGAGCGCCTCGTTGAACGGAGCCCCCTCCCGCAGCGCGATGACGACGTCCTCGATGCCCCGCAGATTCGCCTCATTCGCCTTCCGGATGATCTCGATCTCGTGCGGCGACTTCACCGAGCGGATGTAGCGAAAGGTCTGGACGACGTCTTCGTAGGTGCCGGTGAAGGCGTTGTTGCGTTCGAGCTGCTGCGCCACGCGCACGTCGTCGAAGCCGAGGTAGGCGTTGGAGAGGCCCAGGTCGGACAGTGTGTCCGCCAGCGCCTCCATGCGGTCCTCGTAGTTCTTCTTGCGGCCCTCTTCGAAGGCTGCCAGGTAGCGCTCCTCCGCCGGCAGCGGCTTGTAGTCCGCGCTCGGCACGACCGGCTCGACCTCGCGCCCCACCGTCCGAAGGTTGGGCTTGAAGTCGGCATCCCGCCACACGAAGGGCAGCTCGTGGTTGGCGATGATCAGCGTGACCTCGTCCTTTTGGTCGGCGGGGACGATGGCGAACGGCCCGCCGCCCCACAGGTGCGCGTCCGACCCCCAGCCCGCCGCATAGTTAAAGTTCGGCCCGCCGCTCAGGACGGCGGCTTCGACGCCAAGCTCTTGCAGAAACTTGCTCGTGCGCTCTCGGTTCATCAACATGGCTTTCCTCCTGCCGTGGGGACTAGGGCGGCGACTATGAGGGAATCGCGACGACGTCGATCTCCAGTTGCAGCTCGGGGTAGGGGCCAATCTCGTCGGCCCCGATCACCGTCGTCGGCGGCACCTTGCCGTCGTAGATGACCCTGGCGACGCGCTCCAGGGCGCCGAGCTTCGATACGTCCACGAGGTAGAGCACCTGGTGCACCACCCGCGAGATGTCCGAGCCCGCCTCCGTTAACAGCCGTTGGTAGGTGCGGTAGATGTGCCACGCCTGGCACATCATCGTCTCCGAATCGGGATCGTCGAAATGCCCCAAGCCCATGAGCTTGCCGTGGTCGCGGAGCTGGTCGAACGTCACGATGGGGAAGTTCGCCTGGTCGCGCCCCGAGTAGCCGGTCAGGAAGATCAACGGCCCCGCCTGCTGGGTCATCGGAATCGGCCCGCTGACAATCTCGGGATAGGTCTTGCCGATTTTCTCCCACTCGCCGCCGGGAACGACGGCCACCGAGTCCATGACTCCCATTGCGTCGGGATCGCCGCTCAGGCGCCCCGCGCCCATGGTGAAGCCCGTGATCGTAGGCGCCGTTCCCGGGTCCGGGTTGTCGTATGCATAGAGGGGTACGAACACGCCGACGTCCACCATCCCCACGCTGGTGCAGAGGTTGTTGCGCAGCAGATCGGTCATCGACGCGCCCTGGCTCTCCAGCAGCCGCTTCGTGTGGGAGCGGACCAGCGCCATCTGCGCCTTGAACGCTTCGAGCGAGACGTCGATATGGTAGCTGCCGCTCGTCAGGAACGCGGTGGCCTCGTCGTCCACCTCGGCGAGCCGGGTGGGCACCCGGCCCGTCTCCGGGTCGACCCCGTACAGCCCCGAGGTGAACAGCAGATCGCCGACGCGGACCCCCTGCGGGTATGGCGGGCAGACCTTTTCCAGCCCGGGCACGTGCACCGCGGTCGTGGTGAGGCCGCCTTCCTCCGGCACGATTGCGACGATCTCCACGACGATGCGGTAGTCGTCGTGGTAGCCGTTGTCGGTCATGCGGGCGATGGTCGTCGCCGGCTTCTCGCCGGGGAAGAAGGTCTGCATCACCCGCTCGGCGTTGCGGATGTCGCGCCAGTCGGTCAGGTACAGCCGCTGCCGCACGACATGCTCCAGCGACGAACCCTGCGACTCGAGGATGCGCGACAGGTTGTGGTAGACCTGCCACGTCTGGGCGTTGATCGGGCCTTCCCGCCCGTCGCCGTGCACGCCCCACGAGCGGAGCCCCTCGACAACGTCGGCGGGCAGATCGGGGAGCCTCCGGATGACCTTGCCGGTCTCCAGATTGCGGGGGGTCTGCCCCGAGAGAAAGAGAAACTGCTCCGCTCGGGTCCCCGTGGGCGGTGTGCCCAGGCTCTCAAGGTCAGCGGGGAACCAGAAGTCTTGACGGTCCACGATAGCCACCTCGATTGCAAAGAACGGCGCGGCCTTCTCTCATCGGGTCAAGGCGGCGCCCTGCGGGGAGGATAGCATACCGGCCCGCATATCCGGGCGGGTGGCGCGACGGACTAGCGCAGGAAGGGCAGGACGACCTCCGCGATGCGCCTGGGCTCGAACTCGATCACCTCGGCGCCGGTGTCGTCCAACGTCGCCAGGACGCCGTCGGCGAGCTGCTCGACGACCGCCGCGCCCTGCCTGCCGAGGTGCGCCTCGTCCGCCTTCGCCAGCTCGATCACCAGCGTCCGGTTCGGAATGCTGCGCACCGCCTCGCCGAAGTCGAATGAGAAGTTGGCGTCGTAGAGCGGCCCCAGACCCACGCGGGCCTGGAGGAAGTCGATGGCGCGGGCTTCGAGCGCCCGCAGCGTCTCGCCGGAGAGCCCGCGCGACGCCAGCACATCTTCGTGCCACCACACGCCGGTCAGGTTGGTGAAGCCCGCCGTCCAATCGGCGAGCAACGCCGCCTGCTCCGATTCGGAATCGCCGGTGAAGTACCGGTCGACGATGGCGTGGATGGCCGCGTCGCGCGCCTCTTTCGTCACCACGATGCTGTGCGTCTCGCCGCACAGGACCAGCTTGGCCACTCGGTCGGGCCACCCCGCGGCGAGCGCGGCCCCGATCTTGTTCCCCGTATGCACCCCGAAGACATGCGCCCGCTCGATCCCCAACGCATCAAGGAAGCCGGTGACGCTGCGCCCGAGATCGTGCATCGTCACCGAGGGCGGCAATGGGTCGGAGCCCCCCGACCCCAGCGTGTCCATGGCCAAGACCCGGCGCTCCCCGGCCAACAAGGGCATGAGGCCCGCGTAGACCCGCGACGACCGCGGGCTGGCGTGGAGCATCACGAGCGGAGTCGCCTCCCCGCCGCCAACCTCGGCGTAGTGCATCTGCCCCATCGGCGTCGCCGCGTACGCGTGCTTCATAACCCCAGAACCCCCCGCACTTCCGTAACGCGGTCAACGACGTAGTCGGGCGGTAGCAGGCCCGCCGGGTAGTCCCGGCCCCGTCTGATCCATGCGGCCTGCATGCCGAAGCGCTTGGCGCCGTCGATATCGGCCGTTGGGGTATCGCCGACGAACAGGACCCGCTCTGGCGCCGTGAGCTCGGTCGCTTCGAGCGCGTCGCGGAATATCCTCAGGTCGGGCTTCTCGTAGCCCATCTCTCCGGAAACGATGATGAACCGCGCCAGCCGGTCGAGGTCAGCCCCTCTGATCTTGCCGCGCTGCCGGTCCGAGTCGCCGTTGGTGACGATGCCCCACGGCATCCCACGCTCGTTGAGTTCGGTCAGCATCGCGTTGACCTCGGCATCCGGCCTCGCGAGGCGGTCCGTCGCCGAGCCGTACCACGCGGCCAGCGAGTCGTCGTCTAGACCGCTGTTGGGCCACTCGGTGAGCCAGCGCCGCCGCATAGCCTGGCGGTCCCCGTAGCCGTCCTCGTCCCAGAGGACCATCAAGTCGAGGGCCGCCTCCCGCGCTACGGAGTCCCTGTCGGCGAGGTACTCGTCGTAGAACGCCGCGGCCACGCCGGCGAAGAGGGCCGTCCTATCGAGCAGGGTATTGTCGAGGTCGAAGACGACGGCGTCGATCTCGGCCATGCCCAACGCCCTATCCTCGACGCCGCCTACCGCGTCCCCGGCGGACCGACGCGGACGGTGATGATGTCGGTCCCCTGGAACTGCTGGTGCCGCACCGACGATGCGTAGCGTCGCAGCAGCTTGAGTGAGATTTCCTGCTCCATCGGCGTCTCCTCGTCATGCTGCTGGAGCTGACGAATACGGTCTTCCAAGTTGCCCTCTCCGCTGTCGCCGCCGATGAACTCCATCTCCGCCACGGGGCCCTCGCTCGCCGCCAGCACGACTAGCCGCCGTCCCCCCTCCTCATCAGCCTCGTCCTCCTCGGCATCGAGGTCGAGAGTCAGGTCCAGCGGGGCGAGCGTCAGGAGCGTCTCTTCCGCGACGGCGCTCAGCCGGTCCTTCATCGTGGAGTCCCAGCCCCGGCTGCGGGCGAACTTATCGACGAATTCGTTGAGCTCCGGCAGGACGCTGCTGTCCAGCTCCGACTCGAAGCGCATGCGGCGGGGGTGAGAGAGCTCCAGGAAGAGGATCATTGCGAGCACGGCGACGCCGCCGGTGGTGATGCCGCTTTGGAGCAGGCCCTGCCACACCGGTCCGAGGCTCGGAAGAGCGAACAGTTTGAACTGGAACGCGGCGCCGATCCAGAAGGCGACGCCCGCGGCGACGATCTTCTGCTTGTTCTGCTCGGTGGTAACGACCGTCTGCATTCCCGACACCATGAGCGTTCCCGTCACGAGAATGAGATACCCCGTCATCACCGGGCCGGGTATGGTGCTGAGCAGTCCCGTCAACTTCGGAAAGAACGCCAGCGCGATAAAGATGACCCCGATGGTGTAGCCGACCCGCCGGGAGGCGACACCGGTGATCTGAATGAACGAGACGATGCCCGGATTGATGGCGGTGGGGACTCCGCCCGCGACACCGGCAAAGAGATTGGCCGCGCCGGACCCCGAGATCGCGCCTTGCACCTCGCGGAAGTCCACCGCTCGGTCCTCACGGTGGGCCACGCGCTGAAGCGCGATCCCCTCGCCATTGGCCTGGATCGCGCTGATCACACCGAGGAAAAAGAACCCCGGGAGTAGCGTCCAGAAAGCGGTGCCAAAGTCGAGGTCCAGCCCCGGCCACTCGCTTGGCAAGCCAATCCAGGGAGCATCGATCACGCGCTGAGCGTCATAGATGCCGAAGGCCGCGGCGACGCCGCAGCCGGCCACGATGCCGATTACCGGCGCCCAGAGGCGCCACACGGCGGTGCCGCGAAGGGTGAGCGCGCCCACGATGACCAACGTCGTCAGGGCAGTCAAGGGCGCCGCCGTCGGCTCCTCCAAGGATGCCTCGTTTAGGAGACCGAAGACGACGGAGGCCAGGGTGATGGAGAGGATCATCATCACCGTGCCGCCAACGGTCGGCGTGACGATGCGCCGCAAGATGAACAGCCACCGGGATATGACGAGCTGGACGATCGCCGCGGCGATGAGCAGGGTCGTCAACGTCGCCGGGCTGCCGTCAACCAGCGCCGTGATGCAGAACGGGATGGAGAACGCGGCCGTAAAGAACGGAAGGACGGTGCCGGCCCCGACCGGCCCGAGCCGGTGCACCTGCACCAAGGTCGCCGCACCGACCACGAGCAACGAGGCGAAGACCATCCACACCAGGTAGGACTCGCCCCCTCCCGATGCGTTGGCCACGATCACCGGTGTGATCAGAAGGGTGGCGGAAGCGATGAGGCTGAACTGCAGGCCCAGCCCCAGGGAGAGGAGCCAGGGCGCCTTCTCGTTCGCCTCGTAGCGGGGATTGTCGGAAGCCGGGGCCTCGGTCACGAAGGCCTCCTCGGGGTACCCCGCCGATTATACTGTCCCCCGCCATGCCCCACGCCCCGCCGGAGGCGATCTCCGCCGACTTCCCCTTCCAGTCCCGCTACACGTCCGTCGACGGCGTCCGCCTGCACTACATCGACGAAGGATCGGGGCCGCCGGTGCTCTTTCTCCACGGCAGCCCGACCTGGTCCTACATCTGGCGCAACATCATCCCGCACCTCTCCTCACGCTTCCGCTGCGTGGCCCTCGATCTGGCCGGCATGGGCATGTCGGAGAAACCCGGCGCCGCCTACCGCTTCTTCGACCACGCCCGCTACGTCGAAGGCTTCATCGACGCGCTCGGCCTACACGGCCTCACGCTGGTCATGCACGACTGGGGCTCCAAGGTCGGTCTGCACTACGCGCAGCGTCACCAGTCGAACGTGCGGGCGGTCGCGCTGCTCGGCTCCATGTTCATGCCCATCGCCTCTTGGAACGACATCCCAGACGACTTCCGCGAGACCCTGCGGGCGTGGCGCGGCGACGCCGGCTGGGACCTGATTGTGAAGGCCAACGTCTTCTTCGAGAAGGTCCTTCCAGGGGGCGTGGTGCGGACGCTGACCGACGAGGAACTCCGCCGTTACAGCGCCCCCTACGACGACGAGGCAGCGCGCCGGGTGTTGTGGCAATGGCCCCGCGAGATCCCCATCGAGGGCGAACCCGCCGACACCGCCGCCGCGATGACCGCCGTCAACGACTGGCTCGCCGCCACCCTAACCCCGATGCTGCTATTCCACGCGACGCCCGGCGGCCTGGGTCAGGCGCCGATGGTCGAGTGGCTGCGGTCGCACGTCGCGAACATCGAGGCGGTCCACCTCGGCGAGGGAATCCACTTCCTGCAAGAGGACCACCCGCACCGCATCGGACGCGAGCTGGTGCGGTGGCTCGACGGGCTCGACCCGTCGTCGGGAGGTTGGGTTGCGCTCGGAGGCTAGGTGACCCGGCCGAAGGTGCGCTTCTTTACGTCGAGCAGGACGAGGGTCTCCGTCTTGCGGACGCCGAGCAGCTTCGTCATGACGCTCTCGAGGAACTCGCGAAGCTCGTCGAGGGTGCCGACGAGGACGTTGACCACGAGGTCGTAGCGCCCCGTCGAGACTCCGACGAAGGTGACCTCTTCGCGGGCGGCGAGTCCCGCGGCCACGCTGTCGAGGGCGTCGGGCTGCACGTCGATGCCGATCACGGCGGAGGTGTTGAGGCCGAAGCTGCTGGGGTTGGGCACGGCGCGAATGGTGAGCGAGCCTTGATCGACCATCATCTTGATCCGGCGCCGGACGGTCGCTTCGCTGACCCCCAGAACGCGGGCGATGGTGGCGTTCGGTTGCCGGGCATCGGCCTGCAGCAGCTCGATTATGCGGCGGTCGGTATCGTCGATTCTCAAGCAGGGACTCCTGAAGGGGAATGGCGGAAAGCGAGACGGTCGGCAAGAAAGCCGACGATTAGAATACGATTGGCCACCCTTTACGTCAATAAGCGTCGCACCGGTTAACCACCCCATGCTTCGCTATCGGTCTTTGCCAGGCAAGACCGTGACGCCTGCCATCGCCGAGGGGAGCCGCAGGGTCTCCCCTCCACGGCTGGGGGAGCCTTTTAAACCTCTCTCCCTCTGGGAGAGAATGAGAGAGGGCGCGCGCCTAACGGCGCGCGAGCGCCCGTAGGGCGCTGGTCCACCACTCGGCTTCCCGGAGAAGGAAGCGGGCGGTCTCCTTGAACCACCCAGAACCATATGCAAGAATTGGGCGGTTTTGCCGGACTCTGGAGGGAATCATGCCGGGAATGTGCGACGGGCTGCGGGTCATCGAAGTCTCGCAAGGGATGGCGGGGAGCCTCGCCGGGATGGTCCTCGCCGACGCCGGCGCCGAAGTGATCAAGGTCGAGCCCCCGTCCGGCGACCGGACACGCTCCCAACCCGCGTGGATTATGTGGAACCGGGGCAAGAAGAGCGTGGTGCTCGACCTCAAGACCTCCGACGGCCGTGCCGGTCTGCGCGATCTGGCGGCGACCGCCGACCTGCTCATCGCCGCGGTCAGCACAGGCGGAGAGGATCGCCTCGGCATCGACTATGAAACGCTGTCCAAGGTAAACCCTGGCCTGGTGCATTGCTCCATCACCGGCTTCGGCCCGATCAAGCGGTGGTTGCACCTCAAGGGCTGGGACGCGGTGATAAACGCCAAAATGGGGCGTGCCCGCACCTTCGACAAGCAGGCCCCGAAGGAGGGGCCCGCCTTCGCCGCGCTCCCCGCCGCCAGCTACGGCGCGGCCATGTACGCCATCATCGGCAGCATGGCGGCCCTGCACGCCCGCGACCGCACCGGCCGCGGGCAGAAGGTCGAGACGAGCCTGGCGCAGGCCATCCTCGCCTACGACTGGATGTGGCTGCAGTGGCAGATGGACCGGAAGCCGAACCAGCTCTCGCGGCCCCCGGGAGGCTCGCCCACGGCGCAGTACTTCGTCGGACGGACCAAGGACGGCAAGTGGATCCAGTGCGCCAACGCCATGTCGCACCTCTTCGTCAACTTCCTCCTGGCCCTCGACCTCGGCGACCTGCTCGCCGAGGAGCGCTACGCCAACGTCCCCCAGATTCCGGCCGGGCCCGACCTCGAGGAGCTCTACGAGAAGCTGCACGAGCAAATGCAGACGAAGACCGCCGACGAGTGGATGGACCTCTTCATCAACCAGTACGACGTTGCCGCCGAGCCGTTCATGACCGCGCAGGACGCCTTCGACCATCCCCAGATCACGCACAACGGAAACTGGATCGAGGTGACCGACCCCGCGGTGGGCAAGGCGCGGCAACTCGGACCGCTGGTCAAGTGCTCCGAGACGCCGATGGCGCCCCAAGGCCCCGCGCCGGCCCTCGGCGAGCACACCGCCGCGCTCCTGAGCGGCGCCACGGGAGTGGGGTCGAACGCAGCGGCGAACGGCGCCTCCTCACCCCGGTACCCTCTGGAGGGGCTCAAGGTCGTCGAGTTCGCCACCTTCTTCGCGGGGCCGTTCGGCACGGCGGTCCTGGCCGACCTCGGCGCCGAGGTCATCAAGTTCGAAAGCCTCGACGGCGATACCTTCCGCCGCTTTGCCGCCGGAGCGGCCAAGGCGATGCAGGGCAAGAAGTCGATCGCGGTCGACCTGAAGAAGCCGGAAGGGCGGGCGATCGCCTACGAGTTCATCAAGGAAGCCGACCTGCTGATGCACAACTTCCGTCCGGGGGTACCGGAGCGGCTGGGCATCGACTACGAGACCTGCCGGAAGCTGAACCCCAGCCTCGTCTATCTCTACGCCGCATCCTACGGCTCGTCGGGGCCCATGGCCCATCGCGCGGCGATGCACCCCATTCCCGGGGCGATCTGCGGAGGCGCGCTCCATCAGGCCGGTCGCGGCGTTCCACCCGACCCCGACACCCCAATGAGCTACCCCGAGCTGCGGGAGATGTCGAGCCGGCTCTTCCAAGCCAATGAGGGCAACCCCGACGTGACCTCCGCCCTCGCGGTGGCCGCCGCCCTCTCGATGGGCCTCCGCAGCCGCGAGCGCACGGGCAAGGGCCAATATCTTGAAACGACGATGATCGGCTCGTGCCTCTACGCGGAGAGCGAGGACTTCATCCAATACGACGGCAAACCCGAGCGCCGTTTGCCCGACCGTGACCTCTATGGAATCCACGCGCTCTACCGCTCCTACCGCGCGGCCGACGGCTGGGTCTTCCTGGCCTGCGTCACGGACAGGGAATGGAAGGGCCTGTGCGACGGCCTGGGTCGCGCCGACCTCACCCGCGACGCGCGGTTCGCGTCATCGGAGGCGCGCTTGGAGCATGACGACGAGCTCGCCGCCGAGTTGGCCGAAGTCTTTGATTCACGGTCCGCCAACGCCTGGGAGTCGCTGCTCGCCGAGCACGGCGTCGCCTGCGCCGAGGTGTTCGACGGCGACGCCTCGACGTTCGCCAACGAGCAGCCCGTCCTCAAGGAGGCGGGCATGTGGGTCAAAGCAAACCACCCGTCGCTGGGCGACTATGACCGCTTCGGCCCCTACATCCACTTCTCGGACATGGAGAACCGGCTCGCGCCGACGATCTACGTCGGCGAGCACACCCACGAGCTGCTCCGCCGCATCGGCTACTCCGACGAGAGGATCCGCGAGCTGACGGAGGCGCGCGTGGTCACGTCGTCGACGCGCATGGCCGACCCCGACGCCGACTAAGGAGACCACACATGTTCATCGTTGATGACGACATCGAGGCCTACGCCGCGGCGCACACGACGCCATTGCCGGAGCTCTTGGAGGAGCTGACGCGGGAGACGCACGCGACGATGCGCGCGCCGCAGATGCTGTCGGGGCAGTTGGAAGGGACGCTGCTCCAATTCCTGGTGGGGCTCTCGGGAGCCAAGCGCATCCTAGAGATCGGTATGTTCACCGGCTTCAGCGCCCAGATGATGGCGGCCGCGCTCCCCGACGACGGCGAGCTGATCACCTGCGACGTCGACCCGAAAGCCGAGGCCATGGCCTCGAAGTACTTCGCGCGTAACCCGCACGGTGCCAAGATCAAGATCCGCATGGGCCCCGCGTTGGAGACCCTCAAGAACATCGAGGGGCCGTTCGACCTCGTCTTCATCGACGCCGACAAGGAGAACTACTCGGCGTATTACGAGCGCGCGATGGAGCTGCTCGCGCCGGACGGCCTCATCGCCGTCGACAACGTCCTGTGGAGCGGGCGCGTCCTCGATCCGCAGCAGGAAAGCGACCACGCCATCGTCGCCTTCAACCGGCGGGTGCAAGACGACCCACGCGTCCGGAACGTGATCCTCACCGTACGGGACGGCTTGATGCTGATTCGCCGCGCGTAGAACCCCGCGGGGAGGGGAAAGCGGCTATAATGTTCGCGGCAGATCCTGAACCTACGCGGAGCGCCAGCGCCGCGGCGGGAGCCCTCATTCATGGCTGAACCCCTTCGCGTTTTCGCTTATCTCAAAGGCGGTATCGCCACGGCCCCCAGCGCCGGCGAGTCCTCGGTCGGCTACCGGCTGCAGCAACTGCTCGCCCTGATCCTCACCGGCGTCCCCTTCGCGGCCTTCGCCTACGCCATCTACCGCATCGCGGGCGGCCACTATCCCTCGGCCACGGACCTGGGACTGCTCGCGGGCTTCTACGTCGCGACCGGCCTCGGCGTCACGGTCGGCTTCCACCGGATGCTGACGCACAAGGCGTTCCAGACGAACCCCGTCGTCAAGGCCATCCTGCTGATCTTCGGCACGTGGTCGATTCAAGGCGCCGCGATCACCTGGGCGGCGATCCACCAGAAGCACCACGCGAACAGCGACCTCGACGGCGATCCCCACTCACCCCACAACCCGGTTGAGAGCTTCTGGCACGCCCACGTGGGCTGGATGTTCGGATCGAACCGGGGCGCGCTCGAGAAGTACGCCAAGGAGCAGATGAAGGACCCCGTGGTCATGTTCATCAGCCGCACGGCGTTCTGGTGGGCCGTGCTCGGGTTCGTGATCCCCTTCCTGATCGGCGGGTGGACCGGCCTCCTCTACGGCGGTCTCGTCCGCGTCTTCCTCATGCACCACTCGACGTGGGCGGTGAACTCGGTGTGCCACATCTGGGGGCAGCGGCCCTTCAGCCTCGGTAAGGACCTCGCCACCAACAACATCTTCGTCGGCATCCTCGCCCTCGGCGAAGGCTGGCACAACAACCACCACGCCTTCCCCAAGTCGGCCTTCCACGGCCTGCGCTGGTGGCAGGTCGACGCGTCGTCCTACGTGATCAGAACGCTGGAGGCCCTCCGCCTCGTGAAGAACGTCTACCGCGTTCCGGAGCGTCTGATCGAGGCCCGCCTCCACGCCGAGGACTCGGCAGGCCCGCCCGCCGCACCGCCGCCGCGCGCCGCCACGGCCAAGCAACCCGTCGGCTCCGCGTAGCCCGCCCGCGGCTAGCGGAACCGGAAGACGCGCGACGCGATCAGGGCCGCCGCCACGATCCAGGCGGCGAGCAGGCCCACTTCGAAGGGAAACTCCCAGAAGTTCCGCCCATCCAACGCGACGCCCCGGAGCAAGGCAAGCACCGGCGAGAGCGGCAGGAACTCGACGATGGCCCCGAGCACCGAGGGCAGCGTGTCGGTGGGGAAGAACGTGCCCGACAAGAACATCATGGGCAGCGCCACCGCGTTGCCCATGCCTGCCGCGGCCTGGGCGCTCTTGGCGAAAGCCCCGGTAATGAAGCCGATGCTCAGGAAGATCAGATTCCCCAGCAGGATGATGAGGAAGAACTGTGCCAGGCTGCCACGCACCGAGCCGTCGAAGAGGAAGACGCCCGCGGCCAGGAGTATGGCGGACTGCGCGAGCGTCAGGACAAGGTTCGACGAGATCATGCTGGTGAAGAAGACGCTCACCGGCATCGGCGTGGCGAGGATGCGTTTGAAGACGCGGCGCTCCCGGTAGGTCGCCAGGACCGTGGCGAGGCCGATGATCGAGAAGTTCATCACGCCCATCGCGAGCAGGCCGGGCAGCAGGAAGTTGAAATAGTCCCAGTCGTCCGTGTCCTCGGTGCGCACGCCTTCGGGGGCGAAGACGATGGGCCGCGGCGCGTCGACCAAGTCGAGGTTCTGCTGGTCGAGGAACCGCTGCAGTTGGCCGAGCACGGCGAAGGCGTCCGACCGCGTCTCGTCGAAGACGAACGAGACGGCGGCAGCCCGCCCCGCCTCGACCCGCTCCTCGATATCGGCCGGTATCGTCATGAGGTAGCGGAGGTCGCCGTCCCGGATCTCCTGGCGGGCGGCGTCGGGATCGCCGCGCAGGGCGACCTCGAAGCTCTCCAAGGCGTCCAGGTCGGCGACGATGCCGCGGGAGAGATCGTTGCCGGCATAGTCGACGACCGCCACGGTGTGGACCGACACGTCATCGCCGCCAATGTCGAAGAGCCCGAAGGCGGTGACGAAGATGAGGGGAAAGGCCAGCGTCCAGAAGATGGCCTGCCGGTCCCGGGCGAAGGCCTTGAACTGGGTGATGATGGTCGTGACGAGCACGGTCAGACTTCCTCGGCCAGGGCGCGGCCGGTGACGGCGAGAAAGACGTCTTCGAGCGTGGCCGGCCGCATCTCGATCCGCGTGACCTCGACCTCGGACTCCTCCGCCCAGCGGAAGAAGGCGGGGACGGTCTTCGCCGCGTCGGAGGAGCGGAGCGCGAGTCCGCCGTCATCGTCCATGCGGACGGACACGACCGCGGGCAGCGCGTGCAGCGCGTCGCCGGCGACGGGCCGCAGCGCGGACTCGACGCGGGCCCGGATCTCATGAGGAGCGTCCAAGCCATCGACCAAACCTTGGGGCGTGTCGAGCGCCGCGATCCGGCCCTCGTTCATGATGGCGACGCGGTCGCACAGCGCCTCGGCCTCCTCCATGTAGTGCGTGGTGAGGACGACGGTGCGGCCCTCGCGGCGCATCTCCTCGATGAACTCCCAGACGCCGTGGCGCGCATGAGGGTCGAGGCCCGCCGTCGGCTCGTCGAGGAAGATGACCTCGGGGTCATTGATCAAAGTGGCGGCGATGGTGAAGCGCTGCTGCTGGCCGCCGGAGAGGTCGCGCAGGAAGGCGTTGGCCTTCTCCGTGAGATCGAACTGACGAAGCAGGCCGTCGATGGGCAGGCGTTTGGGGTAGAGGCTGGCGAAGAGATTGAGCAGCTCCCGCACCTTGAGATTGTCGAAATAGGTCGAGGCCTGGAGCTGAATGCCGATGCGTTCCTTGACCCGGCGGGATTCGCGCTGCGGGTCGAGGTCGAGGACGGAGACCTCGCCGGAGGTCGGCTCCTGCAGCCCCTCGATGCACTCGAGGGTCGTGGTCTTGCCCGCGCCATTGGGGCCGAGGATGCCGAACACCTCGCCCCGGTGCACGGCAAAGGAGATCTCGTCGACCGCCGTCAGCGTTCCGAAGCGCTTGGTCAGGCCGCGCACGACGATGTCGTCTTGGGGCACTCGTTCCTCCCGTGCGGGGCCCGCGGCGGTTTGTGAAGTATAGAACATTCTCGCTATCATGCCCGGAGCCTACGACCGGAGAGACCCATGCCCGACGCCGCCCCGCCCATCGCCGAACGCTCGATCACCGTCAAGGTACCCGACGGCGAGATGGACGCCCTCTACACGCGGCGGGAGGACGGCGGCGTGCTCCCCGGCGTGGTCCTCGTCCACGACGTCTACGGGGTCACGCCGCACATGCGCGACCTCGGCCGCGCCTACGCCGAGGCCGGCTACGCGGTGCTGACGCCGACCATGTACTGGCGGGGCGACGGGCCCGCCGAGGGATGGCCGCCCCGCACGGCGGAGATCGCCAAGATCGGCGGCTACCCCGACCTCCGCACCATCGAGGACCTCAAGGCCGTCGTGGGAGCCATGCCCCGGCTTCCCGACGTCGACGGGGGACGCGTCGCCATCGCCGGCTACTCCTTCGGCGCGCGGTACGGCCTTTTCGCCTGCGCCCGCGGGGCCGAGGCGGCGGCCCTCGTCGCCTTCTACCCCGTCATCATGTATCCCATCTTGCACGAGAACCGCCCCGTCCAGCCGCTGCAATATGTCGACGGCCTGAAAGTCCCGGCGCTCTTTGCCTACGGGGAATCCGACTCGCTGGTTCCCTTCTCGCAGGTGACCCTCCTGCGCGACCTCCTCCACGGCCAGGGCAAGACCCACGAGTTCCACACCTATCCGGGGGTAGACCACGGCTTCGTCAACACCATGATCAAGACCCACAACCCAACGGCCGCAAAGGACGGCTGGGGCAAGACACTCGCCTTCCTGCAAGAGCACCTCGGCAGCGGCTAGCCGAGGCCGGCGAGGTCGTCCCAGAACTCTGGGTAGGTGACGGAAGCGGCCTCGGCGCCGCCGATGGCGGTCTCGCCGGCGGCGATGACGCCGGCGACCGCAAGCGTCATCGCGAGGCGGTGGTCGTCGTAGGAGGCGCACTCCGCGCCGCGGAGCTTGGCTCCGCCCTCGATGCGCAGGCCGTCGGGGCGCTCCTCGATGGACACGCCGAGCTTGGCGAGCTCCATCGCCGTGGTGGCGATGCGGTCGCTCTCCTTCACGCGCAGCTCGGCGGCGTCGCGGATCTCGGTGGGCCCCTCGGCGAGCGCCGCGGCGAGCGCGACTAGGGGTAGCTCGTCGATGGCCCGCGGGATGACGTCGCCCTCCACGACCGTTCCCCGCAGGCGGCTCGACCGCGCCCGGACGTCGCCGACAGTCTCGCCGCCGGCGTCCCGCACGTTCTCGACCGCAATGTCCGCGCCCATCGACCTGAGGATGTCGAAGATGCCCGTCCTGGACGGGTTCAGCCCCACACCCGCTACGGTGACCTCGGCGTCGGGATGGGCGGCGCCCAGCGTGATCCAGTAGGCCGCCGAGGAAATGTCGCCCGGCACGGCGACGTCCTGCGCGTGCAACTCGCCGGGCCTGATGCGGATGCGGGTGCCCTCGGTCTCGATATCCGCCCCCATCGCGGCGAGCAGGAGCTCGGTGTGGTTCCGCGACGCGGCGGGCTCGACGACGACCGTCTCCCCCCGCGCGTTGCACCCCGCGATGAGGAGGGCCGTCTTGACCTGGGCGCTCGCCACCGGCGTGTGATACTCGATGCCCTGAAGCCCGCCGCCGGCGATGCGCAGCGGGGCGCGTCCGCCCTCGGCCCCCTCGATCCGGGCGCCCATGAGCCGGAGGGGGTCGATGATCCTGGCCATAGGGCGGCGGCGCAGCGAGTCGTCGCCGGTGATCGCCGACTCGAAGGGCTGCGCGGCCAAGAGGCCGGCGAGGAAGCGGAGGGTCGAGGCGCTGTTCCCTGCGTCCAGGGTGCCATCGGGCGCGGTGAACCCCGTGCCTCCCACGCCCTCGATGCTGACCGCGCCCTCCCGCTCCTCGACGGCAATGCCGAGGTCGCGGAGGCAGCGCAGCGTCGAGGCGCAGTCCTGGCCGCGGGGGACACCGGTCACCAATGCCCTGCCCCGCGACATCGCATTGAAGACGTAGGCGCGGTGCGCGATGGCCTTGTCGCCGGGCACGCGGATGCGGCCCCGGACGGAGCGGCGGCCTTGGATTCGCTGGACCATACCGGCCTCTGAGGGGCGCGCTACTTGCGCTTGCCCTTGCGCAGCGGGTCGGCCTCGTACCGCTCCATGAGGTCCCGGCCCTTTCGGGCCAGCAGGTCGCCCACGAACAGCGCGCGCATGTTGTCGCCCATGGTGGGCAACTCGGGGTTGGTATCGACGGGCCGGATCGCCCCTGCCATGAGCTTCTCGCGCTCCTCGAAGACGCCGGCGAAGAGCCTCGCCACGCTCTCCTCATCTCGCTCATTGAGGCCGCGCTTGAGGTCGAGGAGCTTGAGGACGGCGCGGTCGATCCACGTCGATATCTCGTTGGCGTTGGTCAGACAGATGTCGCGGTTCATTTCCGGGTCGCCGGAGGCCAGGCGCGAAACGTCGCGGTAGCCCGTGGCGGCGAGGCGCGACATCTCCATCCAAGAGGGGCTCTCCGCGGTCGAGGCCACCAGCGCGGCGGAGAGTGCGATCGGCAGGTGACTGACGGCGGCAACGTAGCTGTCGTGCTCCTGCGCGTCGACGAAGTAAGGCTTGGCGCCGAGCGTCTGGACGAGCGAGAGGACGGCCTGCACGGCCCACTTCGCGGAGCGAATGGAGGGAAGGACGCAGTACATGGCGCCGTTGAAGAGGGCGGGGTCGGCGGCGCTGGGCCCCGAATCCTCTTTGCCGGCCATGGGATGGCCGCCGATGAAGTGGACGCCCGGCGGCAGGATCTCGTCGGCCCACTTCAGGACCTGTTGCTTTGTGCTGCCGGTATCGGTCACCAGGCAGTCGTCTGGGAGATGCGGCGCGATCTGTTCCATCACCTCTTTGCTGGCCAGTACCGGCACGGCGATGATAACCATATCGGCCTCGGAGACGCAGGCAGGGAGGCTCCATTCGACGGAGTTCACCGCGCCCCGGCTCTTGGCCCCGCGGGCCGTGGTGGGCTCGCGATCGTGGCCAACGATCTCCAGGTCCTTGTTCTTGGCCGCCTTGAGCGCCATCCCAATGGACGTGCCGATCAGGCCGAGGCCGATGATGCTGATCTTGGTACTCATGACCGCTTACCTCCGGAGACCGCGATGAGCGCGGCGACTCTGTCCAATATCTTGCCCGCGCATTCGTACTTGGGCATGAGCGGGAGGGCGTCCTCGCCGCCGTCGGGGTCGAGAATGACGATCCGGTTGTTTTCGGATGAGAAGCCGGCATCGGCGGCGCTGATGTCGTTGGCGACGATGAGGTCGAGGCGCTTGGCTTCCAGCTTCTTGCGCGCGTTCGCGATGAGGTCGGCGCTTTCGGCGGCAAAGCCGACGCGGACGCAGGAGGCGTCCGTCTCGGAAAGGATGTCGGGCGTCGGCGCCAGGTCGATGGAGAGCGGCCCGCCGGTCTTCTTGATCTTGCGGTCGGCGGGGGCGGCGCTCTCGTAGTCGGCGACGGCGGCGGCCATGATGAGCGCGTCGGCGTCCGCGACGGCATCCGCGACGGCGGCGGCCATCTCCCTGGCGGTGACGGCGGATACGACGTCGACGCCCGCCGGACTCGGTTGGGCCGATGGGGCGGCAATCAAGGTCACGCTCGCTCCACGGTCGCGGGCGGCCTCCGCCAGGGCAAAGCCCATCTTGCCCGACGAGCGATTGGTGATGACGCGCACGGGGTCGATGGGCTCCTGCGTGCCCCCGGCGGTCACCACGATGCGCCGGCCGGCCAGGTCGCCGCTTCTCCCCAGTGCGGCGCGCGTAACGCCGATGATCTCGGCGGTGTCGGCGAGCCTGCCGACGCCGGAGAGCCCGCTGGCGAGGTAGCCGGTGTGCGGGCCGACGATATCGGCCCCCCGCTCGCGCAGGGTCTCCAGGTTCTGTTGGGTGGCGGGATTGTCGAACATGTTGCCGTCCATGGCCGGGGCCACAATCAGAGGGGCGGCGGTGGCGAGGACGGTGGCGGTGAGCATGTCGTCGGCCAGCCCGTGGACGATCTTGGCGATGACGTTCGCCGTCGCCGGCGCGATGATGACGGCGTCGGCGCGCTTCGCGAGCATGACGTGCTCGACGCTGGTCTCCGAATCGGCGTCGAAGAGGTCGCGGACTACGGTGCGATGGGTGAGGCTGCTGAAGGTGAGCGGCGTCACGAACTCCATGGCGGAACGCGTCATGATGACGTCGACCAGCGCCCCGGCCTGGGTCAGCTTGCTCGCCAGATCGGCGCCCTTGTAGGAGGCGATGCTGCCGGTCACGCCGAGCACGATGTTGCGTCCCTGGAGCGTCATGACCGGCTCTCGTTCATCTCGTGGATCATGCGCAGACCGAGCAGCAGGAGGTCGTCGTTGACCTCGTCGATCAGGTTGGTGTCGTCGGCGATATGGAAGCTGAGGCCGCCGGTGGCGACGACCTTGGCGGTGCCGCCCAGCTCGCGCTGGAAGCGGGTCACGAGGCCCTCGATAAGGCCGATGTAGCCGAAGTAGAGGCCCGACTGCATGCTGGCGACGGTGTTCCGGCCGATGGCGGTGCGGGGGCGGACGACCTCGATGCGGGGCAGCTTGGAGGCGCGCTCGTAGAGGGCCTCGGCGGCGAGGTTGATCCCCGGCGCGATTGCGCCGCCAAGGTAGTCGCCGTGCTCGTTCACGGCGTCGAGCACCGTCGTGGTGCCGAAGTCGAGGACGATCACAGGAGCGCCGTAGAGCCGGTTGGCGGCCACGGCCTGCACCACGCGGTCGGCCCCGACGTCGCGGGGGCTCTCGTACAAGATCCGCATTCCCGTCTTGATGCCGGCCCCGACGACCGTGGCCTTGATGTTCAGGTAGCGCTCGAAGAGCTCCTCGAAGTTGTGGGTGAGCGGGGGCACGACGCTGCTCACGATGCCCTTGTCCAACGCCTCGATCGGGACGCCGTGGTAGCCGAGGAGCGTCATGCAGAGCGCGGCGTACTCGTCGGTCTGGCGATGGACCTCGGTGGCCATGCGCCAAGTCGCCTTGATGGAATCACCTTCGAAGACGCCGAAGGTGATATTGGTGTTCCCAATGTCAACCGCCAGAAGCATACCGCCGCTCCAGCGGCCATTATACGGGAAGGCCCTGCCGGGCCGGTGGCACCTTCGGCCTCTCCCCCTTTTGAGAGAGGGCCCTAAGCCGCTCCCCCTCTGGGGGAGACTGAGAGAGGGTACGCGGCCGCAGGCGCGCCCGGGCGGTTACTCGCCCCGGAGGCCCTGCATGACCGGCGGGATGCGCAGCGGGAGATCGGAGGCCGCGGCGCCGGCGTCGCCGAGCGCGCCCCGGACCTCCTCGCCCGCCGCGCCGTGGAGGTAGGCGGCGGCGACCGCCGCGTCGAACGGCGGCAGGCCCTGGGCCAGCAGCGATGCCACAATGCCCGCGAGCACGTCGCCGGTGCCGGCCGTCGCGAGGGCGGGATTGGCGAAGGGGTTGATGACCGTGCGCTCTCCGGCGAGCGCGGTGACGCTGTAGGCGCCCTTGAGCAGCACGGCGGCGCCCCACGCCTCGGCGGCGGACCGGGCGACCTCGATGCGGCTCGACTGGACCGCCTCGACGGAGCGGCCCGTCAGCCGGGCCATCTCGCCCGGATGGGGTGTGACCACCGCGCCGGGGAGCTTCGTCCACCATTCGTTCATGCGCGACAGGATATTGAGCGCGTCGGCGTCGAGCGCCAGCCGGACACCGGGGACGCCGCCGATGCCCTCGGCAAGCCCGTTGACCAGCCCAACCGACCCCTCACCCTGTCCGAGGCCGGGCCCGACGAGCGCCGAGTCATAGGCGGGCAGCGCGTCGAGTACCTGCGCCGCCGCGCTCGGGCCGTCGACTTCGCCCCAGGCAGTCTCGTCGAGGGGGACGTAGGTGACCTCGGGGAGGGCCGCGGCGACCGCGGGGATGAGGCTGCGCGGCGCGGCCAGAGTGACCAGGCCCGCGCCGGAGCGCACGGCGCCGGCGCAGGCGAGGTTGGCGGCGCCGATGAAGCTCGCCGAGCCGGCGACGATGAGCGTCTTGCCGAAGGAGCCTTTGTTCGCCGAGATTGGACGGTCGGGCAGCCGGGCGGCAACCCAATCGGGAGAGGCGACCTCCAGACCGGCGTCCGCGTCGAGGCCGGCGGGAATGCCAATGTCGGCCACGGAGAGATGACCCACGCGCTCGGCGCCGGGGAAGAGGAAGAGTCCGACCTTGGGATAGCCGAGGGCGACGGTCGCGTCGGCCGTCGGCGTGGCGGGATCGACGGCGCCGGTGTCGGCGTCGAGACCCGTGGGCACGTCGAGGGCGAGGACGAAGGGCCCGCGCCGCCTTCCCTTGGCCTCGGCGAGGGCGCCGCAGGCGGCGGCAATGGGCCCCTGCAACGGCCTGGAGCGTCCCGTACCGAGCATGGCGTCGATGACCATCGCGGCGTTGTCGAGGGCGCGGCGCAGCTCGGCCGACGGGGCGTCGCCGCGGAGCTCGCGGACGTCGGCGACACGGTCGCGCAGCGTTTCGAGATGGGGATCGTCGGTGGGGCGCTCGCCGCAGACGTAGACGTGGACGCGCGCGCCCCAGTCGTCGAGGTGGCGGGCGGCGACGAGGCCGTCGCCGCCGTTGTTGCCGGGGCCCACGAGGACGACGACGTGCTCGCTCTTGAGGTCGCCCAAGGCGTCGCGGGCCTGCTCCGCGACGGCAAGCCCCGCGTTCTCCATCAGCTGCGCCGTGGAGACGCCGCGGGCCTCGCTCTCCGCTTCGATGCGGCGCATCTCGTCGACGGTGACGACTCTCACGCTGAAGGCCTCCCGCTAGCTATGACCGGGCTCCCACGACGGACGCGACGGCGAAGTCCTTCGAGTGGGAGAGGCTGATCGCGAGATCGTCGAGGCCGAGCGCCCGCGCCCGCTCCTGCGCCCGTCCCCGCAGCACGACGACCGGCTTCCCGCGGCGGTTGGGGATGATCTCGATCTCGCGCCAGCCGACGCCGCGCGCACCGGTGCCGAGGGCCTTCATCACCGCCTCCTTGCCCGCGAAACGGGCCGCCAACTCCGACGGCCGATCGCGGTAGAGGGCGATCTCGGCCTCGGTGTAGATGCGGTTCAGGAAGCGGTCGCCCCCGCGGGCCACCGCCCGCTCCACGCGGTCGATCTCGACGATGTCCACGCCGGTGGTCAGCACGCCGCGATTATAGGGAGGGCAACGGGGGGAGTCCATCGGCGGCGCTATACTGGGGTTCCCATGGGACTCTCCGACGACCTTCGCCGCCGCGCCGGCCCCGTCTGGGACCGGATCTTCTCTCATCCGTTTGTCACCGGGCTCGGCGACGGAACCCTGCCCCTGGAGAGCTTCAAGTTCTACCTCGTCCAGGACTACCGGTTCCTCATCGACTACTCCCGCGTCCTCGCGGTGGCGAGCGCGAAGGCCCCGGACCTGGAGGGCATGACGCGGTTCGCGGGGCTGCTCCACGCCACGCTTGCGGAGGAGATGGACCTCCACCGGCGGTACTGCGCCGGGTTCGGCATCAGCCCCGCTGAGCTGGAGCGCGCGGAAATCGCGCCGGGCACGGCGGGCTACACCAACTACCTGCTCTCCGTCGCCTACCAGGGGTCGGTGATGGAGATCGCGGCGGCGCTGCTCCCCTGCCAGTGGGGCTACTACGAGATCGGCCGGAA
The DNA here is from genome assembly GCA_964291475.2 of Dehalococcoidia bacterium. Taxonomy (GTDB): domain Bacteria; phylum Chloroflexota; class Dehalococcoidia; order SHYB01; family SHYB01; genus DAOUKH01. Next base: position 59,674 of record OZ220064.1, on the reverse strand, counting down.
GCTCGCCGACGAAGGCGACACGTCGGAGTCGAACCCCTACGCCGAGTGGATCCAGACCTACGCGGCCGACGACTTCAAGGCCCTGTCGGACTGGCTGCGCGGCTACCTGGACCAACTGGGCCGGGAGGCGTCCGCCGACGAGCGGGCCCGCCTCGAAGAGGTCTTCTTGATGAGCAGCCGCTACGAGTACCAGTTTTGGGAGATGGGACTCACCAGGGAACAGTGGCCGGCGTGACTGGGCCGGGGGCGGAGCCGCTCGCGCGGACGATGCGGACTTCGGACTTCGACTACACCCTGCCTCCCGAACTCATCGCGCAGCGCCCCATCGAGCCGCGCGACCATGCACGGCTCCTCGTAGTGCGGCGGGCGGACGGCTCATTGGAGCATCGCCGCTTCCTCGACCTGCCCGACCTGCTCGATGCCGGCGACCTGCTGATCGTCAACGACAGCCGTGTGATTCCGGCGCGGCTGCATACCCGCAAGCCGACCGGCGGCGCGGTCGAGCTCCTGCTACTGCGCCGCGCGGAAAGCGGATGGTGGCTCGCGCTTGCCCGCCCTTCCCGCCGTCTCCGGTCGGGGTCGTTCCTGTCGATTGAAGGCGAAGGCCGCACCTATGAGATCGAGCTCGGCGCACGGCGCGACGACGGCATGTTCGAGGTCCGGCTGGAGGACGAGGCGCTTATCGCCGCGTGCGGCGAGGCGCCGTTGCCGCCCTACATCCACGAACCCCTCGCCGACCCCGAGCGGTACCAGACCGTCTACGCGCGGGAGGAAGGCAGCGCCGCAGCCCCGACGGCCGGCCTGCACTTCACGCCGGGCCTGATGGAGCGGCTGGCGGAGCGCGGGGTGGAGCTGGCCTATGTCACCCTGCACGTCGGCCTCGACACCTTCCGGCCGGTCGAGGTCGACGACCCCCGCGAGCATCACATCCACACCGAGTACGCCGTCTTGCCACCGGAGACGGCACAGGCCATCGGGCGGGCCCGCGCACGCGGAGGGCGCGTCGTGGCGGTGGGCACGACGTCGGTGCGGACGCTGGAGTCGGCGGCAAGGGAAGACGGCAAGGTGGAAGCCTATCGGGGGGACACGGGTCTGATGATCCTACCGGGACACGAGTTCCGCGCCGTCGACGCGATGGTCACAAACTTCCACCTACCCCGCTCGACGCTGCTCATGCTGGTGAGCGCCTTCGCCGGCAAGTACCTCATCGACGCCGCCTACGCCGAGGCCGTCCGCGAACGGTACCGCTTCTATTCCTTTGGCGACGCGATGCTGCTCCTCTAGGCGGACGGCGTGCCAGTCGGGACGGCATGTATACTGCCGCAAAGGAGGCCTGGTATGAGTCCCAGCCCCATCTCCGTGGTGGTCTTCTCGGACTACATCTGACCCTTCTGCTATATCGCCCTGGACCGGGTCGACAGGCTGCGGAACGGCTACGACGTCGAGATCAAGTGGCGGGCCTTCGAGCTGCACCCCGAGCTGCCGCCCGAGGGCGGGTCGTTGGGCCACTCGAAGGAACGCGCCGCCGAATCCCGCGCTCGGCTCCGCGCGATGGCCCAAGACGCGGGCCTTGAAATGAACTTCCGCGACGTGGTCTCCAACTCCCGGCTCGCGCTCGAAGCCGCCGAGTTCGCCCGCGACCAAGACAAACTCGACGAATTCCACCGCGCCGTCCTCCACGCCTACTGGGTGGACGGCAAAGACATCGGCGACGACGCCGTCCTGGCGGAGATCGGCGGGAGTGTCGGTCTCGAGGCCAACCTCCTCCGCGCCGCCGCGGTGACCCGGACCTACCGCGAGCGCGTCGACTACCAGGTCAACGTGGCGCGGGAGCTCGGCATCGGCGGCGTGCCCGCCTTCATCTTCAACGAGCGTTTCCTGCTACAAGGCGCGCAGCCCTTCGCGGTCTTCGAGCAGGTGATGGAACGGCTGCTGCAGGAAGGCAGCGCGTGACCGGCGAGCCCGGCGCCGCTCTCGTCACTGGCGGCAACCGCGGCATCGGACTCGAAGTCTGCCGCGGTCTGGGTCGGCTGGGACGCCGCGTCATCGTCGCGGGCCGGGATCCGGCGTCGGTCGAGGAGGCCGTCGAGGAGCTGCGGCACGAGAAGATCGTCGCGGCGGGCGCGACGATGGACGTTGCATCGCGGACCTCGGTGACCGAGGCCGCGGAGCGC
>OZ220064.1:0-52500 GCA_964291475.2 Dehalococcoidia bacterium | reverse complement strand
GTGGCGGTGATCTGGTATTCGCGCTGACCATCGGTGTACATGACCGATCCGCCCATCTTCTGGAGGGCGATGCCCGGCGTGTTGGCACGGACGGAAACGTCGGCCTCTGCGGTGGTGTCGAGCACCGTGACGGCAGCCGCGTTCTCGTAGTCGCCGGACTCGGCGGCGGTCACGACAACCGTGAAGGTCGTCGATGCTCCGGCGTCGAGCTGGTCGACGGTCCAGTTCAGGCTGCCATCTTCGCCGACGGCCGCCTCAGGATCGGAGCTGACCACGGTCAGGCCGGCCGGCATGGTATCGGACACCGCCGCGCCGAAGGCCGGGCCGTCGCCGTTGTTGGTGACCTCGATGGTGAAGGTCACTTCCGTGCCCACGAGGAACGTGTCGGCGGAGGCCGTCTTGGTCACGGCGAGGTCAGGCGCGACAACGGTGGTGTCGACGTTGGCGTCGGCCTGGGCGCCCTCCGCGGAGGTGACGGTGACCGGCAGCGAGTAGTCGCCGGCAGCGTCACCGGAGGCGGCGACCATGATGGTCCGGGACTCACCCGCCTCGAGCGTGCCGAGGTTCCAGGTGGTGCCTTCCGTCGGACCCGGGACGCCGCTGAAGAAGGTGAGGCCTTCGGGCACCGTGTCGGTGATCGTCACGTCAGTCAGCGCGCCCTCACCGTCGTTGGTCACGGTGATCTCGTAGTTGACGATGTCGGTGATGTTGGCCGTCTCCGGACCAGTCTTGGTGACGCTGAGCGAGCCAGGGATCACCATGGTGGTGGTGGCGCCCTCGCCGGTGAAGCCTTCCGTGGAGATGGCCGAAGCCGTATTGACCATTTCGCCGACGGCGTCCGCGGAGAGGGTCACCGAGACCATGGCGTTACCGGCGGGATCAAGGTCGCCGAGCGACCAGACGACGGTGCCGTCGCCGAGCTCGGTGGGCTCAGGGTCGGCGCTCACGTAGCTCATGCCCGCGGGCAGGGTGTCGGTGAGCGTGACGCCCGTCGCCGTGCGGTCGCCTTCGTTGGTGACGTTGATGACGTAGTTGGCCGTCCTGGAGAGACCGACGCTGGCGGGTCCGTCCTTCGTGACATTGAGCGAAGGCGCCTGCCACGTCTTGGTGACGATCCTGGAGTAGAGCTCATCGCCCGTGGAGTGCAGGACGCTGATGTAGACGGTGTTGTCGCCGGTCGCGGGCGTAACCTGTTCGAGTACCACGCTGGAGACGCCCTCGGCGTCCGTGACCGTCGAAACCTCGCTGGCCTGGCCGTTGAGTGTCGCATCCGGCGTGCCGTCGGTGAGCGACCAAATGACCGGGACGCCCTCAAGAGGCGAACCGTCGCTCACGCGGCTGACCGCGACGGCCATCGGGTGCTCGGTGCCGACGAGGTTCGAGGCGTCCGCGGGGAACGTCGCGACCATGTCGACCCAATGCTTGACGGCGAAGACCTTGTGGGCGTTCGCGTCCTCGATGGCGGGGACGTAGGCGGTGACGTCGGTGTCGCCCTCGCGGGTCGCGGTAATGGTGAGGGTGGCCTCGCCGTTGTCGTCCGTGGTGACACGGCCGAAGGTGTTGTCGACCTTGTCGGGATCGACGCCGCCGATCGAGACAATGTCGCCGACGGCGTCGCCGAAGCGGTTAAGGATAAGTTCGACGGCGGCACCTGGGGCGGCCGAGCCGTCGGCCTGTTCCACCTCAATGGTGAAGGTGTGCTGGCTCCTGATGGGGTTGTAGTCCTCCGCGGGGCTGATCGTCACACTGGCCGGCGTGACGTTCTGCTGGGCGCGAATCGAGGGGCTGCCGGGCGCCACGGATGATGCGGTGACCTCGCCGCCGGGCAGACCATTGCCCAACCCAGGGCCATGGGACTGAAGCTGGCCGGCAACGCTGGGCGAAGACGACGCTGAATCCGGAGACGCCGCGCCGGTCGTCGACGCAGAACTGGCGAGCACGAGACCGACAACGATCGCGGCGATAACGGCGAGAACGATCGCGCCGCCATAGATCCAAGGGAGCGGTTTGCCGGTGAACAGGTTCATTTCACCAATCCTTATTCAGGACTTTGGGGACGTGTGCAGGACGTTCGGCTGAAGACATAAGAGGCCAAGGGTTCTGCAAGCGTGAAGGATTCTACACCATCGTTTTGGGAGTATCAACCCAGGTGACACGCCTCCGCAACCGACACCGGCGGCATAGCGGCGGCGTCTTATGCAAAGTCTCCTCTCCCGGTTATGCAAAGTCTGCCATCCGGGCGCAGTCTGTCGGATGCGGTCTCCTTCCCTTCCTCTATGGCTAACGAGGAAGGATCCGGGGCAAGGGAGGCGCGACTAGCCGGCGGGCGGCGGCTCCGTGCCCGCCGCGGCCCCTTCGGGGGGCTCCGGCAGGGCTTCGTCCAAGTCGTCTCCCGCGGGCAGCGCGGCCGCGGGGGCATCGCCCTCCGGGATCGCGGCCGGCCCTTTGTGAAGCTTGATCTCGCCGTCCTCGACATCGATCACAACGTTGTCCCCGACGTCGAACTCGCCGCGGAGCACCGCTTCCGAGAGCGGGTCTTCGACGAGGTCTTGGATCTTGCGCCGCAGCGGCCTGGCCCCGAACGTGGGGTCGTACCCTTCCTTCGCGAGGAAGGACATCGCCTCGGGCGTGGCGCGGAAGCCCATCCCCTTCTCGACGACCGCCTTAGCCACGAGGTCGAGCATGAGGCCCACGATCTCCTCGATGTGTTTCTGTTCCAAGGCGTGGAAGACGACCTGCGAGTCGATCCGGTTGAGGAATTCGGGGCGGAAGACCTTCTTGACCTCGCTGGTGACCTTTTCCTTCATCGCTTCGTAGGCGCGCTTGGCGTCCTCCGACTCGTCGCCGCCGGTTGCGAAGCCGATGGCGGTATTGCGGCGGATCAGCTCGGCGCCGATGTTCGAGGTCATCACGATGATCGAGTTGCGGAAGTCCACCTTCCGGCCTTTGGCGTCGGTGAGGTGGCCGTCGTCGAAGATCTGGAGGAGGATGTTGAAGACCTCGGGGTGGGCCTTCTCGATCTCGTCCAAGAGGATGACGCTGTAGCTCTTGCGGCGCACCGCCTCGGTCAACTGGCCGCCGTCGTCATAGCCGACGTAGCCGGGCGGGGAGCCGACGAGGCGGGCCACGGTGTGGCGCTCCATGAACTCGGACATGTCGAGGCGGATCATCGACTCTTCGCTGCCGAACATGAACTCGGCGAGCACGCGGACGAGCTCCGTCTTGCCGACGCCGGTAGGGCCTAGGAAGAGGAAGACACCGATGGGGCGGCGCGAGTCCTTGAGGCCGGCGCGGGCGCGGCGGATGGCGCGGGCGATCACGGCGATCGCCTCGTCCTGGCCGATGATGCGTTTGTGCAGCACGCCTTCCATCTGGAGGAGCCGCGTGGTCTCTTCGGTCGCAAGGCGCGTCACCGGGATGCCGGTCCACATGCCGACGACTTCGGCGATGTCTTCCTCGGTGACCTCGAGGCCGGTGGCGTCCTGGGCGTCGTTCCAGTCCCGTTCCAGCTGCTCGAGTTTCTCGGTGAGCTGTATCTCGCGGTCGCGCAACTCGGCGGCGAACTCGTACTGCTGGCCGCCGATGGCCTCTTCCTTCTCGGTGTGCACCTTGTTGAGGACCTGCCGCGCCTCTTTAACGGAAAGGGGCGTGGTCGTGCCTCGGATGCGCACGCGGGAGGCGGCCTCGTCCATGAGGTCGATGGCCTTGTCGGGGAGGAAGCGGTCGGAGATGTAGCGGGAGGCCAAGCTGGCGCACGCCCGGAGGGCCTCCTCGTTGATCTTCAGATTGTGGTGCTCTTCGTACCGGACCTTGATGCCGCGAAGGATCGCGACGGTCTCGTCGGCGCTCGGCTGCTCGACCTGCACCGGCTGGAAGCGGCGTTCGAGGGCGGCATCCCGCTCGACGTACTTGCGGTACTCGTCGAGGGTGGTGGCGCCGATGGTCTGCAGCTCGCCGCGCGAAAGGGAGGGTTTGAGGATGTTCGCCGCGTCCACGGCGCCCTCGGCGGCGCCCGCGCCCACCATGGTGTGCATCTCGTCGATGAACAGGACGCAGTTGCCCGAGGTCTTAATCTCTTCGATCACCTTCTTGAGGCGTTCCTCGAACTCGCCGCGGTATTTGGTGCCGGCGACGAGGGCGCCCATGTCGAGGGTGACGAGGCGCTTCTGGTGCAGGGTATTGGGGATGTCCTCACCGTCGACGATGCGCTGCGCCAAGGCCTCGACGATGGCGGTCTTGCCGACGCCGGGCTCGCCGATGAGCACGGGGTTGTTCTTGGTGCGGCGGCTAAGAATCTGGACCACCCGTTCGATTTCCTTCTTGCGGCCGATCACGGGGTCGAGCTTGCCGGCGCGGGCGGCGGCGGTGAGGTCGATGCCGAGCTGGTCGAGCACGGGGGTGCGCGTCCCGCTGCGGCCCGATTGCGCCGACTGGGGCGCGCTCTGGCTGAGGACGCGGCTGGTCTCGTTCCTAATCTTCTCGAGGGTGACGCCGAGGCTTTCGAGGACGCCGGCGGCCACGCCCTCGCCCTCGCGGAGCAGGCCGATGAGCAGGTGCTCGGTGCCGATATAACTGTGGTTAAGGCGGCGGGCCTCGTCGACCGCGAGCTCGATCACCTTCTTGGCGCGGGGCGTCAGGCCGATCTCGCCGGGAACCGATTTCTCGCCGCGGCCGATGATGAACTCAACGGCGGAGCGCACCTTGGTGAGCTCGACGCCGAGGTTGGACAGCACGCGGGCGGCCACGCCCTCGGTCTCGCGCACGAGGCCCAAGAGGATGTGCTCGGTGCCGATGTAGTTGTGATTAAACCGCTGGGCCTCTTCCTGGGCCAGGGAGAGAACCCGGCGGGCGCGTTCGGAGAATTTTTCGAACCTGCTAGCCATAGGCGTTGCTCCGTGTGAGCGGGTTGCTTAACTGACTGAGCACTCCGTAGTTCCTAGGCGGTCTCGCCTGTGACGCGCTCCGTTTCTTCCTCGGCCGGAGCGGCGGCGGTCTCGCCTGCGGACTCATTCATCGTATCATCAGATTGCGCGTCCGGCCCAACCTCGGCGCCGGCTGCCTCTTCGCCGGCCGAGACCGCCTCGGCAAGCTGGGCGGCGAGCGCCGAGTCGAGCGCGGGGCGCTCGACGCGATGCTCCGCCTCTCCCGGGCCGAAGCGCTGCTCGGGTGGCGCGGACCGCGGTTCCGGTGCAGCCTGACGCGGCACTGGGGCGGGGCTCTCGTCACCATCCGCGTCGACCTGCTTGAGGCTCAGACCGATGCGCCTGCGCGCGGGGTCGACCCGAACGATCTTGACCATCACGTCCTTGCCTTCGGTTACGACCTCGCGGGGATGCTGGATCATGCGGTCGGCCAGCTCAGAGATATGGATGAGCCCCTCGACGCCATCCTCGATGCGGGCGAAGGCGCCGAAGGTGGCGAGCTTGGTGACCGTCGCGGGGACGATCTGTCCCTCATGGTACCGGTAAGGCACCTCGGCCCACGGCTCAGGCTTGGTCCGCTTGAGGCTCAACGCGATGCGTTGGGCTTCCTGATCGACCTTGACCACGAGCACCTCGACCTCATCGCCGACATTGACGACGTCCTCGGGGCGGCGCACCGGCTGCCACGAAAGCTCGGAGATGTGGATGAGGCCGTCGGCGCCGCCGAGATCGACGAAGGCGCCGAAGTTGGTGGTGCCGCTGACCACGCCGCGCTTCAGCTCGCCCTCTTGAAGCTCCGCGAGCAGCTTCGCCTTGCCGGCGGCGCGGAACTCTTGCGTCGCGGCGCGCTCGGAGAGAATGGCGCGGTTGCGGCGGCGGTTGACCTCGATCACCTTGACCTTGAGCGTCGTGCCCACGAGCGCTTCGAGGGCCTCGTTCTGGACCCCGTCGCCCCGTGGACGTCCTACGGCGGTCAGCTGAGAGAGAGGGACGAAACCCTGGACGCCCTCGGCGTTCACCACGGCCCCGCCCTTGTTGAAGCCGGTGACCGGCGCCTCGATGACGGTCCCGTCTTGAGCATGCTGAAGAAGGACGCGCCAGCCCATCTCGCCCCGCGCGCGGTCCAGGGAAAGGACCGCCTGGCCCTCGTCGGTCTCGGGCCGGACGACGGCGACGACGATGGGGTCGCCTTCCTTTAACTCTTCTACGTCGGCGGGCGTCAGCGTCCGCATCTCGCGGGAGGGGACGACACCCTCGGTCTTCTGTCCGACGTTGACGAGGACGCCGTCCTTGTCAACCTTCATGATGACCCCGTCGACGACTTGGCCGCGATAGAGGTTTTGGTACCCCTGCTCGGCCTCATCGAGCAACTGGTCCATATCGAATTCGCCGGACTGCTGGGTCACAAGTTCACTCTGCCTGGGTAGCTGGGTTACGGCGCATTATACGGATGGGCTTCTGGGGCTGTAAAGGTCTGCGAACCTGTCGACTCCTGTGGGCCCGGATCGGTGGAGCTTCGCCGGGGCCGGCGGTAAGGCTTAAACCAAAGGGCCTGACTGTGGAGTCAGGCCCTTAAGAAAACCCCTGGCGGCGGCATATTTTCCACAGAGGGTTCCCCCTCGAGTATCGTCTGCGCTGGTGCGTTTCACTTCCGTGTTCGGGATGGGAACGGGTGGGTCCACACCGCTCTGGCCACCAGAGGCATCAAGTATAACGCAGCGGAGAGCGGTTGCTCAAGCGGCGCGTCCGGCTTCCGCGCGAACGGGGTGCGCTAGACTAGACTAGAGCCGCGAACCGCCCCGCCGAAGCCGGGGTCGAAGCGACACCTCCCGAGGAGCTTCTCCATGCCGGAACAGACTGCCGTATCCACCGCGCGCCATGGGGCCGTGACCGTCCTCACCATCGACAATCCGCCGGCCAACTCGATGGGGACCGACGTCATCGCGGGCCTGTCCGCCGCGCTCGACGCCGTGGAGAAGGACCGCGAGGTGGGGGCGGTGGTGATCACCGGGGCGGGGGAGAAGATGTTCTGCGCGGGGGCCGACATCAAGCTGCTCTCACGGGTCGAGGAGATCGACGACGACCATCCCCTGTTTCAGGCGGCGCGGTTGTTCGACCGCATCGAGTCGTTCCCCAAGGCGGTAGTCGCGGCCATCAACGGCTTCTGCCTGGGCGGCGGGGCGGAGCTGGCCATGGCCTGCGACATCAGGATCGCCGCCGAGCACGCCCGCTTCGGGCAGCCCGAGATCAACCTCGGCATCACGCCCGGCTGGGGCGGCACGCAGCGTCTGACCCGGCTCATCGGGAAGACGCGCGCGCAGCCCCTGCTGCTCACCGGCGACATGCTCGGGGCCCAGGACGCTCTGGCGTGGGGCCTGGTCAATGAAGTGACGCCGGCGGAGGGGCTGATGGAGCGGGCCTTGGAAACGGCGGCGAAGATCGCCGAGAAGGCGCCGCTCGCCGTGGCCGAGATCAAGTCCCGCGTCGTTGAGGGCGCGAAGCAGACGCTCTCCGACGCCGTGACCGACGACCTCCGCGGCATGCTGCGTCTGCTGGCCACCGAGGACGGCAAGGAAGGCCTCGCCGCCTTTCTTGAGAAGCGGCCCCCCACGTTCAAGGGCGAATAGCGAGCCGATGTTCCACGCCCACCGCTCCACCCGGGCGCCGGCGTCATGATCCTCGACGCCGTTTGGATCGCCGCCGGCCTCGTGCTCCTGATTCTTGGAGCGGAGATGCTCATCCGGGGGGCGTCCCGGCTCGCCGCGGCCTTCAACGTCCCGCCGATCATCATCGGCCTCACCATCGTTTCGTTCGGGACCGGGGCGCCGGAGCTCGTGGTCGGCGTCAGCGCCGCCTTCGAGGACGCGCCGGGCATCGCCCTGGGCAACGTGGTGGGCAGCAACATCATCAACGTGCTCGCCGTCCTTGGGCTGAGCGCCGCGGTGGCCCCGCTCGTCGTCGCCAGCCGTCTGGTGCGTTTGGACGTGCCAATCATGATCGGGGTCTCGGTCGTGCTGCTGCTCATGGCGCTCAACGAGCGCATCGGACGGGTCGAGGGCGCGGTGTTGGTGGCGGCCTTCTTCGCCTACGTCGTATTCCTCTTCGCGCGGCGGCGGTTCTTCCCTCAGTCCGAAGCGACCGATGCGCCGGAGGCGCCGGAGGTACAACGGACGCCGCTGGGCCTCGCCAAGGACGCCGTCATCACCGCGGGCGGGGGCGTCATCCTCGCGTTCGGCGCGAACCGCCTGGTGGACGGCGCGTCGAGCGTCGCGGCGGAGATCGGCGTGAGTGAGATGGTGATCGGGCTCACCGTCGTCGCCATCGGCACGTCGCTGCCGGAGCTGGTGACCTCGATCGTGGCGGCGATAAAGGGGCAGCGCGACATCGCGGTGGGCAACGTGGTGGGCAGCAATATCTTCAACATCCTCGCCGTGGCGGGGGCGTCGGCGCTCGCCGGCGGCGGTCTTGCCGTCGAGCCCTCGGCGATCCACTTCGACATTCCCGTCATGCTTGCCGCGGCGGTGGCCTGCTTCCCCGTCTTCCTCAGCGGCTACCGGATCGACCGCTGGGAGGGGTCGCTCTTCTTCGGTTACTTCGTCGCCTTCATGGTTTACGTGGTCCTCCGCGCCTCGGACCACGACGCGGTGGGCCCATTCAGCCTCGCGATGGCGGCTTTCGTCTTTCCTTTGATCGGCATGACGCTGCTCTTGCTCGCCGGGCGCATGGTGGTGGGTCGGCGGGGGCAGAAGGCCGGCACCTCAAGCTCTGTCGACGATATGGAGCAGTAGGGCGTTCATTGCGGAGGCGCTCGTTTGCGCCCTACACTCAATCTCGCAAGCGTGCGGTCAACGAAGCCCAAGCCTTTGCGTGAGGGGGTTCATCGCCAAGTGGACGAAACGGAACGCGCGGAGCTCGCCCGGCGGCTCAGCGGCGTCATGCGCCGCATCCACCGGCTGCCCAGCCGGCAGGTCCGCTCCGTCATGGAGATCGACGACCGCATGCGGCGCGGGATGCTCCGGGAGGAAGACCTCGACTTCCTGCGCTCGGTGGACGAGGAGCACCCGTAAGTGGAAATCATCGAGATTTCGATCCCGCAGTCGGTCAGCTACCGCGCTTCCGAGATCGTCGCCGACCTGCGGAACGCGGCGGAGGAGCTCTTCCACCCCATGCAAGTGGTGGGCTACTGGGACGCACCGACCGCCGACCATCTCTGCCCTCTGGCACAAATGCAGCTGGACTGCCCGCACGTGAAGGAGTCCGGCCCCGACGGCGCGCCCTGCGCCATCACGCTCGACGCCTATCGAGAATCGGTGGAGCATGAGCGCTCCGGCGTCCTCGAGCTGCACTTCACGCACGCGGACGTGCGCGTCTTCCTGTCCTAAAGGGCGGGCCTGGACCACGCGAGCCACGGCAGGGCGGCTGTGTGGTAAGGTTCCGCCGAGGCCCGGCGCGGAGGACGGTATGAGCGAAGGGCTACTCGGAGGCCCTGCCGCCATTGATCGCGGCGCGCATCCGCGCCGCCGGTCCCTCCGCGACGACCGTCCCCGGCAAACACTCCCGCTCCGCGGCGACGTGCGTAGGCCGGCGCCATGACGACGCCCCTCGCTTCCCCGCCGACGCGGCGGCCGCGTGTCGCGATCCTGGGCGGCGGCTACGGCGGGCTCTACGCCGCGCTGGAACTGTGGAAGGCCGTCCGCCGGGACAAGATCGACGTCACCCTGGTCTCCCGTGACAACTTCTTCCTGGTGCAGCCCATGCTGCCCGAGGCGGTATCGGGGAATATCGAGGCGCCGCACATCGTCAAGTCGCTGCGCCGCCTGCTCCCCGGCATCGACTTTCACCACGCCGAGATCGATTCCGTAGACCCCGAAGAGGGCGTGGTCCACATCCGGCACCACGGGGCGACCGTGGAGCGCCGCATCGCCTACGACCACCTGCTCGTCGCCGTGGGGAACTCGACCGACCTCGTCTCCCTGCCGGGTATGGCGGAGCATGCCTTCACGGTCAAGACGATCGCCAACGCCTTCACCCTGCGGAGCCATCTCCTCGGAGCGCTCGAGCAGGCGGAGGTGACGGCATCGGCAGCCGAGCGGCGGAAGCTGCTGACCTTCGTGGTGGCGGGGGCCGGCTATACCGGCGTCGAGGTGGCGTCGGAGATCAACGACTACATGAAGGAGGCGGTGCGCAGCTACCCTACGTTGGACGAACGCGAAGTGCGGGTCGTGCTCCTCCAGCGAGGCGGCCGCATCCTCCCAGAGTTGAGCGAGGAGCTGGCCGAATTCAGCCAGCGCATTCTGGAGCGGAACGGCATCGAAGTATGGACGAACACGCCGATCGCGAGCGCGACGGCGGAGAGCGCCGTCCTTGCCGGCGGCGAGCGGATTCCGACGCGGACGCTGGTCTCGGCCCTGGGCGCGGGGCCCAATCCCATACTCCACTCCTTCGACAAGGGCCTGGACAGCAGCGGGCGGCTGCAGGCCGACGAGTTCCTCCGGGCTCCCGCCTATGAGAACGTCTGGGTCGTGGGCGACGCCGGGGCCATCCCAAACCTACGGGACGGCGGCCAGTACCCGCCGACTGCCCAGTCCGCCCTCCGCCAGGCGCAGCACGCCGCCCGCAACATCGTGGCCGCCATAGAGGAGCGGCCCCTAAAGCCGTTCCTGCACCGCTCGACCGGCGTGATGGTCACCCTGGGAGGGTACCGGGGCGCGGCCGAAATCTTCGGCTTCAAGCTTCAGGGCTTTCTCGCCTGGTTCCTCTTCCGGACGTTCTGGCTCGTGCAACTGCCCGGCATCGACCGGAAACTGCGCGCCATGCTGCATTGGACCATCGAGCTCTTCTTCAAGCGGGACATCGCGAAGTACGAGGCGATGGGCGGCGGCCCCGTGGCGCGCTCGCACTATGAGGGCGGCCAGACGATCTTCCGCCAGGGCGAGTTCGCCGACAACTTCTACGTCGTGTTGAGCGGGGAAGTGGAGATCTATCACGGCGGCTCGCCGGAGGCGACGGCCATCCTTGGCCCCGGCCAGTATTTCGGTGAGATGTCGTTGATGAGTCGCCGCCAGCGGAGCGCGTCGGCGCTGGCGCGGGGCCCCGTCGACCTGCTCGTCCTGAGCGCGGGAGACTTCACGGCGCTGGCGAACTCGTCCTCGGAGTTCGCGGCGATGGTCGAGAACGCCGCCGAGAGCCGCCGCCGCTCCAACGAGGAGCGCGAGGGCGGGGGACGGAAGACGGCCCCGCCGGCCGGCGGCGGCGATTCGACGGAATGATGGAATGGCGACTTGCGCTTGACGACGTAGGCAATGGAGATCGAATAGGAGGACAGCGCTATGTGTAAGCCGGAGCAATGGCTCGATGTAGTGAGGTGGACGATCTGGATGTGGACGGGGGCGATGTGGGCGTGGGCGCTGCTGGAAGTCGTGACGGCGCTCGACGAGTTCGCGCAGTGCGGCAGCTACTGCACCGACCTCCTCATCGCCGGGACGGTGGTCGGCGCCGGCCAGGCCGTCGGGCTGTGGTTCCTGGTGATCGTGCCGCTGGTCGCCGCGAAGAAGGTCCTGCGGCACTGCATCGAACAGGCTGAGTGAACAAGGCCACGTGCTAAGATGACGCCGCCGCGTCCGGCGCGCTCCATATCTCCGGGCGCGGCGCACGAAGGGGCCGAATGTTCACCGTAGCGATCCTCACCATCAGCGACGCCGTGTCGAAGGGGACGCGTGAGGACACCAGCGGGGACAACATCGAGATGGCGGCGCGGGCGGCGGAGGCATCGGTGGTGCACCGCGAGGTCGTGCCCGACGAGCGCGACCAGATCGCCGGTCTGCTCTCGAAGTGGAGCTCGGAGGGCGTCGAGCTGATCCTCACCACGGGAGGCACCGGGCTGGGCCCGCGCGACGTGACGCCGGAGGCGACGCGGGACGTGATCGAGCGCGAGGTGCCGGGTCTCGCGGAGCTGATGCGGCTGGAGTCGTGGCGGGCGAACCAGCACGCCATCCTCAGCCGCGCCGTGGTGGGCGTCCGCGGACACACCCTGATCGTCAACCTCCCGGGCAGCCCCAAGGGCGTAGCGGAGAACCTCGAACTGGTGATACCGGTGATCCCGCACGCGATCGCCATTCTCAAAGGCGGCGGCGCCGACCACACGCCGCCGGCGCATGAGAAGCACGGCCACGACGGCGGTCATCACGGCCACAGTCACCATCACCACCGGTGACGCGGCGGCGACCGTGCGCTTCACAATTCTGACCCTGTTCCCCGAGATGTTCGCGTCGCCGCTGTCGTCGAGCATCGTGGGGCGGGCCGTCGAGCGCGGCCTTGCCGCCATCGACGTCCGCGATATCCGCGACCACACCCACGACCGCCACCGCACCGCCGACGACTACGCCTACGGCGGCGGGCCCGGCATGCTGATGAAGCCGGAGCCGCTCTTCGAGGCGATCGAGGCGGTGCGCGAGAGCGACGTCGAGCCGCGGGTGGTCCTGATGAGCCCGCTGGGCCGGACGTTTGACCAAGCCATGGCGGCGGAGCTTGCGAGCGAGGCGCACGTCGCGTTGGTATGCGGTCACTACGAGGGAGTGGACGAACGCGTCCGGCAGCACGTCGACGACGAGATCAGCCTGGGCGATTTCGTGATGACCGGCGGCGAGCCGGCGGCATGGGCCATCGTCGACGCGGTGGTGCGGTTGCTCCCCGGCGTCCTCGGCGACCCCGGCTCGCCGGCAACCGACTCCTTCGCCGACGGGCTGCTTCAGTACCCGCAATACACCCGCCCCGAAGAGTTCCGCGGTATGAAGGTCCCGCCGGTGCTGCTCAGCGGCGACCACGGTCGCATCGCGCGGTGGCGGCGGAACCAGTCGCTGCGCCGGACCCGCGAGCTGCGGCCCGACCTGCTGGAGCGGGCGGGGATCACGCCCGAGGAGCTTGCGCGGGCGGAGGCGGAGCTCGCCGACGAGGAAGCGTCCGAAGCGTAACCCACCAGAGGCGCGGCGGAGGCCGCGAATATGGTATTCTGGCTAGTCGTAGACCCGAGCGCGGCAACGCGCTCCGAAGCTTCTCCCGTACCCTGGCGGACGTCATGAAGGCACACGCGCTGATCGAACTGAGCCCGAACGAGAATATTCCCGACCTGAACCCCGGCGACACCGTGAAGGTCAACGCCCAAGTGAAAGAGGGCGACCGGGTGCGCACGCAGACCTACCAGGGCGTGGTGATCAGGAAGGGCGGCGACGGGCCCAGCGCCTCGTTCACGGTGCGCCGCATCAGCCACGGCGTCGGGGTCGAGCGGACCTTTCTCTACCATTCGCCCCTGCTGCAATCGGTCGAGGTGGTGCGGCAGGGCAAGGTGCGCCGGGCGAAGCTCTTCTATCTCCGGGGCCGCTCGACGAAGCAGGCCCGGATCAAAGAGAAGACGAACTTCGGACGGGAGGGCGGCCGCCCCGCCAAGTAGAGCTCCGGGCGCGGCCCTCGGGCGGCGGGGCCGCCGGTGAGGAGCGCCTGATGGGCTACGCCGAGGTCGCGGTCGACGCGCCCACGCAGCCTGGGCGCACGTTCAGCTACTCCTTCTCCGACGACGAGGACGTGCGCGTCGGCCACGCCGTCCGCGTCCCCTTCGGCTCCCGGCAACTGCCCGGCTTCGTCTTCGAAACGCCGGACGTCCCGGCCTTCGCGGAGACCCGCCCCATCTCGGAAGCCGTCGGCCCCGGCCCTCTGCTTTCCTCATCGCAGATCGAATTGGCGCGGTGGCTGAGCGACACCTACCGCTCCACGCTCTTCGCCGCCGCCTCGCTCATGACGCCGCCGGGCTACCGCGACCACGTCACGGCCACCTATTTCCTCAAGGAAGAGCCGGCGGAGTCGGAGGAGCCGGGCGAGGCGAACGGAGAACCCCGCCAGTTGGCCATGCTGCCCGGCGGCCCAACGCCCGCCACCCGCGGACTCGACGCCACGCAGGCGGCGGTCGTCGACCTGCTGCGGGGCCGCGACCCCGTCCCCATCGCAGAGATCGAGCGGACGGTGGGCAAGAAGCCGGCCGCGACGGCGCTGCGCAAGCTCATGCGGGGGGGTGTGGTCGGCAAGTCGTGGGCGTGGCGGAGGGCCGGAGTCCGGCCCAAGACACAGCGCCGCGTCCGGCTGCTCGACCCCGACGCCGCCGCGTCGGCGGTGGAGGAGCTGCGCCCCAAGGCGCCCAAGCAGGCGGCGGTGCTCGACGCGCTGGCGGCGGCGGGCGGCACGCTTGCGGCGGCGGAGATCAACAAGGCGCTTGGGTCGTCGAAGACGTCCATCGACGCGCTGGTGAAGAAGGGACTCGCCGCCGTCGACGAGGTGCGGGTCATGCGCGACCCGCTGGCGGGGCGCGACTTCGAACGGACGGCGCCACTGACGCTGACCCCCGACCAAGAACGGGCGTGGCGGGAGATCAGCCGCGCACTCGACGATGCCGCACCGGGCGGGTCGCCCCGCGTCTCGCTGCTGTTCGGGGTCACCGGCAGCGGCAAGACGGAGCTCTACCTCCGGGCGCTCGACCGGGTAGCACGTCAGGGGCGCAGGGGCATCGTCCTGGTGCCGGAGATTTCGCTGACTCCCCAGACAATCGAGCGCTTCGCGGGGCGCTTCCCCGGACGGGTCGCGGTGCTCCACAGTCACCTGAAACCGGGCGAGCAGCTCGACGAGTGGCGGCGCGTCCGCGACGGCGAGTTCGACGTGGTGATCGGGGCGCGGAGCGCCATCTTCGCGCCCCAGCCCGACCTGGGGCTGATCGTGCTCGACGAGGAGCACGAGTGGACGTACAAACAGCACGAGCAGCCGCCGCTGTACCACGCCCGGGACGCCGCGCTGCGGCTGGCGGAGATCACGGGCGCCGCCGTCATCCTGGGGAGCGCCACGCCCTCGGTGGAGAGTTTTCACCGGGCGGCTTCGGGCGCCTTCAAACTGTTGGAGTTGCCCAACCGGATCGTGGCCAACGGCGACGGCGAGGCGATCACCGCCGCCGCGCCAATGCCGCGGGTGCGCGTCGTCGACATGCGCGAGGAGCTCCGGGCGGGGGTGCGGAGCGTCTTCTCGCGGCCGCTGGCGTCGGGCATCGAGGAGGTGCTCGAGCGGAGCGAGCAGGCGATCCTCTTCCTCAACCGGCGGGGCGCGTCGACGTTCGTTCAATGCCGCGACTGCGGCTACGCCGCCCGGTGCAAGAAGTGCGATGCGGCGCTCATCTACCACGCCGAGCGCGGCTACCTGCAGTGCCACCAGTGCGGCGCGCGGAGCGGTCCCCTCTCGGTGTGCCCCGAATGCGGCAGCGAGCGCATCCGCATGATGGGGCTGGGGACGGAGCGGCTTGAAGCGGAGACGCACCGGCGCTTCCCCGGCGCCCGCACCATGCGCTGGGACCGCGACGTGGCGTCGAGCGGCGCGGCGCACCAGGACATCATCGATACGTTCCGCGCCGGGGCCGCCGACATCCTGATCGGGACGCAGATGCTCGCAAAGGGGCTGCACGTTCCGTCGGTGACGCTCGTGGGCGTGGTCAACGCCGACATCGGCCTCCACATTCCCGATTTCCGCGCCGGGGAGCGGGTCTTCCAGATCGTGGCGCAGGTGGCAGGGCGCGCGGGGCGGGGCCCGGCGGGCGGGCGCGTCGTGGTGCAGACCTACTCGCCGGACAACTATGCGGTCGCGGCGGCGGCGCTCCAGGACTACCGCACCTTCTACGACGAAGAGATCGCGCGGCGGGCCGAGCTGACGCTTCCGCCCTTCGCCCGGCTCACGCGGCTCGTCTACCAGCACGAGAACGCCGAGGCGGCGATGAACGAGGCGCGCCGCGCCGCGGAGAGCCTGCAACGCCGGCTCGACGAGATCGGCTACCCAGGGGCGCTGCTCACCGGGCCCGCGCCTGCGCCCTACGAGCGCATCCGGGGCCGGTGGCGCTGGCAAGTCCTGCTGCGCATGGACGAGCCCGGCTTGGCGCTCGACGACCTTCCGCTGGCCGAAGGCTGGCGGATCGACGTCGACCCGGTGGGAATGCTGTAGCGGGGTGGGACGCTAGGCGTCGTCGAGGCCGTAGACGCGGGCCGCGTTGCCGGCAAGGATGGCGTGGCGCTCGTCATCGGGGACACCGGCCATGTGGTCGTCGATGGTCTTCAGGGAGTTCGGCCAATCGGTGCCGCCGTGGGGGAAGTCGCTCGACCACATGATCTGGCTCAGGCCGATGTTGTGCCGGTTGATGATGGCGTAGCGGTCGGTGATGTAGGTCGTGAAGATGTTGCGGTCGAAGTAGTAGCTGGGCGTGTGCTCGATGGGGGGCTTGTCGGCGGGGTTCCGGCGGCTGTGCCGGTCGTCGAACTGCTCCTTGACGTAGGGCACCCAGGAGCTATCGACCTCGGCGATGACCAGCTTGAGGTTGGGGAAGCGGTCGAAGACGCCGGCGTTGATGAGCTCGAGGCAGCGGAGCGGGGCGTCGACGTGGCGCAGCTCGCCGTGGGCGCCGGATTGCTTGCGGTCGGGGTCGTTGTCGGGCTCCCTGGCGAGCGAGACGTGGATCTGGATGGGGATGTTCATCTCCTCCGCCGCCGCCCAGTAGACGTCGTCCTCGGGCGAGGGCATCATCTCGCCGCAGGGATAGCGGGCGAGCAGGACGCCGCGCATGCCGGGAAGGTCGAGGGCGCGGCGCATCTCCGCGAGGGCGGCGTCGACGCCGACGGTGGGCATCATGGCGATGCCGATGAGGCGGTCGGGGGCGTAGCCGGCGTACTCGGAAAGCCAGTCGTTGTAGGCACGGATGCAGGCGACGTGGAACTCGGAGTCTTTATTGGTGACGAAGACGTTCATCGATATGCGCGGAGTGGGGTAGAGGACCTCGGCGTCGACGCCGTCCTCGTCCTGCTCCTGGAGCCGGATCGCGGGGACTGCGCCGCCCTTGCGGGCGTCCTCCCAGTGCACCCAAGGGGACCGCTCTTCGGGGGGCAGGCCGCCGTTGACGTTATTGCCGAAGTTGATGGGGACGGGCGAGCCTTCCATGACCCAGGCGTCGCCCTTCTCGAAGCGCTCCATGCGGGGTGCGCGGTCCTTGAACTTGGCGGGGACGCGGGACTGCCAGAGGTCGGGGGGTTCGTTGATGTGAGAGTCGCCGGATACGAGGTCCAGTTTTCGCGCCATGCCGCTCCTCCGCCGTAGCGTGTCGATTGCCGCGCCCCTAGATTAGCGCCGCGTCCGCCGGGGCCGCAACGCCGGTTCTTGGCTGCTAGAATCAGCGGGCCGCGCCCGGGACGCCGGCTCCGAACACGCGACGCAATGGACAACCTGATCGCCAACACCGCCATCGTCGGCGTCGGTTCGACGACCTTCACGCACCAAGCGACGCGGGGACGTCTGGCCCTGGCCGTCGAGGCCATCGCCAAGGCCATCGAGGACGCGGGGCTGCGGCCCGACGACATCGACGGCCTGACGAGCCACGTCTTCGACCCCACCACCGAGCGCGAGGTGCTGAACTGCTTCGGCTGGCGCAACCTGCGCTACTTCGCCGAGACGGCCTACGGGAACAGCGCGGCCACGGTTGGCGTCGCCGCCCTGGGAGTGGCGACGGGGCAGGCGCGCTACACGGTCGCCTTCCGTTCGATCAGCGGACGCTACGGCGACGGGCCGCGCACCGACCGCGTCAGCGGCGAGTACGCCTTCTACGCGCCCTTTGGGATGCGCGTCCCGGCGCACTGGATAGCCGTGATCGCCCAGCGGTACCTCCACGTCTACGGCGCCGACCCGCGGGCATTCGGGTGGGTGTCGGTGGTCTGCCGCAAGCACGGCGCGACGAATCCGGGGGCGGCGAACTACGGCCGGCCCATCACGCTCGAAGACCACCAGGCATCGCGGATGATCGCCGATCCGCTCCGGCTGTTCGACTGCACGCCGAACACCGAGGGCGCGTCGGCGGTGGTGGTGGCGTCGCGGGAGGACGCGCGCAACCTGCGCCATCCGCCGGTGCGCATCCTCGGCTTCGTGCAGGGCTCGGGCGCGGAGACGGAGAACAACACCAACTACAACCGGCCCGACATCCTCTCCATCGGCGAGACGCACTTCATGCGGCAAGAGATGTACGAGAAGACGGGCCTCGGACCGCAGGACGTCGACGTGCTGCAGATCTACGACCACTTCACGCCGCTGGTGCTCATGGGCCTGGAGGGCTGGGGGTTCTGCGGCACCGGCGAGGGGGCGGCCTTCGTCGAGGGCGGCGACCGCATCTCCATCGGCGGCGAGATTCCGCTGAACACGTCGGGCGGCCACCTCGGCGAGGCCTACGTGCAGACGATGAACCACATCGTGGACTCCGTGCGGCAGCTTCGCGGGACGGCGCCGAACCAGGTGCCCAACGCCGAGGTGTCGCTGGTCGTCTCCGGCGTCAACCTGCCGGGCAGCGCCCTCATGCTGGGCAAGGAGTAGCGGCGGTGAGCGAAGACCTGCTCGGCCCCGTCCCGGTAGCCGACTTCGACGACCGCGAGTATTGGGCGGGCTGCGCCCGCGGCGAGCTCATGCTCCAGCGCTGCGCCGACTGCCTGGCGTTCCGTCACCCGCCGCGTCCGATGTGCCCCAAGTGCCGCTCGATGCGCGCCGAGTGGGTACGGTCGAAGGGAGCGGGCGAGGTCCACAGCTACACCGTCGTCCACCACCCCTCCGCGCCGGCGCTGCGGGAGAAGGTGCCCTACGGCATCGTCCTCGTCGAGATGGACGAGGGGCCGCGCATCATCAGCAACATGGTCGACGTCCCGCCCGAAGAGCTGCACATCGGGATGCGCGTGCAGGTCACCTTCCGGGAAGTCGCCCCGGGCGTAGCGCTCCCGAAGTTCGCGCGGGCGGAATAGCCTACGCGCGCCCAGCGCTCCCATCTCCTACTGCTCGTCAATATCCAGGGGCATCTGCAACTCACTCGTTCGGCTCTTGGTTAGCTGGGCACGCGCTTGCGAAACAACCGGTGTCAATTCCAGGAACCGTGCAAAGGCTGGATGGATCAGTACTTGCGGCGCTGGTCTTACCAGGCTAAGGCTTTCGGAATAACTCTTGCCGTTGGCAAATAAGGACAGCTGGGTACCTTTTCTTGCAAAACCAATCATTCCAATGCGAAACAAGACCGTAGCAACAAATTCAGCGTCAAGCTTATCAGCCCCGTACCAGTCACCCATAGTGTCTCTATACTTCTCGATTGCTACGTTGACCCTAGCCACAAAGTCATGCCATGCCATAACTTCGGGCGCTCCTGCAAATTCAATCATCGTTTCATCAAGGCGAGGATAAAGCGCCTGGAATTCAAGTTTGACGGACAAGAAAACGTTCTCTGAAAACTGGATTTCCGCATCGAGCACATCGGAGCCCCGGACGATATCGTGGCCATTACGTTGTGCTTGATCCACTGACTTTTGGCAGAAGTCTAAAACGTCGCGGGGTCTGGGTAGCACTCTTGATAAAATGTATTCGGAAGTAGTTTGAGCATTCGTCAGGGGTTCAAACAGTGCCCCCCATGTCTGTTCGTCATCATGGTTTTCAATTCTTACCGTATGGGCGATGCGTTCTGCTACCAAGCGCCGCAAATTGAGGTGAGTCCATTCCATCTTCAAGAAGTTACGCTTTGATAAATCCTCGTCGTGTTGTTGAAGGTTCTCAAAAATATCCTGCCTAAGAAAAACGGCCGTTTTCAAGTTCCCTTCAAAGAATTTGCCTAGTCTGTCAATTTCGTCGAGCAAACCTATCAGAAGCTCAATTGACTGGATAGAGTCCGGCCGCCAGTGCTTGTCAAGGTCATCGATCACCACATGGAACAGCATCCCCTGTTCTCTAGCAAATCTAAGAAGGTGTCTTCCCAGTCCATAGTCCCGGAGCTTCTTGACCAAGTCTTCGAGTTTGTTTTGTCGCTCCTTCAAATCCGTGTCCGCGGGAGAGTCAGCCACTTCATGCAGTTGGTCGATTAGCCGTGTCGCGAAGTCGACAGACAGTTCTTGTTCGTGTTCACGATAGTGTGTGAACAGCCAGTTGCGTGTCACATCGTCAGGTGATGTGTAGAGAACAGGCGTGGATCGTTCGAGGGTCTTAAGGATTTCGGACAGGAGGACATAGTGCCAAACACTTGAATAAAGTAGTTTGAGGTTTACGTTTCCATAGTCAGATTCCAAGAAGTCTGTCAGTCTTTCAAGTTCGAAATTGTCTGGAGCAATCGGGACAACTACGGTATTCGGCTTTTGTTCCAATTCGTTAACGACCGCTGCAAAAGTTGCACTCTTGCCGGATCCACGTCGTCCAATGAATAGATTCCTACGTCCTTCTACAGCATCGTTGAATTCCTTTGTAGGGACATAATAGTCGAGAAGGTTGTTATCTTGTGCAGCATCGGGATGACCAAGAAAAGCCCCTCGCACTTTGTCGGCTTCTCTTTTTCGAGCGGCGAAACGCTCCATCGTTTGAGTACGTACAACGGCCTGTTTTGTGCGGTGTTCTAACCAAAACTCTACGATTCGTTTTGCTTCCGTTTCGGTTTCAAACTCACGAAGCAGTGTACCCAGGTCTAAGATCGGGATTGAGGGTTTCTGTACTAAGGCTATCACTTGCTTGCCGAGACCAACAGCAAATCCTGCCAAGAGCCCAACATTAGCGTTCAGTACAGTCGCGTCAGTGTTCGATTTGCTCAAAAACGACGCTACGATTAGTTCCGACTCTTGAATCTTGCGTGCTTGAGGGAAGAATTCATCATACGTGGCATCCGTCGGATCCATACTTGTCAACTTGAAAAAGCTGCCTCGGAGAACACTGTCTACACTGTGGATCCAGTCCGTCGGAGTCTTAGGCCTGAGATGATATACGGTTCCGGGAATCGAGACTTGCTCAAAAATCCCAGTGTTTTCCAGCAATGGTAGGCGTCGGTTTGGGTTGCTTGATATCGAGCGCTCTCCTCCGATCAATCTAGCAACAAACTGGTGAATGTCTTCGCGAGTTTCATAAAGGCAACTCTCAACCGCCCTAAGAAGCCTTCGGTCCCAAGCCGGACGGTTCTTGTCCACTAAGAGGACGGGTTGTCTTCCGACGGCTAACGCGTAGCCTACCTCGAATAGAACATTGGGATTAGGTTCGGTGACTTCAGCTAATAGGAGGTCGTGGGAGTGTATTCCATCGCATACTTTTGAGAAAATGAGGTTGCCCTGCACGACATCTTCCCAGCGTTGGCCGGATATTCCCCGCAAACTCAGCTCGTCAACGAGTTGGCTGGAAAAGTCACGCCAGTGAGCTGTGGAAGGGTAGGCGAAAAAGAAACTCCAGTCTCCTTGGTAGTCAACGCTTCGAGTACACTCGACCCCTTCGACGGAACAATATCGGTCGATGTCTGCCTTAGTCATCAGTTTCCTCTTACCGAATGTCAGTCTCAGCAACCCTGCCGCAGAAGACTGCTGACGGGTCAGCGGGGCTTCATCTTTTTAGGCTCTTCGTCCGTCGGCAGGTCATCATAGCGCTCTGGCTGTCTCCAAGATACCCAGATGACAGTGGAATCGAAACCCTGAAACAGGTTGGATTGTTGTAGTGTGACAGCGGAGGTGCCGACCTACGCGAAGGCGGGCAGGACCTCTTTGCCGAAGAGCTCGATGGAGGGGAGGCGGCCGCGGTCGTGGAAGAACCAGGTGAAGTGGGTGACGCCGGCCTTGGCGACCTCCTCGATGCGGCGGGCGACCATGTCGGGGGTGCCGACGTAGCCGGCGGCTTCGACGCCGAAGCCGGGGCCGGGATAGCGCCGGTTCGCGGCGGCGAGGGCGTCGGGGAGGTCGGCCTTGGTGGGAACGATGACGAGGACGGCTTCGAGGGTGTACTGCAGAGTCGCGGGGTCGCGGCCGATCTTGGCGCACTCGGCTTGCAGGAGCTCGATCTTCTCCTCGACTACGGCGGCGGCGCCGGTGGGGGCGTTCCAGACGTCGGCCTTGCGCGCGGCGAGCGGCAGGGTGAGCTTGGGGCCGGCCCCGCCGATCCAGATCGGGGGATGCGGCTGCTGCACCGACTTGGGTAGGAGCGGCGCGTCTTCGAGATCGAAGAACTTGCCCTTGAACGTCGTGCGCTCCTGGGTGAAGAGGAGCTTGATGATGTCGATGGACTCCTCCAGGCGCTCGGTGCGCTCGCGCGCGCCGGGGAAGTTGATGCCGTACTCCGGGTGCTCGCGGGGGTAGGAACCGGTGCCGAGGCCGAGCTCGAGCCGGCCGTTGCTGATCACGTCGAGCGACGAGGCCATCTTGGCGACGAGGGCGGGGTGGCGGAAGGCGTTGTCAAGGACGAGGTGGCCGAGCCGGATACTGCTGGTGACCGGCGCCAGGGCGGAGGCCAGCGTCCAGGCCTCGAACGAGGGCACGTCGGGCAGGAACGGCGGGTAGAAGTGGTCCATGAACCAGACGTTGCGGTAGCCGAGCTCCTCGGCCTTCTCGACCCGGGCGCGGATGTCGTCGAAGCTGAACTGCAGCTGGGGGATGTAGATGCCGAAGTCGATCTTGCCGGCCATCGACTGCCTCCTGGACGCTCCTTTTCGAGCCGCCCTACGGTAGCAGGTGCCCGTCCCGCCGTCATTGCCCGGCAGCGGTGACGCGCCTAGACTGCGCCCCATGCCGACGCACGCGCTCCCGCCCGGCTTTCGCATCCGTCCCGCAGAGGCCGACGACGTCCCCGTCCTGCTCGACCTGATCCGCGGCCTCGCCGAGTACGAGCGGCTGGCGCACGAGATGTCCGCCGGCGAGGCCGGACTCCGCGCGTCGCTGTTCGGCGACCGGCGCTACGCCGAGGCGGTCATCGGCGAGGTCGAGGGCGAGCCGGTCGGGTTCGCGCTCTACTTCCATAGCTACTCGACGTTCCTGGGGAAGCCGGGGCTCTATCTCGAAGACCTGTTCGTGAAGCCGGAGCACCGGGGGCGGGGCTTCGGCGGGGCCTGCTGCGCCACGTGGGCCGCGTCGCGGTCGAGCGCGACTGCGGGCGGCTGGAGTGGGCCGTGCTCGACTGGAACGAGCCGGCCATCGGCTTCTACCGCAAGCTCGGCGCGGCGCCGCTCGACGAGTGGACGACGTACCGCATGACCGGCGACGCGCTGCGGCGCCTGGCGGAGGGCGGGCCGTGACCTCGCGGTCGGCGGAGATCAGGGCGTCGCTGGGCCACCCGATCATCGACGCCGACGGCCACTTCCTTGAGCTGACGCCGGTGCTGTGGCCGGCCTTCCTCGACACCGTCCGGCAGGTCGGCGGCAACGACGCCGCGCTGCGCTTCGAGCGCGCCGGCGACCCCACGCACGACGTCGCGGTGCTCGATCCCTGGTACCGCATGACCGACGAGGAGCGGCGCGACAATTGGACGGCCTGCCCGGCGTGGTGGGTGCACCCCACGGCGAACACGCTCGACCGGGCGACGGTGTCGCTGCCGCGGCTGCTCTACGAACGGATGGACGAGCTGGGGATCGACTTCAGCATCCAATACCCCTCCAACGCGCTGACCTTCCGGAGCCTGGCAGACCCCGAGCTGCGGGCGGTGGGCTGCCGCGCGGTCAACACGCTGCACGCCGAGGTCTACGCGCCCTACGCCGACCGGATGACGCCGGCCGCGGTGTTGCCGTCGCACACGCCGGAGGAGGCGATCGCGGAGGCGGAACACGCCATCCGGGTGCTTGGGCTGAAGGTGATCACCCTGGGGCACGTGCTGCGTCCGGTGCCGAGCGCGCCCAAGGACCGCCGCCTCGACGCATTGGGAATCGATAGCGACCACGACTACGACCCGTTCTGGGCCAAGTGCGTCGAGCTCGGCGCCGCGCCGACGTTCCACTCGGGGAGCCGTGGCTGGGGCAGCCGCCGGTCGGTGACCAACTTCTCGTTCAACCACATCGGGCACTTCTCCGAGGGCGGCACGGCGATCTGCAAGTCGCTGTTCATGGCGGGGGTCACCCGCCGGTTCCCCACGCTGCGGGCCGCCTTCCTCGAAGGGGGCGTCTCCGGGGCGTGCAGCCTCTACGCGGGGATCGTGGGCGAGTGGGAGAAGCGCAACCGGCAGGCGCTGGAGGCGGTCGATCCGTCGCAACTCGACCGCGATTCGCTGCTCGCGCTCGCCGAAGGAGTACGGCGACGGGCGCGTTCGAGGGAGCCTCGACGCCCTGCGGGCGTTCTACGAGCACGAGTCGTCGCGCCCCTTCTACCAAGACGACTGGGCGGCGCTTCAGGTCGAGCGCGGCGAGCAACTCCGCGATTTGTTCGTCGACAACTTCTACTTCGGCTGCGAGGCCGACGATCCGACCACGGCCTGGGCCTTCGACACGCGGACGAACCCCCACGGGGCGCGTCTGCGGGCGATGCTCGGCTCCGACATGGGCCACTACGACGTGCCCGACCTGGCCCGCGTGGTCGAAGAGGCCTACGATCTCGTCGAGCGCGGTCTGCTGTCGGAGGACGACTTCCGCGACTTCGCGTTCGGCAACGCGGCGCGCCTCCACGCCGGGATGGATCCGCGCTTCTTCGACGGCACGCCGGCCGAAGCGGCGGTCGCGGCCCTACTCGGGGACTCGCGCGAGGCGGGCTAGCCCTCCGGCTCCTCGTCCAAGGCCTGGAGCACCGCTCCCGGGTTCATCGGCAGCGCGGTGAGACGGCGGCCGATGGCGTCGTTGATCGCGTTGGCCACGGCGGCCATCGGCGGCACGATGGAGACCTCGCCGACGCCGCGCAGCCCGAAGGGGTGGCCGGGGTTCGGCACGTTGGCGAAGACCGTCTCCACGTCCGGCAGGTCGTAGCTGGTGGGCATGCGGTAATCGAGGAAGCTCGAGTTCGCCATGACGCCGTCGCCGCCGTAGTAGTACTCCTCGTTCAGCGCCCAGCCGAGACCCTGGACGGTCCCGCCCTGCATCTGGCCCTCGACGTAGCTGGGGTGCGCCGCCTGTCCCACGTCCTGGAACGCGGTGACGCGGTCGAAGTCCACCTTGCCCGTCTCGGGATCGACGGTGACGTCGACGAGCACTCCGGCGAAGGAGGGGCCGACCCCGGTGGGGTTCGAGCTCGCGGAGGCGACGATGGGGCCGCCGGTGTTGTTCATCTTTTCGGCGATCTCCTTGAAGGTCAGCCGGTCCTCGGGGTCCTTCTTCGAGATGAAGACGCCGTCGACGTAGTCGATGTCCTCGGGCTGGGTCTCCCACATGGTGGCGGCGCGGGCGATCATCTGGTCTCTGACCATCTCGGCGGCGCTGACCACCGCGATCCCGGTGGAGAAGGCGGTGCGGCTGCCGCCGGTGACGCCGGTGTAGCCGATGGAGTCGGTGTCGGCGACGGAGGGGTGGACGTCCTCGGCGGCGAGGCCGAGCACCTCGGCGGCCTGCATCGCCAGCGCGGCGCGGGTCCCGCCGATGTCGACGGAGCCGGTGACGAGGTTGACCTTGCCGTCGGTGTTGACGCTGATCGAGGCGGAGGACTGCATCCCGGCGTTGAACCAGAAGCCCATCGCGGCGCCGCGGCCCTGGTTGGGGCCCTTGGGCGCGCTGTAGTGCGGATGCTCCTTCATGGCCCGCTCGACCTTCTCGGCGCCGATGACGGGGAAGGGCACGCCGGTGACCTGGCGGTCGCCTTCCTGAGAGACGTTCTTGAGGCGGAGGTCCATGGGGTCCATGCCGAGCTTGGCGGCAAGCTCGTCCATGACGGTCTCGACGGCGTACGCCGCTTGGGGCGCGCCGGGGGCGCGGTAGGCGGCGACCCTGGGCTTGTTGACGACGACGTCGAGGCCGTCGACGACGAAGTTCTCCACGTTATAGGGGGCGATGGCGCACATGCACCCGGCGCCGACGGGCGAGCCGGGGTAGGCGCCGGCCTCGAAGCCCATCCAGAGATCGATGGCGGTGATCGTGCCGTCCTTCTTGGCCCCGATCTTGCAGCGCATGTGGGAGCCGGAGGTGGGGCCCGTCGCCTCGAAGACCTCGCGGCGGCTCATCACGATCTTCACCGGCTGACCGCTCTTCTTCGAGAGCAAGGCGGCGACGGGATCGAAGTAGGCGTTGATCTTGCCGCCGAAGCCGCCGCCGATCTCCATCGGCACAACCTTCACCGACGATTCGGGGAGTCCGATCAACGCGGCGGTCTGCGTCCGGATGCTGAACGCGCCCTGCGTGCTCGTCCAGACCGTGACCTTGTCGTCGGCGTTCCAATTGGCCGTCGTGTTGTGCGGCTCGATATAGCCCTGATGCACGGGCTGTGTGTCGAGCTCACGCTCGACGACGACGTCGGCCGCCCCGAAGCCTTCCGCGAGGTCGCCGCGGGCGAAGTGGAGCCGGGCGGCGACGTTGGTCTGTTGGCCCACGTCGGGGAGCTTCTCATCCCGCTCGACGAGCTGCTCATGGAGGACCGCCGCGCCAGAGGCCATCGCCTCCTTTACGTCGAGCACCGTCGGCAGCACTTCGTACTCGACCTCGATAAGGTCGACGGCTTGCTCGGCAACGTGCGGGCTCGTGGCCGCCACCGCGGCGATGGCATGTCCCTTGTAGAGCGCCTTCTTGTTGGCAAGGGCGTTCTCTCCGACGATGGGAATGTTGCCGAGCGTCTTGCGCAGGTCGCTCTCCTGAACGTCCTCCACCGAAAAATCGGCGTGGGTGACGATGGCGCGGACGCCGTCGAGCGCCTCGGCCTTCGAGGTGTCGATGCTCTTGATGCGGGCGTGGGCGTGCGGGCTGCGCAGAATCTTGCCATGGAGCAGGTCGGGAGCGGTGTAGTCGGCGCCGTACTTGGCCTTACCGGTCACCTTGTCGACGCCGTCGTGGCGGATGGGCCGGGAGCCGACGACCTTGTACTCGGCGGGACGGTCAGCGGTGGTGGTCATGAAGCATCTCCTCGCGAGAAATGAGCCTGTTGCGGAGTAGAAGTCCGGCCAATTCTAGCCGATTAGGAGCGGCGCTGTCTTGTATGCCTAAGCCCTTTCCCCTTGGTGGAGACCTTTGCGTAACGCTGAACCGAGTGGGGAAGCAGCGCCCTGCGGGCGCTCGCGCACCGTTCGGCGCGCGCCCTCTCTCAAATCTCCCCCCGAGGGGGAGAGGGAAGACCACCCGGTACAGGCCGGGGAGATAGGTAACAGATAAACCGGGCACATGGGTAACACTCTGGAGGATTGCAGGAAGCGATCCATGAAGGAGGAGTTGTGTTGCCCTGGCAAGAGACGAGTGTCGAAGCGGAACGGTTGCGGTTCATTGAGCGCAGGACGGCGGGGGAGGAACCCATCGCCGAGTTGTGCCGGCAGTTCGGGATCAGCCGCAAGACTGCCTCCAAGCTGATCGGCCGGTACGAGGCGTACGGCGAGGAGGGCCTGCGCGACCGGAGCCGCGCCCCCCACCATCATCCCAACGCCACACGCCGTGAGGTGCAGGAGCGCATCATCGCGGCGAAGCGAGCCCACCCCTTGTGGGGCCCCAAGAAGCTCATCGCCTGGCTCCACGACACCGAGCCCGACGTGCCCTGGCCCGCCCCCAGCACCGCCGGCGCCATCCTCGACCGGGCCGGCCTGGTACGGCGCCGACAGCGTCGCCGCCGTACCTCCCCTTGGAGCGAGCCCTTCGCTTACGCCATCAACGCCAACGACGTCTGGTCCATCGACTTCAAGGGCTGGTTCCGCACCGGCGACGGGGCCCGCGTCGACCCCCTCACCGTCCAGGACGCGGCCTCCCGCTACCTGATCGCCTGCCGCGGGCTGGAGCGCCCCACCGGCCCGGAGACGCGGCGCGCGTTAGCGCGCGCCTTCCGTGAGTACGGCCTGCCCAGGGTCATCCGCACCGACAACGGTCCGCCCTTCGCCGGCACCAGCTTGGGCAGCCTCTCCTCCCTGGCCGTCTGGTGGGTCAAGCTGGGCATCCTCCCCGAGCGCATCGCCCCGGGCCATCCCGAACAGAACGGACGCCTCGAGCGCCTCCACCGCACCCTGAAGGCGGAAACCGCCTCGCCGCCCAGGGCCAACGGCCGCCGTCAGCAGCAGGCCTTCGACCGCTTCCGACGCAGCTACAACACCGAGCGCCCTCACGAGGCCTTGGGACAGCGCCCCCCGGCCTTCCTGTACACGCCCTCGTTTCGCCCCTATCCTGCCAGCGTCGGCTCGCCGGACTACGAGGCCGAAGTCACGGTACGCCGGGTACGCGGCAACGGCGAGATCAAGTGGAAGGGGGACCTGGTCTACGTGAGCGAGACCCTCAAAGGCGAGCCCGTCGGCCTCGTCCGGCAGGACGACCGCAGCTGGGCCGTCCGCTTCGGCCCCCTCCTCATCGGCCTCCTCGACGACCACACCAAACGCATCGCCAAGACCCCCGTCAAGGTGTTACCTATGTCCCCGGTCTAACCGTCACCCATGTGCCCGGTCCTTCACACCCCACTCCACGCGTTTTCCAACCATCGGCGGGAGTTTTGCAGAGGTTTCCTGTGGGGAAACTGAAACAGGGCGCGCGCCGTCAGGCGCGCGAGCGCCCTTGGGGCGCTGCTCCCCAAGGTTTCCCAGCACGATAGACACCCTCCGTAGCTGCCCGTATAATCAGCCGACCGGCTTACCTCAGGTCCCCAGCCGAGTTTCTTGGAACACGAATCAGTTGCGCCAGGACGACCACTCGGCCCCCGCCGCCGCTAGCGCCGCCGCATCCCGGCCCAGCGCCGATTCCGAGGCCATCGCCAAGCTCGAGGCCGTCGCCCGCGTCCTGCGGCGCCACATCGTCGAGATGACGTTCCACGCGCAGAGCGGCCACCCCGGCGGTTCGCTCTCCGCCATCGACATGGTCGCCGCGCTCTATTTCGGTGAGCTGCGGCACCGGCCCGACGACCCCGCCTGGCCCGAACGCGACCGCTTTATCCTGAGCAAGGGGCACTGCTGCCCGGCCCTCTACGCCGCGCTCGCCCAGAGCGGCTACTTCCCCGTGGAGGAGCTCCAGACCTTCCGCAAGCTGAACAGCCGGATACAGGGACATGCCTCGGTCAAGACGCCCGGCGTCGAGATGTCGTCGGGCTCCCTGGGGCAGGGGCTCTCCTTCGGCGTGGGGACGTCCCTGGCGCTCGGCCTCGATGGCATCGACGCCCGCATCTTCGTCATGCTCGGCGACGGCGAGCTCGACGAGGGGCAGGTCTGGGAGGCGGCCATGGCCGCCAAGCACTACGGCTTGGGCAACATCGTGGCCCTCATCGACCGCAACGGCATCCAGAACGACCGCGCCACCAAGGACGTGCTCGACCTCGAGCCGATCGAGGAGAAGTGGCGGGCGTTCGGCTGGCGCACCGACGTCATCGACGGGCACAGCATGCCGGCGATCGTCGCGGCGCTCGACCGCGCCGTCGCCCACGACGGGCCCGCCGCCATCGTGGCCGACACGGTGAAGGGCAAGGGCGTCAGCTTCATGGAAGGCAACCCCGACTTCCACGGGAAGGCCCCCAACGCCGAGCAGTACGAGCAGGCCCTGAAGGAGCTGGCGGGATGACGACCCAGGTCAAGGAGGCGACCCGCAACCGCTTCGGCGAGGTCCTCTCGGCGCTGGGCGGGGAGAACCCCAACGTCGTCTTCGTCGGCGGGGACCTGAACAAGTCGGTCATGTCCGTCGACTTCAGCAAGAAGTACCCCGAGCGCTTCTTCGACCTCGGCGCGGCGGAACAGAACATGATGAGCGTTGCCGCGGGGCTCGCCTCGGCGGGGAAGATTCCCTTCGTGAGCACCTTCGCGGTCTTCGCCACCTCGCGCGCCTACGACCAGATAAGGGTCGGCATCTCGCAGCCCGGCCTCAACGTGAAGATCGT
Source organism: Dehalococcoidia bacterium (assembly GCA_964291475.2). Lineage (GTDB taxonomy): Bacteria > Chloroflexota > Dehalococcoidia > SHYB01 > SHYB01 > DAOUKH01. Next base: position 22,823 of record OZ220064.1, on the reverse strand, counting down.
GACCACCCACGCCGGCATCGTCACCGGCGAGGACGGCATCTCGGCCCAAGCCATCGAAGACGTGGCGCTGATGACCGCGCTGCCCTCCTTCACCGTCATCGTCCCCGCCGACGCGGTGGAGACGGAGGCGGCGGTCCGCGCCGCCGCGGATGCCCGCGGCCCCTTCTACATCCGTCTCAGCCGCCCCGCCACGCCGATCATCCTCCCGGCCGACTACCGGTTCACCGCGGGCAAGGCGGCGCCGCTCCGCGAGGGCGGGGACGTCACCCTCATCGCCTGCGGGATCATGACCGCGGCGGCGCTGGAGGCCGCGGAGGTCCTAGCCGGCGAGGGAATCGAGGCCCGCGTGCTCAACATGGCCACGATTCACCCCATCGACGATGCGTCGGTCGCGGCAGCGGCGGCGGAGACTGGCGCCATCGTGACGGCGGAGGAACATCAGCTCCGCGGCGGGCTGGGCAGCGCGGTAGCGGCGGCGGCGGCGCTCTCGACGCCGGTTCCGATGGAATTCGTCGCGCTGAACGGGTACGCTGAGTCGGGAAAACCCGACGAGCTTCTCATCAAGTACAACCTGACCTCCGCCGACGTGGCCGACGCGGCCCGGCGGGTGGTGAGCCGAAAACGGTAAACCGCCAAACGGACCGCGCGGGCGGACCAGGCCCACCGTGAAAGCCGGTCAACTCCGCAAACAGCTCCTCATTTCCGTTGGCCTCGGCCTCGCGGTCGTCGCCGCGCTACTTCTCTATATCGAGCTTTCCGGCAGCCTCTCGGAGACCGGCGACGTCCTCAGAGAGTTCCGCTGGGAGTTCATTCCCTACATCCTGCTCCTGACCCTGTTCAACTACATCCTGCGCTTCGTGAAGTGGGAGTACTACCTGCGCCTGACCGAGGTCCGGGGCGTGCGGTTCTTCGACAGCGTGCTTATCTTCTTCTCCGGGCTAGGCATGTCGATCACGCCGGCGAAGGTCGGCGAGTGGATCAAGAGCTACTTCCTCAAGGTGCGCTACGACGCAGACCCGGCGAAGACCGCCCCCATCGTGATCGCCGAACGGGTCAGCGACGGCGTCGCCATGGTGGTGCTCGCCGCGATCGGCCTGATCTTCGTCGACTACGGCTGGTTGCCTCTGGTTGGGCTGGGAGCCGCTACGGTCGTTGCGATCGCCGGTCTCCGCAACAAGCAGCTGGCGAACGGGCTGGTGGCGTTGACCGGCCGCATCCCCGTGCTCAAGCGGCACGCCCCGTTCGTCGCGACCTTCTTCGGCAGCTCGCAGCTGCTCTTTTCGCCCCGGCCGCTAGCTATTGCGGCGACCATTGGGATCGTCTCGTGGTCCGGCGAGGCGGTGGCCCTCTACTACGTCTTCTGGGGGCTGGGCGCGGAGCCGGGCTGGGAGCTCATGTTCCAGTCCCTGTTCATCCTCTCCATCTCGACGATGGCGGGGGCCGTGCTCCTGCTGCCCGGCGGACTCGGCGCGGCGGAGACGGGCATCACCAGCCTGGGTCAGGCCCTGGTCGGACTGGGGAGCGCCGCCGCCGCGGCGGCCACGTTGGTGATCCGCCTTTGCACGTTGTGGTTCGGCGTCGGCCTCGGGTTTGTCGCCCTGGCCATCATCGCCCGCCGCAAGGAATGGTGGGCGGACGAGGACAAGGCAGAGAAGACCGCGGCGTAGCGCAGCGCCGCGGAGCTACCAGGAGGGCCGCCCGCCGTCGGCCCCTTCCTCTTCTTCCAGATCCTGGGAGCTGTACGTCCCGAGCTCGCGCCCCTGATAGACCTGCACGACGAAGTCCTCGCAGTCGGGGTCGGCGGACATCACCAGCTCCTCGTCGACGGACTCGATGATCTCCTTGACGTCGTCCTGCGTGACGCGCTCGGCGACCACGAGCAGGCCATGGACCACGGGCCCGGCGAAGTGCAGGTCGATGCGGCCCAGCGGCGCCTCCCCTTCCATGATGAGGTAGGCCTCCGAGTAGGGGGTGCGGCACTCTCGCTCGAATCGGTGCTCCGGCATCCGCGGCCCCCTACCTTTCGATGGCTCCGCCGGCTACGGACGGACTTGGCCGTCGCCCATGACGACCCACTTGTACGACGTGATCTCCCGCAACCCCATGGGGCCGCGCGCATGGAGCTTGTCCGTGCTGATCCCGACCTCCGCCCCGAGGCCGAACTGCGCGCCGTCGTTGAAGCGCATGCTGGCGTTGACGAAGACGGCGGCGGCGTCCACCTCGTTGACGAAGCGCTGCGCCGCGGCGTAGTCGTTGGTGATGATCGCCTCCGAGTGCCCCGATCCGTAGCGGTCGATGTGCTCCAAGGCTTCGTCGAAGCCGTCCACCACCCGGATCGACGCGATAAGGGCGCAGAACTCGTAGCCCCAATCGCTCTCTTCCGCGGGCCGGATGGGCTTGACGCCCTCGTCAAGCAGGATCCGTAGGGAATCGGGGTCGCAGCGCAGGTCGACGTCGGCGGAGGCGAGGGCGGCCCCGATGCGGGGCAGCCCGGTCTCCGCGATGGAGCGGTGCACCAGCACGCCGTCGACGGCGTTGCAGACGGCGGGCTTCTGGACCTTCGCGTTGTAGACGACGTCGGCGGCCATGTCGAGGTCGGCGGACCGGTCGACGTAGATGTGGTTGACGCCCCGGCCTCCGGTGATGGCGGGCATCGATGCGTTCTTCTCCACGAACTCGATCAGCCCTCCGCCGCCGCGCGGGACGACGAGGTCGATCCAATCGTTCATCTTCAGCAGCTCGGCCACGAGCGCCCGGTCGGTCGACTCGACGAACTGCACCGCGTCGGGCGGCACACCCTCCTCCGCGATGGCGGAGCGGACGATGCCGGCCAGCGTCGTGTTGGAGTTGATCGCCTCCTTGCCTCCACGCAGGAAGGCGGCGTTGCCCGACTTCAGACACAGCGACGGAATGTCGACGGTGACCTCGGGCCGCGACTCGTAGATCGAGGCGATGACGCCGAGCGGCACCCGGCGGCGCCCGATGCGCAGGCCGTTGTCGAGCACGCGCACGTCCTCCATCTGGCCGATGGGGTCGGGGAGCGAGGCGACGGAGCGGACACTGGCGACCATGGAGCGGAAGCCGCCGGCGGAAAGCTCGAGCCTCCCCAGCATCTCGCCGGTCAGGCCGGCGTCCTGGGACAGGTCCAAGTCCGCCCGGTTGGCGGCCATGATCTCGTCCTCGCGCGCTTCGAGCGCGTCGGCGAGGTTGAGCAGCGCGCGGTTCTTGACCTCGGAGCTCAGCTTGGCGAGCTCCTTCGAGGCCGTCTTCGCGGCCCGCGCCTGCTCGTAGAGGCGGTCGGTCTCGTTCGCCGTCGTCGTCATGGCCGCCTCCCTAACCATTGCCCCGGCGGTTGAGCAGCGCCATGTCGCCGGGGAGGACGATCTCGTCGATATAACGATAGCCTAGCAGCTTCACGATGTCGCCGGTCTTCGCGCCCTTGATGCGCTCGATCTCCCCGGCGGAGTACTGCGTCAGGCCGCTGCCGATGCGGTCGCCGCCGGGGTCGCAGATGTCGACCACGTCGCCGCGGCCGAAGTCGCCGGAGACGCCGGAGACACCGGCGGGCAGCAGGCTGCACCGGCTGGCGCGAAGGGCGGTGACCGCGCCTTCGTCGACCGTGATCTGGCCGCGGGAGCCCAGACCGCTCAGGAGCCAGCGCTCCTTACTGTGCACCCGGTCGTCCCGGCGGGCGAAGAGCGTGCCGATCTCCTCGCCGGCCACGACGCGCTCCAGGATGCGGGGAACGTGCCCCCCGGCGACGAGGACGGGAATCCCGATGGCGGTCGCCGCCTTGGCCGCCTCGATCTTGGTGGCCATGCCGCCGCGGCCCCGGGCGCTGCCGGGGGCGCCCGCAAGGGCCTCGACCCGCTCGTCGATCTCCTCGACGCGGTGGATGAGCTTCGCGTGGGGGTCGCGGCGAGGGTCGGTCTCGTAGAGGCCGTCGGTATCGGTGAGGATGATGAGCAGGCCGGCGTCGACGACATTGGCCACGGCGGCGGAGAGGGTGTCGTTGTCGCCGAAGACGATCTCCCCGATCTCGCGCACGTCCACCACGTCGTTCTCGTTGACGATGGGGACCACGCCGAGCGCGATCAGCCCCTCCAGGGTGTTGCGGACGTTGAGGTAGCCCTCGCGGTTGTCGAGGTCGCCCTTGGTGATCAAGGCCTGGGCGACCTGCATGCCGTGCTCGGCGAAGCCGTCGTTGTACCGCTGCATCAGCCGGCTCTGACCAAGCGCGGCCATGACCTGCTTGAACGGGATGTCCTTCCGCCGCAGGCCGCCGTTCGGTCGGCGGGCCATGAGTCCGAGCGTCTCCCGCCCCGCCGCGATGGCCCCCGAGGAGACGAGCACCACCTGGATTTCCATGCGGTGCAACGCGGCGACCTGCCCGATGATGCGCCGGATGGTCGGAGCATGGAGCGAGTCGCCGCCCGCGGTGAGCAGATTCGTGCCCACCTTGACGACGATGCGGCGGTAGCGGGATGAGACCATGACGCGTTCGCGGCGCGCGCCGAAGGCAGGGCCCGCCGCTTCTGTCCTACTGAAGCTCTCTCGATTATACCCGCCGCTGTCGAAAATCGACGCGCCGCTGCTAGAATGGGGCGGCGAGGGCTAGCCGCGAGGCGTCTAGCCCTGTTTTGGCGTGCCAAGGAGGCCCGGACGGAGCATATGGCGCTGCACGGATTGCTCGAACTGGCGGAGGCCGCTCCCGGCTTCGACGGCCTCGCCGAGCGGCTAACCGCCGGTGAGGATGCCTCCGCGGGCGTCATCGACGGGGCAAAGCCCCTGCTGCTGGCCGCGCTCTGGCGCCGCCTGCGCCGGCCGATGGTCGTCGTCGTGGCCCGGGCAGAGACGGCGCGGTTCCTCCACGAGCAGACCCTCGCCTACGCCGGCGAGGACGCCCCCGCCTACGTGCTCCCCGAGCTCGACTCCACCCCCTACGAGCGTCTGGCGTCGGACCGCAGCACCGTCTCCCAACGCCTGGCGGCCCTGTGGACGTTGAACCCCGCATCGGAGCGGAACGGCGCCATCCCCCCGCTGCTCATCGGCTCGGCCTACGCCTTCGCGTCGAAGACCCTCGACCCGGAGCGCATGGCCGAGCTGGCGCATACGGTCCGCCGGGGCGGCAGGCTCGACCCCATGGGCGCGCTGCGCCGCTGGACGCGCATGGGCTACCGCGTCGAGCCGGCGGTGGAAATCCCCGGCGACGTCAGCCGCCGGGGCGGCATCCTCGACATCTTCCCACCCTCGTCGGAGCGGCCGGTGCGTATCGACCTCTTCGGCGACACCGTCGACGCCATCCGCTTCTTCGACCCGGAGTCGCAGCGCTCGCTCGACGCGGTGGAATCGGTCACCATCACGCCCGCCACGGAGCTCCTCCCCGAAGACGACCGCCCCCCGCGCCTCGACACGGCGGACCTCGACGACGCATCGCGCGAGCAAGTCGAGGCCGACCTGGGCAAGCTCGCCGCCGGCGAGCCGTTCGACGAGCAGGACTTCTACCGTGGCCTGGCGGCGCAGCGCCCGGCCACGGCGCACCTGCCCGAGGGCGGCGTCGTCGTGCTCGACAACCCCCGCCGTCTCCGCGACGCGCTGGACGAAGTCGACGCCCAAGCCGTCGAGCTTCGGGGACGGCTGTCCGCGCGCGGCGAGCTCCCCGCCGACTTGCCGCCGCCCTACGTATCGCTCGATGAGATGGGACCGTCGGCGGAGCGCGGCGCGGCGCTCACCTTCGAGCCGTTCGGCGCCGAAGACGCCGCGTGGCCGTTCACGCCTCCGGCGAGCTATTCGGGGCGGACGCGGGCGCTCATCGACGACATGCCGCGAATGCGCGCCGAGGGACGCCGCATCGTGTTGGTCAGCCAGCAGGCGCCGCGCCTGAGCGAGCTTCTGGAGGAGGCCGGCGCCGCCGCCACGCCCTCCGACGGCCTACGCGACCTCCCGCCGCCAGGGTCGGTGGCCCTGGTGCACGGCTCGCTCGCCGAAGGCTGGGCGCTCGACGCCGAGGGGACGGTCGTACTGACCGACGCCGAGATCTTCGGGCTCTCCAAGCAGCGTCGCTACCGGCGGAAGCGCGCGGCGCATCGTCAGTCCTTCCTCTCCGAGCTCAGCCCGGGCGACTACGTCGTCCACATCGACCACGGCATCGGCAGGTTCGCCGGTGTGATGCTCCGCAAGACGGCGGAGCGGGAGCGCGAGTACCTCGTGCTGGAATACGCCCAGCGCGACCGCCTGCTCGTGCCGGTGGACCAGATCGACCGTGTGGGGCCGTACCTCGGATCGGGGGAACGGACGCCGTCGCTGACCCGCCTCGGCACGCAGGAATGGAACCGGGTGAAGGCGCGGGTCAAGGCCTCGGCGGCGTCGGTGGCGCGCGACCTGCTCGACCTCTACGCCTCGCGGGAGGTGGCCTCGGGCCGGGCCTTCGGCGCCGACACTCCCTGGCAGCAGGAGGTCGAGGCCTCCTTCCCTTATGTCGAGACCCCCGACCAACAACGCGCCATCGACGAGGTCAAGCAGGACATGGAGAGCCCTAGGCCCATGGACCGCGTCATCACCGGCGACGTCGGCTACGGCAAGACCGAGGTTGCGCTGCGGGCGGCCTTCAAGGCCGTCATGGAGGGGTCCCAGGCCGCGATCCTGGTGCCGACCACGGTGCTCGCCCTTCAACACTTCGAGACCTTCACCGAGCGGCTCGCGGCCTTTCCGGTCAAGGTCGAGATGCTGAGCCGTTTCCGCTCGGCCAAGGAGCAGGCGGCCATCGCGGCGGGGCTGCAGTCGGGCGAGGTGGACATCGTCATCGGCACCCACCGGCTGCTCCAGAAAGACGTCGCCTTCAAGGACCTGGGCCTCGTGATCATCGACGAGGAGCAGCGCTTCGGCGTCGGCCACAAGGAGCGATTGAAGCAGCTGCGGAAGGAAGTGGACGTCCTCTCGATGAGCGCCACGCCGATCCCGCGGACGCTCTACATGTCGCTGGCGGGGGTGCGGGACATGAGCGTGATGGAGACTCCGCCGGAAGAGCGCCTGCCCATCAAGACCTACGTCTCGCCCAGCGACGGCGACACGATGCGCGAGGCGGTGCTGCGCGAGATGGAGCGCGGCGGGCAGGTCTTCCTCGTCCACAACCGCGTCTACAACATCGGCATCGTCGCCGAGCGGCTGCGGACGCTCGTCCCCGAGGCGCGGGTGCTCGTGGCCCACGGGCAAATGCCCGAGCAGCAGCTCGAGAGCGTCATGCTCGCCTTCCAGCGCCGCGAGGCCGACGTGCTGGTCACCACGACGATCATCGAGTCAGGGCTGGACATGCCCAACGTGAACACCCTCATCGTCAACGACGCCGACCGGATGGGCTTGGCGCAGCTCTACCAGCTTCGGGGCCGCGTCGGCCGCGGAGCCAACCGCGCCTACGCCTACTTCTTCTTCCACCCCGACAAGAAGCTGAAAGAGACGGCGGAGCGCCGCCTGAAGACCATCCTCTCGGCGACCGAGCTTGGCGCGGGCTTCCGCATCGCGATGAAGGACCTGGAGATTCGCGGCGCGGGGAACATCCTCGGCGTCGAGCAGCACGGCCACATCGCCGCCGTGGGCTTCGACCTCTACGTCCGGCTGCTCGGCGAGTCCGTCGAGGAGCTGCGCGCGGCCTACGAGGGCAAGCCGCCGCCCCCGCCGAAGCGCCCCCAGGCGTCCATCGACCTGCCCGCGCCGGCCCACCTGCCCAACGACTACGTCCCCGACCTGCCCGCCCGGCTCGCCCTCTACCAGCGCATGACCGCCCTCCGCGAGCCGACCGAGGTCGACGGCCTCGCCGACGAGCTGCGCGACCGCTACGGCGAGCTGCCCGAAGAGACGGAGAACCTGCTCTTCATGCTGAAGGTCAAGCTCCTGGCCACCAAGGCCGGTGTGATGAGCGTCTCCGAGCAGTCCGGCGAGGTCGTCCTTGCCGGCGACGAACGCACCTGGACGAACATTCTCGGCGTCCAGCGCCCCTACGGCGACGGGGTCCGCGTCGGCAACACCCGCGTCCGCCTCGATATCAAGCGTTTGGGCAAGGGATGGCGCGGCGTGCTGGAGCGGATGCTCACCCAAGCCGGTGCCGCGGGACCCGCCGCCTAGTTCCAGGAATCGAGGAGCGGGGGCAGCTCGTCGAGGCCCCGGATGCGGGGCACGTCGTCGTGCCTGGCATGGAGCCATTCGCGGTCGAGGAGCACCGCCCCCATGCCCACGTTGCGCGCCCCGACGACGTCGCCGTGGTACTGATCGCCGACGTGGACGGCCTCGGCGGCCGCCACGTCCGCCGCCCGTAGCGCCGCCTCGAAGATCGGCGCGTGCGGCTTCGACACACCCACGTCCTTCGATCGGATCTTGCAGTCGACGTACGGCCCGATCCCCATGTTGTCGGCAATGACCTCGAGGTCTTGGAAGATGTTCGAGATCAGCCCGACCGTCAGCCCACGCTCCTTGAGTCCGGCGAGCACCGGCTCCACGTCGTCGTAGGCGGTCAGAATGGACGGCACGGCGCGGACCTTCTGCCAAATATGCTTGGCCTGCCCGACCGTGACGTCCGCCCCCGCGCCTTCAAGGATGAGGCGCTCATACTCGGCGAAGAAGTCGAGGCGGGCCTCCGGCGTCATCCGCTGGATGTGCCCCCGCGCGTTCTGCTGCGTCATGAAGGCGTCGGCCCTGGCATAGCCTTCGGCGATGCCCCGCGGCGTGAGTTCCAGGCCGTGCTCCTTCGCGACGGCGATTTGGATCTCCTCGCGGGGCGGATGAAAGCGCGCCAGCGTGTTATACACGTCGAAGAAGACGGCCTTGATCATGCGTTTGAAGCAGTCCCGGAGGGCCCCTAGAATGGCGCCGGTGATTCTAGCATGACCCCGCTCCTGCAAAGACTCGGACACGGCATCGAATCGGTGCGCGACGGCGTGCTCGACCTGATCTTCACGCCCCGGTGCGTCGAATGCGGCGGCGAGGGCGCCTACATGTGCGCCTCCTGCCTCGCCGCCGTCGAGCCGGAGCGCTCCGCGTTCGAGGTCGCCGCCGGCATCGAGGCCCGCGCCGTCTACCGTTTCGAGGGCGCGGCCCGCAAGGCGGTGCACCAGCTCAAGTACCAGGGCGTCACGGCCCTGGCCCCGCCGCTGGGCAGACTCATGGCGTCGCGCCTGCCGCGGGAAACACCGGCGACCACGCTCATCGTCCCCGTGCCGCTGCACCGGTCGCGGCTCCGTGAGCGCGGCTACAACCAGGCCGAGCTACTGGCCAAGGAGGTGGGGCGCCGCACCGGAGCGCCCGTCGCCGTCCGCCTGCTGGGCCGGACCGCGGCCGCCCCGCCGCAAGCGCAGGCGAGGTCGGTCGAAGCCCGCACCGACGCGGTGCGCGGGGCCTTCCGCGCCGCGCTCGAGGCCGAGGGCGCACGCGTGCTCCTCATCGACGACGTCTGCACCACGGGCGCGACGCTGGCCGCCTGCGCCGGCGCGCTGGCCGAGGCCGGAGCGGCCCACGTCGCGGCGCTCACCTTCGCCCGCGAGCCGGGCCCCGGCGCCTAGGCCGCCGGCGGCCCGCTCCCTTGCCCGCTAACCGGCGGCGGGGTACGATTTACCTTCACTCAACTAGACCGAGGACTCCCCTTTGGACATCCAAATCGCCGGCAAGAACTTCCACGTTCCCGAACGCCTCCACGACTACGCGGAGCTGAAGGTCGGGAAGCTCGACCGCTACCTCCCCAAGGCCCAATCGGCGCGCGTCGAGATGCGCCGCGAGAAGACGAAGTCGGCCTCCGACCGCTGCATCGTCGAAGTCACCATCAACGGCAGCGGCGTCGTCCTCCGCGCCCAGGAGCGGTCGACCGACCACTTCACCGCCATCGACTCGGCGGCCGAGGCGCTGCGCCGTCAGGCACGGCGGTTCAAGACGCGGGCGAGCAAGCGGCGTTCAGGCGGGAAGGCGGCCGAGGTGCTCGCGCCCGAGCTCTCGATGGACGACGAGCCGGCGGGCTCGGTCGTCCGCCACAAGCGCTTCGCCATGAAGCCCATGCCCCCCGAAGAGGCCATCGACGAGATGGAGCTCCTCGGCCACAGCTTCTACCTCTTCCTGAACCTCGAGACCGGCACGCACAACGTCGTCTACCGCCGCGCCGGCGGCGACTACGGCCTCATCGAGCCCGAGCCGCTGTAGGGGCGGGCCGACTCTTCGATAACCCGTGGTGGCTGCGAGGGGGCCCCTCATCTCAATCTTCTCCCGGTGGGAGAAGAGGCAAGAGGGGGAGAGGGCGCCCACGAGGCCACTTGCAAAATTGTCCGCGCCTTGACGCCGTTGCTATAGTGTTTGCGCCTCGCGGCCGACCCCTCCAAGGCGGCCAGCGAACGAAGGCACAGAACGTATACAGAGCCGCTTGGATCGCCCGCCACGACCGAGACGGAACCATGCTCCGATTTCCCGCCCCGTCGAGCGCTCGACTGAGCGCGCTTCCCTTTTCTTGGGAGCCTGAGGCCCCACCGGTCCGGCGTCTGCGCGCCCCGGATTCGCTCTTCTCCTCATCCCTCCGACGCGGCCCTAGACGAGGCCGCGCCCCCCGCCGCGATGCATGACGCCATCACCGACGTCCCCGGAATTGCCGTGGGGCATTGGACGGACAGACGCGCCGGTACCGGCTGCACCGTCGTGCTCGCGCCCAAGGGCGCCGTCGCCGGCGTCGACGTCCGCGGCGCGGCCCCCGGCACCCGCGAGACCGACCTCCTCCGCCCCGGCGCCCTCGTCCAAGAGGCACAGGCCATCGTGCTCAGCGGCGGGAGCGCCTTCGGCCTCGACGCCGCATCCGGCGTCGTCCGCTATCTCGAAGAGCGAGGCGCGGGCTTCCGCGTCGGACGCCGCCGCGTCCCCATCGTGGCCGGCGCGGTGCTGTACGACCTCGGCGTCGGCGACGGGAGAGTCCGTCCCCAGGCCGAGCACGGCTACGAGGCCTGCGCCAACGCCGACAGCGGCCCAGTCGAACAGGGGTCCGTGGGCGCGGGGACGGGCGCGAGCGTGGGCAAGGCCCGCGGTCGCAACTCCGCCGTCAAGGGCGGCCTGGGAAGCGCCTCGGCGGTGATGGGCGACGGCACGGTCGTCGGCGCGCTCATGGCGGTCAACGCCTTCGGTGAGGTCGTCGACGAGGACGGGACCGTCGTCGCCGGCCCCCGCGACGACGAGGGCGCCGGGTTCGCCGACACCATCGAAGATCTGCGCAAGGGACAAACGAAGAAGACGGCCGGCGAGAACACCACCATCGGCGTCGTCGCCACCAACGCCGCCCTCAACAAGGCGGAGGTCAACCGCGTCGCGCTCATGGCGCAGGACGGCGTGGCCATGGCCGTGCGTCCGGCCCACACCATGTCGGACGGCGACGTCGTCTTCGCCCTCGCCACCGGCGAAAACGCCGACGGCTCCCGCCGCAGGCGCGGCCGCCGCAACGACGTGACCGGCATCGGCGCGGTCGCGGCGAAGCTCGTCGCGGCGGCGATCGTGCGCGGGGCGCGGCTCGCCGAAAGCACCGGAAAGACTCCCGCGATCAAAGACCTCGACTGGACTGACCACGATGCCGCATAAGATCGGCTTCATCGGCGCGGGACGGGCCGGGTCGGCGCTCGCCGACGGCCTGACGCGCGCGGGCTACACCGTTGCCGCGGTCTACAGCCGCAGCGCCGGCTCCGCCGCGCGGGTGGCCGAGCGATGCGCTCCCCAGGCCGGCGCGGCGCCCAGCGCGCAGGCCGTCGCCGACGCCTGCGACGTGGTCTTCGTCACCACGCCCGACGACGCCATCGGGCCCGTCGCCGCGAGCGTCCGCTGGGGCGCGGAGCACCGGGCCGTCCACTGCAGCGGCGGACTTCCTTCGTCCATCCTCGCGCCGGTGCGCGGCGCGGGCGGCGAGGCGGGAGGCTTCCACCCCCTGCAGACCTTCGCCGCAACGGAGGGGGCGCGTTCCGGCGCGGTGCTGCTCGAAGGAGTCACCGTCGCCATCGAGGCCGAGGGAGCCCTCCGCACCGAGCTGCAGGAAATGGCCGAGGCAATGGGGTGCCGCCCCATCGTGGTCAGCGCGGAGGACAAGGCGCTCTACCACGTCGGCGGGGTCCTGGCGTGCAACTACGTCGCCGCCCTCTTCGACCAGGCCGCCGGCCTGTGGGAGCAGATCGGCATCGACCGCGCCGAAGCGGAGCGGGGGCTGATGACATTGCTCCGCTCGACGGTGGATAATGTCGCGCGGCTCGGCGCGCGGGGCAGCCTGACCGGCCCCATCGCCCGCGGCGACGCGGGCGTCGTGCGCCGCCATTTGGACGAAGTCGGCTCGCGGGCGCCGGCTCTGGAGGGAGCCTACCGCGAGCTTGGGTTGCTGGCGCTGGACCTCGCCCGGCGCAACGGATCGATTGAGGAGGACGCGGCGCGGGCATTGGAGACCGCTCTGCGCAAGACGGAGGCACAATCGTGAGGACGATGCTCAAGAGCAAGCTCCACGGAGCTACGGTGACGGAAGCCAACGTGGACTACGAGGGCAGCATCACCCTCGACCCGGAGCTGATGAAGGCCGCCGACCTGCTGCCCTACGAGCAGGTGCACGTGCTCGACGTCGACAACGGCGCTCGCCTCGTCACCTACTGCATCGAAGGGAATCCGGGCGACGTCTGCATCAACGGGGCCGCGGCGCGTCTCGTCAACGAAGGCGACAAGGTGATCGTCCTCGCCTACCACACCGTCGAGCCCTCGGCGGCGCGCCGGTTGAAGCCTCGGTTAGTCTATTTCGGCGAAAGGAACCGGATCGCCCGCATCAGCGATCGCGACCGGGTTGGAGTCCCTTCATAACCGCCGGTACCGCAACAGACAAGAAGGCGCGGACCGTACGGGGAGGAACGCGATGAGAATCACCATCGACCACGTGAAGAAGCTGAAGGAAGCGGGCGAGAAGATCGTCATGCTCACCGCCTACGACTATCCGACGGCGCGCATCGTCGACGAGGCGGGCGTGCCGCTCATCCTCGTCGGCGACAGCCTCGGCATGGTCGTCTTGGGCTACGACACCACCGCGCCGGTCACGATGGAGGACATGCTCCACCACGTGAAGGCCGTGGTGCGCGGCTCGTCGCGGGCCATGGTGATCGCCGACATGCCGTTCATGTCGTACCAGGTCAACACCGACGAGGCGCTGCGGAACGCGGGACGCCTGGTCCAAGAGGGCGGCTGCCAGGCCGTGAAGCTCGAAGGCGGCGAGCGCACCGCCGAAGCGGTCCGGCGCATCGTCGAGGCCGGCATCCCCGTGGTCGGGCACCTCGGCCTGACCCCGCAGTCCGTCAACCAGCTCGGCGGCTTCCGCGTCCAGGGCAAGACGCCCAAGGCCGCGGTGCAGCTCATCAACGACGCCAAGACGCTGGAGGAGGCGGGGGCCTTCTGCATCGTCCTCGAATCGATCCCGGTCTATGTCGCCAAGGCCGTCACCGACCGGGTCGAGGTTCCCACGATCGGCATCGGCGCCGGCCCCGATTGCGACGGCCAGGTGCAGGTCGTCCACGACATCGTCGGACTCTTCGACGACTTCGTCCCCAAGCACGCCCGCCGCTACGCCAACACCAACGAGATCATCGCCGAGGCGGTGCGCCGCTACGCCGCCGACGTCAAGAGCGGCAGCTTCCCCACGGCGAAGGAGAGCTACGGCGCCAACAAGCCCGCGCCCCGCGAGGTCACCACCGCCCTCTAGGCGGTCGCCGGAATGCGGGTCTTCCGCCGGATCGCCGAGTTCAGGGCGGCGCGCACCGCCTTGGCCGGCTCCCTGGGCCTCGTCCCGACGATGGGCTACCTCCACGAGGGGCACCTCTCACTGGTGCGCCGCGCCCGGAGCGAGAACGCCGCCGTCGCCGCCTCCATCTTCGTCAACCCGACGCAGTTCGGCGCCGGCGAGGACCTCGAGTCCTACCCCCGCGACCTCGGCCGCGACCTCGCCCTGCTGGAGGCGGAGGGCGCCGCGCTGGTCTTCGCACCCGAGCCCCAGGAGGTCTACCCCGACGGCTACGAGACGACCGTCGAGCCCGGCCCGCTGGCCGAGCGTCTCGAAGGGGCCAGCCGGCCGGGCCACTTCGCCGGCGTCCTGACCGTCGTCGCCAAGCTCTTCAACATCGTGCAGCCCGATACGGCCTACTTCGGCCAGAAGGACGGCCAGCAGGCGCTCCTCATCCGGCGCATGGCCCGCGACCTCGACTTCCCCATCGAGATCGTCGTCGCCCCGACGGTGCGCGAGCCCGATGGCCTCGCCATGAGCAGCCGCAACACCTATCTTTCGCCGGACGAACGCGCCGCCGCGCTCTGCCTGAGCAAGGGGCTGCTCGCCGCCGAGGCCGCTTGGGCCGCCGGCAAGCGGGACGCCGACGCGCTGCGCCGCATCGCACGGGGCCCCATCGAGGCTGAACCCCTCGCGAAGCCGGACTACCTCTCGCTCGCCGACACCGGCACCCTGGCGGAGGTCGAGGGTGAGGTGCGCGGCACGGCGATGCTCTCCACCGCCGTCCGCATCGGCGCGACCCGCCTCATCGACAACGTCCTCCTCGAGCTTCCTTAGGCCACGCGCCGGAGACACCGCCCGCCGCTTCGCCTATGATTAACCGGCGCCGCGCCTTCCCATGAACATCCTCGTAACCAACGACGACGGCCTCTACACCCCAGGAATCTGGTGTCTGGCCGAGGCCATGACGTCCGTGGGCACGGTCACCGTCATCGCTCCCGACCGCGAGCAGAGCGGCGTCGGGGCCGCCATCACCATCCAGCATCCCGTCCGCATCTCGGAAGTAATGCCGCGCATCGAGGGCATCAAGGCCTACTCGGTGGAAGGCACGCCCGGCGACTGCGTCATCCTCGCCATGCAAGGCATCATGCCCAAGCCCGATCTCGTCGTGTCGGGAATCAACGAGGGCGCAAACACCGGCATCTACGTGATGATGTCGGGCACGGTCGGGGCCGCAGTGCACGCCAATCTCTGGGGCGCGCCCTCGATCGCCCTCTCGGTGACCACACTGACCGACGTGCGGTTCGACGCGGCCGCGGCGGTCGCCAGGGTCTTGGCGCAAATGTTCCAGGACAAGACGCTGACCGGGCCGATGCTGCTCAACGTCAACCTCCCCAACACCCCGCTCGACGAGATCGACGGCGTGCTCGTCACCAAGCTGGCCCAGGGCGCTTTCGAACCGAAGCTGGAGAAGGCCCAAAACCCAAAGCACGACTACTACTACATCGCGCGGGGAAAGACCGAGTGGAACGCGGAGAAGGGCTCCGACATCTGGGCCGTGCGGAACCGCCACGTTTCGATCACCCCCCTCCACCTGGAGCTGACCTCCGACGTCTTCGCGCCGGTGCTGGCCGAGTTCGCCCCCGTCATAGCCGAGCGGCTCAAGAACGGCCGCGGAGTATAATGGCGCCGCCATGAGCGAGCCCGCCGATACGCCGCTATTCCCCTTGGGCGTCGTGCTCTTTCCCACGCAGCCCCTGCCGCTCCGCATCTTCGAGGAGCGCTACAAGCTCATGATCAGCGAGTGCCTGGAGCGGAGCGCGGGCTTCGGCGTGGTCCTCATCAAGCAGGGCCGCGAGGTCGGCGGCCCCGCCGCGCCCTTCGAGGTCGGGACGATGGCCAAGATCATCGACGCCCAGCGCTTCCCCGACGGCCGGTACAACCTCCAGACGGTCGGCGAGACGCCTTTCCGCCTTCGCCGCGTCACCCAAATGCGCCCCTACATGCGCGGCGAGATCGAGCCGCTGGAGCACGTCGCGGAGAGCGGCGAGGGCATGGCCCCCCTCATGGAGACCGTGCGGCAGCGTTTCGCCGCCCACGTCGACGTCCTCAAGGCCATCTACGGCGGCGAGCCCCCACCCCTCGACCTCTCCACCGACGACCCCGAACGGCTCTCCTACATCGTCGCCAACATCCTGGCGGTGCGCATGGCCGAGAAGCAGACCCTCCTCGAAGAGCCGAGCGCCCTCGAACGCCTCAAACGGGAGGCCGCGATGCTCGCCCGCGAGAACAAGGCGCTGCAGGCGATGCTCTATCTCCGGCAGCAGGGGAAGGGCGGGCCCGAGTCCGGCGGGCAGGGCGGCCTCAGCGACCGGATTTCTCCCAACTAGGCCGGAGCGGTCGCGTGGACGTTATCGAGCTTCGCGGTATCCAAAGCTTCGGCCGGCACGGCGAGCACGAGAAGGAGCGCGCCGAGGGGCAGACCTTCGAGGTCGACCTCGCGATGCACGCCGATCTCACCAAGGCCCGCGCCTCCGACAAGCTCGCCGACACCATCGACTACTCCCGGGCCCACGCCATCGTCGAGGAGATCGTCAGAGGGCCAAGCCTCCACCTGCTGGAGCGCCTGGCCGACAAGATCGCGCGCACCATCCGGCGTGAGCTCCGCCCCAGCAAGGTCGTGGTCACGGTGCGCAAGCCGAAGCCCCCGTTTGGACAGGCGCGGACCGGTAAGGCGCAGGTCACCGTGACCCTGGAGCGCTGAGCGACACGCGCACTTGCCGCAGTCGGAATCGCGCCGCTATACTGGCGCCGCGGCCCGTTTCAAGGGCCCCAACGGCCCGGCGGCGTGAGGCCTCCCCGGTACGGCGGATCTCACGCCCGGCCCTTTCCTCAGGAGCGACGACGAATGGGACGACCCCCGAAAGCTCGCACGCTTGGCGCATTGAAACGGAGCTCCTACCGTAGCTCGACGGTGAAGCAGGAGCTCCGCCGCAACCTCATCGCCAAGATCAAGAAGGGCGAAGACCTCTTCCCCGGCATCGTCGGCTACGACGACACCGTCATCCCCCAGATCGAGAACGCGGTCCTCTCCCAGCACGACGTCATCCTCCTCGGCGAGCGAGGCCAGGCCAAGACCCGGCTGATCCGCGCCATGATCAACCTGCTCGACGAGTGGATTCCCGTGATCGCGGGAAGCGAGATCAACGACGACCCCTTCAACCCCGTCTCCAAGTTCGCCGTCGAGCAGGTGGAGACCCTCGGCGACAAGACCCCCATTGCTTGGGTCAACCGCGAGGAGCGCTACGCCGAGAAGCTCGCCACCCCCGACATCACCATGGCCGACCTCATCGGTGAGGTCGACCCCATCAAGGTCGCCGAAGGCCGCTACCTCTCCGACGAGCTCACCATCCACTACGGCCTCATCCCACGCAACAACCGCGGCCTCTTCTGCATCAACGAGCTCCCCGACCTCACCGAGCGCATCCAGGTGGGCCTGTTCAACCTCATGGAAGAGCGCGACGTCCAGATCAAGGGCTACCGCGTCCAGCTCCCCCTCGACGTCTACGTCGTGGCCAGCGCCAACCCCGAGGACTACACCAACCGCGGCCGCATCATCACGCCGCTCAAAGACCGCTACGGCTCGCTGATCCGGACCCACTACCCCAAGGACATCGGAGAGGAAATCCGCATCGTCGAGCAGGAAGTCTCCCCCGCCGACGCGGGCATCGAGACCCACGTCCCCGACTACATGAAGGAGATCATCGCCGAGATCACCGCGCTCGCCCGGCGCAGCCCCGACATCAACCAGCGCTCCGGCGTCAGCGTCCGGGTCTCGATCTGCAACTACGAGAACATGGTGAGCAACGCCGTGCGCCGGGCCATCCGCGCCAAGGAAAACCCCGCCGCGCCCCGGATCACCGACCTCGAGTTCCTCCTCGCCTCCACCAACGGCAAGATCGAGCTGGAGAGCGTCGAGGAAGGCCGCGAGGGCCGCGTGCTCGAAGAGCTGGTCAAGAAGGCCTGCCTGAACGCCTTCGGCCGCTACGCCAACATCAGCGACATGGAGCCGCTCGTCGCGAAGTTCGACGAGGGCCTCTCGTTCGACGCCGGCGAGGACGTACCGTCCAGGACCTATGTGAAGGGCCTCGCCCGCATCCCCGAGCTCCAGGCGGCCGTCGCGGCCCTCAAGACGCCGGAGGACGCCGCCAGCACCGCCTCGGCCATCGAGTTCATCCTCGAAGGCCTGCACCTCAACCGCCGGCTCAACCGCGACAGGGTCGAAGGCGCCTTCCGCTACCGGGGGTAGCCATGCCCGCCTACCGCTATTCGCGTTGGGACGGACGCCAAGAGGTCTTCCCTCCCGACGATAGCGCCATCATGGAGGAGCTTTCCGACCAGCTCCTCCAGCACGGCGACATCAACGCCGCCCTCCGCGCCCTCATGCGCGCCGGCCTCCCTCAGCCCTTCGGGCAGCGCGGCATGGGGCTCCAGGACCTGCTCGACCGGCTCCAGAAGCGGCGCCGGGACGCCATGAAGCGCTACAACCTCGACTCGGCGCTCGACGACATCCGCGCCAAGCTCGACTCCATCTTCGACAAGGAAGAACAAGGCCTCCAAAGGGAGCTCGACCGCTCCCAGGCCCTGCGCGAGGATGGCGCGGGAGAGGCGTCGGGCCTCGACCCCGACGTCCGCCGCAAGCTCGCCGAGGACCTGGAGCGGCGCGCCCTGCGAAGCCAGGAGTCGCTGGCCGCCGTCCCCCGCGACGATCCCGCCCAGGCCATCGACGCCCTCCGCAACTACGAGTTCATGGACGCCGAGGCCAAGGCCGAGTTCGACGAGCTGCTCGACATGCTGCGCCGGCAGGCCGCCGAATCGTTCTTCAGCGACATTTCCAAGGCCCTCCAACAGATGTCGCCGGAGCAGATGCGCGCCATGCAAGAGATGATGCGCGATCTGAACGAAATGCTGGAGGAGAAGATCAACGGCGGCGAGCCCGACTTCGAGGGCTTCATGCAGCGCTGGGGCGATATGTTCGGCGACGACCCCCCCAAGGACTTCGACGACCTCCTCGACCGCCTCCGCCGCCAGATGGCCCAGACCCGCTCCCTCCTCGACAGCCTCTCCTCCGAGCAGAGCCGCCAGTTGCAAGACCTCATGGAATCGGCCTTCGGCGACTCACCGGAGATGGCCGCCGAGATGCAGCGCCTCGCCGCCAACATGGACTACATGGACCCGCTCGCCTCCATGAGCCGCGAGTACTCCTTCACCGGCGACGAGGAGATCGACCTCTCCGGCGCGCTCGACCTGATGGGCCAACTCCAGAAGATGGACGACCTCGAACGGCAGATACGCCGCACCCGCCAGGGCGCGCCCGACGAAATCGACCGCGACCTCCTCGAAGAGACCCTCGGGCCCGAGGCGCGCCAAGCCCTCGACCAGCTCACCGAGCTCGCCGACCGCCTCGAACGCGAGGGCTACATCCGCAAGGTCGGCGGCGGCTTCGAGCTCAGCCCCAAGGGCATGCGGAAGCTCGGGCAGCGGGCGCTCCAGGAGATCTTCGCCTACATCAAGAAGGACCGCGCCGGCGCCCACCAGATCGACCACCACGGGCCGGGCGTCGAGTACATCGACGCCACCAAGCCCTACGAGTTCGGCGACACCTTCACCCCGCACCTCCAGCGGACCATCATGAACGCCGTGATGCGGGACGCGTCGGGCACCCCCGTCCGCATCCGTCCCGAGGACTTCGAGGTCTACCGCACCGAGCAGATCTCACAGGCCGCGACCGTGCTCATGGTCGACCTCAGCCTCTCGATGGCGATGCGCGGCAACTTCATGGCCGCCAAGAAGGTCGCCCTCGCCCTCGACAACCTCATCCGCAGCAAGTTC
Organism: Dehalococcoidia bacterium; assembly: GCA_964291475.2. GTDB lineage: Bacteria > Chloroflexota > Dehalococcoidia > SHYB01 > SHYB01 > DAOUKH01. The sequence continues at coordinate 3,190 of OZ220064.1, read as the reverse complement.
ACCCGCGACAAGCTCTTCATCGTCGGCTTCTCCACCTACGCGCGGGAGATCAAGGCCGACCGCCTCCCCTACCTCTCCTGGGACGAGTTCGACCCCTACACCAACATCCAACACGGCCTCGCCGTCTCCCAGAAGCTTCTCTCCAAGATCAAGGGCGGCACCAAGCAGATCATCATGATCTCCGACGGCGAGCCCACCGCTCACATGGAGGGCGGCCAGCTCTACCTCCAATACCCGCCCAGCCCCCGCACCATCCGCGCCACCCTCGCCGAGGCCCGCCGCTGCACCCAGCAGGACATCGTCATCAACACCTTCATGCTCGACCGCAACTCCTACCTGATCGACTTCATCGAGCAGCTCACCCGCATCAACCGCGGGCGGGTCTTTTACACGACACCAGACCGCTTGGGGCAGTACATCCTCGTCGACTATCTGAGCAGCCGTAAGCGCAAGATGGTGGTCTAGCACCCCGGGCCGAGCCCGCATGACCAGCCGCCGGCAACAGCGAGTCAACGACCTCCTCCGCGAGGTGCTGAGCGAGGCGATGCGCGACTTGCGCGATCCGCGTCTCTCCGGCCTGACCTCGATCACCGAGGTCTCCGTGACGCCCGACCTGCGCTCCGCCAAGGTCTACGTCTCGACTCTGGGCACGGACGAGCAGCGCGACGAGGCCGTCGAGGGACTGCGCGCCGCCGCCTCCCGCCTGCGCCACGAGCTCCAAGGCCGCCTCCGCACCATGAAGTACATCCCCTTCATGACGTTCGAGCGCGACGATTCCATCGAAGCGGGCACCCGCCTCCTCGACCTGATGCGCGACTCCGACGGCCTCGACGCGGAGCCCGGGGCCGGCGAGCGCTAGCGGCGGGCCGCATGGACGGCATCCTCAACGTCGACAAGCCCGTAGGCCCCACCTCCTTCGACGTCGTCCGGCTCGTGAAGCGGCTGAGCGGCGAGAAGCGCGTCGGGCACGGCGGCACCCTCGACCCGCTGGCCAGCGGCGTCCTGCCCATCTTCCTGGGACGGGCCACGCGCGTCAGCGAGTTCCTGCTCCACGGCACCAAGGCCTACCGTGCCGAGGTCCGCCTCGGCATCGCGACCGACACCTACGACGCCGAGGGCGAGGTCACCCGCGAGGCCGACGCCTCGGCCATCGCGGCTGACAACGTCGCGGCGGCGCTGACGGCCTTCCGCGGACGCATCCAACAGCGCCCCCCGGCCTTCAGCGCCTTGAAGAAGGACGGCCGCCGCAGCTACGAGCTCGCCCGCGAGGGCCGCGCCGAGACCCCGGAGCCCCGCGAGGTCGAGGTCGCCCACATCGAGCTCGCCGGCTGGTCCGAGGGGCTCGCCGTCCTCGACATCGAGTGCGGCCACGGCACCTACGTCCGTTCGATCGCCCACGACTTGGGCGAGGCGCTGGGCTGCGGCGCCCACCTCGCCGCCCTCGACCGCACCCGCACCGGCCCCTTCTTCATCGAAGATGCCCTCACCGTCGAGGCCCTCCACGACGCCGCCCTCGGCGGCCACCTGGAAGCCTGTCTGGAGCCGCTCGACGTCCCGCTCCTCCACCTGCCCGCCGCCATCGTCGACGCCGACACCCGCCAGGCCATCATCCACGGCAAGCCCGTCGCCGCCAACGGCGCCGTCGCCGAGCCCGGCGCGCTCTGCCGCGCCTTCAACGGCGACGGCGACCTCGTCGCCCTCCTCCGCTTCGACGGTGAAAAAGGCGCCTGGCGGCCCACCAAGGTCTTCGCCCGCTAGCGCCCCTGCAGGGGCGACCCTTGTAGGCGCTCCCGCCTTTTGCCCCGCCTCCGGCACTGTAGTACCATGCCTCGGCGCCGTCCCCGGAGACGTCGCCGCGAGCATATGTGGCGCTACTACCTCATGTTGTTCACCGCGACGTTCATCGCGCCGCTTCCCCGGCCGCTGCGCCGCCTCTGCGCCAACGTCATGGCCGAGATCGCCTTCGTCTTCGCCCGGCGCTCCCGCCGCACCACCGCGCTGAACCTGCGCCGGATCGTCCCCAACGCCTCCCGCCGCGAAGTCAGCCGTATGATCCGCCAGAGCTTCCGGAACCTCTCCTATAACTACTACGACCTCACCCGCGTCCCCTACTACACCCCCGAGGAGACCCGCGACGCCATCGACTTCCACGGGCTGGAGCACTACGAAGCGGCGAAGCGCATGGGGAAGGGCGTCATCATCGCCTCGGCCCACCTCGGCAACCTCGACATGGTGACCCAGGCCTTCCCCGCCCTCGGCGTGCCCCCCACCATGATTCTCGCCGAGGAGATCGAACCGCCCCGGTTGCTCGATCTGACCATGCGCCTGCGTCATGCCCAATCGCTCACCTTCGAGCCCGCCACGGGGGCGGGCATCAAGAACGCCTTCAGGGCGCTCAAGCGGGGCGAGTGGGTCGGCGTCGCCGTCGACCGCGCCGTCCAGGGCAACGGCCTCGTCATGGACTTCCTCGGCGAGCCGGCCCTCATGCCTGTGGGCGCGGCGGAGCTCGCCCTCCGCACCGGGGCCACCCTCGTCCCGAGCATCAGCCTGCGGGCCGGCTTCGAGCGGCACGTCGTCCGCATCGACGCACCCATAGCCGTCGAGCGCGAGCGCCCCACCGAGGAGCGCGTCCGCGCTCTGAGCCGCCAACTCCTCGATATCGTCGAACGGTACGTCATGGAGTATCCTACGCAGTGGACGGCCATCTTCGAGCCCGTGTGGGAAGCCGACAAGCAGGACGAGCGGCTGCGGCAGCGGAAGCGGACGAAGGCGAACGGGGCGAATGGGACCTCGGGGGACGCCGTTCCTCCCACTCCCACGCCGCCGCTGCGGGAACGGATACGATGAAGATCGCGCTGGTGTCGCCGTACGATTGGGCCCACCCCGGCGGGGTGAACAATCACATCCTGGCGCTTTCCAACGAGTTCACCCGCCGCGGCCACCGCACCACCATAATCGCGCCCTCGTCGAAGCCCGCCGAGGAGGTCCGGGGCGACAACCTCGCCCTGATCGGTAGCAGGACCGTGCCGCTGCCGCTGTCGGGATCGTGGGCCCGCGTCTCCTTCTCCTTCCACCGGAACCGGCAGATCAAGCAGCTCTTGGACAACGAAGATTTCGACGTGGTCCACATGCACGAGCCACTCTTCCCCATAGCCCCCCTCGCCGCGCTCCGCTTCTCCAAGGCCCTCAA
>OZ220063.1:0-142767 GCA_964291475.2 Dehalococcoidia bacterium | reverse complement strand
GGAGGCGATCCGGAAGTTCGTCAACGGGATCGGTGACACGAATCCGCTGTACCTTGACGACGGACTATGCCGCAGGCACGCGCTTCGGCGGGCTCTCCGCGCCGCAGAACTGGGTCTATAGCGTCTTCCCCACGTGGGTGCTGCAGGGGCTCCCCGGCGTGCACGCCTTCCACTCGGGCAACGACTGGGAGTTCTACCGGCCCATGCTGGTCGGCGACAAGATCACGCCGGAGTCCGACTTCACCGGCTTCGAGGAGAAACAGAGCAAATTCGCCGGGCGGTTCATCATGGAGTACCAGGAGGCCCGCTACCGGAACCAGCGTGGAGAATTGGTGGCCAAGGCGAAGACCTGGCTCGTCCGCGCCGAGCGCCCCGCCGCCCGCAAGCAAGGCAAGTACAGCCAGACGGTCCTCCCTCACCCGTGGACCGATGACGAGTTGGAGGCAATCCAAGCGGAGACGCTTGCGGAGCGCCCGCGCGGCGGCGAGGTCCGCTACTGGGAGGATGTCGAGGTCGGCGACGAGCTTCCGCCCATCATCAAGGGGCCGCTGGGGGTCACCGATATCGTGGCCTACTGCGTCGGCGCGGCGCCGGTGCAGATCATGGCGCATGGCTCGGCACTCCGTGAGTACGCCCGCCATCCCGCGTGGGCCTTCCGCGATCCGGAGACGAACGCGCTCGAGCCGGTTTACGGGGTGCACTACAACAAGCAGGCGGCGAAGTCGGCCGGTCTTCCCTTCCCCTACGACGCCGGGGCCCAACGCCACGCCTGGCAGATCCAACTCTTCCTCAATTGGATGGGGGACGAAGGCTGGCTCAAGCGCAATTACGGCGAGTACCGCAACTTCGTGTACCTGTCGGACGCCGTGCGATTCACCGGCAAGGTCGTCAAGAAGTACGTCGACGACGACGGTGAGGCGGTGGTGGACATCGAAACGTCGGCGGTGAACCAGCGCGGAGACAACGTGCTACCCGGCAGCGGGACGGTGGCCTTGCCCTCGCGGGAGCGGGAGGCGTGGCCGCTGGCGCACCGGCTGCCCTCGGCGTAGCGGCGTCAGAGGACACGCGCGCCGGACAGGATCACCAGCAACCCTAGGGCGGGTCGCATCACGCGGTCGGGCGCGACGACGGCCAGCCGCGCCCCGATGAGGACGCCGGGGACGGAGCCGGCAAGCAGGTTTCCGGCGAGGCTCCAGTCGACGTTGCCGACGCTCCAGTGGGCGGCGGAGGCGACGGCGGCGAGAATCATGGCGTGGAAGATATCCGTGCCCACGATCCGGTTCATGGCCAAGGGATAGAAGAGGGAGAGTACGGGCACGACGAGCGCGCCGCTCCCGATTGAGGTCACACCGACCAGGAAGCCGACGCCGACCCCGAGCAAGACGGTAAAGCGGACTCGCTTGTCGAACGGTACGAAGAAACGGACGTCGGTGCGCTCCTTCTCACTTTCGCGCCGGTCGAGGAGCGGCCGGGCGATCATCAAGACGCCGGCGACGACCAGCGTGACGCCGAGGACGGTGCGGACCACGCCGGTGGCGTCGAGGTCGTATTTGTCAAGCAGCGCGATGAGCCCGACGCCGCCCAAGGCGGCGGGGATGCTCCCGAGGCCCAGATAGAACGCCAGCCGGTAACTGATGGTCTCCTGCCGAGCGTGCTGGAGCGATCCGAAGAGCTTGGTTGCCGCGTTGAAGACGAGGTCGGTGCCCACGGCGATGAGCGGGTTCGTCTTGAAGATGACGATGAGGGCGGGCGTGAGGAGGGAACCTCCGCCGATGCCGGTCAGGCCGATAAGCACGCCGACGATGAGGCCGAGGAGGGCGAGATCGAAGTCCATGAGTGGTTGGCGCGCGAGGGGCGGCGCCGGCCTCTGATAGAAATTGTAGGTCAGGGGAAACGGGGCCACAAGCGAACGGGTTTTTAAACTGGGGAGCTCAGGGGGTTGACACGAGGATTTCCGGTGGTATAAGTATATGTACGAACTTGTACTTAGGAGGCCGCTATGGTCGCCGTGGCAGAGAACCGGAACGTGCAACGGGCGCTATCGATGATGGAACGCGACCTCAAACGGGCCGCCATCGAGTATCAGACGTACGGGGCGCGCAGGAACCGCTTGCAGGAACTGCAGGCCACCCATCGGGACTTCACCGCCGGGCTGCTCTCCAAGCCCATGGCCGTGATGCCCGCCCGTCCGTCCGGGCCGAGCGCTACTCGCCGCGCCGCGTAGTTCGAGACGGTGTTCGTGTCGAGGGCGCCCGGGCTTCCGAGCGCCCTCGTGTAGAAGGCCCCTGCGGGGGCCTCATGCTATAATCCCGCGACTCTCTCCATGGCGGGTAGCGTGGCGGGGCGTAGAGCTTGGATCTAAAAGATGTGCTGCGCCAAGTCCCCGGACTCAACCGGCGGTTCGTCTACTATCTCGAGTCCCAGGGCTACATCCGGCCGAGGCGGCTTCCGAAGCGGCGCATCGACCGCCGCGACTACAGCGAAGACGACCTCGCGGTCGTCCGGGAGACGTGGCGCTACTACTCGCGCGGCCTCTCGCTGCAAGCCGCCGCCCGCCTCGCCACGACGGCCGAACGACTCGCGGCCTACGTGGGCCTCTCGGCACCGGCCGGCACGGAGCGGCAGGTCATCGCGCGGATTGCCGAGGCCGACGACGCCGTCGAGGCGGCTGCGGTCTATGCCGACGACTTCAACATCATGGTCAAACTGCTCGTCCGCAGGGATGAGGACATCTACGAGTTCGCCGCTCCGCTCCTCGCCGAAGGCGCCGTCGAGCGGGCTCCGCGCCTCTGGAACGTGGAGCCCGCGCTTGCCCGCGCAGCCCCGAACGGAGGCCCAACCGACATGATGGCGTATCTCTTGATCAAGGCTCCCGGCAAGGACGTCGCCGAGGTGCTTCGCCGTCTCGACGCGATCGAGCAGGTTGTCGAGGCGGGGGCCGTCTATGGCGAGTCCGACATCATCGCGCGGGTCGAGGCCTCGTCGCAGGAGATGCTCGACCAGGTGGTGATGGAGCAGCTCCACGAGATTGAGGCCGTGGAGTCGACGCGCACCTACATCGTCGTCGGCGGCACGCGGTGGGTCCGCGACTAGCGGGCGCCGCCGGCGCCCGCTAGGCCAGACGTTCGAGCGAAGCGAGCATCACCTCGCTCGTTGGGATGTCGAACTGGTGTGAGGTGCGGTAGATGAACCGCACCCGGCCCGCGCGGTCGATCAGGACCGCGGCGGGGTGGGCCATCTTCCAGGAGTCGTACGAAATCAGGTTGTAGACCCCGTACTGCTTGATGACGTCCCGCTCGGCGTCGATGACCAGGGAGACGCGCTGCGGGTTCGCGGCCAGCCAACGCTCGGCGGAGCGCCAGCTCTGGGACGAAATGGCATAGACGCGCACGCCGGCGGCTTTGTAGCGGGAGGCGTCTTGGCTCAACTGAGCCAGCCATCGGCGGCAGTTGGGTCATATCGTCCCGCGCAGAAAGACGAGCATGACGGCCCCCTTGGCGAGCTCGTCGGCAAGACGCATCTCCCCGCCTCCGGCTATGGGGAGCGTGAAGTCGGGAGCACGGTCGCCCTCGCGGAGGGTGGCGGTGTAGTCGCGTCCCATGGTCTGCGGCTTTCTTTGGCCTAGAACGTGAAGGGCGTCACGCGCTTCGGGCGGTAGAGACCGCCACTGGGGTCGGCGCGCCACCCGATGACGTTGGTGCGCTCGGTCTGACTGAGCAAGATGTTCATGAAGTCGGTACCTCGTACCAGCCCCAGGCCGCCGAGGGCGCAGGCGCGCTCGCTGAACGACGTCACGTCGTCGCGGAGGGCGTTGCGGCCCGAGATCACGAGGGGAACGGGCTCGCCGGAGTGCTGGTCGTGGAAGCGGCCGGGGACGAGGTCGCCGGAGACGACGCTCGGCGTGCAGTGATCGGCGGTGACCACCGTCACGACATCCGGGTCCCGGAGGACCCCCTCACGCAGCGCCTCCATGCCCCGGTCCAGGGCTTCGATGGCGTCGCGCTTCTTTTCGGGCTCGGCCATGTGGGCGGTTGCGTCGGGCTCCTTGGTGTGGATGTGGACGAAGTCGTAGCCGCCGCCGAGGAACTCGGCCGCCTGCGCGAGGCGGACGCGGAGGTCGCGCTCGGTGTCGTGCTCCTCCTCCTCCCAGGTGTCCATGCCAAGCTCGCGGGCGACACCGATCAGGATCTCCTCGGAGGTGAGGATTACGGATTTGAAGCCGTAGCGTTCTTCGAACGAAGGAAGGAGCCTCCGGCGCCCCGCCCATTTGGGGAGCAGGAAGTTCATCGGCAGTTCTCCGCGATCGGCACGGCGGCTGTTGACGGGATGGCTGTGGAGGACACCGTGGGCCCATCGGAGGTAGGCGTTGACGGCGTCCGCGGTCTTGGCCGCCGCCGCGGGGTCGTCGGCTGCGTCCATGGGCTGGGCCGCGATGACGGGCAGGTCGGTCCCGAGCGGGTCGCAGTCGGTGATGGCGTCGCTGACGTTGCCGCGCAGGAAGAGGACGCCCTCGGTGGCGCCGGTGTAGAGGAGCTCGACCTCGATGCCATCGTGGGAGAAGGTGCGGACGGCCTCCGCGAGCGCCGAGGATTCTTCTTCCGGCGCCTTCATCATGCGTTGGACCAGCGAGCCGGCGCCGTTCGCGCGCTCGATGCTGGCGAAGCGCGTCAGGCTGACGACCTCGCCGGGTTGGGGAACGACGCCGCGGGCCACGGCGTGGAAGACGGCGCGCCCGGGGAGCTCGCCGTAGCGATAGCCGAAGAGCAGCGCATGGCCGACCGGCGTGCCCGCGGCGATGCCGGGGCCAACGGAGGTAAAGAGCCCGTTGACCCCTTGGGCGGCAATGGCATCGAGGTTGGGTGTGTGGGCGGCCTCAAGGGCGGTGCGACCGTCGAACTGCGGGGCGGGGCGGTCGCCGAGTCCGTCGAGGGTGATGACCAACGCTTTCATGGTGTCGGTTTTGGGAATGGTCTTCGCGCGGCTGTTGGAACGGCGCGAGTGTGGACTCAGTATAGCGTTGGAGCCTCGACATAAGAAAACCCGCCGGGGGGCCGGCGGGCTTTCGATGTTGATGCGTGTGGGGGTCTAGTAGCCGGGGCGCCGGGAGGCCTCCAAGATCGCGTGGGCCTGGTCGCCGACGCCGGCATTGACGCAGTCGGTGAGGCTGGCGTAGATGGCGCGGGAGATCAGCTTCCGATCGAGGTCTTCCTGTTCTTCGCGCCGCACGTACTCCTCTTGCTGGCGCACTAAGGCTTGCATCCGGTCGAGGAAATGGACCTGGAGGTCGGTCAGGCCGTCTCTGCTGAGCTTCGTTTCATGAAGCTGAGAGGCGTTCTCGAGTTTCTCGGACATCCGAATCACCTCCTATGGCAGCGCGTACGCCAGATTATACGGTACCAGCGCAATGGTTGTATTTCCAACGTGTTTCAAAACCGCGCTAGACTTCGCGGAACTCGCCCTCCACGGTGTCGCCGCCGCCGTCCTCCGGTGGCGGCGCGTCGGCGTCCGGCGCGCCAGGGCCGGCGTCGGGGCCCGCCTGCTGGCCGTAGACGTGCTGCCCGAGCTTCTGCAGCGCTGCCTGCAAGTCGTCCACGGCGGAGCGGAGCGTGGCCATGTCCTCGGCCTGCAGCGCCGAACGCACCGCGGCGGTCTTGCCCTCGACCTCCGCCTTCAGGTCTTCGGGCACCTTGTCGCCGTGCTCCCTTAGCAGGTTGTCGGCCTGGTAGGCCATGCTGTCGGCGGTGTTCTTCAGCTCGATCGACTCTCGCTTCTCTTTGTCGGCTTCGGCGTGGCTCTCCGCCTCTCTGACCAGGCGGTCGACCTCGGAGTCGTCGAGGCCGGAGCTCGGCTGGATGACGATTTTCTGCTCTTTGCCGGTCCCCTTGTCCTTGGCAGAGACCTCGAGGATGCCGTTGGCGTTGATGTCGAAGGCGACCTCAATCTGCGGGACCCCGCGGGGGGCGGGCAGGATGCCGTCGAGGATGAACCGGCCGATGGACTTGTTGTCCGTCGCCATGGGGCGCTCGCCTTGCAGGACGTGAATCTCGACCTGCGGCTGGCTGTCGACCGCCGTCGAGAAGGTCTCCGCCTTTGCCGAGGGGATCGTCGTGTTGCGTTGGATGAGGGGAGTCATCACGCCGCCGAGGGTCTCGATTCCCAAGGTCAGCGGCGTCACGTCGAGGAGAACGACGTCGCGCACGTCTCCGGAGAGGACGGCGCCCTGGATTGCGGCGCCGATCGCGACTACTTCGTCGGGGTTGACGCCGCGGTTCGGGTCTTTGCCGAAGTAGTCCTTCACGCGCTGCTGGATGAGGGGCATCCGCGTCTGGCCGCCGACGAGGATGATCTCGTCGACCGACTTGGGGTCGATTTTGGCATCGGTGAGCGCCTGCTTGACGGAGGCGAAGCTGCGGTCGACGAGGTCGCCGACGAGGTTTTCGAGGGTGGCGCGGTTGAGGGTGAGCACGAGGTGCTTGGGCCCGCTGGCGTCGGCCGTGATAAAGGGGAGGTTGATCTCAGTCTGCTGGGTGGAGGAGAGCTCGATCTTGGCCTTCTCGGCCGCCTCCTTGAGCCGCTGGAGGGCGAGCCGGTCCTGGCGCAGGTCGATGCCGTTGTCGCGCTTGAACTCGTCGGCCATCCAGTCGAGCAGGCGCTGGTCGAAGTCGTCGCCGCCGAGGTGGGTATCGCCGTTAGTGGACTTGACCTCGAAGGTGCCGCCGCCGATGTCGAGGATCGAGATGTCGAAGGTGCCGCCGCCCATGTCGTAGACGGCGATGACCTCCTCGCCTTTCTTGTCGAGGCCGTAGGCCAGCGCCGCGGCGGTGGGCTCGTTGATGATGCGGAGGACGTCGAGGCCGGCGATCGTGCCGGCGTCCTTCGTCGCCTTTCGTTGCGAGTCGTCGAAATAGGCGGGGACCGTGATGACGGCCTGCGTGATGCTCTCACCGAGTTTGGTTTCGGCGTCTTCCTTAAGCTTGCGCAGGATCATCGCGGAGACCTCGGGCGGAGACATGTTCTTGCCGCCCATGGTCACCTGCGCGTCGGCGTTGCCGGACTTCACGACCTTGTAGGGGAGGGACTCGATATCCTTCTGGGCTACGGGGTCGTCGAACTTGCGCCCCATCAGACGCTTCACGGAGTAGATGGTGTTCTCCGGGTTGGTGATAGCCTGACGCTTGGCCACCTGCCCCACGTAGCGCTCGTTGGTCTTGGGGTTGGCGGCCACGATCGATGGCGTGGTCCGGCCTCCCTCAGAGTTTTCGATGACCTCGGGGTCGCCGGCCTCGACGATGGCCATAGCCGAGTTGGTAGTACCGAGGTCTATTCCTAGGATTTTCGCCATGCGCCTCCTCCTATCCTTTCGCCCGTGGGGGCGTTCTTGTTGGTCTTGCCGCGGCGGGTTGCGGGGCCCGGTCTGGCTCCGGTCACACCACGTCTGGGCTTTCGAGGGTCAACGTGCGCGCCGAAGCCTGCCCATGTCCGGTTGGTCCGCCGCCGGCCCTCTCCCCTGCTCCTCGACGGTGAGACCGAGCTCTCCGAGGAGCCGGTCGATGGCGCCGGCGGCGATTTCCCGCAGCTTTTCGGGGTCCTTCTCGTTCTGCAGCCGCCGGCGGAGCGCGACGAGGCGGTTGATGTGCCGCAGCGCCAGCTCTACGCCGGCAAGGTTCAGACCTAAGTCGTCGACGAGATATTTTATGAGCCGTAGCCGGGCGATGTCCTCGTCGGAGTAGAGCCGCAGCGTCCCGAGCCGGGGTGGCTCGATGAATCCCGCCCGTTCGTACTTGCGAAGCGTCTGCGGATGCATGTCGAGGATCTGCGCCGCCACGCTGATGATGTAGAGCCCTTGTCTTCTGCTCTGCATAAATTCTTCGTCCCGCCCCCTTTCCGGGGGTTCCGTTCACTCTTCTATTCAACCATCATGTCACGGCATTGTCAACGTGTGTATCATGCCGGACGGTAGGTGGTATATCACTATTATATTATTTGCGCGTGGCCTATCTATTGACACGATTTGTATCAAGGTATACCCTTGCCGTCCAATGCGCCGAGACGAAGGCGGAAGCTAAGACGAAGGAACCGTCGTATTGACAAGTGCAAAGGGGTTGACAAGGGCATTGAGGCAGGCTTAGAATCGAGACGGGTTTTGAACCTTTTATAAAAAGAGTGCAGGAAAAAGTCAAAGGAAGTACAGTCCAGGGCGCCGGCCCGACGGCAAAGGAGCGGACCATGCTCTACCTGAAGAGTTGCACGAAGTGCGGCGGCGACATGTACGAGGACAAAGACTCGTATGGCGCGTTTCACCAATGCCTGCAGTGTGGCCTGATCAAGGATCTCGACGCACCGTCGATGTTGCTCACCAAGCAACTCCAAGACGAAGTGGCGCGAGCGAAACGGGCGCGCCGGTCCAAGCGTGCGAGCAAGATAGCGGCCGCGTAACTTAACGCAGCCGCGCCGCCGTGCAGGGATCCGCATCGATGCATCCCCTTTGCGGCGGAGCGGCGTCCGGCCGGCTATAGGCCTCCCCGGCTTGGGGCAGTGAGAAGGCGGACCCCTTCGGGGGTTCGCTCTCTTCATTTCTGGCCCGGCGAGCCCGACGGGTAGCGGTGCCGAATGGCCATGGATGGGCGAGGCCGGCCCCCTCGACCGCGCAGAGGAGCTCCTTGAAGCCGAGGACGCCGAAGGCGCGGTCGCGGTTATGGCCGTGCTGAACGTCGCCGGCTTCGGCTTCCTGCTGGGTCTGGCCGCGTGGTGGCTCTAGCCGCCTAGAGGCGGGCTAGGAGAAGCGCTCTTCCGACCAGGGGTCGGCGTCGTTGTGGTAGCCGTGCATCTCCCAGAACCCGGGGCGGTCGGCGTCCATGAACTCTAAGGCCCGCAGCCACTTGGCGCTCTTCCAGGCATAGCGCTTGGGGACGATGAGCCGCAGAGGCCAACCGTGCTCGGGGGCGAGATTCTCTCCGTCGTGCTCGTAGGCGAGCAGCACGTCGTCATCGAGGAGCACGTCGATGGGCAGGTTGGTGGTGTAGCCCCCGTCGCAATGGGCCATGACGTGGGTGGCGCTTGGGAGCGGCTTGGTCATCTCGATGATGGTCTGAATCGCCACGCCGCCCCAGCGGTTGTCAAGGCGGCTCCACTGGGTCACGCAGTGGAAGTCGGCGGTGATCTCGGCCTTGGGCAATTCGCGCAGTTCGGCGTAGCTTAGCGAGACGTCGCGCTCGACGAGGCCGAGGACCCGGAACGACCAGGCATCGGGGTCGAACTTGGGCGTGGCGCCGTAGGTCAATACCGGGAACTTAGCAGTGACGAACTGGCCCGGCGGCACGCGTTCCTTACTCACAGTGAGCCACTTCCTCGGGAGGCGCGATCGGTCGCCGTTCAGTATGACCGATAGCCGACCCATCTGCCAGCCGACGGGACGCGCCAAGCCGCCGCATGATCTTCGTCAGTGATGTGGGGGAATCGTGTTGACTGTCACAAACCACCGGTGTAATCTATACTGCCGGTGTAACAACCGAAGCAATTATGCATAGATTTTGGCAGATTTAACGAGCATGGCGCGAGCGACGGCTTCGAAGTGGATCTCGTTGGGCAGGGCCTGCGAGATGCTCGGCGTCAACGAGAGCACACTGCGCCACTGGGCCGATTCCGGTCGTCTCCGCACCTTCAGGACGCCCGGGGGCCACCGCCGGTTCTCCGCCCAGGACATCGAGGGGTTCATCGGGGAGAGCGCGGCGACGGTCGTTCCCGAGAGTGCGCTCTCTCGAATGCGCCGGCGGTTGAACCGGCGCCGCACCGGCGCTCCAGAGCTGGCCGGCAACTTCGATGAGGCGGCGCGCGGACGGCTCCGTGTTCTTGGCCGGCGCATGGTGGCGCTGGCGTCGGACTGGGCCGGCGGGGCCCGGCCGCGCCCGGAACTCAGCGAGGAGGCGCGTTATCTCGGCGGGGAATACGGGCGAGAACTCGCCGCGGGTGGCGTTGGCCCCCGTGACGCCGTCGCCGCCTTCATCTTCTTCCGCAACACCCTGCTGGACTCCCTTGCCGTGCCGCCCCAGGGCGCTACGCGGCCCGACATCGCGGCGCTCGCGGACGAGATACTCCTCGAGATCGCAGGTGCCTACGAAGCGCGCCCGAGCGGCGAGAACCAAAAGGCGCCGGCAGGTTGAGCAATGCCGAGTACCTACGCGGTCTCCCTGGTGCTCCAAGGACGCAAATGCGTGGTCGTGGGGGCCGGTGACGTGGGCGAACGAAAGATCCACGGGCTCTTGGAATCGGGAGCGGACGTCGTGGTGATCGGTCCGGACGCGACGCCCGACGTGCGGGCCCAGGCCCGGGACGGCCGCATCTCGTGGATCGACCGCGAGTATGTGACGGGCGACCTCGACGGCGCCTTCCTTGCCATCGCGGCGACCGACGACCGCGAGGTCAATAGGCGGATTGCCGAGGAGGCGTCGGAGCGCCGCGTGCTGCTCAACGTGGTGGACGACCCGGAACTGTGCATGTTCACCGCGCCCGCCCTGCTCACGCGCGGCGACCTCACCGTAGCGATTTCTACCAATGGCAAGAGCCCGGCGATGGCGCGCAAGGTCCGGGAGGACTTGGAAGCGCGGTTCCCACAGGGCTACGGCGACCTCGTCGAGGCGGCGGCGGCGGCGAGGGACGCACTAAGGGAAGAGGGGCGGCAGGTCGCCGGCGATGTGTGGAACGCGGCTCTGGGTCCTGTCATCGACCAATATGCCTGCGATGGCAGGGGGGCCGAAGCGAAGGGTGCGTTGCTGCGGCTTCTTCGCGCCGGGGCCGCCACCGAACATGAGGAGCGTCCGTGAGCATCGTAGCCGTTGGCGTCAGCCACAAGTCGGCCCCCATCGAGGTCCGGGAGCGTCTGGCGATCGTCCCCGCCCGCCTCCGGGATGCTTTGGAAGCGATTGGGGAATACCTGCCGGAGGCCGTCATCCTGTCGACGTGCAACCGGGTCGAGGTCTACGCCGCGGCTCCAAATGCCGATGAGGGGACCAAGCGGGCCGCCGATTTCCTCACCGACTTCAACGAAGCACCGCGGGGCTGGGCCGAGTCTTATCTGTACAAGCATTGCGGAAGAGAAGCGGAGCGCCACCTGTTCCGCGTGGCCTGCGGCCTCGATTCGATGGCGCTTGGCGAAAGCGAGATTCTCGGCCAGGTGCGCGACGCGATGGTCGGCGCGTCCGAAGCGGACAGGCTGGGGCCCGCGCTCACGAAACTATTCCATCGAGGACTCCGGGTAGGCCGTGCCGCGCGAACACAGACGGCGATCAGCCGACACGCTCTCTCGGTCAGCACCGCTGGTGTGCAGCGGGCAAAGGCGGTCTTCGGCGGGCTCGGCGGCTGCCGGGTGCTGGTGATCAGCGCCGGCGAGGCGGGCAAACTTGCCGCCAAGGGCCTCCGCGACGCCGGCGCCGCGGAGATCGGCGTCGCCAATCGCACGCGGTCGCGGGCCGCCGCCCTCGCCGAGGTGCTCGGCGGCCATGTCGTCGGGTTCGACGACCTCGCCGCCGTGGCGCATTCTTACGACGTCGTGATCAGCGCGACGGCCGCCGAAGGCTACGTGCTCGATTCGCCGGCGGTCGAGGCGGCGATGGTCCGGCGTGAGGGCCGTGCCATCTGCTTGATCGACCTGGCCGCACCTCGCGATATTGACCCGCGCTGCCGCGAGCTTGCGAATGTCTTTCTCTACGACGTCGATGACCTGAAGTCCATTACAGAGGGGAACCGGGAAGCGCGAGACCGCGAGGCCGGGCTGGTCGAAGTCATCATTGAAGAGGCCGTGCAGGAGTACGAGGAGTGGGTGCGGGCGCGAGGTGCGGGCGAGGTCGTTGCGCAGATTCAGAGCAAGGCCGAGGCGATTCGCCGACGCGAGGTGGAAAAGAGCCTGCGCAGGCTTGAAGGTCTGTCGGATGAGGAACGGGCCCGGATCGAGACCATGACGCGGGCCCTTACCCGGAAGCTGCTCCACGATCCCTCAGCGGTGCTCAAAACTCGTGGTGAGGACGAAGATGTCCTCGAAACGGCGCGGGCGCTCTTCCGCCTCGACGCCTCCCAGACCGGCGGGGAATAGCCCGCGGGGGTGGCGGGGTACCCGCCGCAGCGGAAGCGATGCGGATACGTGTAGGGACGAGGGGCAGTCCGCTGGCCTTGGCGCAGACCGAAACCGCGCTCCGCCGACTGCGGGCGCTGCACCCCGGGGACACGTTCACGGTGGAAGTCATCCAAAGCTCCGGCGACCGGTCGCCGGAGGCGCCGCTAGCGTCTATGCCCCGCGGCGTCTTCGCGAAGGAGCTCGAAGCCGCGCTCGCCGATGACGTGATCGATATGGCGGTGCATAGTTTCAAGGACCTGCCGATCGAGGCGTCGCCGGGCTGCGTGGTGGCGGCGGTGACGGGGCGGGAGGACCCCCGGGACGCGCTGGTTGCCCCGGGCCGGGCATCACTGGCCGACATTCCGGCGCATGGTTGCATCGGAACGAGCAGCCCCCGGCGAAAGGCGCTGCTTCAGGCGCTGCGGGCGGACCTCGATGTGGTACCGGTGCGGGGCAACGTCGGTACCCGCGTCGGGAAGGCCGGAACCGATGAACTCGACGGTGTCGTGGTTGCCGCAGCGGGCCTTGCCAGACTGGGAATGCTGGATGCGGCGTGCGAGCTTTTCGATCCCGCGTCGTTCGTTCCGGAGGCGGGTCAGGGCGTCCTCGCCTTGCAAATCAGGGACGGCGATGTTGCGATGGCGCAGGTGGTCGAAGCTGCAAACGACGCCGATGCGTGGACTGCCGTCACGGCGGAGGCCGCCGCGGTCCGCGCGCTCGGCGGCGGCTGTACCGTACCCGTCGCCGCCTATGCCCGGATCGAAGGCGACGCGATGACGATGCACGGCGTGGTGTCCGATGGCGAGATGCGGGTGGTCCGCGCTGAGGTGGATGGCGACCGCGGTGACCCCGAAGAGCTGGGCCGTGAGTTGGCGCGCCGTCTTGCCGAGGCCGGCGCGGCGGATATCTTGGCGGCACTGCCGTGATGAAGGGGAAGGTCTATCTTGTCGGCGCGGGTCCCGGCGACCCTGGGCTTATCACGGTGAAGGGCCTTGAGGCGCTCCGCGGCGCCGACGTCGTGGTCTACGACCGGCTGGTAAACGAAGCGCTGCTTGCCGAAGCGCGGCCGGAGGCCGAGCTCGTCTTCGCGGGCGCGAGCTTGCGCCGCAACCCGAATCGCCAGGCCGATATCAATGCGATGCTCGTGCGCTTCGCCGAGGCGGGGAAGCGGATCGTACGGCTCAAGGGCGGGGACCCCTTCGTCTTCGGGCGCGGTGGCGAAGAGGCCGAGGCGCTTGCCGCGCAGGGCGTCGAGTTCGAGGTGGTGCCCGGCATCACGTCGGCAATCGCCGCCCCGGCGTACGCCGGCATTCCCGTCACCGACCGCCGGGCATCGTCGTCCTTCGCCGTCATTACGGGACGAGAGGACGCCGGCCGGGAGTGGTCGCGGGTCGCGTGGGCGAAGCTGGCCGGCGGAACGGGTACGCTCGTTATTTTGATGTCCGTCGAGACGCTGGAGTCGACGTTGGCGCAGCTCCGCGACCACGGGGTTCCCGCGAACACGCCGGTCGCGGTCATCGAATGGGGCTCGCTGCCACGGCAGCGGACGGTCGAAGGCACGCTTGGCGACATCGCCGAGCGGGCGGCCGAGGCTAACCTTGGGCCGCCGGCGGTGACGGTGGTCGGCGACGTGGTCCGGCTGCGCTCCCGGATCGGATGGTTCGAAAGCAAACCGCTGTTCGGTATGCGGGTGATGGTGACACGGGCCAAGGCGCAAGCCGGCTCGCTCAGCCGGCGCCTCAGGAGCGAAGGGGCGGAACCCATTGAGGCGCCCAGCATCGAGATACGCCCGGCGCCGGACGTCGATGCCTTGGACGATGCCGTAGGCCGAATCCGAGGCTTCGACGCCATCGCCTTCACCAGCGTGAACGCGGTCGACGCGTTCTTTGCGCGGGTCGGCGCTCTGGGGCTCGACGCGCGCACGCTCGGCGGGGTGACCGTCGCCGCCATCGGCCCTGCAACGGCGGCGGCGCTCGAACGGCAGGGGGTGCGGGCCGACTTCGTGCCGAACCAATACACAACGGCGGCGCTGGCCCAAACGGTGCCGGACGTTGAAGGCAAACGCGTGCTGCTTCCGCGTTCGGCAATTGCGCCGGCAGACCTGCTTGACTTGCTCGCCGCGCGGGGAGCACGAGTGGAGCAGGTGCACGTCTACGATACGGTGACACCCGGCGAAACGGCGTCCCGCGCCCGCGAGCTGCTGGAAGGCCGGCGCGTCGACGTGGTCACCTTCACCAGTTCCTCAACGGTCGACAACCTGGTCGAAGCGCTTGGCGGTGACGCTTGCCGCTTGTTGCAAGCGGCGACGCTGGCGAGTATCGGTCCGGTGACGACCCGCACGGCGGAGGCGCGCGGCCTTCACGTGGCGGTCACCGCTGAGGAGCATACGGTCGATGGACTTGTGGACGCGCTCACATCATTCGTAAGGCAGATAAGGTGAGGGACGCGGCGGTAAGCACTGAAGGGTGGATTCCGCCGACCACGGCGAGGGGGGCGAGATGACGACGGCATTTCCCGCAACGCGCATGAGACGGATGCGGCGTAATGCGCCGATGCGGCGGCTGGTGCGGGAGACCACGCTCGCGCCATCAGACTTCATCTATCCGATGTTCATCGTCCCCGGGACCGGGTCGCGCACGGAAGTGGGGTCGATGCCCGGGGTCTTCCAGGTCTCAGCCGACGAGGCGTTGCGAGAGATCGGCGAGGCCGCCGAACTGGGCGTCTCGGGGGTCATTCTCTTCGGCCTGCCCTCGGCCAAGGACGCGATGGGCTCCGAGGCCTACGCCGCCGACGGGGTGACGCAGCAGGCAATCCGCGCCATCAAGGCCGCGCACCCTGAGATGCTCGTGGTGACCGACGTCTGCCTCTGCGAGTACACCGACCACGGCCACTGCGGCGTCCTGGACGGCGCCCACGTCGTGAACGATGCGACCCTCGATCTACTGGCGCGCACGGCCGTATCGCATGCCGAGGCGGGGGCCGACATCGTGGCCCCTTCCGACATGATGGACGGCCGGGTGGGGGCGATCCGCGCGGCGCTCGACGACGCCGGCTTCAGCGAGACGCCCATCCTGTCGTATGCGGCGAAATATGCCTCAGCGTTCTTCGGCCCATTCCGGGAGGCCGCGGACTCAGCGCCGCAGTTCGGCGACCGGCGGGGCTATCAGATGGACCCCGCCAACGCGCGGGAGGCGATGCGTGAGATCGAGCTCGACGTCAACGAGGGCGCCGACGGGATCATGGTGAAGCCGGCGTTGCCATACCTTGATATCATCGCGCGGGCCCGCCAACGGTTCGACCTGCCGTTGGCGGCCTACAACGTGAGCGGGGAATATGCGATGGTGAAGGCGGCGGCCCGCGCCGGATGGCTCGACGAAAGGAGCGTCGTCCTGGAAGCGCTGACTGGCATCAAGCGCGCCGGCGCCGACATTATTCTGACGTACCACGCGATTGAAGCGGCGCGCTGGTTGGAAGAGTAGTAAATTAGTAATTGACGAAGAAAGTAGGTTCATGGTAAGGTGCGTCTTGAGCGAACGGAACGGTTCAAGCGGGCGTACAAGAAGCTCTCGCAACAGGAGCAGGAGCAGTTCAAGAAGGCGCTATCGAACATGTTGCAGCATGGCGCACGGTATCCGGGTCTGCACGTCAAGCGCATCAAAGGGACGCGAGACATCTGGGAGGCAAGAGTCAGCAGAGGCTGCCGTATGACCTTCGAGATCGGGGGCGACCGGCTCACGCTGCGGAACATTGGAGAGCACGATGCCACGCTCGAAAGACCCTAGCCGCGGGCGGAAGCGGCGGGACGCTCCGCGGATAGCGGAGACGCCGGCACTCTACATGACGAGTGCGCCGGTGGAGCCGGACGCGCCGGCGGAAGGGATCGCGTTGACGAAAGTAACGCGGCACGGCCAGATCACGCTTCCCTCGGAAGTGCGCCGCAGGATGGGTATCGAAGAAGGAGACCTTATTGAGGTCGGTATCGCGCAGGGGAAGATCATGTTGACGCCGAAACGCTTGGTGGACAAGAGCCAGGCCTGGTTCTGGACGCCGGACTGGCAGGCGGCCGAGGCCGAAGCCCAGGCCGACATAGACGCGGGGCGCGTCGCGGCCTTCGCATCGTTGAACGAGCTGATCGCCGACCTCGATGACTAACCGTTCGGACCAGCTCTTCGCCGAGGCCCAGCGGCTCATCCCCGGCGGGGTCAATAGCCCCGTCCGGGCCTTCAAGGGCGTCGGAGGCTCGCCGCGCTTCATCGCCCGCGGCGCCGGGGCCCACGTCGTCGACGCCGACGGCCGCGACTATGTCGACTACGTCGGCTCCTGGGGGCCGCTCATTCTCGGTCACGCCCACCCCGCCGTCGTCGCGGCGGTCCAGCGCGCCGTGGAGCTCGGGGCGAGCTTCGGCGCTCCGACCGAGGGGGAGAACCGGCTTGCCGCGCTCATCGTCGACGCGGTGCCCTCCGTCGAGATGGTGCGCCTCGTCTCGTCCGGTACGGAAGCCTGCATGAGTGCGCTGCGCGTCGCGCGGGCCTACACCGGACGAGACAAGATCATTAAGTTCGACGGGTGCTATCACGGGCACGCCGACGGCCTCCTGGTCAAGGCGGGCTCCGGGGGCGCGACGTTCGGCACACCCGACAGCGCGGGTGTCCCTGCCGGCTATGCCCGCGAGACGCTGGTAGCTCGCTACAACGATGCTGAATCCGTGCGAGTGCTCCTAGAAGCCAACCCCGACAACGTCGCCGCGGTGATCGTGGAGCCGATTGCGGGCAACATGGGCGTCGTGCCGCCCGCCGAGGGCTTCCTCGCCGCGCTGCGCGGCCTGACCCAGGCCGCCGGCGCCCTGCTCATCCTCGACGAGGTGATCTCCGGCTTCCGCGCCTCTTTCGGCGGCGCGCAGGCGTTGTACGGCGTGACGCCCGATCTCACCTGCCTCGGGAAAGTCGTTGGCGGTGGGATGCCTATCGGGGCCTATGGAGGGCCCGCCAAGATCATGAAGCAAGTCTCGCCGCTCGGGCCGGCCTATCAGGCTGGGACGCTTTCGGGAAATCCGGTCGCCGTCGCCGCGGGAATCGCCACGCTGACCGAGCTCGCCTCGGGTGAGGCGTACAACCGGATCGAACGGACCGCCGCGGCGCTCGAGGAGGGGTATCGCGGGATCATGGCGGAGGCGGGCCGTCCGCATGCCTTCAACCGCGCCGGCTCGGTGATGACGCTGTTCTTCGCCGAGGGTCCGATCGTCGACTACGAGAGCGCGGCCCGGTCCGACCGCGACGCGTTTGCCACTTACTTCCACGCCATGCTCGACCATGGTGTCGCCCTGCCGCCGTCGCAGTTTGAGGCCATGTTCGTTTCCGCGGCGCACTCGGAAGCGGACGTCGACCGGACGCTCGAAGCGGCTCGCGCCGCGCTCACCGGCCGTTCGTAGCATCCGGCGCCGGCGAAGATAACCACAAAAGACTCCCGCCGGTTGGCGCTTGCCTACCCCATAGGGTATACTCGCCCGCACACTTTTTCGGGCTGGAGTCAACCGTGAAAGTCTCCTGTTTACAAGAGAACCTCAACCGTGGCCTTGCCGTGGTCGGCAGAGCCGTTGCGACCCGCACTACCCTACCCATCACGAACAACGTCTTGCTCGCCACCGAGAATGGAAGGCTGAAGCTCGCCGCCACCAACTTGGAAGTGGCGATTGTGCACTGGGTCGGCGCCCAAGTGGAGGAAGAAGGGGCCATCACCGTGCCGGCGCGGGTCCTTACCGAGTTCGTCAACTCGCTGCCGAACGACCGGGTCGAGTTGACGACCACCGAAGAGTCGCGCAGCCTCGAGATGAAGTGCGCGCGGTTCGAGGCGCGGCTGAGCGGCATGGACGCCGACGACTTCCCCCCGATTCCCGAGGTCACCGAGGGCGTCCAGGCCAAGCTCGATCCCGAACGACTGCGCCAGACGATCAGCCGCGTCGTTTTCGCCGCGGCCACTGAGGACTCCCGGCCGGTGCTCACCGGCGTCAATACCGAGATCAGCGAGTCGACGATGATACTGGCGGCCGCGGACGGCTTCCGGTTGTCCGTCGACAAGGCCTCGCTCCTAGAGGAGGTCGGCGAAGCGGTGACGGTCATCGTGCCGGCGCGTGCCCTCGGCGAGGTGAACCGCCTCATCGGGGAATCCAAGGACCCGATCGTCATCACGGTCAACCAGGGGAAGAGCCAGATACTCTTCGAAATGGACGACGTCCGCCTCGTCTCGCAACTGGTCCAGGGATCGTTCCCCAACTATTCACAGCTCATCCCGCAGGAGCGGACCACCACGACCACCGTCGACGTCGAGGACTTTCTGCGGGCGACGCGCGCCGCCTCGATCTTTGCCCGCGACGCGAGCGGCATCGTGCGGCTGCAATCGGCGCCGGTGGATGGAGAAAGCAAGGGGAGTCTTCTAGTGTCGGCGCGTGCCGAAGAAGTGGGCGACGATCAGGGCGAGATCGATGCCGAGGTCGAAGGGCCCGATTCGAAGATAGCCTTTAATAGCAAGTATCTGACTGACGTGCTCGCGGTCGTCGCCAAGGGCAAAGTGACACTTGAAACGAACAGCCCGTCCAGCCCTGGCCTGATCAGGCCTGTCGACGACTCTGAGTTCATTCACGTTGTGATGCCCATGTTCGTGCAGTGGTGACCCAGCTCACGGCCTTCTAGTTGAATCACGGGTCTCGTTTCTTCGATCGGTTGAACTTCCGGAGCCCTCCACTCCCGTAATAAACGCTGGTCGTGAATAGCGCGAGTCACTTCCATTAGTTGAGGCTCGCCAAGCGGTTGTATAATGACATCGCATCAAGACAGTTAGGGAGAAGAAATGCCGAAGTTCAGCACTATCAGTCTGGCGGAAGCCAAAGTGAAGACCATGCCGTCGGCGCGGGCAAAGATCATCGCCGAATACGTCGGCTTTATCGAGCAGGCGGAACGTGAAGGAAGTGCCGGCGTCATCGAGTCTTCCGCCGGTGAAAACCCGAGAACATTGAGAAGGCGGCTTGGCGACGCCATGCGTCAGTCCGGCAAGGCTCTGGAGATTCGGAAAGACGGCGACCGGCTGATCTTCTGGACCAAGAAGCGGCGCCCCGGCCGGCCCAGAAAGTCGTAGCCGGGCCTCTCGGCCCTGCCCGTTTTCACTCGACAATCGCCGCGTCCTTACCGGGGGCGGGGCGACTTGTTGTGACGCCCCACGGTATCCGTTTCGACGGCCGACCGTGGTGGGCCGGTTGACTTTCCCCACGCTCTGCCCTACATAAGTGGAAGGAAGGTTGGAGAACTCCCGCCAGAGGTGCCCCATGCCCGTGCAGCGATTCGAGCCGATGACCAAGGACTTCGCCACGTTTGACTGCGACGCCCACGTCACGGAGCCGCCGGTCATCTGGGAGCGGGCCCACGAGTACCTCTCCGACGACGAGCTGCAGGCGCTCAAGACGACCATCTGGTTCGATTCCGACAGCGGGCAGCTGATCGTCAACGGCAAGGCCGGCGTGGGTATCGGTTCTCAGCGTGTCGGCGGCGTGCCGGGAATGCTGCACGTGCTGACGTGCGCCGGTCCGGGCATGAAGCACGACGTCCAACGCGCCTTCAACGTGCGCAACCTCAACCCCGCTACGGCGATGGACACCGAGCAGGCAGACTATCTCGACCACAAGGGCTCGTACGAGCCGAAGCCCCGCCTGCGCGACATGGACGTCCAGGGCATCGACCAGGTGATGATCATCCCGACCGATATCGACACCTATCCCTGGTTGCAGGACTCCCTCGGGGCGAGGGCCTTCTGCAAGGCCTACAACAGTTGGGCCCACGAGTTTTGCCAAGAGGACCCGGAGCGGCTCTACTTCGCGGCCATGCTTCCCCTGCAGAATCCCAAGTACGCCGTCAAGGAGCTCTACCGGGTCGCGGAACAGGGCTGTCGCGTCGGCCTCGTACGGCCGATCGACGCAATGGGGAACTACCCAATTCAACCCAAGTACGAGCCGCTATGGAACGCGATGGAGGAGACGGGCGTGGTCTATGGGATGCACCCCTTCCCCGCGGCGGGCTCGCTGAAGCCGCCCGGTTACACCGAGCAGTATTCCGGGGCCGAGCTCATCGGCAGGACGGTGCGCTCAGCCGGCCTGCCGCACTTCTTCCTTACCAACGTGCAGAACTTCCAGGCCGAGGCCTCGATGTGGGTGGTCCTCACGCTGATGTCGGGCTTCTTTGAACGGCATCCCAAGATCAAGGCCGCGGTATTCGAAGCCTCGTCGACGTGGCTCAGTTTTCTGCTCGACGAGTGCGACAAAGCCTACAAACTCTATCGCAACGACCGGCGCTACCGACCGCTCAAAGACCTGCCAAGTGAGACGTTC
This sequence comes from Dehalococcoidia bacterium, assembly GCA_964291475.2. Taxonomy (GTDB): domain Bacteria; phylum Chloroflexota; class Dehalococcoidia; order SHYB01; family SHYB01; genus DAOUKH01. Next base: position 122,290 of record OZ220063.1, on the reverse strand, counting down.
AACCGGCATTGCGTCACCGGCTTTGAAGGCGACGAATCACCGCCGTCGAGGTTGCCTGAATTCTATGAAGATATTCTGGCGTGGTCGTCGGACGTCTACCACCATGACGGTGACGATGCATGGAAGGCAATCGAGACGATGCGAGCGTGTGAGCTTCCCATCGAATACCAGGTGAAATTCCTGGGAGAAAATGCTCGAAAACTCTACGACATTGACCCGCCGGCCAACATCATCCGTGAGCGTGTGACCGAGATTGAGCGGCCCGACTGGTGGCCCACCGAAGCCGAGATCGAGGGTGCGCTTGATCCGAGCTTGGCGCTGCGGCGCTAGGAACGGGGCCGGCCCTCAGCGTTGGGGGCGGCGCCGGCATCACTTCAGGTAGAAGGAATTGCCATGCCCGTGAAGCGTTTTCCCGTCTTCGACTCCGACACGCATGTCGTCGAACCTCCAGAGCTTTGGGAGCGCTACCTCGACGCCGACTACCGCGCCTTTGCCAAGAGCGCGTTGTGGCGAGAGGAGGGGCGCCTCGGGTCATACCTCAAGATTAATGGCAAGCCCGTTCACGACACCGGCAACCGGAACATCCCCCGGCACGCCATTTGGCGGCCCGGCATGACGTGGGACGACGTCGGCGAGCTCGACCCCGCCGTCGCTCACCCCATGAACGAGGGCGCCCATGATCCCGAGGCCCGGCTCCGGGACATGGACGCCATGGGCGTCGATCAGGCCTTCCTCTATCCCACGTGGTTCGCCGAGGGCTTTCATCTCGTCGAGGATCCCGACGCCGCCCACGCGCTCGCCCGGGCTTACAACGACTGGATCGCGGACTTCTGCTCCGCCGGGCCGGGCCGGCTGTTCGCCGCCGCCATGCTGCCGCTGCAGAACATCGACTTCGCACTGGAGGAGCTGGCGCGTGTCGCCAAGACCGACTGCTTCCGCGGGGTGTTTCTCCGCCCCATGTTCATCGACGGCCGCTACTTCACCCATCCCTCCTACGATCCGCTGTGGGCCGAGATCGAGGCGCTCGGGATCACCGCCGCCGTCCATCCCACGCCGGGGTTGTGGAGCCCTGAGTGGACCTCCCACGGGCCGTTCGTGGAGAAGGTGCACGGCAGACTGGCCCAAGCCGCCGGTCTCCTAGGAGGGGTCCCCGCGGCGGCGGGCGCCGGACCGTTCTCCGGGGGCGGAGCGTCGGGCGGGTCGGCCCGGCCCATGGGCCACCCCATCGCGCCGATCCTGTCCTATTGGCTCGATAACCACATGTTCGTCGCCTCGACGCTCATCGGCTTCACCGTCATGCAGCGGTTCCCCGACATGAAGGTCGTCGTGGCGCATGGGAAGGCCTCGTGGATGGAGGAGGTGCTTGAGAAGATGGAGGCCTCCACCCGCGTGATCCCGCTGCTCCACTACTACCCGGTGCGGACCGACCCCGAACGGATGTGGGAAGAGGGACACGTCGCGCTTGGCTTCGACGCCGAGGAGCGCCTCGTGCAGAAGCTCCCGCACGTCTTCGAGGAGAAAGTCGTCTGGGGCTCGCGCTATCCCCACCACGACACGACGAGTGCCCACGACGCCATCGACATGCTGGCCGGCGCCAACGTGCCTGAGAAGGCCATCAGGCGCATGATGGGCGCCAACGCCGCCGAGCAGTTCGGCGTCGAGCTTGCCGCCGCGCCGGTCTAGGCGCCCACGTGCCCCTCGGCCCACGACCGGATCAGGTGGTGGGCGATGGCGAAGGGGCCGGGGAGAGAGAGCGTCTCGCCCTCTCCCGCCAGCGCCGCCCGCACCTCGGCGCGGCTGAACCAGCGGACGTCGGTCATCTCTTCGTCGTCCTTGTGGATGTCCGTGGTCGCGGCTGTCGCGTGGCAGCCGATCATGAGGGACGACGGGAATGGCCAGGGCTGCGACGAGTGGTAGCGGACGTCGACGGCCCTGATGCCGGCCTCCTCCCAGACCTCTCGCGCCACCGCCTCTTCGATCGATTCGCCCTGGTCCATGAAGCCCGCGAGGGCGGAGTACATCTTGGAGGCGGCCAGCCTTCCCCACGACTGGCCTAGCAGGCAACGATCGCCGTCGGAGACGACGACGATGACGACGGGGTCGGTGCGTGGAAAGTGTTCCGCGCCGCAGGCACCGCAGGTCCGGACCTGGCCGCCGCGTCCGATGGCGGTGGGCAGGCCGCAGACGGAGCAGAAGCCGTGGCGCTGGTGCCAGCCCACGTGCGCCCGCGCTTGCGCGACGACCCCGGCGTCCTCGCGGGAGAGGAAGGCCGCGGCGGCGCGGGCGTCTTCGAAACGGAGGGCGCCGTTCGTGCCGCTGAGCGCGGAGACGTCCGCCGCGAAATGGGCCACACCGTCGCGGAGCCCCAGCAGCACGACCAGTGGGCTTCCGCCCAGGCCCTCGAGCTCCGCCGGGCTCAGCCATTGCAGAGCGGGAGGGCCGTCGTGACGCACGGCGACCTTGAGGCCGTTGAGGGGCAGTATCCTGCTGGCCGGATCGGCTGCGCTCGCGGCGATCCACGCCTCGTCGCGGCGCTCCCGCTCGCCGCGGTCGAGCGGATTTCCTGAGTACACGTGCTGCTGCGTCATCGCCGCCTTGCGCCCCCGCGCGCATGCGGCGGACATTGTAGACGATTGGGCCGCGGCCTTTATCATGGGCTCCCGCCCCTGCATTGACCCCTTCAACCGCCACCGGCTGTTCCAACCCTTCGTCGTGACCTCCTCGGAATCCCCCAACCGCCTGCGAGAAGTCGCGGCGCTCTTCCTCAAGCTGGGCTTGTTTGCGTTCGGGGGCCCCGCGGCCCATATCGCCATGATGCGGGAGGAGATCGTCCGGCGGCGCCGTTGGCTGGAAGACCAGGAATTCCTCGATATGGTGGGCGCGACCAACCTCATTCCGGGGCCGAACTCGACGGAGCTGGCGATCCACTTGGGGCACCGCCGCGCCGGTTGGAAGGGACTCTTCACGGCGGGCAGCCTCTTCATCATCCCCGCCGTGCTCATCGTTCTCGTCATCGCGTTCCTCTACGTGGAGTACGGGACGACGCCTGCCTTCGAATGGGCGCTCTACGGAATCCGGCCAGTGGTGATCGCCATCATCCTGAAGGCGCTCTTGGGCCTTGGGCAAACGGCCTTGAAGGGTCCTCTGACGGCGGTGATCGGGGGCGGCGTGCTCGCCGGCTACCTGCTGGGAGTCAACGAGCTGCTGCTCCTAGCCGCCGCCGGCGCCCTTGCCGTGGCCACGAGGTTCGGCGGACGACTGCCGGGCGGGAGCGCCGCCGCGCTCGCACTGCCCGCTGCGGTCCCGTTCCTCGGCGCGTTCTCCGCCGGGCCCGCCTCCTTCAGCATGGTCACGCTCTTCCTAAACTTCCTGAAGGTGGGCGCGGTGCTCTACGGCAGCGGCTACGTGCTGCTTGCCTATCTGCGGGGCGACTTCGTGGAGCGTCTCGGCTGGCTGACCGAGACTCAACTGCTCGACGCCATCTCTGTCGGTCAGCTAACACCCGGCCCCGTCTTCACCACGGCCACCTTCGTCGGCTACGTGGTCGACGGATGGGCGGCGGCGATCGTAGCCACGGTGGCCATTTTCGTGCCGTCGTTCATCTTTGTCGCCGCGCTGAGCCGGATCCTGCCTTGGGCGCGCCGGACTCCCTCGGCCCGCGCCGCACTCGACGGAATCAACGCCGCCTCACTGGCCTTGATGGCGGGGGTGACGTGGCAGCTGGGGCGGGTCTCGCTGGATGATCCCTTCACGATCGCGACCGCGATAGTCGCGGCCGTGCTCGTCTTCCGCACCGGCCTGAACCCCATGTGGTTCATCATCGCGGGCGGAGCGGCCGGCGCGGTCGCCCGGGCGGCGGGAGCCTGAGGCGCCGACTCGGTGAGAAAGTGCTCGCCTAGAGTCCGCGGAAGTTCGGCGCGCGCTTCTGCTGGAACGCCGCGACCGCTTCCTTGTGGTCCTCGGTGCGGACGGAGAGGGCCTCGGTCGCGAGGCTCATCTCTAGCACGAGGTTGAGGTTCTGCCAGACCATGCGGTTGATCGCCATCTTCGTCCAGCGCACCGCCGCCGCCGGCCCGTTGGCCAGTTGCCCGGCGTAGGCCATCGCCTCGTCGAGCAGCTTGTCGGCGGGCACGACGTGATTGACGAGGCCGATCCTGTCCGCCGTTTCCCCGTCGGCGTACCTGCCCGCCATCAGGAACTCCTTGGCGCGGTGGGGGCCGATGAGCAGCGGCCAGATGACGGCGCCGCCGTCGCCGGCCACGAGACCCAGATTGACGTGGGTGTCACCGATGCGGGCGTTATCCGCCATGAACGTCACGTCGCAGAGCAGCGCGACGGTCGCGCCGAGGCCCGCAGCCGGGCCGTTGATCGCCGCGATCGTCGGCGCCTCCGCATTGACCATGTTCTGGACGAGGTATTTCGGCCCCCGCGTGATCGACGTCGGCGCCGATGCTCCGCGGCTCTCGTCGGTCTGCGGACCGAAGTCGCCGCCCGCGCAGAAGGCGGTCCCGGCCCCGGTCAACACGATCGCCCCAATGTCCGGGTCGGTGCCAAGGTCGCGGAACGCTCGCTCCAACCCATGATGCAGGGCGGGGTTGATGGCGTTCCGCTTCTCGGGCCGGTTCATCGTGACGAGCGCAACGCGGTCGGTCACCTCGACCTTCAGGTGCTCTTCTTCGTAGTGGTCGTACTTGCCCACGCGGTCGCTCCTTCTTGCTGCGCTTCGGAGTGCCGACCTAAGAGCCGGCCTCCGCGTTCACCCGTCCCACCAAGTCCATGACGCGCTCGAGCAGCGCGATGCGGTCGTTGAGGCCCAGCTCGGCGGGCGGCGTCGCCCCCTGGCGCACCGCCACGTTGAGCGTATTGAAGCCGGCGTCCCGGTAGGCACGGATGCGCGCCTTGATCGCTTTATCGTCGCCGACCAGGTGGGTCATCGCCGCGAGCTCCCGCGGCACCAGGTTGCGCGCCTCGTCGCGCTTCCCTTCGAGCCAGAGGCGCTGGATTTCCTTGGCCTCGTCGGCGAACCCTGCCCGGGTGTAGGAATTGTTGTAGAAGTTGTTCTGGCGCGACCCCATGCCGCCGAGGGTGAAGGCGAGCCGCGTGCTCAGCTCCTCGATGGCGGCCTCGGGCTCTTCGGTGAACCACACCGTGCCGTTGCCCTGGAGATCGACGTCGGCGAGCGTGCGCCCCGCTTTGGCGGCGCCCTCCGCGATCGGCTGCATCGAGACGCCGGCGCGCTCGGGCATGACGTAGATGCCGCGCCAGCCGTCGGCGACCTCGCCGGTGAGGCGGAGGTTCGCCGGCCCCATCGCCGCGATGTAGACCGGCACGTCGGCGGGCGGCGCCGAGAGCCGCAGGGCCTTGCCTTCACCCTCGCGGACGGGGAGACGAAAGTGCTCGCCTTCGTAGGAGAGGCGCTCGCCTGCGAAGGCCTTTTTGAGGATCTCGACGGTCTCGCGGGTGCGCCGCACGGGTTGGTCGAAGACCACGCCATGCAGGCCTTCGATCACCTGCGGCCCGCTCGTTCCGATGCCGAGGATGAACCGGCCCCCGGATATCGAGTGCAGCGACAGGGCGGTCATGGCGAGATTCGCCGGGGTGCGCGCCCCGATCTGGAGGATGCCGGTCCCCAGCTTGATGGTCGAGGTCTTGCCGGCGAGGAAGGCCAACGGCGTCGCGCCGTCGAAGCCCCACCCCTCGGGCGACCAGATGCTCTCGACGCCGAGGCGCTCCGCCGCTCGCGCGTACTCCGCGAGGTCGTCCCACGCCATCACGCCGCCGTCGAAGTTGAAGCCGACAGAGACCTTCACTAGGCCCTCCTTGCATCGCGCCGCCGCGATTATACGCGCCCCGGCGCGTTCTCCAAGGGTAGGTGGCGGCTATAATCGACGGTGTCCGCCCGCGCGAGCATTCCCTCGCCCAGGGCGCTCCGCCGATGCACCCGCCGCGCCACTACCGCTTTCCCGCCCTGCGCGCGTTCTATTCGCAGGCCTATCGCTACTTCTGGCTGGCGACGTTCTTCAGCTTCGGCACCTTCCAGATGCAGCAGGTCGCCCGTTCTTTCCTCGCCCGTGACCTAACTCCCTCACCGATTCTGGTGACCGCCGTCTTCGCCCTCGGCATGATCCCCATGCTGTTCGCCCCTGTGCTCGGCGGGCCGCTGGCCGACCGGGTCGATCGGAAGAAGGTGATGGTCGCCGTCGAGGTTGCGCAGTTGTCCTTGGCCGCCCTCAGCGGCGTGTTGATCACGCTCGACGCCATGACCATTCCGATCCTCATGGCCGTGTCGTTCCTCTCGGGCGTGCTGATGGCCGTGATCTTCCCGGTGCGGCAGACCTTGATCCGCGAGCTCACCGCGCCCGACGCCGCGACCAACGGCCTCTTTCTCTATTCGTCGGTCTTCAGCAGCATGCAGATCATCGCGCCGGCGATCGCGGGCGTGCTGCTCGAATTCGCCGGCCTCGCGTCGCCCTTCTACGTCGGCCTCGGCGTCTACGTGCTCGTCTTCTACTACGTCGCGCGGACACCGGTGCGGCCGCCGGCCGCCAACCCGACGCGGCAGCCGTTCTTGGAACAGGCGACCATCGGGTTCCGTTACGTGACGAGGACGCCGCTCCTGCAGATCGTGATGGTCACGTCCGTGATCGGCACCGTCCTGCTGCTTCCCGTCTTCTCCTTGATGCCGATCTTCCAGCGCGACGTGCTCTTCGTCGACGAGACCGGCTTCGGCATGCTCATCGCTGCGATGGGGGTGGGCTCCCTGGTCGCCTCCGTTGCGCTGGCCATATTCGGCGGCGAGCGCCCCAACGTGCGTGTCGCGATCGGCTTCGGCGTCGTGGCCGGCCTGGTCGAAGTCGCTTTCGCTCAGTCGTCCATATTTTCGCTATCGCTCTTCCTGCTGCTCTGCGTCGGCTTCACGCAAGCCTCATTCATGATCGTGAACATGGCCTTGGTCCAGCTCAGCACGCCCGACGACATGCTGGGGCGCGTCTTCGCGGTCCGCATGATGGTCTTGGGCCTCGTGCCGTTGGGCACGATGATCGCCGGTGTCGGAGCCGAGTTCACCTCAGCCCCCACGGCGCTCGCGGTGATGGGCCTCGTTGCCGCCGGCCTCATGCTCCTCGCCCTAATCTGGAGCCGGCGGCTACCGCCGCCGACCGCCTTCCAGAAGGAACGTCAGGACGAGGAGGCAGAAGCCTCCACCGGCACGACCGGCCCGCCGTAGTACTCCATGCCGAGGTGGGTGATCTGCGGTTCGCCCATCAGCCAGCGCAGTGTGTTCTTGAGCTTGGTCTGCTGGATGAAGAGGTCGTGCTCGGGATAGACGTCCGGCGCGTGCTGGGGGCTCTTGAAGTAGAAGGAGAGCCACTCCTGTATCCCCCCCATGCCGGCGCGCTGCGCGAGATCCATGAAGAGGATGAGGTCCAGCACCAGCGGCGCGGCAAGGATTGAGTCGGAGCAGAGGAAGTTGATCTTGAGCTGCATCCGGTGGCGCAGCCAGCCGAAGAGGTCGATGTTGTCCCAGCCTTCCTTGGCGTCGCCGCGGGGCGGGTAGTAGTTGATGCGCACCTTGTGATAGGCGTCGGAGTACAGTTCGGGGTACATCTCGGGCTGCAAGATGTACTCCAGCACACCGAGCTTCGACTCTTCCTTTGTCTTGAAGTTCTCCGGCTCGTCGAGCACCTCGCCGTCGCGGTTCCCCAGAATGTTGGTGGAGAACCACCCGTCCATGCCGAGCATTCGCGCCTTGAGCATCGGCCCGATGACCGTCTTGACCAGGGTCTGACCGGTCTTGAAGTCCTTGCCGCAGATCGGCACGTTCCGGTCTCTCGCCAACCGGTCGAGGGCGGGTATGTCGGTGGACAGGTTGGGGGCGCCATTGATGAAGGGGACGCCCTCGAGCAGGGCCGCGTAGGCGTAGACCATGGACGGAGCGATGTTGGCGTCGTTTTCCTGCAGGCCGCCGACGAAGCGCTCGATGTCGCCGTGAACCTCGCTCGGTTCAATGAATTTTTCGGTGGACGCGCACCAGACCATGACGAGCCGGTCGCACCCGTGCTCTTCCTTGAACCGCCGCATGTCTTGCCGGATGGCCTCGACTGCGTCGAGCTTGTTGTCGACGGACTTGGTGTTGGCGCCTTCGATCCGCTTGACGTAGTCGGCGTCGAAGACGGCCTCCATCGGCTTGATCGCCTTGAGGACGTCGGCGACGGGCTCGATCTCCTCGTTGCGGTCGAGGACGCCGCTTTTCAGCGCCGCCTCGTAGGCGTTATCCGGAATGGGGTCCCAGGCCCCGAAGACGAGCTGGTGGAGCTCCGCGAGGGGGACGAAGTCCCGTATCAGCGGGGCCCGTTTGTCGGTCCGCTTGCCGAGGCGGATCGTCGCCATCTGGCTGATCGATCCGATGGGCTCACCGCCGCCGCGCCGCACCTGCTCGACGCCCGCGATGAGCGTCGACGACACGGCGCCGAGGCCGACGAGGAGGACGCCGAGCTTGCCGTCGGGCGGCTGGATGGAGGTCGCGGCCGGCGATACGAAGTCGGTGGCTTCGAGGCCGACCCCCTCTTGGCGGGCGAGCTCCAGCAGCCGTTCGTGCCACTGGGCGGGGATCCGCCCAGTCTTGGCCCAGTGTTGCACGGTGCTCTGCCGCTTGCCCAGGAGTGCGGCCAGGGCCGACTGGCCCCCGAAACGGTCGATGATCTGCTTCGCGGAGTTCTGGTGGTTGTCCATCGCGTCATACTACCAATTAAACCGTTAGCCGCCAAGCCGGTCTTCGCCATCTTGTCCCTGTCCGGCGGCGCGCCTTGCGCTCAGCGGTGCGCTCCGCTAACGTTCCGCGGGAGCGCGTCTCCGGAGAGGACGACGCACTCTGGAGGTCCTCATGCAAGCGAACGGCGCGGTCGTCGGCCTCATCGACGTGCCCCAAGAGCACACCCAGGACTACAACGTCTGGTACGACTTCGACCACCTGCCCGAGTTCGTCGCCCTCGACGACATGCTTCTGGGGCGGCGCTACGTGGCCGACACCGAGTGCAAGGCGGCCCGCCCCAATCCCTCCAAGCTGCCCGAGCTCGCCGACGGGAAGGGCTCGTACTGCTCGACCTACTTCATGAACACCGACGACATCGGCGCCGTCATGGGCTACTGGAACGAGGCCGGCGCGCGCCTCCGCAAAGAGAAGCGCATCTTCCGGCATGGAAGGATCGCCGACGTGACGTTCTACAAGCTGATCCAGGCCCACGCGCGGCCCGGCATCCCGGTCGTGGAGGCGGCGATTCCCTACCTGGGGCACCAGGGCATCTACGTGGTGATGGCCGAGGTCGCCGATCCGGCGATGCGCCCCGCCGTCAACGAGTGGTTTGCCGAAGCGCATTCCAAGGACCTGCTCGCGGTGCCCGGCGTCGTCGCGGCGATGCGCTTGGAGGCCCACGCCGAGTTCGGCACCGGCGCAGAGAAGGCCGGAAGGTATATGAACCTCTATCTGCTCGACGAAGACCCGGTGAAGACGGTCGCCGAGATTCAGAAGGCCCGCGAGGGTTGGGTCGCCCGCGGGACGTCGCCCGCGCCCGGCGGCGCGTCGAACGTGCTCTTCCAGAGCCCCTACCGCTACGTCACCCCCACCCGCTACGACTTCCGGGTCGAGTGACGCGCCGGAGCCCCAGGCAGGAGTACCGCTCATGAGCTACGAAGAGATTCTGTACGACGTCGACGGCCACGTCGCGACGATCACGCTGAACTGCCCCGAACGCATGAACTCGTTCAGCGACACGCTCCTCACGGAGTGGGCCGACGCCATCACCAAGTCGGCGCAGGACGACGGCGTGCGCGCGGTGATCATCACCGGCACGGGGCGGGCCTTCTGCGCCGGCGCCAACCTCAAGGCCCGGGCCGAGGAAGACAAGGTGCTGCGCACGGACTCCTCGCCCGCCGAGCGGCGCAACGGGCTGCGCTTCACGGTGCACCAGGTGGCGCGGGCGCTCCACCTGCTCGACAAGCCGTACATCGCGGCGGTGAACGGCGCGGCGGTCGGCGCGGGCATGGACATGTGCTCGATGGCCGACATCCGCATCGCCTCCGACAAGGCCCGCTTCAGCATGTCCTACGTCAACGTTGGACTGATTCCCGGCGACGGCGGCGCCTGGCTCCTGCCCCGACTCGTGGGGCTCCAGAAGGCGCTCGAATTGCTGTGGTCGGGCGAACTGTTCGGCGCAGAGAAGGCGCTAGAGATCGGCTACCTCTCGAAGGTGGTTCCCCATGACGACCTCATGGACGAGACCCGCGCCTACGCCGAGAAGCTCGCCGCCGGGCCGCCCATCGCCATGCAGCTCACCAAGCGCCTCGTCTATCGCGGCCTTACCTCCTCGTTCCTCGAGGCCATGGACGCGGCGCAGGCCGCGATGACGCTGGCCCAGTCCACCGAGGACGCGAAGGAAGGCCCCCGCGCCTTCGTCGAGAAGCGGCCGCCCCAGTTCCAGGGCCGCTAATGACCATGCGCTTCGCCCCGGGAAGCGAGGCCGGGCCGTGACGTGGGCGCTGCGGGGCCGGACGTGCATCGCCGGCGTCGGCGAGACGGAGTACTCGAAGCGGGGCCAGGCGAAGCGCCCTGAGTTCGCCCTAGCCTGCGAGGCCGTGCGGAGGGCGGTCGACGACGCCGGCCTCACCATGCGCGACGTCGACGGCTTCGTCACCTATGCCATGGAGAAGAGCGAGGCGTCCGCCGTGGCGCAGGCCCTCGGCGTCCCCCACCTGCGCTTCGCCAACCTCTACCCCGGCGGCGGCAACGCCGCCTGCGGCATCGTCCACAACGCCGCGATGGCGGTCTACAGCGAGACCGCCGAGGTCGTGGTCTGCTACCGGTCCCGGTGCCAGGGCGCGCTGCAGGGGCGCTCCAGCGCGGGGGTCAACATGGGCATCCGCGGCGATGCTCCCGTCGGCGGCGGGCAGCAGTTCGCCGCGCCCTTCGGGATGCTGGCCCCGGTGGTGGGCTACGCCATGCAGGCCCAGCGGTACCTGCACGAGTATCGGCGCCGCGAGCCGCCACTTCGGCGAGATCGCCGTCGCGGCCTACGCCCACGCCCAACGTAACCCCCGCGCCGTGATGTACGGGCGGCCGATCACCATCGAGGACCACCAGGCCTCGCGCCTCATCGCCGATCCCTATCACCTGTACGACTGCTGCCAGGAGAGCGACGGCGCCTGCGCCGTGGTGGTGACCAGCGCCGAGCGTGCGAAGCGCCTGCCGCGGCCGCCGGTCTACATCACCGGGGCCGCGCAGGGCATGGGCGCGGGCGACGGGCCGAACCATATGGCGTGGCCCGACGACCGCTGGGCGACGGCGGGCCTCTCGGAGGTTGCCCGCGAGGTCTACGACCGCGCCGGCGTCGGCCCCGCCGACATCGACGTCGCTCAGTTCTACGAGAACTTCACCGGCCAGGTGCTCATGGCCATCGAGGACTTCGGCTTCTGCGAGCGTGGCGGAGGCGGGCGATTCGTCGAGGAGGGGAATCTCCTCTGGCCCGACGGCGCTTTGCCCTCCAACACCAGCGGGGGCAATCTCGCCGAGGCGAACGTCCACGGCTTCGAGATGGTGGTCGAAGGGGCGCGGCAGATCCGCGGCGACTCCACGGCGCAGGTCGAGGGCGCCGAGCACTCCTTGGTTGTGGCGGGGCCGTCGGCGTCGCCGTCGAGCGCGCTCATCCTGTCGAAGTCGGCTTGAAGGGCGGAAAGGCTGACGTGACCAACGAACCGACTCCACTGGACCTGTTCGGCCCGGGGATGCCGCCGCCGGCTCCCGATGAGGTCACCGCGCCGTTCTGGGAGGCCTGCCGCGAGCGCCGCCTCGTCGTGCAGCGCTGCACCGATTGCGGCGCCCATCGCGCCCCGCCGTCGGCGATCTGTCCCCAATGCGGCGGCTTCGATGTCGCGTTTGACGAGTCGGCCGGGCGGGGGCGGGTCTTCACCTACACCGTCGTCTATCACGCGGGCCACCCCGCCGTCATGGACGCCGTTCCCTACGCCGTGGCGGTGGTCCGGCTCGACGACTGCGGCGGTGTCAAGCTCGTTACCAACGTCGTCGGCTGCTCGTACGACGAAGTGCGCGTCGACATGCCCGTCGAGGTGGTGTGGGACGAGGTGAGCGCCGACCTCACCGTGCCCCGCTTCCGTCCCGCCGCCCCGCGCTAAGTTGCGTCCGCGCGCGCTTCGGGCTACCGTCGCGGCGCACCACGCACCCGGAGGCGCAGTATGGACTACAGCCGGTACGGCCCCGACATCCTGGTCGAGCAGCGCAACGGCGTCGCCGTCGTCACCTTCAACCGCCCCGACCAGCTCAACGCGATGACCGCGGCCATGCACGCCGACACGGGCCGTATCTGGCTCGACTTCGCCGCCGACCCCGATGTGCGCTCCGTGCTTATCACCGGCGCGGGCCGCGCCTTCTCCGTGGGCGGCGACTACGACCTGCTGCAGGCCAGCGTCGGCGACCACGCCACCGCCGCCCGCCTGCTCGAAGAGACCCGCGCCATCGCCTACAACATGACCAATCTTGAGAAGCCGATCGTCTCGGCCATCAACGGCTACGCTCTCGGCGGCGGCCTCGCGGTGGCGATCATGGCCGACATCAGCATCGCGGCGGAGGATGCGATGCTCCTCGACGGGCACGTCAAGCTCGGCGTCGCCGCGGGCGACCACGCCGCGATGTCGTGGCCGCTCCTGGTCGGACTTGCGAAGGCCAAACGCTATCTGCTCACCGGCGACGGCCTCAGCGGCGCCGAGGCCGAACGCATCGGACTCATCAGCATGGCCGTCCCCGCGGACGAGCTCATCCCCACGGCCATGGACATGGCCGCCCGCCTCGCCAAGGGCCCGCCCATCGCCGTTGGGCACACCAAGCGCGTCCTCAACCAGTGGCTGCGTCTGGGCGGCCACACGGCCTTCGACTACTCCGCCGCCCTGGAAACGCTGGGCTTCCTCGGCGAGGAGGTGAAGGAAGGCCTCGCCTCCCTCCAGGAGAAGCGCGACCCCAACTTCTAGTCACGCTTCTCCGGCGCGTCGCATAGGTGTGATGAAGCCGACCGGCGCGTTGTCGCGTATACTGCTTCCATGGCCGTACTTCTCGAAGCCCACGCGCTCACCAAGCACTACGGCTCCACCATTGCGCTCGAGCAGGCGAGCTTCGACGTTCACGAAGGGGTGACCGGGCTCCTCGGCCCCAACGGCGCCGGGAAGAGCACGGCGATGAAGCTCTTCCTGGGGCTGATCCTCCCCACCTCCGGCACGGCCATGGTGCTCGGCGAAGAGCCCTACAAGTCGGTCGAGGGCCGTGCCCGCATCGGCTACATGCCGGAGCACGAGTCCCTTCCTCCGAGTGTTTCGGCATCCGAGTTCCTCATGCACATGGCGCAGGTTAGCGGTCTTCCCCCCGCCCACGCCCGCACCCGCGCCGCCGACACCCTCCGCCACGTGGGCTTGGACGAGGAGCGCTACCGGCCGATCTCCGAGTACTCCACCGGCATGAAGCAGCGGGTGAAGCTCGCGCAGGCCCTGGTCCACGACCCGGTCCTCGTGCTCCTCGACGAGCCGACGGCGGGTCTCGACCCGGCGGGGCGCGAGGAGATGCTGGACCTCATCAAGCGCACGGCGCGGGGGTTCGGCATCAGCATCATGCTATCGACCCACCTGATGGGCGACGTCGAGCGCGTCGCCGACTCGGTCATCGTCCTGGAGTCCGGCACGGTGACGCGGCAGGATTCCGTGGCGCAACTCACCGAGGAGACCGAGACGCTTCTGATCGAGGTCGCGGACCGGCGCGAGGAATTCGCGACGGCGCTGGCGGCCAAGGGCGTGGTAGCCGCCGACGATGGCAAGGTCCTTGTCGTCGAGGAGGCGGGGGAGACCGAATACGACCTGATCCGTGACGCGGCGGCGGAGTCGGGGGCGCGGTTGCGCCGGCTGACGCCGCGCCGGCGAGACCTCAGAGACATTTTCAGGAAAGAGTCGTGAGAGCCGAGCAGGCGGAAGTCTTCGATCTCGGGTATCAGCCTTACACGGGGCCGCGTGAGGGCCGGGCCCGCGCGCGGCGCGCGGTCCTAGAGAACGGCGTCCGCAACCTGCTCGGCATCGGACGCGGCGGCCGGGCCAAGATTCTGCCCGTGCTCCTGTTCATTGCGGCGATGACGCCGGCGGTGGTGTTCGTGGCGGTCCTCTTGTTGGTCCCGGCGGACGAATTCATCCCCGGCCCGGCGGACTACTACGACATCATCGGCGTGGTCCTCTGGATCTTCGGCGCGATCATGGCCCCCGAGCTGCTGATTCCCGACCGGCGCGACAACGTGCTCCAACTCTATCTGGTGCGGACGCTGTCCCCCGAGGACTATCTGGGCGCGCGCTTCCTCGCCTTCTTCGGCGTCGTCCTGGCGCTGGTCTACTCGGGGCAGATCGTCCTGCAGATCGGGCTGATTCTCTCGGCGCGCGAGCCGTTGGACTATCTGGGGGACAACTGGCTCGACATCCCGCGGTTCCTCGCCGGCGGGGCGCTGATCGCGCTCTTCTTCACCGTCTTGCCCCTCCTCGTCGCCACCTTCACGACACGCCGCGCCTATGCCGCGGCCTTCGTCATTGGAGCGGTGCTGGTGTCGTCGTTTGTGGCCGACGGCTTTACCGCCGAGAGCTGTACGGTAGGCACTGGGCCAGATGGATCGACGCAATGCGAGCAGGGCATCGGCGACGCCGCACCCTTCGTGGGTCTCGTTCATCTGGGGGACACGCCGGGACGCCTCAACGCCATGATCTTCGATAGCGACCCCACCGAGGGTGGCCCGTCGCGGGCGGCGGTGGCCGAGCTGCACCCGATCTTCCCCATCGGCTTCTACGTGCTGCTGACCGGCGGCGCCGGGCTGCTGCTGTGGAATAGGTACCGGAGGATCAAGCTGTGACCACCGTCGCCCCCGAACCGAGCATCGAGGTCGACGCCGTCTCGAAGTGGTACGGCAGCGTCGTCGCGGTGAACGACGTCAGCTTCGATGTCTTCCCCGGCGTCACCGGCATCCTCGGCCCCAACGGCGCAGGCAAGACGACGCTGCTCCACATGATCGCCGGCTTGGCTAAGCCGTCCGAGGGCGAGGTCTGGGTCTTGGGCCAGCCCACACGGAGCAACCCCGACCTCTACCGGCGCATCGGCGTGATGCCCGAGCACGACGCGCTCTACCCCTTCATGACGGGCCGGGAGTTCGTCGAGCTGGCGGCGAGATTGCAGGGCGTGGCGGGCGACGACGCCGTCGGCGAGGCGGTCCGCTCCGTTGACCTCGTGGATGCGCAGGACCGCGCCGTGGGGACGTACTCGCGGGGCATGCGGCAGCGCATACGCCTCGCCGCGACCCTGGTCCACCGCCCCGACGTCCTCGTGCTCGACGAGCCGCTCAACGGTACCGACCCCCGCCAGCGCCTCGAGTTCTCCGACCTCGTGGAACGCCTCGCGGCGGAGGGCAAGACGATCCTCATCTCATCCCACATCCTCGAAGAGGTCGAGCTGCTGGCGCAGCGGATCCTGCTGGTGGTGAGCGGCAAGCTCGCCGCCGCCGGCGACTTCCGGGCCATCCGTGAGAAGCTCGACGAACGTCCCTTCAAGGTGCGCATCGCCGCCTCGAAGCAGCGGGAGATGGCCGCCGCGCTCATCGGCGTCGAGGGCGTGCTGTCGGTCTCCGTCAATGAAGACGCCATCGACGTGCTGACGAGGAACATCGGCGAGCTGGAGTCCGCCGTGGCGAGCCTCGCCCGCGACATCGACAGCCGCCTCTACCGCGTCGAACCGCTAGACGACTCCTTGGAGAGCGTCTTCAGCTACGTGGTGCAGCGATGAGTTTTCCGCTGTTCACGCTGTCGTTCCGCCAGGCGGCGAGCCCCCGCCGGCTGCTTCTCCTGGTGCTGCTCGCCGGGCTTCCTGTCCTGGTCGCGGCGGTTGCGGGCGGCAGTGGAGACGGGGTCATCAACGGCACCCTCGACGGGCTGGTGATCGCGACGGTCTTGCCCATTGCCGTGATGGTGCTGGCGACCGCCGCGTTCGGAAACGAGGTGGAGGACCGGACGCTGAGCCTCCTGGCGATGAAGCCGATCTCCCGCCTCGCCATCGTCCTGCCCAAAGTGGCGGGAACGGTGCTCGTGGCCGGCCCCATCGCGGTGATCGCGGCGGTGGTCGTCGCGGCCATCGCGGTCGAGAACGACCCTGCCCAAGCCGCGGTGGCAGCGGGCATCGGCGTACTCGTCGGCGTGGCGGCGTACACCGCGCTCTTCACCTGGGCCGGGCTGGTGAGCAACAAGGCGCTCGGCTTCGCGCTCGTCTACGTCCTGCTCTGGGAAGGGCTGATGGCGAGCTTGATCTCCGGCATCCGCTACCTGAGCATCCGGGGCTACACCATCGGCATCATGCACGGACTGGACGGAGAAGGGTTGAGCGCCCTCTCCAACCGCGCCATCGATCTCACCGCCGCGCTCATCGGCGCCGCCGTGGTCACGGTCGTCTTCGTCTACCTCACCGTCCGCCGCCTCGGGGAGATGGACATCCCGTAGGCCTGCCGGCTACGCCTGTGTCAGGGTGTTGATGACGTCGCCGACGCGGTTGCGGACGTCCTCGCGGATGTCCTGTTCAGGCAGGTGGTCGTAGCGGTGAGGGAGGACGATGATGGGCAGGTCGGGCATCTTCTTGCCGCGGGCGGTGGCATTGGCCAGGCCCTTGAACTGCTCGGTGACGAAGCCGACGGTGGGGACGCCCAGCTCTTCGAGACTCGCGCTTTCGTGGATACTCCACGCCGTGCAAGAGCCTCAGTTGCCGAGGCCGGTCACCACGGCGTCGACCCTCGTGGCCAGCTCCTCCAGTGCGTCCTGATACTTCTTGGGGAGGGCGCCCGCGCCGGGCGAGAGGAAGATGGTCTCCGTCTCGGTGACGCCGTGGTCGCGCTTGAGCGTTTCGCCGAGCTCGTCGACGAGGATGTGCATCGAGCGCCACAGCTCGTTGTCGACGAAGCCGACCTTCTTGCCCTGGAGGTCGGGCAGCCGCTCGGCGAGCTTGCTCGCGACGTCGTCGGGCTCGCCGTGGGGGAGCAGGATGGTGATTCGCTCAGACATCGTCCACCTCGCGCCGGGTCTTCTTGCTCTCGGACTCTAGGCAGGGGCCTGGGGCGTGTCAAGCGAGCGGGCGCCTAGCCCATGCCGCGCTCGGCCAGCTTCTCCGCCGTCGCCACTTCGTAGAACTCGATGTCGTAGGAGGTGATGAGCTCCTGCATCTCGCGGTGCAGTGAGAAGACCTCCTTGGGGACGTTCCCCGGCGGGTTGGGCTCGATGCGGTCCTGCGTCCACTCGGCGTAGGCGACGTTCTGGTCGCCGGGCAGGCCGTTGCCGACGTAGATGCGGGCCTTGTCGCGCCCGCCCCCCTCGTAAGCGGCGCAGATCTTCGCGAGGTAGCCGGCGACCTGCCACGCCTTGCCGGGCTGGGTGTTCGCGACTCTTCGGATCAGGTACATGGTCTGCCGTCCTTTTGCTCGTTTCTTGTCGCGCCGAGTCAGGCGCGATTGGGTTGGCGCAAGCATACCAGCGCGCCGCGGCGTTGGCGTCCCGGAAGGCGCGGGCTAGAATGGCGCTCGTTCGGCCCGCCGGCATCCGGCGGGGAAGGAGCACGAGAGGCATGGGCAAACTCGAAGGCAAGACCGTCGTCGTCACCGGCGCGAGCCGGGGCATCGGGCGCGACATGGCGCTCACCTTCGCCGCCGAGGGCGCGAAGGTGGTGGTGTCGGCGCGCACGGAGAACGAGGGCGACTTTCGCATCCCCGGCAGCATCGCCAAAACGGTGGGCCAGATCGAGGAGGCCGGCGGCGAGGCCATCGGCGTCCGCTGCGACGTGACCGACGACGCGCAGATCGAGGCGCTGGCCGCGGCGGCGGTGGAGCAGTGGGGCCGGCTCGACATCTGGGTCAACAACGCGGCCGTGCTCATTCCGGGGAAGATCGAGACCATGCAGACGAAGCACTTCGACCTGCTGTGGAAGATCAACATCCGGCCCATCTTCATCTCGGCGAAGGCCGTGCTGCCTCAGATGAAGGAACAGGGCGGCGGCCACATCCTGAACCTTTCCTCCACCGGCGCGATCGGGCCGGGCGAGGGGCCGTACGACGCCGTGGGCGTCGGCGGCACGGCCTACGGCGCGGGCAAGCGCCACACCGAACGTCTGACGCAGGGCTTGGCCGGCGAGATCTGGCCCTACGGGATCGCGGTCAACGTCGTGTCTCCGAAGCGCGGCGTGGCGACCGAGGGGCAGGTCTGGTTCCGCGGCCCCGACCACCCCTTCGTCGGCGCGTGGGAGACGGGTCAAATCACCGCCGACGCCGCCCTTTGGATGGTGACGCAGGACCCCAAGACCTACACGGGCCGCATCGTCTACGACGAAGACCTGATGACGGAGCTTGGCGTCGACATCTACGAACGCTACCCGCTGGTGAAGGAGTAGGCGCGGGTTTCGAGGCCTCTCGCGGTGCGTTTTGGCGCAGCTCTAACTTTGTGTTTTTTTGCGCCGGCGAGGCCCCGAAGGGCCTCCCGGCGCGGGTCGCACGCTCCCTCACGGGAGGCGCGCGCCGGGCCAACGCGCAGTCGGATGATCCGGCGCAAGGTGCACGCTCCCTCACGGGAGGCGCGCGCCGGGCACGTTAGTCGGATGTCCAGCGCAAGTTGCACACTCCCTTACGGGAGGCGCGCGCCGGACGCGCTAATCGGGCGGTCGGGCGCAAGGTGCACGCTCCCTTACGGGAGGCGCGGGCGCCGGTCGGTTGTGGAGGGCGTCGCGGCGCGGGTGCACGCTCCCTCGCGGGAGGCGCTGAACATAGACTGACCAATGCTCCACGGTCAGGACGTATGTTCGTAGTCCAATGATAAGGCCCTTGGCAAGAGGCCGTCAAGGGTCTCATGTCGCGAATCCGGGTGGGGGGTTTCGATGGCGGTTTGTGGTGTTGAGGGGGTGGGCGCGTCGCGACGCGCCCCTACGGGGGAGGTGCGGCGAGTTTCGATGGCGGTTGGCGGTTGAGGGGCGGGCGACCACAAGGGTCGCGCCTACGGGTGGGGAATCGGGACGGGCGGCTTCGAGAACCTGTGGTGGCTAGAGGGGGCCCCTCATCTCAATCTTCTCCCGTGGGGGAAGAGGCCGGAGGGACCACCGCGCCCCACCCCGGCCCGCCCTCAGTCCCTCCCAGAGGGAGGGAGGTTTAAGGCGCTCCTCCCAGAGGGAGAGATGTGCGGCGACCCCAGAGGGGGAGAGGTCGGAGGGGACGGGCGATTCGTGAATCGCCCCTATAGGGGAGGGAGCGGGCACCCGCAAGGGGCGCCCCTACGGCGGGGCGACGCCCGGGCCGTGGATGACCCGTTTGGCCATGCGCCAGCCTTCGGGAGTGCGGCGGAACTGGTCGCGGTAGACGCCCATGGTGGTGAGCTGGGGGATGGCATCCGCGTTGCGGTAGTAGTGATAGTAGGTCTTGCCGGTGGCGGTATCGCCGTCGACCTCGATGTTGACGTTGGAGATCAGGTGGAAGGAGTTGGTGCCGGGGCCCTGGATGCCGTCGTCCCGGCGTTGCTGGGCGCCGGCGATGATGTCGGCGCGGCCGGTGCGGGTGTCGCCGGCGGGGCCGGTCCACGAGCCGTCCTCGGTGAAGAGCTGGGCGTACTCGTTGAGGTCGCCATCGTCGGCCATCTGTCCCAGTTTTGCCAGGAGCTTGGCGATCTCGACCTCGTCGGCGGTGCGGCGGCTGCGCTCGTCCGTCATGTGAACCTCCGGTGTTCCTGTTGGGTCGGGAACGTACCAACGGCGGCCTGGGCTGTCAAACGGCGCGCTTGGTTTTTGGCGGGCACCCGCGCACCTAGCGGCGCGCGCCCTCTCTCAATCTCCCCCAGAGGGGGAGCGGCTTAAGGAAGCTCTAGCCGGCCACGACGAACCGCGCCGGGATCTCCTCGATGAGGCCGTCCTTTTGGAGCTTGGCGAGGTGCTGGCGGACGTTGCCGGCGGCGGCTTGGCGGAGGGCCTTCTTGAGGTTCTTAGGGTAGATGCGGCGGACGATTTCGTCGGCGTCGCCGAGGCCATCCCGGAGGGCCCCGAGCACCTGCCGCTCCCGGAGGTTGCGGTGCTTGATGTAGCCGGCGACCCACTCGGGGGGGTTGTGGACGATCTTTCCGTGCGCGGGACAGATGACGCGCGGCTTGAAGCGTTCGATGAGGGCGAGCGACTTCATGTAGCTGGCGAGGTCCTGGACGACGCTGGTGCTGGAGCCGAGGATGGTGTCGCCGGTGAGGGCGATCTTCTCGCGGTTGAGGAAGAAGCAGGCGTGGTCCTCGGCGTGGCCGGGGGTGAAGCGGGCTTCGAGGACGGCCCCACCGCCCGCGGCGATGCGCTCGCGGGAGCGGAGCTTCGTCACCCACTCCGTCCCGAGGTAGGGGACGAGCTTCTCGACGAGCTTGGGGTGGCAGCGCACCGGCGCCCGCATGACCTCGTGGATGCGGTCGAGGCCGCCGACGTGGTCGACGTGGCCGTGAGTGATGAGGATGGCGGCGATCTTGGGTTCGCCGAGCGCGCGGTAGGCCTCGAGGATGAGGCGCGTCCACTCCCGGTCCTGCTCGCCGGTGTCGACGAGGGTCATCTCCGTGGCGGGGTCGCCGACGAAGTAGATGTTGGTGCCGCCTGGGTGGAAGGCGTGGGTGTCCTTGATGTGCAGCCGGTGGATGTGCCGGCCGATGCGTTCCAGGGCGGTCATCGAATCCTCCGTAGGCCGCGGGCGCCGCGCGAATCATACCGCGAATGGGGGTGCGTCGGTGCGCTTAGCCGGTGATCGAAGGTTGGGTGGCAGGGTCGAGTGGCCTGTGGCGGTGATCAGGGGGCCCCTCATCTCAATCTTCTCCCGGGGGGAGAAGAGGAAAGACCTCCCTGCCCCCGCCCTCTCTCAGTCTTTCCCAGAGGGAGGGAGGCTTAAGGTGTGCGCTACAATCGCGGCGCTTTGACAGCAATGCACCGAGGGGGCGGAACAATGGAGAAACGCGTGCCGACGGAAGCCGAGGTGGCGGGGTACCTAGCCGACCGGAGGAATTGGGGGCGCTGGGGGAAAGATGATGGCGCCGGTACGGTGAACCTGATCACGCCGGAGAAGCGCGTGGCGGCGGCCGGTCTCGTGAAGTCGGGGCGGACGGTGTCGTTGAGCCGCCCGTTGGACAAGACGATGGGGGCGCACAATCCGCGTCCGGTGCAGCACTACATGACGCGGTCGCCGATCGAGGGGGCGGTGGCCGGCGCCGCCGGCGATTACTTCGGCATCTACCACCACGGCATGACGATGACGCACCTCGATGCGCTCTGCCACATCTGGTACAAGGGCGAGTTGTACAACGGCCGGGACCCCGAGCGCGAGATCGAGTTCGGCGGGGCGGCGTTCGGCTCGATCGATGTGTGGTCGGGCGGCATCGTCACCCGCGGGGTGCTGATCGACATCCCGCGGCTGCGCGGCGGGGCCTTCGTGACCCGCGAGACGCCGATCCACGGCTGGGAGATCGAGGAGGCGGCGGAGGCGGAGGGCGTCGAGCTGCTGCCCGGCGATGCGTTGGTGCTCTACGCGGGCCGCGAGCAGTGGCAGGCGGCCAACCCGGACATGCCGTACGGCATCACTCCGGCGCCCTGGCCCGGGGCCCACGCGTCGTGCTTCCCGGTCCTCCGCGACCGCGACGTCGCGCTGCTGGTCTGGGACATGCTCGACCACAACCCGAGCGGCTACGAATTGCCGATGCCGGTGCACGGCGCGATTCCGACGCTGGGGCTGCCGCTGCTGGACAACGCCCTGCTGGAGCCGCTGGCGGATGCTTGTGCCGAAGAGGGGCGCTACGAGTTCATGCTGACGGTCGCTCCGCTGAACATGCCCGGCGGTACGGGGTCGGCGGTGAACCCCATCGCGCTGTTCTAGGGCGCCTCTCTCAGTCTCTCCTAGAGGGAGGGAGGTTTGAGGTGTCCTCCTAGGGAGAGACCCTTGCGTAACCGGACTGGGGGCGCGAGGGAGGCGAACTTTGGTAACCGGTGGCGGGTGTAAGGGGGCCCCTCATCTCAATTTTCTCCCGTGGGGAGAAGAGGTAAGACCTCCCGGTCCCGCCCCTGCCCTCTCTCAGTCTCTCCCAGAGGGAGAGAGGCTTAATGTGTTAGGGCCTTAGGTGGAGGCGGATGCCGCCTTCGTCCGAGGGGGCTGCGACGGGCGACCAGAACGCGAGGGCGCCCGCGACCACCGCCCGGGACGGCTCTTCCCCCGACGCGTCGATCACGAGGACGTGCGATTCGGGGGTCGCGTCGTCGCCGGTGAGCGAGCCGCTGAGCGCGAGGTAGCGGCCGTCGGCGGACCAGATGCGGTGCGATTTCGCGTACTGGTCGAAGAACGAGAGCATGACCCGCATGTCGGACGACGGGATGAACTCCGCCACCTGCCGAGCCGCACCGGTCTCGACGTCGAAGACGGTGACGGCGAGGCGGCCGCCTTGCTCCGCGAGGCTGATGACGGCCAGCCGGTCGCCGTCGGGCGACCAGAAAAAGGCGATGGCGGCATCTTCGGTCAGCACGCGGGTGCGGCCGTCTTCCGGGTTGACCAGCAGAAGGCCGTCGAACACCGCTATGCTGGGCGCGACCTCGGAGGCGAGGACGATCCGGCTTCCATCGGGCGACCATGCGAAGGCGCTGGTGGTGGAGACGGGCGCCAGGGTTCGCGGGTCGCTTCCGTCGGCATGGGCCACCATGAGCGAGGCGCCTTGTCCGGAGTCGCCGATGAAGGCGAAGCGCTGCCCGTCGGGCGACCAGTCCGGCGCGCGGTAGCTCCACGAGGGCGGCAGGTCGAGGACTGTCAGCGCATCGTCGCTGCCCGGCTCGAAGAGCAGCAGGCTGTCCCGCAGGTGGAGCAGCAGGCGGGCCGAGTCGTTCGTCCAGGCGTAGTAGAGCGGCGAGCCTTGGACGATGGACTGGGTCGGAGCCCCGCCCGCGGCGTCGCCGAGAAGCAATGCCATATTCCCCGCGACGGCGAGGAACGCCACGTGTTGGCCGTCGGGAGAGCCGTTGGTGTAGTGCGGCGCGTTACGGCCAACGAGCCGCGCGCCGGGAGGGTTCTCATAGACGAGGCTGGGCCCGGCGTCCCCCAGCGTGGCTGATTGCAGGGAGAACTGCGGCCCGTCGGCGTCGACTACAACCCTCGAGAAGAGGACCGACCCGCCATCGCCCGACCACATGGGCCACGTGTGCGCCGCGCGCGCGCCCTCGGGATCCGGCTCGCTGATGCGCATGCGATTGGAGCCGTCGGCGCGCATGACGTAGACATGGCCGTCGCTGCCGACGTAGGCGAGGCTGCCGAAGGTGGTCTCCCCGTCCCCGGCCGGCGACGCCGCGGTGGGGGCGGCGACGGTCGGCGTGCTTGTCGGAGCGGCCGGTGGGGCGGTCGGGGTCGCCGTGGCCGGCTGCGGCGAAGGGGCCGGGGATGCCGACGGCGTCCCGTCCGAGCACGCCGCGACGACCAAGGTCATGATCGTGACCGGGAGGCTCCAACGCAGGAGGGTTGTCGCGACTCGTGACATAAGAGGCGCCTAGCGGCGAGGGGCTGCTTCAGTATACGCGCGGCTGGGGCTGGAGGCTTCAGGGCAAAGGAAAGGCCCGAGGTCGGGGACCTCGGGCCTTAGTTGGGCATGGTTGGTAGCGGGGGCAGGACTCGAACCTGCGACCTTCGGGTTATGAGCCCGACGAGCTGCCACTGCTCCACCCCGCGACGGGTGGGCGGTTACCGAAGAGAAAAGTACGACGGAACGGATGCTTCTCAGCGTGACTTAATGCAGGTCAAGCCCTCGACCGATTAGTACGGCTTAGCTGAACACATCGCTGTGCTTACACCTGCCGCCTATCAACCAGGTAGTCTTCCTGGGGTCTTACTCCTTCCAAAGAAGGACTGGAAGTCTCATCTTGAGGTGGGCTTCGTGCTTAGATGCTTTCAGCGCTTATCCCTTCCCAACAATAGCTACCCAGCGGTGCTCCTGGCGGAACAGCTGGCACACCAGAGGTTGGTCCCTCCTGGTCCTCTCGTACTAAGGAGAGATCCTCTCAAACTTCCTGCGCCCGCAGAGGATAGAGACCGAACTGTCTCACGACGTTCTGAACCCAGCTCGCGTACCGCTTTAACCGGCGAACAGCCGGACCCTTGGGACCGCCTTCAGCCCCAGGATGCGACGAGCCGACATCGAGGTGCCAAACCGTGCCGTCGATGTGAACTCTTGGGCACGATCAGCCTGTTATCCCCGGAGTAGCTTTTGTCCGTTAAGCCACGGCCCTTCCACACGGAACCGTAGGATCACTTTGCCCTGGTTTCCCACCTGCTCGACTTGTAGGTCTCGCAGTCAAGCTCCCTTATACCAATGCGCTCCACGGGCGATTTCCATCCGCCCTGAGGGAACCTTTGGACGCCTCCGTTACTGTTTAGGAGGCGACCGCCCCAGTCAAACTGCCTACCAGGCACGGTCTCCGAACCGGGTATACGGTCCGGGTTAGACCAAGCACAAACGAAGAGTGGTATTTCACCATTGGCTCCCCCCAGCCCGAAAGCCGAGGTTCCCAGCCTCCCACCTATCCTACGCATCGCAAGCACCGAGTCAATGCCAAGCTGCAGTAAAGCTTCACGGGGTCTTTTTGTCCTTCTGCGGGTAACCCGCATCTTCACGGGTACTTCAATTTCGCCGAGTCCCTCGTTGAGACAGCGCCCAAGTCGTTACGCGTTTCATGCGGGTCGGAACTTACCCGACAAGGGGTTTCGCTACCTTAGGACCGTTATAGTTACGGCCGCCGTTCACCGGGGCTTCGGTTCAAAGCTCTCACCTCTCTCCTTAACCTTCCGGCACTGGGCACGCGTCAGCCCCTATACCTCATCTTTCGATTTGGCAGAGACCTGTGTTTTTGTTAAACAGTCGCCCGGGCCAATTATCTGCGGCTCCGCGGTGCTCCAAGAGCAAGTCCCTTCACACGGCGGAGCCCCCCTTCTCCCAAAGTTACGGGGTAATTTTGCCGAGTTCCTTAACGAGGGTTCTCTCGTCCACCTTATCTGATTTCAGACTGCCTACCAGTGTCGGATTGCGGTACGGACGCTCACGGCCCTAACTCCGAGGATTTTCTTGGCAGTGTGAACTCACCGGAATCGCCCTTCCCGAGGGAAAGACTCTCCCCGCACCTCAGCTCGAACGGCCGCCGTGGATTTGCCTGCGGCGGCCTCGCCTACGTTTGGGGACGTACCATGTCCAATAGGCACGCTCCGACTATCCTCCTGCGTCCCCCCTGAGCTCAAACGGATCGTGAGCGGGGCAGGAATGTTGACCTGCTGTCCATCGGTTACGCCTTTCGGCCTCACCTTAGGCCCGCCTGACCCTACGTCGATTGACGTTGCGTAGGAAACCTTAGGCATTCGGTGTCACGGGTTTTCACCGTGATTACGCTACTCATGCCAGCATTCTCACTTCCCAGCGCTCCACCGCCCCTCACAGGACGGCTTCAATGCCCTGGGAACGCTCCCCTACCACTTGCGAAGTGCAAGTCCATAGCTTCGGTGGAAAGCTTGAGCCCCGTTGAATTGTCGGCGCCAGTTACCTCGACCAGTGGGCTATTACGCACTCTTTCAAGGATGGCTGCTTCTAAGCCAACCTCCTGGCTGTCTCTGGGAACTGACTTCCTTTCACACTGAGCTTTCACTTAGGGACCTTAGCTGATGGTCTGGGCTGTTCCCCTCGCGACAATGGAGCTTATCCCCCACTGTCTCACTCCAAGGATGCCATCATGGGTATTCGTGGTTTGGTTGGGTTTGGTAAGCTCACGCCCCCTAGCCCATCCAGTGCCCTACCCCCCATGATTAAAACCAAAGGCTGCACCGAAATGCATTTCGGGGAGAACCAGCTATCTCCGGGTTCGATTGGCATTTCACCTCTACCCACAGCTCATCCCCGCTTTTTGCACAAAACGTGGGTTCGGGCCTCCATGAGTTGTTACACTCACTTCACCCTGGCCATGGGTAGCTCACCCGGTTTCGGGTCTGCTCGAATCGACTAAGCGCCTTATTCAGACTCGCTTTCGCTTCGGCTCCAGAACTAAGTTCCTTAACCTAACGCCGATCCGAGCAACTCGCTGGCTCATTCTTCAATAGGCACGCTATCACCCTTCCGAAGAAAGGCTCTAACCGCTTGTAGGCCAACGGTTTCAGGTCTATTTCACTCCCCTCCCGGGGTTCTTTTCACCTTTCCCTCACGGTACTGGTTCGCTATCGGTCGCCAAGAGTATTTAGCCTTAGAGCGTGGTCACCCTAGATTCCCACCAGGCTCCACGGTTCCCCAGTGGTACTCAAGAACACCGCGGGAGTCTCAACCCTTTCGTCTACGGGGCTATCACCCTCTTTGGCCGCCCGTTCCAGGGAACGTTCGTCTAGAGTTGAGATTTGTAACTCCCTGGATCACCTGGGGGATCACCAGCGATGTCTTACAACCCCCCGAACACACAGGACCCCAGTCCGTTAGGTGCTCGAGGTTTAGGCTGTTCCCCTTTCGCTCGCCACTACTCAGGGAATACTTTCTTTTCCTCGGGGTACTAAGATGTTTCAGTTCCCCCACTTACCCCTCACTAGCCTATGTGTTCAGCTAGGAGTCTCCAGCTTTCAGCTGGAGGGGTTACCCCATTCGGGAATCCCCGGCTAAGCCCGCTAGACGGCTGACCGAGGCTTTTCGCAGTCTTGCTGCGCCCTTCATCGGCTCTTGGCGCCAAGGCATCCACCGTTGGCCCTTAGTAGCTTGACCTACATTAAGGCACGACGAGAAGCTTCGACGTTCAGAAGTAATTTCTCTTCGGTTGTTAACGTGCGCGCCTTCGAAGCTGCCGCTTCAAAGGCCCGGACTCCGCCGAGGCGGACGCCCTCGGCGGCCTCGGAGCGTCGCTCCGGAACCGCCGAGGATGGCCGGCTCTCTTCTCTGGGTTGCCCCGGCATGGCCGCTTCGGGGCGAAAAAAATCGGCTCGATGTTCCACCGAGCCGACGCGCTCAGCTACATCTGGGGCCGAAGTTTCAGATGGTGTGGGTCAAATGCCTTCCCCTCGATGCGCTCCCTCGCGAGGGGCGCTTCGACGAATAGTGCAACTACGCAGTATAGGGAGCGGCCCCGCCGGTGTCAACCGGCCCCGACCCGCCTTCCACCTGAAGTGGACGGGCTTGGGATGCCGCCGGCGGTCTATGATAGGCATGATTCCCGCGGTCGCCGCCACGCGCGCCGCTGGCAGGAGCGATACGATGAGTCCTTCGGAGCCGCTGCGGGACCGTCCCCAGATGCCGCCGGTCTACGGCATCGAGCCGGCGGGGGCCGGCGGTATGGTCGAGTGGAGCGCGGTCGCCGACCGGCTTGCCGCGGCGCGCAACTACTGGGTCGCCACCACGCGGGCCGACGGCCGGCCCCACGTCACGCCGGTGTGGGGCTTGTGGCTCGACGGCGCCGTCATGTTCGACGCCGACCTGAATGCGCTCAAGGCGCTCAATCTCGCCCGCGACCCCCGGGCGGTGGTCCACTTGGAGAGTGGCGACGACGTGGTGATCGTCGAGGGCGTGGCCGCGCCGATGGTCGGCGATGACCTCCGCGAGCGCTACGCGGACGCCTACGAGCAGAAGTACGGCTTCCGCCCCGAGGGCATGGAGGGCGCCGTCGGTTTCCGCGTCACCCCCAAGGTCGTTCTCGCCTGGCACGAGACCGACTTCCCGAAGACGGCCACCCGCTTCCGCTTCCCCTAGCCGAACGTTAAGCGATGGCGCCGGCAGCTTCGAGGCGCGCCGTCTCGCCGGCGGACATGCCGAGCAGCTCGGGACGGAAGACGTCGTAGTTGTGCTCGCCGAGGAGCGGGGCCGCCTTGCGGACCTCGCCGGGCGCGTCCCCGATCTTCCACGGGATGCCGTTGAGCATCATCTTGCCGAAGGGGTGGTCGACCTCGACCCAACCGCCGCGGGCGGTGTAGTGGGGATCGTCGAAGGCCTCGGCGTCGCTGAGGACGGGGAAGGCGGGGACGCCGGCGTGTTGCAGCGCCATCGCCGTCGCTTGGGCGTCGCGGTTCCGGGTCCACGCGGCGATGCGCTCGTCGAGGGCGTCCTGATTGCGCAGGCGGCGATACATGTCGGCGAAGCGAGACTCCCCAGCCCATGCGGGATTGCCCAACGCCTGTCGGAAGGCGCGCCACTGCGACTCGTTCTCCACCGCGATGGCGATCCAGGCGTCCTCGCCCCGCGCCGGGTAGACGCCGTGGGGGGCCATCGCCACGTCGCGGTTGCCCATCGTGCCCTGCACGCGGCCGTTCCACTGGTAGTCGAGCATCGGCGCGCCGAACAGGGTCGTGGTGGCCTCCCACTGGCCGAGGTCGATGTACTGCCCCTTGCCGGTGCGCTCGCGGTGGCGGAGCGCGGAGAGCGCCGCGGTGAGCCCGAAGTAGGCGTTCAGCGGGTCGATGTGCGCCGTGCCGAAGGCCTGGGGCTCGTCCTGGAAGTAGCCCTGGATGCTGTCGAGGCCGGTGAGGCAGGAGAGGGTGGAGCCGAAGGTGGTGATCTTGCTCAGCGGGCCGGTCTGCCCGCCGGCGGAGAGCGAGAGCATGATGACGTCGGGCCGGGCGCGGCGCACCGATTCGTAGTCGAGGCCCCAGCGCGCCACCGTCCCCGGGCGGTAGTTCTCCACCACGACGTCCGAGGCGGCGATGATCTCCAGGGCGACGTCGCGGCTCTCGGAATTGGCGAGGTCGAGCGTGACGCTGCGCTGCCCCCGCAGCAGGGTCAGCGATGAGTGGTTGAGAAGCGGCACGCCCTTGTAGAGCGCGCCGCTGCGTCGGGTGTTGTCGACGCGGCGCCCCGTCTCGATCTTGATGACGTCGGCCCCCATGTCGGCCATCGCCCCGGCGAGGGCCGGCGCGGCCCAGATCCAGCCCAGGTTGACCACGCGCACCCCGGCCAGGGGCTGCGTCGTGCCCCGGCCCTTCGTCATGGTCCGCCGCTCAGCCGTTTGGCCAGCAGGATGTCAGGCTTCCCGTAGCCGTTGGCGTCGGGGATGGCGCCGACGATGCTGAAGCCCAGCTTCTGGTAGAACTCGTAGGGGTGGCCCTTGAGGTTGCGGATGCCTTGCAGCCGGTCGAAGAGGCCGTCGTAGAGGTCGACGCCGGCGAGCGAGGTCATGTCGTCCTCGTCGTCGCTGCCGACCCAGAGGGTGAGACCGCCCCGGTCGCGCGCCAAGCGGGCGAGGTCCTCGACGAGGGCCGCGCCGATCCCCCCGCCGCGCCATTCGCTGGAGACGACGAGGGGGTGGAGCTCCCAGACATGGCCGTCGTAGGTGGGCGTGCCGGCGATCCAGCCGATGAGATGACCGGTCTCATCAGACAGGGCGGCGCGGCAGATGCGGCCGGGGCCGAGCACCTCCCGCACGTCGTCGATTGCGGGGCCGATCGTGGGCCAAGCCTTCGGCCAATGCTCGGCGAATTCGCGGACGAGCATGGCGGCAGCCTCGCGGATAAGGCCCGTCGTCATCGGCGGGGAAGTCCACGATGGTGAAGTCGGGCTTCACTTGTAGCCGCCGTAGATGGCGTGGCCCGCGTGCATCCAGAAGCAGTCGACCTGGCGGAAGCCGGCCTCTTCCAGCCAGCGAAGCTGCGCGGCGAGCGGCGACGGCTTGTCGTAGGGGTCGATGGCGCCGAGCTCGTAGTAGTTCCACTTGGACTTGCGGAAGAACCGCAGGCCGTCCTCGCCGGTCTGTTCGAGGATGGTCTCGTTCCACTGGTCGGCGTAGACGGCGCGGGCGCGGTCGTTGGCGGGCTCGACGATGTCGCAGATGAGCAGCGCGCCGCCGACCTCCAGCCGCATGGCCATGTCGCGGAAGAGCTCGCGCTTGCCGTCCGCCGTGAGGTGGTGCAGCACGAGGGAGGCGAGGACGGCGTCGAGGTGGCGAGGGCAGCTCACGCCGCCACCGCTTCTCTTCGAGCTTGAACCACCGCGCCGATGCACGGTCGCCGTAGCCGGCGAGGGCGCCGCGCAGCTTCTCCAGCATCGTCTCCGAGCCGTCGAGGGCGGTGTACGAACAGCCCGGAAAATGGTCGAGAATAGTCTGGGCGAGGGTTCCGCCGCCCGCGCCCAGCTCGACGACTTGGCGGGGCCTGCCGCCGTCGGTGGGTATGAGGTCGCGGAGCGCCTCGATCATCACCCGGCGGTGCGGGATGTACTGGACGCCGTTTTCGAGGAAGAGCTGCGAGTCTCCCTCGGTCCAGCCTTCGATCTCGTTGGGAGATTTTTCTTGCATGAGGCTAGTATCCCACAAGGTTGACGCGGCCTAGACGACGCCCGCCCGCCGGAGGTCGGTCAAGGCCTGCCGGCCGAGTCCGAGCCCCCCGCGGAGGACCTCGTCGTTGTGCTCGCCGAGGCGCGGCGCGGGCCGCCTCAACGCCCACGGCGCAGCGCCGAGCTTGTACGGCGCGCCCGGCTGACGCATCGCGCCGGTGACGGGGTGGGACGTGGTGACGAAGAACCCCCGCTCGGCCAGATGTTCGTTGCCGAGCACCTCGGCCATGTCGTAGACGGCGGTCGAAGGGACGCGGTTCTCCTGGCAGCGCTGGAAGATCTCCTCCTTGCCCGTCGCGTCGAGCCACTCCTGCATCATGCCGTAGACCTCGGGGCCGTAGCGGGAACGGTCGCGGTAGTGGCCCTTGAAGATGTCGGCCTGGGCCCACTCGGGGTCGCCCATCGCCTTGACGAGGCCGTCCCACATGTAGGACTCCGAGGCGAAGATGAAGACGTAGCCGTCGCGGCAGGGGAGCATGGCGGCGGGGACGCCCAGCCGCTGGCTGTTGCCGGGACGCCGAGCGGAGAGCCCCCGCTCGTGGTAGAGCGCCACCAGCCCGTAGCCCAGAATGCCCACCGCAAGTACGTCGGCGACCGAGATGTCGACCTGCGTCCCCCGCCCGGTTGAGTCGCGGGTACGGAGGGCGAGCAGCGTCGCGGCGGCGGCGTTGACCGCGGCGTAGTAGCCGGCGAAGGAGCCGCCGCTCCGCAACGGCTCGCGGTCGGGCTCGCCGAGGTAGCGGTGCCCCAGCGCCGATGCGTGCCAGGTGATGAGGTCGGAACCGAGCAGATCGCGGTACGGCCCGGTAAGCCCGAAGGGCCGCACCGACGTGACGACGAGCCGTGGATGGGCGGGCGCGAGGAGCGAGTAGGTGAGGCCCCGCGCCTCCATCTCGCCGGGCTCCGCGTTTTCGAGGAAGACGTCGGCGCTGCCCAGCAGTCCGTGGAGCAGCGCCCGGCCCGACGGCCGGTCGAGGTCAAGGGTGACCCCGCGCTTGTTGCCGTTCAGATAGATGAACTGGGCGGCGGCCTCGGGATTTGGCGCATCTCCCTGAAAGGGGCCCAGCGAGCGGGCCGGGTCGCCCTCCGGCGGCTCAACCTTGATCACCTCCGCCCCAAGGTCGGCGAGCACCTTCCCCGCAAATGGCGCGGTGATGTTCCGCCCGTACTCGACGACGCGCACGCCGGTAAGGAGGCCGGGGGGAGGCTGGGCGGGGAGCACGTCTGCGGCGCTTCTTCTACTGCAGGGCCTCTGCTTGCTTGAGTGCGGTGTACTCCGCCTCGGACACGCCGAGGAAGTCCTTGAGGACGTGCTCGGTGTGCTCGCCGATGAGCGCGCCTTGGCCGATGGTCGCGGGGGTCTCGCTGAGGCGGAAGGCGGGATGAGTGACGTGGTGCGGGCCGATGCGTGGGTGGTCGACTTCGGCGAAGGCGCCGAGGTGCGCGAGCTGGGGGTCGGCGTGGAGGGTGCGCCCGTCGGCGACGGCGGCGGCGGGCACGCCGTGGGCTTGGAGCAGTTCGGTGGCCTCGGCGGCAGTGCGTCGCAAGGTCCACGCCTCCACGAGGGCGTCGATCTCCTCGCCTGCGGCGACGCGCCCGAGGGCGGTCTGGAAACGACCCTCTTCGACCCATGCCTCGCCGTCGAGGGCGCGCTTGAACCCGGCCCACTGCTCCTCGGAGGTGACCGCGATGGCGACCCATTCGCCCTGGCCGCCGACCGGCGCATCTTCGGAGTCGCGGCAGCGGTAGGCGCCGTGGGGCGCCGCGCCGGGGGAGGCGTTTCCCACGCGCCCGGGGGATGCGCCGTTGACGGTGTGGTCGAGCAGCGCGGGGGCGATCATGTGCGTCGTCGCCTCGTACTGGGAGAGGTCGATGTGCTGCCCTTCGCCGGTGCGGTCGCGGTGTTCGAGGGCGGCGAGCACGGCGACGGCCCCGAACCACGGGGCGATGGTGTCGGTGTAGGGGCGGGCGACGCCGACGGGCTCGGCGTCGGGCCAGCCCGTGAAGTGGTTGATGCCCACGAGCGCCCCCAGCGTCGCCCCGAGGCCGGGGTGGGTGGCGCGAGGGCCGTCGGCGCCCTGCATCGACGAGCTGAGCATGATGGTCGACGGATTCTCGGCCGCAAGGTCGTCGTAGCCGAGGCCCCAGCGGGCCATGACGCCGGGGCTGAAGTTTTCGTTCACCACGTCGGCCCAGCGGCAGAGGCGCTTGGCGACCTCGGTCCCCTCCGGCTTGCGCAGGTCGAGCGTGATGCTGAGCTTGCCGGGGTTGATGTCAGTGTAGTAGGCGGACCGGTTGCGGCTCGGCTTGCCGCCGAAGGGCGGCCCGACGCGGGTGCCATCGAGCCGGTGGTTCGTCTCGACCTTGACCACCGTCGCGCCGTGGACCGCGAGCACCTTGGTGACCAGCGGCCCGGCGACGGCCCAGGCGAAGTCGGCCACCTTCACACCGTCGAGGGCGCCGGTTGTCGCTTGTGCCGTCATTCGCGGAGCCGGAAGATCGCCGGATTATTCACCGAGGGCCGGATGGGGCCGTCCGGGCCGTTGAACTGCACGGTCGTGCCTCGGAGGGAGAGGAAGCCCCCCTCGATGTCGGTCAGGTTCCCGTTGCCGATTTCTCGGGAGAGACCGCGCGCCAGGAACTGCGCCAGGGAGGCGCGGCCGCCCGACCCGGCGCTGCCGAGGGGCCAGCCCTTGTCGGCCCGAAGCTCAGGCCAGCGCCGGTCGTACTCGATGGCCAGTTGATAGCCGGTGAGAAAGGAGCGGCCGAGGTGATGGCCGTGCGCGTCGTAGGGGTTCCCCCTGAGGATTTCCCGAAGGCGGGCCTCGACGTGGTAATTCTGCCAGTCGCTCAACCTGGCCTCCTTGGCGTTCGCTGCCGTGGCTTTGCGGGCGAAGGCGGCTACTTGAGTTTGACGGCGGTGCCGTAGGCCAAGAGCTCCGACATGCCGGCCGCGACGGCGCTGGTGGTGTAGCGCACGTTCACGACCGCGTCGGCGCCTTGGGCCTCGGCGTCTTCAACCATGAGCTTGGTCGCCTGGTCGCGCGACTCGGTGAGCATCTCCGTGTAGCCGCCCACGGTGCCTCCAACCAGGCTCCTCAGGGCCGCCTGGATGTCGCGGCCAAAATGCTTGGTCCGGACGATGTTCCCCCGCGCGAGGCCGAGGACTTCGACGATTTCGCGGCCCGGTATGGTCTCGGTTGTGCTGACGATCATGATGTCTCCTTCCTTGCTGGTCTTCTCCCTCTCTCGCTGGGAGAAGGTTGCCCTAGATTACTCCGGCCCCGCGCAGCGTGACCGCATCACCGCGGCCGATGCCCGCCAGCGCGAGGGTGTCCAGGGTGTGCTCGCCGAGCCGCGGCGGGGGCAGCCGCGGCGCGTAGTCGGCGGCGATGCTGGTGACGAACGGCCCAGGGTAGAGGACGGGAGCCTCGCGCCCAGGATGCTGCAGCGCGCGGAAGAAGCCCGGGCCTGCATCTGGGGGTCGGCCACGATGTCCTCCGGCGTGTGGACGGGGAAGCTGAGGAAGCGCCGCGCCAGCGCCTCGCGGTAGATCTCCGCCTTGGTCCGCGTGGAGAAGAACCGCTGCACCGTGTCCTCCAGATGATCGACCTGCTCCTGCGTGAGCTTGTACAGCGTCAGGGCCTCGTAGTCCCAGTCGGCGACGCCGTCGTCGGCGCCCTCGTCACGCATCCACTCCATGAGGCCGCGGTTGCGCCGGCCCCGCCCGCGGTCGACGAACCACTTCCAGGTCACGTAGCCGTCCTTGCAGGCGAACAGCCAGCGCTGCATCAAGGGGCCCCACTCGGTCCGGACGCCGCGCCGGGCGATCTTGCCGCCCACCTCCCACATGGCCGGAATCTCGATCAGCGTGTTGACCACCGCCGCCTGCATCGATACGTCGACGCGCTGGCCGCGTCCCGTCAGACGGCGCCGGTGGTGCGCGACCATGGCGCCCATCGCGGCTTGGACTCCCGCCTGGGGATCGGCCTGGGGCGCCGAGCACCGGAGCGGCGCCCGGTCCTCGTTGCCGGCGAGGTGCATCCACCCGCCCGCGGCCATCAGCGTGATGTCATCGGCGGCCCAGCCGGCGCGGGGCCCCTCGGAGCCGTAGGGCGTAATCGACACCCAGACCAGGCTGGGGTTGACCCGGCGGAGGCGCTCGTAGTCGAGCTCCATCTCCGCCAACTGCCCCGGCGGGAACGACTCGACGACGAAATCGGACGCCGCCGCGAGCGCCGCCAGGACCGCCCGCCCATCGTCGGTGGTGAGGTCGAGGACGGCCGACTGTTTGTTGTAGTTCGACGCCCACCACGATAGGCCGGTGTCGGGGCCGGGAAGGCCGTCGGCGAAGGGCGGCAGACGCCGCGCCGGGTCCCCGCCCGGCCGCTCGATCTTGATGACCTGCGCCCCCAGGTCGCCGAGTATCCGCCCGGAGAGCGACCCGAACCGCTCGGTCAAGTCGAGGACTCGGTAGGGAGCGAGGGGCAGCGGGCCGGCGGCCATCCGGGTCTCCAATGGGTCGGATTCGGGCACAGTATAGGGCGGCGTCCCCTTCCTTGACGGCCCCTTCGGCGCGGTGGGAGACTCGGACGGATGCTCATCGACCTGCACGCGCATACCTCCTTGGAGTCGTGGGACAGCACGCTCACCCCCGACGAGCTTGTCGAGGGGGCCAAGGCGGCGGGCCTCGACGGTCTGTGCCTGACCGAGCACGACCAGTTCTGGGACCTCCGCCGCGCCGAGGAGTTGGCGAAGCGGCACGACTTCACCATCATCCCCGGCTGCGAGATCACCACCGAGGAGGGGCACGTCCTCGTGTTCGGCATCGACGCCTACGTCTACGGGATGCACCGGACGGCCTTCCTGCGGGAGTACGTCGACCGCGCCGGCGGCGTCCTGCTCGTCGTCCACCCTTACCGGCGGGCCTACACCGACGAGTCCGAGCCGTGGGCGCTCCCGTTCGACGAGCAGGTGCGGCGGGCGGCGACCGAGAATGCGGCCTTCCGCCTGACGGAGGGTGTCGAGTCGCTCAACGGCCGTGGCAGCGACCGTCAGAACGAGTTCTCGGCGGCCCTCTGCGACTTCACCGGCCTGCCCTCATTCGGCGGCAGCGACACCCACGACCCAGAGGACATGGGCGTCTGCGCGACCGAGTTCGAGCATCCTGTCGCCGGGCTCGGCGACTTCATCGCCGAGGTCAAGGCGGGGACGGTTCCGCGCCGTCCGCCTGCGGTGATGCGCCCTAGCGCTGGCCCTCTCTCAATCTCCCCCTGAGGGGGAGAGGCTTAAGGGGTGGCTCTCCCGGCGGGAGAGGGGTGTAGGAGGAGTGGGCGCGCTCGCCTCGGCGACGAACATTTCGAGGCCGAGCTCGTCCGACACCGCGCCCGTCTTGATCGCGAGGTCGGTCTCCAGCAGCCGCTCGTAGAGCTGCTTCAGCGCGCCGAGGCTGTAGCTGCGGGCCTGCTCTTTCGTCTTGCGCACCACGAAATCGGAGCGCGTGCCGAGGGCGGCCATGATCTCGTCGTCGCCGGCGTTGCGAGCGGCGAGCGCCTTCACCTGCGTCATCAGCCGCAGTTGCCGCGCCAGCATCGTCATCGCCACCGGCGGCGGCGCCCCCTGCGTCAACAGCCGCTCCAGCGCCTGCATGGCCGGTCCCTGCCGGCGCGTCGCCACCGCGTCGACCAGCTCGAAGATGCTCGTCTCCTTCGCCTGGGAGACCAGCGCCTCGACGTCGGCCCGCTCGATCGTCCGGCCTTGGGCGTAGATGGCCAGCTTGTCGATCTCGCCGTCGAGCAGGCGCAGGTTGCCCCCAACCAGAGCGGCGAGCATCTGGGCCGGCCGGCGCGGCGATGCTTGCGCCCTTGCTCCTGGCCCGGTCCGCGATCCACCCGGACACTTCCCGGTCTCTGAGCGGGTTGAACACCTTCACTTCACCCTTGGCGGCGCGCACCGCTTTGACCAAGGCGTTGCCCGGTGTCAGCGCACCGTCGAGGAAGACAAGCACGGTGGTCGGCGGCAGTCCGCTCACCAGGTCGGCCAACCCCGCCCAGTCCTTCGGGCCGCCCTTGCCCTCCTCGTCCGTCGCCTTCCTTCCTCTCGTCGCGAGCCGCCGCCCCAAACCCTCGACGACGACCAGCCGCTTCGACCCAAGGAAGGGCATCGCCTGCGCCGCCATGGCTACCTCGCCGAACGATACCTGCTCGCCGTCGAACGTCGTGGTGTTGGTGACCAGCTCCTCGGCGGGCCGAGTCCGGCGGCGACGCGCCGGTACGCCTCGTAGGCCGAGAAATCATCCTCGCCGTAGAACAGGTAGCAGGCATGAGCGTGCCTCGACTGGCAGTGGGAGAAGCGACGGGCCTCCGGCGCAGCAAGAATAGTATGCTGGCCCCGGCGGCGCCAGAGAGCCGCGTCCGGCACGGAGAGCATGCCCGTCGCGTTGTACATCCACGTCCCCTTCTGCCAGACGAAGTGCGCCTACTGCAACTTCAATACCTACGAGCGCATCGAGCGTCTGATCCCCGGCTACCTGGAGGCGGTCAAACACGAGGCCGCCTACTGGGGCGGGGCGCTCGGACGGCCGGCGGTGGGGTCGGTCTTCTTCGGCGGCGGGACGCCGTCTTGGCTGCCGCCCGCCGATCTCGCCGGCGTCCTCGACTCCGTGTGTGGCGCCTTTGGCGTCCGAGGAGGGCGCGGAGATCACGGCGGAGGTGAATCCCGGCGACGCCGCGGCGGACAGCCTCGCCCTCTGGGCGCGAGGCGGAATCAACCGGCTCAGCTTCGGCGTCCAGAGCCTGCGCGACGATGAACTGACCATGCTCACGCGCCGCCACTCGGCGCGAGAGGCGGTCGAAGCCGTGGCCCGGGCGTGGGATGCCGGCTTCGACAACGTCTCCGTCGATCTCATCTACGGCCTGCCGCGGCAAACGGTGGCGCAGTGGGGGGAGTCCCTGGAGGAGGCCGCCTCGCTCGGCGTGGAGCACGTCTCGCTCTATGCGTTGGGAATCGAAGAAGGGACGCCGCTGCACCGCGACGTGGAGGCGGGCCGCGTCCCCACGCCCGACCCCGACCTCGCCGCCGAGATGTACGAGCTTGCCGAGCGGCGTCTGGCCGAGGCGGGCTACGAGCACTATGAAATCTCGAACTGGGCGAAGCCGGGCCGCGCGTCGAGGCACAACCTCACCTACTGGGAGAACGGCCAATTCGTCGGGCTTGGGCCGGGGGCGCACTCCTATCTGCCGCCGGTGCGGTTCTGGAACATCAGGCCCCCCGCCGAGTACGTCCGCCGGCTCAGCCAACGGCCCCCGGCGCCGTCGAGCATCGAGGTGAGAGACGCCATTGAGGGCAGCCCCGTCGTCGAAGACCGGCGGACGCTTGACGACGCCGAGCTGGCTGCGGAGACCGCGATCCTCAAGCTGCGGCTCGACTCGGGCTTGGCCGAGAGCGAAGTCCCGCCGGAGGCCGCGGCCATCCTCGACGAGTTCGAGGGCTACGGGATGGTGGAGCGCGCTGGCGGCGCCGTGCGCCTTACGTCGAAGGGACGGCTCCTCAGCAACGAGCTTTTCGCTCGCCTCCTCCCCGGCGAGGCGTAGCCCGACGCTGCCTCCGGCCCGCCCGCGGTGGTATTCTCTGCCCCGTAGGAACCGGCATGTACGTCATCGGCACGGCGGGCCACGTAGACCACGGAAAATCGACGCTGGTGAAGGCGCTCACCGGCATCGATCCCGACCGGCTGAAAGAAGAGAAAGAGCGCGAGATGACGCTCGATCTCGGCTTTGCCTGGCTCCGTCTCCCCAACGGCGAGGAGGTCGGGGTCGTCGACGTGCCGGGGCACGAGCGCCTCGTCAAGAACATGCTCGCCGGCGTCGGCGGTGTCGACCTTGCCATGCTCATCGTGGCCGCCGATGAGGGTGTCATGCCCCAGACGCGCGAGCATCTCGCCATCCTCGACCTG
Organism: Dehalococcoidia bacterium; assembly: GCA_964291475.2. Classification (GTDB taxonomy): domain Bacteria; phylum Chloroflexota; class Dehalococcoidia; order SHYB01; family SHYB01; genus DAOUKH01. Next base: position 83,937 of record OZ220063.1, on the reverse strand, counting down.
CTGCGCGTCGACCGCGGCCTCGTCGTGCTGACCAAGAAGGACCTCGTGGACGACGACTGGCTCGAACTCGTGAGCGCCGACGTCCGCGAGGCCCTGGAGGGCACGGCGCTGGAAGGCGCGTCGATGATCGCGGCCTCGGCGATGACCGGCGAGGGTCTCGAAGAACTCAAGCAGACCGTCGCCGACCTTCTCGCCGAGACTGAGCCGCGCAAGGACTTGGGCCGCCCCCGACTCCCCGTCGACCGCACGTTTGTGATGACCGGCTTCGGCGCCGTGGTGACCGGCACGCTGTCGGGACGGCTCCTTCTCGGTGGGCCAGGAGATCGAGGTGGTCCCCAAGGGTCTGCGGGGCCGCATCCGCGGCCTGCAGACCCACCGGAAGAAGCTCGACGAGGCCGGGCCAGGACGGCGCCTCGCCGTCAACATCAGCGGCATCGGCCACGAAGAGGTCAGCCGCGGCGACGTCGTCGCCGCGCCGGGCTGGCTCGCCGCCACCGAAGCCGTCGACGCCCGCGTGCGCATGGTCAAGGACGCGTCGGCCCCGCTGAAACACAACGCAACGGTGCTCTTCCACACCGGCACGTCGGAGACCCCGGCGCGTTTCCGCCTCCTCCAAAGTGACGAGCTTGGGCCGGGAGAGACCGGCCTCGCGCAGTTGAAACTGCAGCGGCCCGTCGCCCTCGTGAAGGGCGACCTGTTCATCCTGCGCAACTCGTGGGGCACCGTCGGCGGCGGCGAAATCATCGAGCCGCGGGCCAAACGCCACCGCCGCTTCGACGGGAGCGTGATCGGACGTCTTGAAGTCCTCGAAGCGGGGTCGCCCGATGAGCTCGTGGCCGAGGCCATCGCAGCCAGGGAGCCGTGCCAGGTCAGGAGCCTGCCCGACACCGTTAACATGTCGTCCGCCGAGGTGGAGGCGGTCGTCGCGCGCCTCGTCGAATCGGGGGACGTGGTCCACCTTGGGGACGGCAAGCTCGGCCCCGACTCCTACCTCCACACCGACCGCGGCCTCGCCGCCCGCGGCGGGAAGCTCGCCGGCCTCCTCGGCGACTTCCACGTGCGCTACCCGGCGCGCCGCGGCATGGCGAAGGAGGAGGTCCGGAGCCGCCTCAACCTGAATCCAGCCCAATTCGGTCTCGTGCTCGACGCGCTGGAGGCGCGCGGCGACGTCGCGGAGCGCGGCTCGCTGCTCCACCTGCCGGGCCGTGAGCCGTCCGTTTCTTCATCGCAGCAGTCCGAGATCGACCGGTATCTCGCCGCGCTGGACTCCTCGCCCTACAGCCCGCCGCCGGAGGCCAAGCTCGATCCTGAGCTGCTCGCCTACCTGCTCGACGAGGGCAAGGTCGTCCGCGCCGCGCCGGACGTCGTCTTCGCCGCCGCGGCCTTCGAGGAGATGCGCGGTAGGGTCGTCGCCCGCCTGCGGGAAGAGGGAACGATCACCGTGGGGCAGGTCCGGGACATGTTCGGCAGCAGCCGCAAGTACGTGCTCGCCTTCCTCGAATATCTCGACCAGACCCGGATCACACGCCGGCAGGGCGACGAGCGAGTGTTGCGATGAGCCGAGCCTCCAGGACGGCGAGATCGTGACGCCGCTCGACCTGCACCGCACCGTCCCCCAGGTGGAGGGCATGACCCGCGGCCTCGACGACGGCTTCGACGCCTGGCGGGGCCGCCTCGACCGCGCCGCCGCCCTGCTCCGCGAACCGACGTTGTCGGGGCTTGACGAGTCCGAGCTTCTGCGCCGCATTGAGGCTGCCGGTCCGCCGCGCCGCCGCGTGACGTGGATCGTGGCGGGCACGCCCGGCGGCCTCCGGCCCGGCTTGGCCGATACTGTGCCCGCGCCGCCGCTTCCCGCCGACCACACCGTCTTCGCCACGGATGGCTCGCAGATCCACCTCGACCGCCACGAGGCGGCGCAGTGCTACCTCATCAACGTGGGGGGCATCCGGCTCTCCTACGGCGCCGAGCCCGCCGCCGAGCTTTTCGGCGAGCCGGCGCTGTTCAGCAAGCCGTCCGACATGGTCTGGACCGATCCCGCCGGCATGAAGGACGAGACCGTGGACGAGTCCTTGGTGGGCCTTTTGCGCACCGCCAAGGAGGCGCAGGCGCTTGCCGGCCGCGTCGAAGCCGACTCCGGCAACGAGCCCGTCGCCGCGCTCCTCGACGGCAGCCTCGTCCTCTGGCAGCTCTCGCGCCACCCCGAGCACGTCCGCGACCGCATCCTGCGCGACGGCCTGGTCGACGCCCTGACCCGCCTCCGCGAGGTCGCGCGCCGGCGGCCCGTCGCGCTCGGCAGCTACATCAGCCGCCCGGGAGCCAGGGAGGTGGCGAACGTGGTGCGGGTCGCCGCCTGTCCCCATGAAGACGTCGCCACCGCAGGCTGCGACAACATCTGCGTCAAGGGCGCCGGCAAGCGCGAGTGCGAGGGTGCCGTCGCCGGTCTCATGGACCGCGACCTCTTCGCCGAGGTGCTAGATACTGGAAAACGGTCGCGGGTTTACGCCAGCGCGTCGAGCATCGTCGAGGAGTACGAGCCCCACGAGGTGCGCTTCTTCTACGTGAACGTCGGCGATGAGATCGCACGCGTCGAGACGACGCAGTGGGTCGCCGACGACCCCGATGCCCTCGACCTGCTGCACGCCGCCGTCCTTGATCAGTGCGCCAAGGGACGCGGCTACCCGCTCGCGCTGCAGGAGGCCCACGAGCGCGCCGTCGTCAACGCCGCCGACCGCCGGGCCTTCTGGGCACTGGTCGAAGGGTCGATGCGGCGCCGGGGGCTCTCGACGGCGGGCTCGCGCAAGGCGCGCAGCAAACGGTCGCGGGCGATATAGAGGAAGGAAGACAGGCGTTGATGACGAGCGATGGACGGAATGGGGACGGCGAGGCGCGGGCCGGCGAGGTCATTGAGGCGTCGACTGCCGAATTCACCGCCGAGTGCTACCGCGACGCCGACCCGCCCCCGCTGGGCAGCCTGGTAGTGACGAGCGACGGAGACGTGGAGATCTTCGGCGTCGTCCACCACGCCGCCGCGACCGGGCTCGACCGTTCGCGCCCCGTCGCCGCCCTCGGCGAGGACGCCGAGACGGAGGCCGATCTGCGCGCGCGCCATCCCGAGCTGACGGAGCTGCTGCGCGCCGAGTTCTCCGCCGTCGTCGTGGGGCACCGGGACGGGGCCGGCGTCTCCCACGTCCTCCCACCGAGGCCGGCCCGCCTGCACGGCTTCGTCCGCGTCGCCGATGCGGCAGCGGTGCGCGAGTTCACCCGGTCGCCGCACTACCTCGCCAACCTGGTCCATACGGCCTCGCCCGACACCGACCATGCCGCCGCGGCCTTCGTCCGGCTCGCCGGCCGCGCCCACCCCGACCCCGGCGCCTTCCGCCTCGCCGCGGGCAAAGAACTGGCTCGCCTCCTCGCCCGCGACGTGCAACGCCTCAACACCCTGCTCCGCATGGTTCGGGGCTGAACCTTCCTCCCTGTGGGCCAGCCCCTTAAGCCTCCCTCCCTTTGGGAGGGACTGAGGGCGGGCCCTCCCCTCCCAACCTCCGCACGCGGCTAGAATGGCGGTGGCCCAACCGGGCCGAGGAGGCACACCATGCGCGGACTGCCGAGAAGGGCGCGGGCGATGTACGACAAGATCGCCCCGCGCTACGGAGAGATCACCGACGACCTGCTGTTCGGCGAAATCTGGGACCGCCCCGAGCTGACCCACCGCGAGCGGAGCCTGTGCGTGATTGCGGCCCTGACGGCCCTCTACCGCACCGACCAGATCCGCGCCCACGTCCAGCTCGGGCTGAACAACGGCTGCACCCAGGACGAGATCGCCGAGGTGATGCTCATGATGGCCTTCTACGCGAGCTGGCCCTGCGCGGGCAACGCGCTGCGCGTGGCGTCGGAGGTCTTCGAGGAGCGCGCCGCGAAGGACTCCTAGCGCGGCACTTTGTTAAAAAATTCACTTGAAAGGCCCAGGGGCCTGTGCTACATTGAGCGCCCGCACTTCAGGCGTGCATGGAGCGGCCGCGTTACTCCTAAAAAGAGGCATCGCGAGATTCATCTAATGCGCTTCACGTATTGGGGGCCGTCGTGAGCGAGTTCGGCTTCATCGGGATCTTCCTCATCTTCGCCGTGACGGTCCCGTTGAGCATGCTGCTCCTCCCCTACTTCCTTACCGTCATCGGCGTCAAGCCGCAGGTCAAGGACAGCGTCAAGGACGACACCTACGAATGCGGCGTCCGCACCGTCGGCGGCTCCTGGGTGCGCTTCAATTTCCGCTACTACTATTTCGCCCTCTCGTTCCTCATCTTCGACATCGAGGCCGTCTTCCTCTTCCCCTGGGCGGTCAACGCGCGGGGTCTGGAGTGGTTCGGCTTCGGCGCGGTCGCCGTCTTCGTCTTTATCATCACGCTGGGCCTTCTCTATGAATGGCGCAAGCGCGCCCTGAAGTGGAGCTAGCCGTGCCCGACCCAGGCGACGCGCCGACCACCAACCCCTACGTCATTCCCCGCGATCTGTCGCGCCGGCTCGACGCCGAAGAGGGCGCCGAGATCAACCAGCTCATTCTCGACTCGCCCCGCCAGGTGATGGACGACCCGCTGGTGATCTCTGAGGACACGCAGCGCAACGTCCTCGTCACCTCCATCGACGCGCTCGTCTCCTGGGGACGCAAGAACTCGATGTGGCCGCTCACCTTCGGCCTGGCCTGCTGCGCCTTCGAGATGATGGGCAGCGCCATGTCACGCTTCGACATCGCCCGCTTCGGTATGGAGGCCTTCCGCGCCTCCCCCCGGCAGGCGGACCTGATGATCGTCTCCGGTACCGTCACCTGGAAGATGGCCGTCCCCATCCGGCGCATCTACCAGCAGATGGCGGAGCCCCGCTGGGTGATCTCGATGGGCGTCTGCGCCACCAGCGGCGGCCCCTACTACGAGTCGTATAGCGTGACGCCGGGCGTTAACCGCGTCGTGCCCGTCGACGTCTACGTGCCGGGCTGCCCGCCCCGTCCCGACGCCCTGCTCTACGCGATCATGAAGCTCCACGAAAAGGTCACCCGCGGCAGCGTCGGCAAGCGCAGGACGTTCACCCGTGACTAAGGCCCTCTCCGGCAACGAGCTTGCGGAACGGCTGCGGGCCGCCGTCCCCGGATCGGTCGCCGGCAGCGACGAGGCCGCGGTGCTGGTGCACGCCGCCTCGATCGTGGACGCGGCGCGCTTTCTCCGCGACGACTACGAGCTTGACCTGGGCGCGCTGATCCACCTCACCGCGGTGGACTACGTCGACTACTTCGAAATCGTCTACCGGCTGACTTCCTACTACCGCAATCACGGGGCGCTGATGAAGACCCGCGCCTACGGCCGCGAGGCCCCGGAGGTCCCCAGCGTCATCGACGTCTGGAAGTCGGCCGACTTACAGGAACGCGAGGTCTACGACCTGATGGGCGTGCGCTTTTCCGGGCACCCCGACATGAAACGCATCTTCCTATGGGAGGGCTTCGACGGCCACCCGCTGAGGAAGGACTTCCTGCTCCGGAGGCCGTAGCGCCGCCGGACGTTCGAGCGAGACGCCGTGACGCTGAAGTCAGAACCCATCACCGTTAACCTGGGGCCGCACCACCCCAGCACCCACGGCGTCTTCCGCCTTCGGGTCGTCTTCGACGGCGAGGTGATCCAGGACGTCGAGCCCATCTTCGGCTACCTGCACCGCGGCTCGGAGAAGCTGGCCGAGGAGCGCACCTGGACGCAGGTCGTCACCCTGACCGACCGCCTCGACTACACCGCCTCGATGTCGAACAACCTCGCCTACGTGCTCGGCATCGAGCGCCTGCTCGGCATCGAGGCCCCGGAGCGCGGCCAGTACATCCGGGTGCTGATGGCCGAGCTCATGCGCATCGCGTCGCACCAGATCGCGACGGGATTCTTCCTGCAAGACCTCGGCGCATTCGCCACCCCGCTCATGTACATGTTCCGCGACCGCGAGCGCATCCTCGACCTCTTCGAGATGGTGTGCGGGGCGCGGATCACCCACAGCTACATGCGGGCCGGCGGGGTCAACGACGACCTGCCACCCGAGTTCTTCCCGGCGCTGGCAAGCGTGCTGGAGGAGCTGCCCCGGAAGTTCGACGAGTACGAGCAGCTCATGCGCGAGAACGAAATCCTGATCAGCCGTTGCAAGGGCATCGGCGTGCTCCCGCGCGACCTGGCCGTCAACGCCGGAGTGACCGGTCCCCCTCTGCGCGCCAGCGGCCTCGCCTGGGACCTGCGAAAGGCGAACCCCTACGAGGTCTACGACCGGCTCGAGTTCGACATCCCGACGGGGTCGGACGGCGACAACTACGACCGGTTCCTTGTGCGGCTGGAAGAGATGCGCCAGAGCCTGCGGATCATCCATCAGTGCGTCGAGCAGATGCCGCCGGGACCGCACCGCACCGACCTCCCCATGCTGCTGCGTCCCCCGGCCGGCGAGGCCTACGGACAGGTCGAGGCGCCCAAGGGCGAGCTCGGCTTCCACCTCGTCAGCGACGGCGGCGTCGCCCCGTACCGCTGTGCCATCCGGTCGCCTTCCCTCATGAACCTCACCGCGCTGCGTGAAATGCTCATCGGCTGGAAGATGGCCGATTTGGTCACGATCTTCGGCAGCATCGACATCAACATGGGCGAGGTGGACCGCTAGTGGAACACCTCGCCACCGGCTGCAAGCCCGACGGCTTCTGGGCCGATATGTCCCTGTGGCAGGAGTGGGGCATCAATTTCCTACCGCGGATGGGCGACGAGCTCTGCCGCGCGATGGGCGGCGCAGCTCCCGGCGGCTGGCCCGACCCCCTGATCTACATCGTGCTCGGCGTCATCGGGAGCCTGCTCGTGGTCAACGTGGCCACCCTCGGGGTCCCCTACGTCATCCTGGTCGAGCGCAAGCTCTTGGGACGCTTCACCCAACGCCCCGGCCCCAACCGGGTCGGCGTCTTCGGCATCCTCCAGCCCATCGCCGACGCGCTGAAGCTCATGACGAAGGAAGACACCACGCCGCGCGCCGCCGACAAGTTCCTCTTCGGACTGGCGCCCCTCGCCTTCTCGGCCATGATCATCGCCATGTTCGCGGTGATTCCGTGGGGGCCGTTCGGCGCGGTCCTCGCCGACATCGAAGTCGGCATCCTCTACGCCATCGGCGTGACCACCGCAGCGGAGATCGCGGTCTTCATGGGCGGGTGGAGCTCGAACAACAAGTACTCGCTCTTCGGCGCGATGCGCGCCGTGGCCCTGCTCGTGAGCTACGAGATACCGCTGGTGCTCTCGATCATGGGCGTCGTCGTGCTCACCGGCAGCCTGAACCTCACCGAAATCGTCGAGCAGCAGCGGTTCGCGCCCAACCTGGCGTGGATGCCGCTGGGCTTCATCGTCTTCGCCATCGCCGTCTCCGCCGAGCTCAACCGCGCTCCGTTCGACCTGCTCGAAGCCGACTCGGAGATCATCTCCGGCTTCCACACCGAGTACAGCGGGATGAAGTGGACGGTGGTGCAGCTCGCCGAGTACGCGGCCATCATCGGCTTCTCGGCCATCACCGCGACGCTCTTCCTGAGCGGCTTCAAGGGGCCGGAGCCGATTCCGCCCTATATCTGGCTCATGCTGAAGATGGGGTTCGTGATCGCGGTGCTGGTCTGGGTGCGGGCCACGATCCCCCGGATGCGCGTCGATCAGGTCATGGGCTTCGGCTGGAAGTTCCTCCTGCCCCTTTCCTTGATCAACCTGTTCGTCGTCGCCGCCGAGGTCGTGGCCTTCCGCGACGGGGCCGACCTGCCGTACTGGATCATTCCGGTCAATTTCGCCATTGCCATTGGCTCGATCATCATCATGACGCGCATCTTGGGCTTCCAAGGCCGAACGCGGCGGATCGTCGATCCATCGCGTCCGGTCGTCCAGCCGGTCCCCGTGCGCGGCGAGGCCGCGGGAGGGTAGGGATGTACGGAGAAGGAATCCTTAAAGGCATGGCGGTCACGCTGAAGCACCTCTTCCGCAAACCCGTCACCGTCGAGTACCCCGAGGAGCGGATGCCCGAGCACCCGCGCTACCGGGGCTACGAGTTCGTCTGGTACGAGGACCGCTGCACCGGCTGCGCCTCCTGCGCCAAGTACTGTCCTCTGGGCACCATCCGCATCGAAACCTCCCCGAAGGACAACCCGAACGTCGGCAACGACTACGCCCTCGAGGTCTTCGACATCGACACCGGCCGTTGCATGTTCTGCGGCCTCTGCGTCGAGGCCTGCCCCTACGACGCCCTCTTCATGGGTACCGGCTACGAGCGCGCCACCTACACCCGCAAGAGCATGGTGGTCCACATCGACGAGCTTCGCACCTCGCGCCAGAAGCCGAGCGCCTTCGCCAGACCCCACCTCCACGGCGTCGACTTCGAGCGTGACACCTCGCTGAGCGGCGGAGAGGCGGGCCGGTAGCGGTTATGGACGTCGGATCGGGCAACTCGATTGCCTTCTGGATACTCGGCTCCGGGGCGGCGATCTCCGCGCTCGGCGTCGTGCTGGTGCGCGACATCTTCCGCGCTGCCCTCCTCCTCGTGGCGACCTTCCTCTTCGTCGCCGGGCTGTTCATCACCCTGAGCGCCGACTTCCTCGCCGTCGTCCAAATACTCATCTATGGCGGCGGCATCTCGATCCTCATCGTCTTCGCCATCCTGCTCACCCGCGACGTGCAACAGGGCAACCCTTCCGGCAAGCTGATGCGGCCCGCGATGGGCCTGGCGGCGCTGCTGTTGGCCACGTTCGTCACCGCCATCGTCAACACCGACTGGAAGGTCTCCGGCAGCGAGCCGCTGGGCAGCACCACGGCGGCCATCGCCGATCTCATCGTGAACGTCTACGTCCTCGCGTTCATCATCGTCGGCGTGCTGCTGCTCGCGGTGATGATCGGCGCAATCGTCATCGCCAAGGGCAAGGACGAGGACTAAGCACCCCATGGCCGGCCTCGAACACTACCTCGTCCTCTCCGCGATCATCTTCAGCATCGGGCTGGCCGGGGCGTTGTCGAAGCGCAACATCATCACCGTCCTCATGTCGGTCGAGTTGATGTTCAACGCGTCGAACCTTGCCTTCATCGCCTTCACCCGCTTCGTCACCCCGCAGGTGCTGACGGGGCACGCCTTCGCCATGTTCGTGATCACCGTCGCCGCGGCCGAGGTCGCCCTCGCCCTGGCCATCGTGATTGCGCTGTTCAGAAACAAGGAAACCGTCGACGTGACCAACGTCGACGCCATGAAAGGCTAGCGCGTGTCCTGGTCCCCCTATAAGAAAGCGCCGAACCTGCTCCTTGCCGAGATGTGGAAGGAGCTGTTTGAGGCCGAAGGTCTCCCGTCGCGCATCCTTCCCGAAGAGGACATCACGACCTGGAGCGAGACCTCGAAGTTCATCGTCTACGTGCCCCGAGGCAGGGAGCACGTGGCCGACGAGATTATGCGGAAGATATAAGTGCCCGAAATCGACGTCTGGTCCATCTTCTTCGCGCCGTTGGGGGCGTTCGTCCTGATCGCCCTGCTGCGGCCCTTTGTGGGCTCGCGGTGGCGCGGCGCGGGCTACATCACCGTGACCGCGATGGCCATAGCCTTCGGCCTCTCGCTCTGGGCGCTGGTCGAGGTCATGAACGCGCCGGGGCACGACCTCGGCTTCCAGCCGCACCAATGGCTGACCATCGGATCGCTCGAGATCAACGTCGGCGTCACGATGGACGGTCTGACCGCCGTGATGGCGGTCATCGTGACCGGCGTGAGCCTCCTCGTCCAGGTCTATGGCCTGGAGTACATGAAGGACGACGAGAGCTTCACGCGCTACTTCGCCTACATGTCGCTCTTCACCGCGTCGATGCTCGGGCTGGTGATGGCGTCGGGCCTCGTCTTCCTCTTCGTGTTCTGGGAGCTCGTCGGCCTGAGCTCGTACCTCCTCATCGGCTTCTGGTTCCGCAAGCCCGAGGCGGCCCGCGCCGCGAAGAAGGCCTTCCTCGTCACCAGGCTCGGCGATGTCGGCTTCATGATCGCCATCGCCTGGGCCTTCGTCTTCGCCGGGACGCTCGACATCGAGGCGCTCAACCACGCGGCGGAGGTCGGTGCGATCGCGGGCGTCGGCCTGACCTGGCTCTGTCTGGGCATCTTCGCCGGCGCCGTTGGCAAGTCGGGCCAGTTCCCACTTCACGTCTGGCTGCCCGACGCGATGGAGGGCCCCACGCCGGTGAGCGCGCTCATCCACGCCGCCACCATGGTGGCCGCGGGCGTCTTCCTGGTGGCGCGGATGTTCCCCCTCTTCGAGCACTCGGAGGCCGCGCTGACCGTCGTGGCCTGGATCGGGGGCGGCACCGCGATGCTCGCCGCGACCATGGCGCTCGTGAACAACGACATCAAGCGGGTGCTTGCGTTTTCCACGGTGAGCCAGCTCGGCTATATGTTTTTGGCTTTGGGGACGGGGGCGATCGGGGCGGCGATCTTCCATTTGGCGGCGCACGCCTTCTTCAAGGCGCTGCTCTTCCTGGGCGCGGGGAGCGTCCACCACACCACCGAGACCTATGACATGCGCTACATGGGCGGCCTGCGCAAGTTCATGCCCTTCACCTATGGAACGATGGTGATCGGCTCGCTGGCCTTGGTCGGCGTGTTTCCTCTGGCGGGGTTCTGGAGCAAGGACGCGATCTTGCTCGCCGCTTCAGATAACGCGTTCGGCATCGGCGGGGCGTCCGTGCTCTATTGGATAGCCGTTATCACCGCGGGCATCACCGGTTTCTACGTGTTCCGCATGCTGTTCATGACCTTTTCGGGCGAGTTTCGCGGCGGCGCGGAGGCCGAGGCGGCGGCGAACGCCCCGGCCGGGAACGGCGAGGAGCACGCGGCGGCGGAGGCCTCCGCCCACGCCGAGGGCCACGGCCACGGCGCGCCGCACGAATCGCCCTGGCTCATCACCCTGCCGCTAGTCGCGCTGGCCATTCCGGCCATCTTCTTCGGCCTGGCCGACCTGCCGTGGGACTTCCTCGACATCGCCGCCTTCAGCCTTTCGATCTTCCTCGGCGAGGCCCACCCGCACGCCTTCAGCGTCAACGTCGCCGCCATTTCGTCGGCCGTGGGCGCGGCGGGGATCGTCTTGGCCTATTCGATGTACCGCTTGGGCGTGCCGTCACCGGCGGCGGTGGCGCGGCGCTTCGCCCCGGTCTACCAGGTGCTCGCGAACCGCTACTACATCGACACGCTGTACGAGGAGATCATCGTGCGGCGCGTCTTCATCAACGGCGCCGGCGCGGTGATCGAGCTGATCGACACGCATGTCGTGGACTGGGCGGTGAACTCCACCGGCTGGCTGGGACGGAACCTGGGGCGGGTGCCGTCCGAGCTGCAGAGCGGCCAAGTGCAGGCCTACGGGGCCGTCATCGCCTCCGGCGTCATTCTCATCGCGGCCGCGTTCTGGATATGGGGCTAGCCGGATGAACGTGACGGACCATATGGACGTTGGCGCACTCCTCCCTGCCCCACCCCTCCGACGCGCCCGGCGGCGCGTGCCCTCTCTCAGTCTCCCCCAGAGGGGGAGAGGCTTAAGGTCTCGGAACGGGGGCGCGCGGTGCTAACGGCGACGGTCTTCATCCCCGCGGCGGCGGCGCTCTTCATCCTGCTCTTCGTCAAGGATGACCGGCACATCCGCTGGACCGCCTTGGCGGCGACGACCGCGGTCCTCGTCCTTGGGCTGATCGTCTGGGCGGGCATCGACCTCGACGCGGACCAGCCCCAGTGGGTGGAGCGGCACAACTGGCTCTCCGCCCTGAAGGTGCAGTACTTCCTCGGCGTCGACGGCCTGAGCGCGCCGCTGCTCGCCCTCACCGGCCTGCTGGGCGTCGGCGCGGTGCTGGTCTCCGGCGGGGTGACCAACCGCGTCAAGGAATTCTTCATCTGGCTCCTCCTGCTGGAGACGGGCATCCTCGGCGTCTTCGTCTCGCTCGACTTGCTGCTCTTCTTCCTGTTCTGGGAGGTCGAGCTGATCCCCATGTACATGCTCATCACCATCTGGGGGAGCGGGCGCAAAGAGTACTCGGCGATGAAGTTCCTGCTGTACACGGCGGGAAGCAGCGCCCTTATGCTCGCCGGGTTCCTGGTGATCTTCTTCTCGACCGGCACGTTCGACATGATCGAACTGCGGGACACGCCGTTCACTACGGCGCTGCTCACCGCCGAGGGCGTCTTCTTCCTCCTGCTCGCCGCCTTCGCGGTGAAGCTGCCGGTCTGGCCGTTCCATACCTGGCTCCCCGACGCCCACACCGACGCCCCCACCGCCGCCAGCGTGATGCTGGCCGGCGTCATGTTGAAGATGGGCGGCTACGCCATCCTCCGGCTCAACGTCAGCCTCTTCCCCGAGGTGACGGCGAACTGGGCCTGGCTCCTTGCCACGCTGGCCGTGGTCAACGTGCTCTACGGGGCGGTCATGGTCTTCCGCCAACGTGACATAAAGAGGCTGATCGCCTACAGCTCCGTCAGCCACATGGGCTTCGTTCTGCTCGGCGTCGCCTCGCTGCACCACATCGGCCTGACCGGCGCGGCGATGCAGATGTTCACCCACGGCACGATCACGGGGCTCTTGTTCATGCTGGCGGGCTACGTCTACGAGAAGGCCCACACCCGGCACATCCCCGACCTCGGCGGCCTGGCCGGCCGGATGCCGGTGCTGGCCGTCGCCTTCGTCGCCGCCGGCTTCGCCGCCGTGGGCCTGCCGTCGATGAGCGGCTTCGTGGCCGAGGTGCTGGTCTTCATCGGCTCGTTCGAGGCCTACCGCGAGGCGACGATCCTCGCCATCGTGGGCGTCTTCTTGAGCGCGGGCTACATCCTGTGGACGGTGCGCCGCATCTTCTTCGGGCCGGAGCAGCGCCGCTTCGCCTCCATCAGCGACGCCACGCTCGTCGAGGCCATTCCCCTGGCCGGCATGCTCGCCGCCATCTTCATCGTCGGCATCTACCCCGCGTTGGTGACCGACTACTTCGACGCCGGCCTCGCGCCGATCATGAACATCCTGGAGGCGGCCTCATGATGCAGGGCCGCGTCCACGAAAGGCCGGAGAGGCGCTGATGGAAGCCCGCGACTTCTATCTGCTCGCGCCGGAGATCAGCATGGCGGGAATCGCCGTGCTGGTGATCCTGGCCGACCTGTTCATCGAGCGGAAGAACCTGCTCGCGCCGCTGGCGACGGTCCTCCTCGGCATCCCGCTCGGCTTCACCATCGCCCTCTGGGGCGAACAGGACACGGCCTTCAACGGCTTCTTCATCGTCGACAACTACGCGATCTTCTTCAAACTGCTCTTCATCGGCGTCGCGGCAATGGCGGCGATGGCGTCGCAGAGCGCCGCCTCGCGCTTCCCCCGCTTCCAGGGCGAGTACTACGCGCTGGTGCTCTTCGCCACCTCCGGCCTGATGCTCCTCGCCGCCACCGGCGAGCTGCTCACCATCTACGTCTCGCTGGAGCTCAGCACCCTCTCCGCCATCGCGCTGGTCACGTTCTTCAAGGACGAGCGTTCGACTGAGGCGGGAGCGAAGTACCTCGTCCTCTCCGGCGTGAGCTCGGGGCTGATGATCTACGGCATGGCCTTCATCTTCGGCTTCACCGGCGAGACCGAGCTCGGCGCGATCTCGAGCGCCGTTGCGTCCGTTGACCTGCTCGCGCAGCCCGGCCTCCTGATCGGCATCGTGCTGTTGGTGGCGGGCTTCGGGTTCAAGATCTCGGCCTTCCCCTTCCAGATGTGGGTGCCCGACGTCTACCAGGGCGCTCCGACCCCCGTGACCGCCTTCCTCTCCGTCGCCAGCAAGGCGGCAGGGTTCGCGCTGCTGATCCGCGTCTTCTACGCCGCCTTCCCCGACCTGGTCCTCGACTGGAGCATGCTCTTCGCCGTCCTCGCCGTCATCACCATGACCGTCGGTAACCTGACCGCGATGTTCCAGCAGGACATCAAGCGCCTGCTCGCCTACAGCGCGGTGGCGCACGCGGGGTACATCCTCATCGGCGTCGCCGCCGTGGCGGCGCGAGCTGCCGACGGCGAGGCCCTCGGCCTTCAGGGCGTCCTCTTCTACCTCGGCGGCTACGCCTTCACCAACCTCTTGGCCTTCTTTGTCGTCATCGCCGTCGACCACCGGCTGCGGAGCAACGAGATCGACGACTACGCCGGGCTGGGCAAACGCGCGCCGCTGCTCGCCGCGCTCCTCGCCGTCTCCCTCATTTCGCTCACCGGCCTGCCGCCGACGGTCGGCTTCTGGGGCAAGCTCTACGTCTTCAACGCGGCGGTCAACGCCGACCTCGTCTGGCTCGCCGTCGCCGGCGGGATCAATTCGACGATTTCGGCCTACTACTACCTCCGCGTGGTGAAGACGATGTACCTCAGCCCCGCCGAGTCGGAGGAGCCGGTCACCGCGGCCCCGACGATGGCCGCCCCGCTCCTGATCACCGCGGCGGGCGTACTGTTCTTCGGGTTTGCTCCCAGCTTCCTGCTCGACTTCGCCGTCAGCGCCCTGAGGGCCTTCCCCGTCTGACCGGCCTCGCCGCCTCCCGGCGGCTGCTATCCTTTTCCCGTAGACTAAGGGGCCTCCTGAGCGCGGCTCTCTCCGAACGCAACCGTGAAACGCATCGGCATCATCTTCAACGCGGCGAACCGGGACTCCGGCGAGCTGGCGCTCGCCCTCCGCGAGCGCCTTCAGGCGCTGTCCTACGACTGCCGGCTGGCGGACTCGCGGGAGGAGGCGGAGATCCACGACTCGTGCGCCGCCGCCGAGGTGCTCGTCACCGTCGGCGGCGACGGCACGATCCTGCGCACCGCGAAGGTGGCCGTCGTGCTCGGCGCGCCTATCCTCGGCGTCAACATGGGCAAGCTTGGCTTCATGACCGAGATGCGCGGCGCCGACGCCCTGGAGCGCGTTCCCGACTATTTGAAGCCCGGCGTGTGGGTCGAGGAGCGCGCCACGTTGGACGTCGAGGTGACGCGCGAAGGCGAATCCCTGACCGACTGGGCGCTGAACGATGCCGTGGTGAGCCGGGGCGGCGTGGCGCAGCTGATCACGGTGCGCGCCTACGTCGACGGCGCCTTCCTCGCCACCTACCGCGCCGACGGTGTCATCCTGGCCACGGCCACGGGCAGCACCGGCTACGCCATGGCGGTGGGGGGTCCCATCCTCGAGCCGCAAAGCCGCCAACTCGTGCTGGCCCCGGTCTCCCCGCACCTCTCCATGGCGACGCCGCTCGTCTTGGGCGAGGAGAGCCGCGTCGAGCTTGAGATCGCCGGCAGCGGCGGGGCCGTCGTCAGCCTCGACGGCCACAACGACCACGACCTCGGGCCCGGCGACGTCGTGCGGGCGAGCAAGAGCGCCAAGACGGCGAAGTTCCTCCGCGCCCGCAAGCCGCCGTACTTCTTCGAGACGCTGGCGCAACGGCTGGGGCTCGACCGGCTGCCGGGCGCCGCCGCCGGGGGCGCGCCGTAGGCGGCGCTGTTTCTTCCTCTATGGAACGGCAAGAGATGAAAACGATCGAATCGAAGGTCGTGGCCGAGGGGCGCGTCATCAAGGTGCGCGTCGACGTCATCGAGACGCCCGACGGCCACCGCGTGAAGCGCGACATCGTCGAGCACCGGGGCGCGGTGGCGATGGTCCCCATCGACGTCGAGGGCCGAGTGATCCTCGTCCGGCAATACCGGCACGCCGCGGGCAAGTGGCTGCTGGAGATTCCGGCGGGCACGCTCGACCCCGGCGAAGACCCGCTCGAAGCGGCGCAGCGCGAGCTCCGCGAGGAGATCGGCTTCGCCGCGGGCCGCATCGATCTCCTCGCCGGTTGCTACGCCGCGCCGGGCTATTGCAGCGAGTACCTGCACCTCTACGCGGCGCGGGACCTCACCGAAGACCCCCTCGAAGGCGATGTGGACGAAGACATCGAGGTCGTCCCCGTCCCCCTCTCGGAGGTGCGGAAACTCATCGCCGAGGGCGAAATCGAGGACGCCAAGAGCCTCGCCGCGCTCCTCCTCGTACTGGCCGGCGAGGGGAATTCGTAGCCCGCCTCCCTCCGGCCTCTCCCCGCTGGAGCAGCACGTTAACACCTCTCCCCCTCTGGGGGAGATTTGAGAGAGGGCGCGCGCCGTCAGGCGCGCGAGCGCCCGCAGGGCGCTTCCCTTGACTCGACCCACCTCCGTTGGGGAGGCGAAGCACCCCGCCTCCGGCGCCTGCTTTCAAAAGGCCGTCTGATTTGAAAAGGGGGATGCCTTCCCTATAATGTGCCGAACGATGAGCAGGCCTCCGAGCTCGCCCCTCCTTCCCCGACTGATCCTGAAGGGCGGCGCCGCCTTGGACCGGCTGCTGCGCGCCAACGGCGGGGTGGTCTCCCGGCTCGACCCCGGCAAGGCGGGGCAGCGGGCCGAGGTCGCCCTGCGGTACTTCTCCTGGCGCAAGCTCTTCAACCTGCTGATGGCCGAGGCGGAGTTCAAGCTCACCCGCAAGCGCGTCTTCGCCAAGCCCTACGAGTGGGAGCTCGACACCACCAACATCTGCCAGCTCAAGTGCCCGCTCTGCCACACCGGCCTGGGCAACATCCACCGCGGCAAGGGTGTGATGGACTTCGGGACGTACCGGAAAACGGTGGACGAGATCAAGGGCTACTGCATCTGGCTCACCCTCTATAGCTGGGGCGAACCCTTCCTGAACAAGGACATCGACAAGTACGTCGCCTACGCCCACGAAGCCCGCCTCGGCACCATCATCAGCACGAACCTCAACAAGCCGCTCACGCCGGAGATGGCCGAGGCCGTGGTCCGCTCCGGCCTGGACACGATGATCGTCTCGATCGACGGGGTGACCCAAGACGTCTACGAGCAGTACCGTGTGGCGGGACGGCTCGACCGCGTGCTCGACAACCTGCGCCTGCTCGTCGAGACGAAGCGGCGGCTCGGCAGCGCCACGCCATACCTGGAATGGCAGTTTATCGTGATGAGGCAGAACGAGCACCAGGTCGAGGCGGCGCGCGCGCTGGCCGGCGAGCTCGGGGTCGACGGCATCCTCTTCAAGAACGTCGACTTCCCGTGGGGAATGGACGACCCCGCACTGGCGGAGCGTTGGCTGCCGACGGGAGACTCCCGCTCCATTCGCGAGGCCACGTTCGACCGTCCCTACAAAGAGGACGGCGCGGCGTGCTGGCGCCTCTGGCGGAGCGCGGTGGTGAACTGGGACGGCGGCCTTGCGCCCTGCTGCTACCTGACCGACAAGCAACACGACTTCGGCGACGTGAACGAGCACAGCGTCGGCGAGATTTGGAACAACGACCGGTACGCCGCCGCCCGCGGCCTTTTCAAGGGCGAGAGGCCGAAGGAGTATGTCGGCTGCCTGGACTGCAGCGTCTTCTTGAACTCACGCCACGGCTCGCGGTGGAGGGCGCGCAACGGCGCGAACGGGACCGCGCCGCACCGGGTGGAGCTCCCGGTGTTGAACGGGGCCGGAGCTGCCACGGAAGCACGGGAAGGCGAGCTGGCCGAGCGCCGCTGAGACCCACCCCATGCAGGAATCAGCGCCACGGCCGTCCCCGCTCCGGGGCATCGCCGACACGCTCCTCGCCACCGACGGCTATGCCTCGGCCGTCCGCGAGGTCGTCCTGATCGCCGGGGCCTACTTCGCCTACATGTTCGTGCGGAACATGATCGTCGACAACGTCGAGGTCGTCGGCTTCGAGAACGCGGCGTCGCTGATCTCCTGGGAGCAGTCGGCCGGCTTCTTCTGGGAGGTGTCGTGGCAGGCGTGGGCCCTGGACAACGGCGGCGCCTGGCTGATGCGCGTCTTCAACTACCTCTACATCGTGACCTACTTCCCGATCATCGCGGTCACGGCAATCTACTTCTATTGGAAGTACCGCCAACGCTACTTCTACTACCGCGCGCTGATCCTGCTCACCTTCGTCGCCTCGCTGATCATCTTCGGCTTGTTCCCCTTGGCGCCGCCGCGGTTGGTCGAGGGGTTCGGGTTCGTCGACGGCATCGCGACCTACGGGCCGGCGTGGTACGCGAGCCGGGAGACGGCGTCGTACTACAACATCTATGCCGCGATGCCGAGCCTGCATTTCTCGTGGACGTTCATCTTCGGCTTCGTGTTCTGGAACACCGGCCCCTGGCCTCTGAAGATATGGGGCGCGCTGTACCCCACGATCACGTTCTTCGCGATCATCATCACGGGGAACCACTACATCCTCGACGCCGTCGTGGGCATCACCATGGTCGCGGTGGTCTTCGTTCTGTTCGAGGGATGGCGACGGCGGGAGTGGCTGCGGGAGAGGATCGGGCGGCTGCGTCCCAGTGGGCGGAAGCAGGCTGCCGGGCGCGCTATTTCCTGAAATCGGACGCCGTTTTCGAGGCCGGTCAATCTGTTGACGAGCACCGTCTGACCCCGCACATTTCATTGAACGCCCCGTGGGGGTTGTGATAAGATTCACGCGCCTTCGGAGGGGCCCCCTATGCAACAGCACGACGTCCTCGTCATCGGCGCCGGCCTTGCCGGCATGCGCGCCGCAATCGAAGCCTTTCGCCTCGGCGCGGACGTGGCGGTGCTGACCAAAGTCCATCCGGTTCGGAGCCATTCCAACGCCGCCCAGGGCGGCATCAACGCGGCGATGGGCGCCGAGGGCGACGACGATACCTGGGAAGTCCACGCCTACGACACCGTCAAGGGCAGCGACTGGCTCGGCGACCAGGACGCCATCGAGATTATGGCGAAAGACGCCCCCCAGGACATCTACGAGCTTGAGCACATGGGCGTGATCTTCGCCCGCGACGAGTACGGCCGCCTCAAGACCCGGGCCTTCGGCGGCGCCACCAACCAGCGCACCTTCTTCGTCGGCGACATCACCGGCCAGGTCTGCCTGCACGTGATGTACGAAGAGCTGATGAAGGCGGGCATGCGGGTCTACGAGGAGTGGTTCGTCCTCGAGCTGCTCAAGGAAGAGGGCGTCTGCACCGGCGTCGTCGCCATGGACATCAAGACGGGCGACGTCGAGGTGATCCAGGCCAAGGCGGTGATCCTGGCCGGCGGCGGCCTGGGGCGCGTCTACGAGCCCAGCACCAACGGCCTCATCTGCACCGGCGACGTCCAGGCGCTGGCCTACCAGATCGGCGCGCCGCTCATGGACATGGAAATGGTGCAGTACCACCCCACCACGCTGAAGGGCAACGGGGCGCTGCTCACCGAGGGGGCCCGCGGCGAGGGCGCCTATCTGATCAATTCCGAGGGCGACCGCTTCATGTCGAAGTACGCCCCCAACAAGCTGGAGCTTGCCTCCCGCGACGTGGTCTCACGCGCCGAGGCGATGGAAATCCGCGAGGGCAGGGGCGTCGACGGCTGCGTCCTGCTCGACTGCCGCCACCTCGGAGAGAAGCTGATCAAGGAACGGCTGGGGCAGATCGCCGAGCTGGCGACGCTCTTC
The DNA here is from genome assembly GCA_964291475.2 of Dehalococcoidia bacterium. Classification (GTDB taxonomy): domain Bacteria; phylum Chloroflexota; class Dehalococcoidia; order SHYB01; family SHYB01; genus DAOUKH01. The sequence continues at coordinate 64,497 of OZ220063.1, read as the reverse complement.
GCCGGCGTCGACATCGTGAAGGACCCCGTCCCCATCCGGCCCGGCATGCACTACATCATGGGCGGCATCAAGACGGACGCCAACGGCGCGACCGTCGTCCCCGGCCTCTTCTCCGCCGGCGAGTGCGCCAACGTGAGCATCCACGGCGGCAACCGCCTGGGCGCGAACTCGCTGCTGGAGACCGTCGTGTTCGGGCGGCGGTCCGGCGCCTACGCCGTCGAGTACGCCCGCCAGGCCGGCCCCTTCCACCGAATCAACGAAGAGGATCTGGTCGGAAAGCACACGGCCAAGTTCCAAGACCTGATGGACCGCCCCTATCCGGGCTACACCGCCGCGTCGCTGCGGCTCGAGCTCGGCGTCGCCATGGACAAGAACATCAGCGTCTTCCGCGACGAACAGGGCATGCAGGAAGCGCTCGACACCGTCCGCGACCTGACCGGGCGCTTCCAGGGCCTCACGGTCCGGGACCACGGCAAGGTCTTCAACTGGAACCTGCTCTCGACGCTGGAGCTGGAGAACATGCTCGTCTGCGCCGAGACCATCGCCGTCTCCGGACTCGCCCGCAAGGAAAGCCGCGGCGCACACGCCCGCGAAGACTACCCCGAGCGCAACGACGCCGACTGGCTGAAGCACACGATGGCCTACCACTCGCCGGAAGGCCCGGTCATCGGCTACGAGCCGGTCACGATTACCAACTGGCCTCCAGAGAGGAGAGTCTATTGAAGACCGTCAATGTGAAGGTCAAGCGCTACGACCCCGAGACCAAGGAGTCGCGCTACGAAGACTTCTCCGTGGAGGTCGAGGACAACGACGCCGTCCTCGACGCCCTGATCCGCATTCGCGAGTACCAGGACGAGACGCTGGCGGTGCGCTGCTCCTGCCGGAGCGCGATCTGCGGCTCCTGCGCCATGCGGGTCAACGGCGGCGCCAAGCTCGCCTGCGTGACCAAGGTCGACGAAGTCACCGACGACGAGGGGTCTATCACCGTCGAGCCCATGGGCAACATGCAGCCGGTGAAGGACCTCGTCACCGATATGTCGGGGTTCTGGAGCAAGGTGCGGAAAGTGCAGCCCTTCCTCCGTGCGCACCAGCCGCCGCCCGACCGCGAGTACATCGCCTCCCAGGACGCCATGGGCGACCTCGCCCACACCATGAACTGCATCATGTGCGGCGCCTGCGTCTCCGACTGCGCCTCGCTCGAAGTCGACGAGAACTTCATCGGCCCCGCGGCCCTGGCCAAAGCCTACCGCTTCGTCGGCGACCCCAGAGAGACCCAGGAGTCCCGCGACGACCGGCTCAAGGAGCTGAGCAAGTACAGCGGCATCTGGGACTGCACCCACTGCTACGCCTGCGTCGAGGTCTGCCCCAAGGACGTTGCCCCCATGGAGCGCATCGTCGACCTGCGGCGCACCGCCCAGGAATCTGGCTTTACCGACAATAACGGGACGCGGCACAGCGACTCGTTCGCCAAGTCGGTGTCGGAGAGCGGCTGGGTCGACGAGCTCAAGATCGGCTACCAGTCCTTCGGGCTCGACGACGCGCCGATGCAGCTACGGATGGCCCCGACGGCGGTGCGGGCGCTGCTCAAGGGCAAGCTCCCGCCGGTCGTGCACCATAAGCGGCCCGGCCACGAGCACGTGAAGCGGATCTTCCAGGAGATGGAGAAAGAGTAAATGCGCTACGCCTACTACCCGGGATGCGTCGCTCAGGGCGGCGCGCCCGAGCTCTTCCACGCCATGAAACTCGTGGGCGAGCGCTTGGGCTTCACCCTTGAACACCTGAAAGAGGCGGCGTGCACCGGCGCCGGCGTGCTCCAGGAGCGCGACCCCGAGCTCGGCGACACCCTCAACGCCCGCACTTTCGCCATGGCCGAGCAGCGCGGCCTCCCCCTCATGACCATCTGCAGCACCTGCCAGGGTGTCATGAGCCAGGCCAACCACCGCCTGAAAGCCGACCCCGACTACCGCAGCTTCATCAACACCTACCTCGAACCCGAGGGGCTGAGCTACAGTGGCACCACCGAGGTGAAGCACTTCATGTGGATTCTCGTCGAGGACTTCGGCCTCGACCGGCTGAAGGAGCACGTGACCAAGCCGCTCTCCGGCCTGGCGCTGGCCCCATTCTACGGCTGCTACGTGGTGCGTCCGACGGAGCAGCTCGGCTACGACGAGCACCCCGAGCGCGGTACCTACCTCGAGCAGCTCATCAGCGTGATCGGCGGGACGCCGGTCGACTTCAGCGGCAAGACGAAGTGCTGCGGCTTCCCCCTCCTCACGATGAACGTCGACAACTCGCTGAAGATGGCGGGGACGCACCTCCTCGAGGCCAAGGGCGAAGGTGCCGACGCCATGGTCACGCCGTGCCCGCTCTGCCACCTGAACCTCGACGGCCAGCAGCCCGGCGCGGCCAAGGTCATGAAGACCCAGATCAACCTGCCCGTCATCCACCTCCCCCAGATCCTCGGCCTGGCGATGAACATCGAGCCGCACCGCCTCGGCCTCAACAAGCACATCATCTCCACCAGCGCCGTCGCGGCCAAAGTCCCGGCCTAACGGCCGCCGTTCCGTAGCGGCGGCCCTTGTGGCCACCCTCTCTCCCTCCCGTAGGGGCGATTCACGAATCGCCCGTCTCTGGGGCGGGACAGCACCTAACCTTCCCCGAAGGGCGAGCACGGTAAGCCTCTCCCCCTCTGGGAGCCACCCCAAAACCTCTCCCCCTCTGGGGGAGATTGAGAGAGGGCACGCGCCGCAAGGCGCGTCGGGGAGTGGGGCGGTCCCCCTTCTTCTCCCCCCGGGAGAAGATTGAGACGAGGGGCCCCGCGCCAGCCGCCACCGGCCAGCGAAACCCGCCACCTCCAATAGGGGCGAGTCGCGACCCGCCCCCGCTCAAAAGGAAGGGGCAGCCCCCTTCCGGGAACTGCCCCCTCACACCAGGCTAGTCGCTAGGGATCAGGAAACCTCAGGCCGGTCGTCGTAGTAGCGCGACGTGAAGAGCAGCCCGTCGTAGCGGATGGCCCACACGTGAGCGTACAAGGTCTCCGAAGACCTCGTGTTGGGGAAGACGAAGCTGACCCAGATGCCGTCCTCCGTGGCCGCCGCCATCTCTTCGCCAATCTTCCGAACGCGGTACGCGCCGACGTCTTTCAAGTCGGTGCCAATGAGATTCGGAGCGAGGACGGCAACACGCACCACGTCATTCTCATCGGCCAGGGTCAGGTTCCACTGGCCGTCAACGCTCTCCTGGCTGTTGTAATGGGCGATGGTGGCGTCCAATCCGTTGGCCTGGTAGTACTCGATGGCCTGCTGCACGTACTCCTTGGTCCGCGCCGCCGGGTCTTCAACCTGCGGGTAGTAGCCGGAAGCGAAGAGCATCCCGTCGTGGCGCACCGCGTACCCCACCTTAGGGACTTCCTTGAGCGTCACCGGATGCGGCCACAGGTATTCCACCCAGACCCCTTCGCCGCCGTCGACGGCCTTGGCCAGCTCCCTGCCCAACTCGTAGCCGTCCGAACCCACCACGTCCTTGATATCCGTCCCTATCAGCCGGGAAATCAGAGGATGGACGTGGTAGATGTCGTCGGCGTCGGTGGCGAAGAGATACCACTGGCCCTCGAAGCTGGCGACGCTGTTGTAGTAGTTGATCATGGACTCCAAGCCGTCGCGCTCGTAACGCTCGATGGCCTGGTCCACGTACTGGACCGTGTAGTCCCTTGGATCGGCGTCCCGCCAGGCCGGAGGGCCGGCCTCAGGATCGCCGGCGTAGTAGCCGGAGGCGAATATCAGCCCGTCGTGGCGGATGGCCCACGTGACCTTTTGCTGTTCTTTCCGGGAGATGGGATGGGGCCATAGGTATTCCACCCACGCGCCTTCTTCGGTGGCCTGGGCTATCTCCTTACCCAGTTCCTGCCCGTCGGAGCCGACCACGTCCTTGATGTCGGAGCCGATGAGGTGAGGGAAGATGGGATGGGCCAGGTAGTTGTCATCCGCGCCGATGAGGAAGAGGTAGAACTGTCCTTCCAGGCTGTCTTGGCCGTTGTAGTGGGTGATGACGGCGTCCAGACCGTCCTCTTCGTATTTGGCTATGGCCTTGTCCACGTACTCCTTGACGGAATTTGCCACGTCTTCCACCAAGGCCGAATGACTGGCGGAGAACACCAGACCGTCATGAAGGACGACGAGGACTCGCCGCGGTTCTTCCTGCTTGGTGACCGGGTTAATGCCCCGGGCCAGGATCCAGTGACCCTCTTCGGTAGCGACCTCAAACAACCCCGCAAAGGCGGAATAGGCTGAGCCCGGGCCAACGTACTGGCCCTCCAGAGCGGGTATGTTCCGGTATACGAGCAACCTGCTTTCGGCTTCGTCCAAGAGGAGCAGCGACCGCCCGTTTTCCGTGCCCGCCGCAGACTTGTAGAAGTCGACGGTGGCGTCCAGTCCGTTCTCTCCGTAGTAGTCTATGGCCTTCGCTACGTAGGCTTGGGTTAGGTCGTCGTCGTCCATCACAGCGGGTTCCGGCGTCGGTTCGGGAGCTGTGGTGGCCGTGGGTTCCGGCGTCGGCTCGGGAGTTGCGGTGGCCGTGGGTTCCGGCGTCGCGGTGGCCGTGGGTTCTGGGGCCGTAGTCGCCGTGGGCGCGGGCGTTGGAGTAGGGTCCTCGCCGCAGGCAACGACGAAGGCCGCACAAGCAGCCACGATCAGAAGCAAGAACAGCCCCCGCACACCGGCGCGTGCTCGCCGGCGACGCAACTCCGCCCGGTTCGCCTGCCGATTATCCTCTTGCTGGGTTTGCCGCATAGCACCACTTCTCTGGATTTTGCTGCTAAGCACTGTACAATCGCAATGAACCCTTTGGCAATACTCAATCTCATTAACGGAATTTGGCAATACCCCGTCTCATTCACGCCGCCATTCGCACGCGTCCGCATGTGGCGCGAGGGATGACACTGGGACAACGCCCCGCCCCGAACATGTCGGATCTGGGGAGGACCCCTTCTTGAGCAGCAGCAATGTACCGCCGGACTACAGCGAGTAGGCTCGTCTAAATGTTCCGACAATCCCAGGGGCGAGGCGAAGTTCGCTACGAACCCGATGAGAAGTGTCCGCCGCCACTGTCGATAGCCGCGGCTTTACAGATATTCATACCCAACACGATCAGTCTCGTCATGCTGGCGGCGCTGATCGTGCGGGCATCCGACGAGTCGGATGCCTACCTGTCGTGGGTGACCTTTACCGCGCTGGCAGTCACCGGAGCCAGCATGGTCCTGCAGACCCTCCGGCTCCGTCATTTGGGTTCGGGCCGCCTCATTGTCGCGAACTTCAATGTTCCATTCTTGGCGGTTTGCGCCTTGGCGCTCCAGGTCGGCGGCCCTGGTTTGCTGGCCAGCTTGGTGGTGGTTTCCACCCTGGTCCAGTCTATTTTGACCCTGCGTCTTGCCTCCCTCCGCCGGATATTCACCCAGACGGTGAGCGGGATAGTGGTCATGCTGGTGGCGGTTTCGGCCATGCCTTTCATCATCGGCAGAGCGGTCATTCCGCCGGAAGGCGAATCGTCGGTGCTCTTCCTGGCCTCGGGAATGGCCGCCCTGGCCGCTGGGGTCCTCATCTCCCTGCAAGACAAACCGGTCTGGCGTATGTGGATTCTGCCGGTCACCGTCGCCGTCGGTCTGCTGGTGGCCGCGTCCCTGGGCTTCTACGACGCTGACAGCGTAGCCGCCGCTCCATGGGTGAGTCTGCCCGATTTCGAGTGGCCGGGCCTGGACCTGATCTTCAACGCGGACTTCTGGGCTTTGCTCCCGGTCTTCGTGTTCGTGAATCTCACCGCCTTCATGAAAGCGGTGGGAGACCTGTCGGTGATTCACCGCGCTTCCTACCGGAATCAGTCCGCTGTCGACTTCCGCACCGTGCAAGGGGGCTTGAATGTGTATGGTGCGGGCACCCTTCTTTCCGGCCTACTCGGAACATTGCCCGTTGCCGCGCCGTGGTCGGCCACCGCAGTCTATATTAGCTTTACCGGCCTCGCGGCCAAGAGTGTCGGGATATACCTGGGAGTCTTGACCATACTGGCCGCCTTCTTTTCCAAGTTGGTCGCCGTGCTGGTCGCCATTCCCAGCCCAGTGGTCAGCGCGGTGTACGTCATCATCTTCGGCATGCTCTTCATCGAGGGTGCGAAGACGGTCTTCACGGGTCAGGTTGATCAAAAGAAGGCCGCCATCACCGGCGTGTCCATGGTGTTGGGCCTGTCCGCGAGCGCTTTGGGCGGATTGTTCGAAGGGGTCATCATTCACCTGGTGGGGCATGCGATCGTCGTCGGCGGTATGGCGGCCATCGCCATGACCATACTCACCGAATCATCAGCCTTTCGCGCCAGGAAGCTACGCATCGACTTGTCCCAGTCCTCCCTGCCCGATTTCGACGGTTTCCTCTGTCAGTTTGCCGACCGGCATGCTTGGACGCAGGAAGGAAAGGACCGGCTGCGTCTCGTAGGGGAAGAGCTCATGTTGAGCCTGATCAATGAAGAGAGCCACGGTCCGGCCGAACAGAAGCGCAGGTTGGTCGCCACGATTCGCCCCGACGCCGGCTCGGCCGACCTTGAGGTCGTGGTCGCTTCGGACGATGCCATCCAGGGAAATATCGAGGACCGCATGGCCTATCTGGGCCAGGACCAGGCGCTGGAAGACGAGCAGCAGTTGTCCGTACGGATCCTGCGTCACTACGCCTCTTCGGTGCACCACCGCAAGTACTACGGCATAGACATCGTCAGTTGCCGCGTGGACAAATAGTGCGGCGTGGACGCCCGAGGGCCTACGGCCGGCCGGGGGCCGTCGGGCGCTGCCGCTTGAGCGTAGGCCGCTTCGCCTGCCAGATGAAGGCCGCCGAGACCAGCGAGAGGGCGGCAAAGCCCAGGAACGTCGGGTCGTAGGTGTCGACGGCGTCGTGGACGTAGCCGGCGATGGCGGGGCCGGCTACGGAGCCGGCGGTCATGAAGAGGTTGGCGAAGCCGTTGATCTTGGCATAGTGGAGGCGTCCGAAGTACTCGCCGCGTATCGCCTGTTGGGTGGGGCTCGCCGCGCCCCACGCGATCGCGAAGAGGACCGCGAAGACGCCTAACGCCCAGAGGTCGTCGCTGATCAAATAGAAGCCGAGGGCCACGGCGGTGAGCACGCCCACGGCGCCGCCCACCTTGCGCTTCTCGACCCGGTCCTGCACCAGGCCGGAAATCACCCGGCTGGGGATGCTGATGGCGGCCATGATGGCGAGGACGGTGGCGCCGAACGCTTCCGTGTGGCCGCGGTCGTAGACGGCGGCGACGGTGTGGATGAGGACGCTGGAGGAGAGCATGTTGCGGAGCCCGAAGCCGACGCCGAGCTGCCAGAAGGCCGTGGAGGTGAGGGCCTCCTTGACGGTGAAGTCGACCTCGGTGTGGACGCTGACGGCGGTGGCGGCCTCGGCGTCGCGGCGGGCCTCCTCCTCGGTGATGCCGTCGGGGAGCAGGCCGTATTGCTCGGGCCGCTGCCGCATGAGCAGGGTGAAGGGCAGGCCGGCGACGAGGATGATGACGCCGATGATGAAGGCGGCGTCGCGCCAGCCGTATTCCGAAATCAGGTAGCCGGTGAGCGGGACGAGGAGGCCGCCGACGCCAATGCCCGTCATCGCGATGCCGAAGGCGACGCCGCGCTTCTTGATGAACCAGTTGCTCACCGCGACGAAGGCGGGCGACATAATCCCGAGCCCGGCGCCGATGCCGATGAGGGGGATGAAGAAGAGGTAGAACTCGAGGAGCGTATCGGCGGTGCTCAACAGCATGAAGCCGACGCCCATCAGAACGATGCCGATCATCATGACGGGGCGCGGTCCGTAGCGGTCGACGAAGTAGCCCTGGATGGGGCCGAGGGCGGCGCCTTCCAGGGTGGAAATGCTGACGGCGAGGGAGAGGGGGCCGCGTTCGGTGTTCAGGCCCTCTTCCAGGGGGAGCAGAAAGGTGCCGAATCCGAAGAAGTAGAAGGCCCCGCCGAGCATGGTGAGGCCACCGGCGGAGAAGACGATCCACCAACCGTAGAAGACGGAGCGCCCGTCGCGGTAGAGGACGTGGTGAACGAAGGGGGCTTTCACGAGCGTGGCCGGGACGCTACACCCCGGCCAAACCGGTGTCAACGGATGCCGCCAGACGCCCTCCGGCCTCTTCCCCCCGGGAGAAGATCGAGATGAGGGGCCCCGCGCCAACTGCCACGGCTGCCGTAGGGGCGATTCACGAATCGCCCTCCTCCGGCAACCCTCGATTAGCCGCCCCGTTAAGCCTCCCTCCCTCTGGGAGGGATTGAGGGCGGGGTCGGGGAGAGGTGCGCCAACGTCCACGGATTCGCCAGCGTCACTTACGCAAAGGTCTGTCCGGGGGGACGCTCCCTTCCGACCTCTCCCCCTCTGGGGGAGATTTGAGAGAGGGCGCGCGCCGTCAGGCGCGCGAGCGCCCGCGGGGCGCTGCTCCTAGTCGGTCCTGAAACGCGGATGGCAGCATGGCACCGTCCGTGTAGGGGCAACCCTTGTGGTTGCCCGCTCCCGAAGGCACGAAACAAAGGCCCGGGTGTGACAAACGTTCATTGCCAGGGCTTAGGAGGGTCGGCTATGATGGTCGTCGGCTCTTCTGTTGGCGCTCGCTGGGGCGCTAGGCGCCGCGAAACTGAGCGGCGGCCGCCGTCGCGGAGAGGTGGCGGAGCCTGGCTGAACGTGCCGCACTCGAAATGCGGTGTACCTTCGGGTACCGCGGGTTCGAATCCCGCCCTCTCCGCCAGCCATTAACAACACACGGAGCGGTGCTGGAGTCTGGCTGAACAGGCACGCCTGGAGAGCGTGTGTACCTTCGGGTACCGTGGGTTCAAATCCCACCCGCTCCGCCATTTCATCGTCACAATCCCACATTTTCCTCGATGAACGACCCTGCTGATTCGCCACCGGTAGCAGCCGACGCTCCGTACTGGATCGCGTTTCACCGCATCCACGGCATGGGGCGCGTGCGGTTCAACGCGCTGCTCGCTGGGTTCGACTCGATGGAGGAGGCGTGGAGCGCCTCGCCCGGGGCCCTGCGCCGCGCGGGGCTCGACTCCAAGGTCGTCAACGCGGTCGTGGAGGCGCGCCCGTCCATCGATCCCCAGGCGGAGGCCGACCGGCTGGAGCGGGCCGGCGTCCGGGCGCTCACCCTCCGCGACGAGGGCTATCCCGCCCGGCTGCGGGAGACCTACGACCCGCCGCCGGTGCTCTACGTGAAGGGGACGTTGACCGAGGCCGACGAGCGTTCGGTCACCGTCGTGGGCACGCGCAACGTCACGAGCTACGGCCGCGAGGTCACCCGCATGTTGACCGAGGAGCTCGCCCGCAACGGCCTGACAATCGTCAGCGGCCTGGCGCTCGGCGTCGACGCGGTGGCGCACAAGGCGGCGCTGGATGCGCAAGGACGGACCCTCGCCGTGCTCGCGTGCGGGCTCGACATGGTCTACCCCATGAGCCACAAGGCGCTGGCGGGCCGCATCCAAGAGAACGGGGCGCTGATCAGCGACTACCCCCTCGGGACGAAACCCAAGCCTGAGTACTTCCCCCGGCGCAACCGCATCCTGGCCGGCCTGACGCTCGGCACGATCGTCGTGGAAGCGCCCGAACGCAGCGGCGCGCTCATCACCACCACCTACGCCCTCAACGAGAACCGCGAGGTCTTCGCAGCGCCCGGAAGCGTCCTCTCGCCGGCCAGTGCGGGGACGAACCGCCTGATCCAGGAGGGCGGCGCCAAGCTGGTCCGGAACGCCGCGGACGTGCTCGAAGAACTCAACCTCACCGTCCCGGCGCGTCAGCTCCCCCTGCCGGGCGCCGAGCCCGCGGACGAGACCGAAGCCGCACTGCTCGCGCTGGTGTCGCGGGAGCCCACGCACATCGACGCGATCCAGGAGCAATCGGGGCTGCCGATGCCGGTCGTCAGCGGCGCGCTGGCGCTCATGGAACTGAAGGGTCTTGTCAAAGAGATTGGAGCCATGAGTTATATTTCCTTAATGGAAACGCCGCCCCGAACCAGAGGCCCGGCCAAGACGCGTTCCGGTTGACGCTTGTGAAGCCGTGCACTAACGTGGGGAGACTATGGCAAAGAACTTAGTCATCGTCGAGTCGCCGGCCAAGGCCCGGACCATCGGGCGTTTCCTCGGCCGGAACTACGCGGTGAAGGCATCCATCGGCCACATCCGCGACCTCCCCGAGCGCACCCTCGGCGTCGACGTCAAGAACGACTTCACGCCCAAGTACGTCGTGCCCGAAGAGAAGAAGGCGGTGATCAAGGAGCTCGACCAGGCCCTGCAGAAGGCCGACGCGCTCTATCTCGCAACCGACCCCGACCGCGAGGGCGAGGCCATCGCCTGGCACCTGAGCGAGGCCATCAAGACGGGCAAGAAGCCCGTCCGCCGCGTCGTCTTCCACGAGATCACCAAGCCCGCCATCGGCGAGGCCTTCGAGCATCCACGCGAAATCAACGTCGATCTCGTCAACGCCCAACAGACCCGCCGCATCCTCGACCGCCTCGTCGGCTACCGGCTGAGCCCCCTGCTGGGGAAGAAGGTCCGGCGCGGCCTCTCCGCCGGACGCGTGCAGTCGGTCGCCCTGCGCATGATCGTCGAGCGCGAGCGCGAGATCGAGCGCTTCGTCCCCGTCGAGTACTGGCGCATCCTGGCGAACCTGGCCAAGCAGTCCGCCAACGGCGGCAAGGTCAAGGGCTTCGACGCCACCCTGGCCTCGGTGAAGGGCGAGAAGGGCAAGCTCGAAGTCCACGACGAGAAGACCGCGACGGCGCTGGTCGACGACCTGCGGCGCTCCATCTACACCGTTGCCTCGGTCAAGAAGCGCGAGACCCAGCGCCGCCCGACGGCCCCGTTCATCACCAGCACCCTGCAGCAGGAGGCGTGGCGCAAGCTGCGCTTCTCCGCCCGCAAAACGATGACCGTCGCGCAGCAGCTCTACGAGGGCCTGCCGGTGGCCGGCGAGACGGTCGGCCTCATCACCTACATGCGGACCGACTCGCCGGTCGTGAGCGGCAGCGCCATCGCGGAGACCCGGAAATACGTCGCGGGCAAGTACGGCAAGGAATACCTGCCGCCCAAGGCGCGGGCCTACACCGCCAGGTCGAAGGGCGCCCAGGAGGCCCACGAGGCAATCCGTCCGACCTCGATCATGCGCGACCCGGCAAGCGTCCGAGGGGCGCTCGCGAACGACCAGTTCCGCCTCTACGACCTGATCTGGAAGCGCATGGTGGCGAGCCAGATGGCGAACGCCGTCTTCGACGCCACGGCGGTGCAGGTCGAGGCCGCGGGCTCCCCGCGGACGTACGTCCTCACCGCCAACGGGTCGGTGCAGAAGTTCGCCGGCTTCCTCACCCTCTACTCGGAAGGCTCGGACACGAGCGATGACGACGAGGAAAAGGAAGCCGCGCTGCCGGCCCTGGAGAAGGGCGAACGGCTCGACCTCAAGAAGCTCGACCCGCAACAGAAGTTCACCCAGCCGCCGCCGCGCTACTCGGAGGCGTCGCTGGTGAAGGCGCTGGAGGAGGCGGGAATCGGCCGCCCCTCGACCTACGCCGCCATCGTCTCGACCATCCAGAACCGGGGCTACGTGAAGAAGGAAAAGGGCCTGCTCCAACCCGAGCAGCTGGGGACCATCGTCAACGACCTTCTGGTCGAGGCGTTCTCCAGCTACATCGACCCCAGCTTCACCGCAATGATGGAGGAGGGGCTCGACGAGATCGCCCGCGGCGAGAAGGGCTGGACGCCCTACCTGAGCGACTTCTACGGCCCGTTCGAGACGGCGGTGGCGACCGCGAACGAGACGCTCGAGCGCAAGCCGGAGGTCTCCGACGAGGTCTGCGACCTCTGCGACAAGCCCATGGTGATCAAGAAGGGCCGCTTCGGCCTCTTCCTCTCCTGCAGCGGCTTCCCCGAGTGCAAGGGCACCAAGCCGATCAAGAAGACCGAGACCAAGGTGGACGAGGCCCTGCAAAAGGAGTACGCCAACGAGGTCTGCGACCTCTGCTACAAGCCCATGGTGGTGAAGCAGGGCCGCTACGGACCGTTCCTCTCCTGCAGCGGCTACCCCGAATGTAAGGGGATGAAGCGGATCCAGAAGAAGGCCGACGCGCCGTGCCCCGAAGACGGCGGCGACCTCATCGAACGCCGCAACCGTAGAGGGCGGACGTTCTACGGCTGCTCGAACTACCCGGACTGCAAGTTCCTCACCAACCGGAAGCCCATCGCCGAGCCGTGCCCCACGTGCGGCGGCCTCCTGACGGAGGCGGCGAAGGGCGGCGTTCGCTGCGCCAACGCCAAGTGCGACTACAAGGGCGAACGGCCCGAGTCTGCGGCGCCGGAGCGGGAGCCCGTCGCGGCCAGCTAGGCCGCCCGCCCCTCAACTTCCTCTTTCTGGCGGCGCGCCTTAAGCCTCTCCCCCTCTGGGGGAGACTGAGAGAGAGCCGGGCGGGGTCTCCCCTCTTCTCCCCCCGGGAGAAGATTGAGATGAGGGGCTCCCGCATCGCCACCACGGCTTCCCGACTCTGCCCGTCCTGATCCCCCACCCGTAGGGGCGACCCTCGTGGTCGCCCACTCCCTGATCACCGCCAACCGCAATCGAAGGCCGCCGCCCCCTCCCCTGTAGGGGCGAGTCACGACTCGCCCGTTCCCCCCACAACCGGCGCCTCGGCCCCCTTTGACACGGAGGCGCGCCGGTGGGTAGCATGAAATAGGTTTCGGAATAGTTTCGGAACCTTTTGCCATGCAGCCCGACTTCGAAGCGCGCGTCCAGGAGTTCATCCGCCATCTCAGCGCGGAGCGGGGCCTTTCGCCCCGCACCGAGGAGGCCTACGCCACGCATACGCGCCGCTTCCTCGGCTTCCTGGAGATCGAGGGGGTCGACGACCTGGCCTCGGTCGATCGGCCCGTCATGCGGCGCTACATCGCGAAGCTGGCGAACTCGGGGCTCGCCAAGAGCGGCATCGCGCTGCGCCTGAGCGCGGTGCGGGCCTTCTTCCGCTTCCTTTCTATGCGGGGCGTCGTGCCGTCGCGGTCGCTGTGGAGCAAGCGGTCACGCGAGGCGCGGGCCCTCACCCCCAAGCAGGAGAAGCGGCTGCCGAGCTTCCTCACGCAGACCGAGGCGGCGCGGATGCTCGACGCCGTCGACACGAGCACGGTCCAAGGGCTGCGCGACCGGGCGATCCTGGAGCTGGTCTACGCCGCCGGCCTCCGCGTGAGCGAGGCGGCGGGCCTCGACCTCGGCGACATGAACCTGAGCGAGCGCGAGCTTCGCGTCGAGGGCAAGGGGTCGAAGGAGCGCATGGCCTACGTCGGCGAGCCGGCCGCCTCGGCGCTGGAACGCTACCTGCGGGAGCGCCACGTCTTCACCGGCGACAGGGCGGCGCGGGAGAACGGGGCCGGCGGAGGCCGCGGCCGTCGCAGCGATGCGGTCTTCCTCAACCGCTACGGACGGCGGCTGACGCCGCGCTCGATCCAACGCATCGTCAAGGAGACCGCGCGGCGCGCCGGGCTCGATCCCGAGCGCGTCCATACCCATACGCTGCGGCACAGCTTCGCCACGCACATGCTCGACGGCGGCGCCGACCTGCGGGTGGTCCAGGAGCTTCTCGGCCACAGCAGCCCGGCGACGACGCAGATCTACACCCACGTCACCCAGGCGCAGGCGCGCAAGATGTACGAATCGGCCCACCCCCTGGCGGGCGCCGGTGCAGACCCGAAGGAGGGCTAGGATGGCCCGCTACCTCGTGATCCACGGTCCCAACCTGAACCGGCTCGGCCTGCGCGACCCGGCTCTCTACGGCAGCCAGACCCTCGACGAGGTGAACGGGCTCATCGCGGAGCGCGCCGCGGCGCTGGGCGTCGAGGTCGCGTTCTTTCAGGGCAACTCCGAGGGGGCCATCATCGACTACGTCCAGGCCGAGGCCGGTGGGGCCGATGGGATCGTCATCAATCCCGGCGCCTACGGACACTACAGCTACGCGATTCACGACGCGCTCCTCGATGCGGGCAAGCCCATCGCCGAGGTGCACCTCTCGAACGTCTTCGCCCGCGACGAGTGGCGCCGGCGGTCGGTGATCTCGCCGATCGCGCGGGGCGTGGTCAGCGGCTTCGGCTGGCGGGGCTACACCGCTGCCCTCGACTTGCTGACCGCCCTGGCGAACGAGTAGCGCGGGGTGGAGCGGGCAGGGCCCTGCGTCTAGAATGGGAGCCGCCGCGCTTGCCGGCGCGGTCAGACCCTCCGAGGAGCCCCGCATGAACCAACGCGTACAACGCCTCCGCGAACGTCTCGCGGACGAGGGCGTCGATGCGGTCCTGATCTCGAATCCCCAGAACCGCCGCTATCTCTCCGGGTTCACCGGGTCGGCGGGCTATCTCTTCATCTCGCCGGAACGCGCCTACATCGCCACCGACTTCCGCTACTGGGAGCAGTCGGCGATCCAAGCGCCGGACTTCGAGCTCGTCAAGATGACCGGCGCGATGAAGACGTGGCTGCACCCCCTCATCGAGGACGGCGAGCCGGAGAAGCTGGCCTTCGAGGCCAACGACGCGACCTACGCCTTCCATGACCTGCTCAAGTCGACGGTACGCAAGCTCAAACCGGCCCTGCGCCCCAAGCTGGTTCCGACGTTAGACCTGGCCGAGTCGCTGCGCATCTACAAGGACGCCGAGGAGCTCGCCGTCCTGACGCGGTCGGTCGATATTGCCGACCGGGCGATGATGGAGGTGTCGGCACGGTTGGAGCCGGGCATGACGGAGCGCGAGATCGCGTGGCGGCTTGAGCAATCGATGCGGGAGCAGGGGGCGGAGAGCACCTCGTTCGACATCATCGTGGGGGCGGGGCCGAACGGAGCGCGTCCCCATCACCGGCCCAGCGACGCCAAGATCAAGGCCAACGAGCCGATCGTGATAGACATGGGGGCGAAGGTCGAGGGCTACTGCTCCGACATCACGCGCACGCATTACCTCGGCACGCCGGACGACACCTACAAGCGCGTCTACGACACGGTGTTGGTGGCGCAGGAAACGGCGATCAACGCGGTTGAGGCGGGGATGTCGGGCCATGACGCCGACAAGCTGGCGCGGGACGTGATCGAGAAGGCGGGCTACGGCGACAAGTTCGGCCACGGCACCGGCCACGGCGTCGGCCTCAACATCCACGAGAACCCGCGCGTTTCGCGCAACATGAAGGACGAGCTTCAGGACGGCATGGTCTTCACCATCGAGCCGGGCATCTACCTTCCCGAGTGGGGCGGGGTCCGCATCGAGGACATCGTGGTGCTGGAGCAAGGCAAGGCGCGCGATCTGACCAAGGCCCCGAAGATGGACGTCGTGGCGGCCTGAGCGCCGCCGGCCTCTTGCCTCGCGGCGGCCACCGGGCCATGATGGGGCCGCCATGCCCGTCTACACCGTCACCCAGGTCTCACGGTACCTGCGGGACGTCCTCGACGCCGATGCCAACCTCGCCGATATCTACGTCACGGGCGAGGTCTCGAACCTAACACGCTCCGGCGCGGGCCACTCGTACTTCTCGCTGAAGGACGCCGAATCGCAGTTGCGCGGGGTGATGTTCCGCAACGGCGGCATCGGCGCGGAGCACCTCCAAAATGGGGCGTCGGTCACGGCGCACGGGCGGGTGGCCTTCTACACGGCGCGCGGCGAGGTGCAGATCTACGCCGACCAGGTCCAGCCCGAAGGCGTCGGCGTACTCCACATGGCCTTCCTGCGTCTGAAGGCCAAGCTGGAGGAGGAGGGGCTGTTCGATCCCTCGCGGAAGCGGCCCATCCCCGCCATGCCGCGCCGGGTTGCCGCGGTGACGTCGCGGACCGGGTCGGTGCGCCACGACATCGAGACGGTCATCCGGCGGCGCTTCCCGCTCGTCGAGCTGGTGATGGCGCATACGCCGGTGCAGGGGGCCGAGGCCGCCCCCGGCGTCGTCGAGGCGCTGCGCGCGGTGAACGCCTTGGACGGCGTCGACGTCGTGATCCTGGCGCGCGGCGGCGGATCGCTCGAAGACCTGTGGGCCTTCAACGAGGAGGCGGTGGCGAGGGCGATTCATGCCAGCCGCATCCCCGTGGTCAGCGCCATCGGCCACGAGACCGATACCACCATCGCCGACCTGACCGCCGACCTGCGGGCGCCCACCCCCTCGGCGGCTGCCGAGCTCTGTGTCCCCGACCGCCGCGACCTCGAACAGCGGCTCGCCGATGCGCGCGCCGCGCTCGCAGGGGGACTCACGCGGCTGCTCGACTCGAACCGGGATGCCGTGGGGCAACTTGCCCTCGCCGTCCAGCGGGGCGCGCCGGACATCGCATCGCGCCGCCAGCGGCTCGACGAGTTGTCGCGGGCCGCCTTCGCCGCTGCCTCCCGCGAGGCGGCGCTGATGCGTGAGCGCCTTCGCAGCCGCCGCCTGCAGCTCGCGTCGCTGCACCCCGCCAACACCCTCGACCGCGGCTACGCCCTCGTCGAGCGTGAGCGAGACGGCAAGGTGGTGTCCCAGACGGAGCAGGTCTCCGACGGCGACGCCGTCGTGGCCCGCATCAGCGACGGCGCCTTTCGGGCCGTCGTCGCTCAGACGGGCGGTGTCCCGGCCCCCGCGCCGCGCCGCCGCCGAAGCGCCAAGGCCCGCGTCAAGGAGCAAATGGCGCTCTGGGAGACGTAGTCGCCCCTCCCCTCGATGCGTGTGGGTAACTCGCGAGATTTCCTCCCGGCAATCCTCGACTCGCCCACCCCTGGGGCGGGGGCTACACCCAAACCACTCCCCCGCAGGGGGAGCACCTTAAGCCTCTCCCCCTCTGGGGGAGACTGAGAGAGGGCCGGAGGGGTGGTCTTACCTCCTCTCCCTTGGGAGAAGATTGAGATGAGGGGCCCCCTCACCACCACCACCGCCATCGAAACCCTCCGCCCTTCCCCTGTAGGGGCGCGTCGCGACGCGCCCGCTCCCCCACCCCTGCCAACCGTCCGCCGTTCACCCCGTGTCCGCCGCAGAGACGAATCCCGACTCGTCCACCCCTGGGGCGGGGCTAAACCCAAACCACTCCCCCGCAGGGGGAGCACCTTAAGCCTCTCCCCCTCTGGGGGAGACTGAGAGAGGGCCGGTGGGGTGGTCCTGCCACACCGCCCTTGACAACCTCCAACCCCCTCCCCTACTATTGTCAAAGAACATATGTTCCTCACCAGTGCGGCCCCTGCGGGCCGTTAGGGACATCCACCGGACTTGACGGAACGGTGGACGGATGGCGGGAGGTGGGCCCCTTGCCGGCAAGGGAGACCAGCCTCCTGCGGGAATTGCGGAGACGGCACGGCTTACGGCTGCGCAAGGTCTCCGTTGAGAGTAGAGGCGGGAGGGCGCCCTCCGGCGGCTACTCCGGGAGCGGCAGGGGCGGCGGGGACTCGGCTCGCGGCCCCCGGCGAATGCGGGCGTTCTGGTGTACCTGGCCGTTCGGGGCTAAGATAACGTGGTGAGCGACGCCGAGACGAACACGCCGGACTTCGAGTCGGCCTTCCGGCAGTTGGAAGAGACCGTGCTAGCCCTGGAGAAGGGCGGCCTGACGCTGGCGGAAGCGACCTCGCTATACGAACAGGGCATGGGCCTGGTGAAAGCCTGCTCGGAGCGCCTCGACACGGCGGAGCTCCGCATCAAAGAGCTGCAGACGGCCTTCGTCGCTCGCACGGAGCCCGGTGAGACGGGCGGGGAAGACACGGATGCGTGAGGCGAACGCCCCATGAAGGAACGAATGTGATGTTGCGCGGCGACTTCCACATGCACACTTGGCGCTCCAGGGACTGCGGCACCCCGCCGAAGTCGCTGGTGAAACGCGCGCTCAAGGTCGGCCTGTCGTGTATCGCGGTCACCGACCACAACGAGGTGGAGGGCGCATTCGAGGTCCGCGAGATGGCGCCGCCGGAGCTCAAGGTGATCGTCGCTGAGGAAATTAAGACGCCGTTCGGCGAGATCACCGGGTTCTTCCTAAGCGAACGCATCCCGCCGGGCCTTTCGCCGGTGGAGACGTGCCAGGCCATCAAGGAGCAGGGCGGCCTGGTCTCCATACCGCATCCCTACGACCGGGTGCGGAACTCGCCGCTCGATGAGGACCAGATCTCAGGCGTTCTGCCCTACATCGACATCGTCGAGGTCTTCAACGCCCGCACCACCCTCGACCGCGACAACGAGCGGGCGAAGGCGTTCGCCGCGGAGCACGGCTTCGCCATGGGCGCGGGCAGCGACGCCCACTGCACCCTGGAGCTTGGGGCGGTGGCCGTCGTGATGCCGCCGTTCGAGGGCCCCGAGGGCTTCCTCGCCTCCCTGCGGGAAGCGACCATCGAGGGGCGGCGCTCCTCGCCGTTCGTCCACTTGGTGTCGACGGTCCACAAGGTCCGCTCGAAATACCTGCGCTTCACCATACGCAACTAGGCCGCCCCCGGCCGGAGGACGTGCAGCCCGCGTGTTTCGCATCGGTCTCTTCGCTACCGGACGGGGGCAAGGCTCGCTCCAACTCGTGACGGCGGTCCGCGACGCCATCGAGGAAGGCCGGCTGCCCGCCCAAGTCGAGTTCGTATTCAGCAACCGCGAGCCGGGCGAGTTCGACCCCACCGACCGCTTCTTCGAGGCGGTGCGCGGCTTCGGCTATCCCCTGGTGACCCGCTCCTTCCGCCGCTTCAAGACCGAACTGGGAGAGGAAGGCCCCGGCTGGCGGCTGAAGTACGACCGCGAGGTGATCGAGCTGCTGGCTCCCTACGCGCCGGACCTCTGCGTGCTCGCGGGCTACCTCCTCATCTTCAGCCCCGCGCTCTGCGAGCGGTACACCGCGATCAACCTGCACCCGGCCGCCCCCGGCGGACCCATCGGCATGTGGCAAGAGGTGATCTGGCGCCTCATCGAGACCGGGGCGTCATCGAGCGGCAACATGATGCAGTCGGTGATCCCGGAGGTCGACCGCGGCCCCATCGTTACCTACTCGACCTTCCCCATCTCGGAGGGCCGGTTCGAGCCGCTCTGGGACGAGGTCAGGGGCCGGCCGGTTGAGGAACTGCGAGCGGGGCCCGGCGAGTCGCTGCCGCTCTTCCAAGCGGTCCGCTCGGCGGGGACGGCCCGGGAGAGGCCGCTGGTGGTGGAAACCCTGCGGGCCTTCGCCGAGCGCCGCGTACGCATCGAGGGCGGGATGGTGGTCGATGGGCAGGGCAACCCAATCGAGGGGCTGGATCTGACGGAGGAGATCGAGGCCGGGCTGCGAGGACCGGGCTAGGCGGTCTTTTGCCGGTCGTGCTCGGCGACGGGGACTTCCTGCCCCGTGCCGGTCAGCAGGAGCGGGCGCCGCTTCCGCTCGATGCAGTCGGCGGTGATCACGCACTTGCGCACCTTGGGCATGGACGGGATGTCGTACATCACGTCCATGAGGACCTCTTCGATCACGGTGCGGAGTCCGCGGGCGCCCGTCTTGCGGCTCATGGCCTCGCGGGCGGCGGCTTCGATGGCTTCGTCGTCGAAGACGAGCTCGACCTTGTCGAGGTGCAGCAGGCGCTGGTACTGCTTGGTGAGGGCGTTCTTCGGTTCGGTGAGGATCCGGATGAGCGAGTCTTCGGTCAGCGGATCGAGACTGCAGGCGATGGGGAGACGCCCCACGAACTCGGGGATGAGGCCGAACTCGAGCAGGTCGTCGGGGATCATGTAGTCGAGGATGCGCTGGCGGTCGATCGCCTCGGGCTCCTCACCGTCTGGCGTGCGGACCGCCGCCTTGAAGCCGAGGCTGGAGCTGAGGCCGGCGCGGCGGCTCACGATCTTGTCGAGGCCCTCGAATGCGCCGCCGCAGACGAAGAGGATGTTGTCCGTCTTGATTTGGATGAATTCCTGGTAGGGATGCTTGCGGCCTCCCTGGGACGGCACGTTCGCCGAGCAGCCTTCGATGATCTTGAGGAGCGCCTGCTGGACGCCCTCGCCGGAGACGTCGCGGGTGATCGAGGGGTTGGAGCCCTTGCGGGCGATCTTGTCGATCTCGTCGATGTAGATGATGCCCCGCTCGGCGCGTGGGATGTCCCAATCGGCGGCCTGTATAAGACGGAGGAGGATGTTCTCGACATCCTCCCCTACGTAACCGGCTTCGGTCAGGCACGTGGCGTCGGCGATGGCAAAGGGCACGTCGAGGATGCGGGCGAGGGTCTGCGCGAGCAGCGTCTTGCCGCAGCCGGTGGGCCCGACGAGCATGATGTTGCTCTTGTCGACCTCGACGTCGGCGCTGACACCCTCGGGGCGGATGCGCTTGAAGTGGTTGTAGACGGCGACGCTGAGGACCTTCTTGGCCCGTTCCTGCCCGACGACGTATTCGCTGAGCTGGGAATAGATCTGCTGAGGGGCGAGGTTGCCGATTGCGGTGGAGGACTTGGTCTCCGCGGCGCCCGGGGTCTCTTCGTCGATGATGCGCTGGCAGAGGTGCACGCATTCGTCGCAGATGTAGACCTTGCCGGGGCCGGCGATGAGGCGCTTAACTTGGTGCTGCTGCTTGCCGCAGAAAGAGCACTCGTACTGCGACCGTGAGGATCGTCCTGCAGGCATTCGGGGTGGGCCTCCGTGTCTCGTTGCGGCGGGTTGCGCAGATAGTCAGTCTACTGCGATTGCTGCGGGTCGGAAAGTACGTCGTCCACCAGACCGTATTCCATGGCTTGCGCCGCGTCCAAATAATAGTCGCGGTCCGAGTCCTGGGCGATTTTATCGTAACTCTGGCCGGTGTTGTTGGCCAGAATGTTCCGAATGACGTCCTGCATGCGCAGGATTTCCTTCGCGGCGATCTCGATGTCGGACGCCTGGCCCTGGGCCCCGCCCATGGCCTGGTGCATGTGGATGGTGGAGTTGGGGAGGGCGTAGCGCTTGCCCTTCGTTCCCGAGCTGAGGAGGACGGTGGCCATGCTGGCGCAGCTTCCGACGCAGATGGTGGCGACGTCGCACCGCAGCAGCTTCATGGTGTCGTGGATGGCGAGACCGGCGCTGATGACGCCACCCGGGCTATTGATGTAGAGGCTGATGTCCTTCTCGGGGTCCTCGCGCTCGAGGTAGAGAAGCTGCGCGATGATGAGATTCGCGATCTGGTCTTGGATCGGGGTGCCGAGGAACACGATGCGCTCTTTGAGGAGCAGGGAATAGATGTCGAAGGCCCGTTCGCCGCGAGCGCTCTGCTCGATGACCATCGGGATGATGTTGCTGGGCCGGGCCGGCTGATGCTGAGGGCTCATCGTCACGAAGTGGGCTCCTTCTCTTCCGCTTCCTCGTTGGGCGCGGCTTCCTTTTCGTCCTGCGTCATGATTTCCGCCAGGCGGTCGAGCGTCTTGCGGGTGAGGATGGTCTGCTCCATCCGCTGGCGGCTTTCGTCGGTGTCGAAGATGCGCCGGAACTCTTCCTGGTACCCCGCGCCGGCGGAGCCGACGAGAGTCTCGACCTCGGCGTCAATCTCTTCGGGTTCGACCTCGATTTCCTCCGCGCTCCTAAGCTCGGAGGCGACGAGCGAGCGGACGATCCGGGCCCGCGCCGCCGGCTTCATCTCCTCGATGAGCTCTTCCTTCTCTTTGCCGAGGGCCTGCACGTAGGCGTCGACGGCGCCGGCCTCCGGAGCCGCCTGGCGGGCCTGCTGTTCGAGGAGGTGCTCGGCCTCGTGATCGACGAGCGTAGGAGGGAAGGCGACCTCGGCCGCCTCGATCAGCCGGTCGAGTGCGCGCTCGCGGAGACGCTCCTTGGCGGTGGCGGCCTCTCGCTCTTCGAGCCGTTCGCGCACGTGGCCACGGAGGGCGGGAAGGTCTTCGAAGCCGTCTTCCACGCCCTTGGCGAACTCGTCGTCGATCTCGGGGAGGTCCTTGGCCTTGATCTCCTTGACGGTGACGTTGAAGGCGAAGGAACGCCCGGCGAACTCCTTGCGCTCGTCGGATTCTTCAAACTCGATGGTGAACTGCTTCTCGGCGCCCGGCTCGATGCCGACGAGCGCTTCCGAGAACCCGGGGATGGGCCTGGGCTCGCCCTCGGTGGGCCGGAACTGGGCGTCCTTCTGGTCGGCGATGGTCCGGCCGGCCTCCTCGATGACGGCGTCGAGGGTGACGAGGTCGCCCAACTCGACGGGCCGCTCGACGGGCTCCCAGGGGGCCTCGCTGAAGCGGATGTCCTCGATAGCGCGCTCGACCTCGTCGTCGTCGACGGTGACCGGCTCGGGCTCGATGCGCAGCGCGCGGTAGTCGCCGAGGTCGACGGTGGGGACGAGGGGAATGGTGGCCTTCCAGGCGACGGGGTCGACTCCGGAGACCTCGATGCTGGGAGCGCCGGCGGCCTCGATTTCCTGCTCCTCGATGGCCTTGCTGGTGGCGTCGGGGATGAGGAAGTTGAGGGCCTCTTCGAGGAGGGCCTCCTTGCCCACCCAGCGTTCGAGCATGGGGAGGGGAGCCTTGCCCTTACGGAAGCCGGGAATGCGCACGCGGCCGACGAGTTTCCGGTAGGCCTTCTTGCGGGACGCCTCAAGCTCCTCGGGGTCGGCCTCTATGTCGAGGACAACCTGACGCTCGGGAAGCTGCTCGAGGGTAACTTTCACGGCAGAAGGGCCTTGGACGGCGGGGGCAATCCCGCCAACCGACCGATTAAGTATATCAACCGCCTCGATATGCGCCAACGCCGGAAGAGGAGCGCAACCGGCGCGGGCCTAGCCGCGCGGGCCGGGAGGAGGCTCCACGATGCGGAGATGAAGGTCGCGAAGCTGGGCCTGGTCGACCGGCGAGGGGGCGTCCAAGAGGAGGTCGACGGCGGTCTGGGTCTTGGGGAAGGGGATGACCTCGCGGATGGTCTCGGCGCCGGCGAGGAGCATGACGATGCGGTCGATGCCGGCGGCCATACCGCCGTGGGGCGGTGTGCCGTACTCGAAGGCCCGGAGCAGGTGGCCGAACCGGGCCTCGATGTCGGCGGGGGCGTAGCCGAGGGCGGCGAACATGCGCTCCTGGAGCGACCGGTCGTGGATGCGGATGCTGCCGCTGAGGAGCTCGACGCCCTGGGCCACACAGTCGTAGGCGCGGGCGCGGACCTTGCCTGGCTCGGTTTCGAGCAGACCGGCGTCGTCGGGGTGGGGCGCGGTGAAGGGGTGGTGGAGGGCGTCCCATCGGCCCTCGTCCTCGTTCCACTCGACGAGGGGGAAGTCGACGACGAAGGCGAAGCCCATGGCGTTCTCGTCGATCATGTCGAGGCGGCGACCCATCTCGACGCGCAACTGAGAGAGCGCGGTGTTGGCGACGGTCTCGTCGGCGGCCACGATGAGGACCAGCCCGTCCTTCTCCGCGCCGGTGCGCTCCGCCATGGTCCGAACCTGCTCGACGGTGAGGAACTTGGCCACGGGCGACTTGACGTCGTCCTCTGTGAGGTCGGCGGGCGGCGCGCCGAGCCCGATAGGGACGAGGCCCTGGGCACCGCGGATCTTCACGAACTCGATCAGTTCGTCGATCTGGCGGCGGCTGTAGTCGGCGCACCCCGGCACGGCGAATCCCTTGACCACGCCGCCGGCGTTGGCGACGTTCTTGAAGACGTTGAGGCCGGTCTCGCTGGCGACGTCGGTCAGGTCGGCAAGCTCCATGCCGAAACGGAGGTCGGGCTTCTCGGTGCCGAAGCGTGCCATGACCTCGGCGAAGCTGAGGCGGGGGAAGGGCGTGACGACCTTGAGGTGCGGCGCGGTCTCGGCGACGAGCCCGGCGAAGAGTCCTTCGACGAGGTCGAGGATGTCGGCCTCCTCGACGAAGCTCATCTCCAGGTCGAGCTGGGTGAACTCGGGCTGGCGGTCGGCGCGCTGGTCTTCGTCGCGGAAGCAGCGGGCGATCTGGTAGTAGCGCTCGAGGCCGGCGACCATGAGCAGCTGCTTGAGCTGCTGGGGCGACTGCGGCAGTGCGTAGAACTCGCCGGGACTGAGCCGGCTGGGGACGAGGTAGTCGCGCGCCCCCTCCGGGGTGCTCTTGACGAGGACCGGGGTCTCGATTTCCCAGAACCCGCGCTCGTCGAGGTAGTCGCGAATGAACTTGACGACCTTGCGGCGCAGCCCGAGGTTTGCCTGCATCCGTTCCTTGCGCAGGTCGAGGTAGCGGTACTGCAGCCGCAGGGCCTCGTCGACGTCGGCGTCTTCGTTAATGTTGAAGGGCGGCGTCTTCGCCTGGTTCAGAATGGTGAGCGATGCCGCGCCGACCTCGACCTCGCCGGTGGCGAGTTTGGGGTTCTCCGTGCCCTCCGGGCGCGCTCCGACGGCGCCGGTGACCTGTACGACCCACTCGCCGCGTAGGTCTTGGGCCTGGGTGTGGGCTTCGGCGTCGGTCTCGGAGTTGAAAACGACCTGGACGACGCCGGAGCGGTCGCGCAGGTCGATGAAGGTGAGGCCGCCATGGTCGCGGCGCCGGTGCACCCAACCGGCGAGGGTGACGGTCTGTCCGGTGTGCGCGGGGCGAAGCTCACCGCAGCCATGAGTCTTGAGCAAAGGGGGCCTCCGGGAAGGCGTCGAGTCCGAGGCGGGTAGAAACCCCGCCTAACGAAGATTATAGGGGTTGGGAGCGGCGCTCACAATGAAGGCGGGCAGGCCCGCGGCGAGGCAGCGCTCGTGCAGCGACTCGGCCTCGTCGCGGCTTCGCGCCAGCGAGAAGAGGGACGGGCCCGCGCCGGAGAGGTGGACGTTGTCGGCGCCGGCTTCCTCGAAACGCGACCAGTAGCCTTCGAGTCCCTCGAAGCGTTCCACGGCGGCGCGGGTGAAGCCGTTGAAGAGCTCGTCGGGCGTGGGCGGCAGTCGCTTGCGCAGCGCGGCGACGAGGGCGCGCGTGACCTCGCCGCCGGTGAAGTCGGCGGGGTCGAGGGAGCGGTAGAGGGTCGCGGTCTTGTTGGGGAGGTCGATTGGCGGTGCGAGGAGGACGAGGTCGGCGTGGCGCAGGGGCGGGAGCGGGATGACGCGCTCGCCGCGCCCCTCGGCCAATGCCGTGCCGCCATAGAGGAAGAAGGGAACGTCGGAGCCAAGCTCGGCGGCCAGCGTGGCGAGCTCTCCGCGGCGGAGGTCGCGTTCCCACAGGCGGCAGAGTCCGACGAGGGTGGCCGCGGCGTCGGCGCTGCCGCCGCCGAGTCCGGCGGCGAGAGGTATGCGCTTGCTGAGGAGGATGCGGGCGCCGCGCGTTTCGCCAAGGTGGGTCTGCAGCAGGCGCGCGGCGCGGTCGACCAGGTTCTCTTCCAAGGGTATGCCCTCGGTGTCGCCTTCGACGACGATGTCGGAGGCGGGCGTGAACTCAAGCTCGTCGACGAGGTCGACGGTCTGCAGCACCGTGGCGACGTCGTGGAAGCCGTCGTCCCGCCGTCGCAGGATTTCGAGCGAGAGGTTGATCTTCGCGGGTGCGGTGACGCTGATTGGCGACTCAGAGGGCATGAGCGCGGGTCTCTTGGATGGCGCGGTAGAGGGCGCCCCACTCCTTGATGGCTAGCGTCTCGGCGCGGCGCTTGGGGTCGATGCCGGCCCCGTCGAGCGCGGCGAGGATGCGGGCACGGTCCTCGCCGAGGCCGTGGGTCAGGGCGTTGGCGATCTGCTTCCTGCGCGTACCGAATCCGGCGCGGACGACATTGAAGAAGTCGGCGGCCTCGGCGGGCTCGAAGCCGTGGGGCTGGGGGTAGGGGTCGAGCCGCAGGATGGAGGAGTCGACCTTCGGCGGCGGCAGGAAGCTCCCCGGCTTGACGTGCCCGACGATGCGGGCCGCGGCATAGACCTGGACGGAGACGGAGAAGAGCGACATGGTCCCCGGCGCGGCGACCGCGCCCTCGGCGACCTCGCGCTGAAGAAGCACGACGAGGCGTCGTGGCGGGTGGGAGGCTTCGAGGAAGCGCCGCAGGATGGGCGCGGCGGCGTAGTAGGGAAGGTTGGCGACGACGGTGTAGGCGTTGCCGCCGGTCAGCTCGGCGGGATCGGTGTCGAGCATGTCAGCGGCGACGACGCGGAGCCGGGGGTCGTCGGCGTAGCCCGCGCGCAAAGCCTCGGCGGCGCGCTCGTCCTTCTCCACGGCGACGACGGAGCCGGCGCGGGCGAGCAGCTCGCGGGTGAGCGTCCCCGGGCCGGGGCCGACCTCGACGACAAGGTCGGCGTGGGTCAGCTCGGCGGCGTCGGCGATGCGGCGCAGGGCGCCGGCGTCGATGAGGAAGTGCTGCCCAAGGCTCTTGCGGGGCCGGAGTCCGTGGCGGTCGAGGAAGGCGCGGACGAGCCGCGCGGGGGACGGCGGGGTTACGGTCGGCGGCATGGCTCGTTCGCGGGCCGTTCAGGACTAGAGGATGGCCGTGCACCCACCTTCGATCGTTGCAACCCCGGGATCCCCGGCGGCGGACGGCTCGGAGCAGGCGCGCCTGCGGCGCCCGAAGGCGGCCACTTACCGTTGCTTCCTTCCGGACCTGGCGGAGTTCATGGACCTTCGCCGCGCAGGACCCGCTCGTCAGCGCCGCCGCCGCCGGCTCAACCCGGAGCCCTCGGACCTCTAGGTGGGGATTCAGCCCCGCTGTAGCGGATTGCGGATACAGGGCACCGCTAGCTCCCCGCCTAGCACGGCCCGTCCATGCTACGGCGCGGCGGAGGGCGCGTCAATTTGGCGGCGGGGCCGTGTATGCTGCGGATGCTATGGGCCAGGAGGCGGAGCGCCACGTACGGGCCGCGATCGAGGCGAAGGGACGGATCACGTTCGCCGAGTTCATGGCGCTTGCGCTGTACGGGCCGGGAGGCTACTACACCGGCGGCGAAGCGAACCGCATTGGCATGGCGGGGGACTTCTTCACCAGCCCGCACGCACACCCCGCTTTCGGCGCGCTGATCGCCCTGCAGCTTGAACAGATGTGGCGGCTGCTCGGTTGCCCGGAGCGGTTCGACGTCATCGAGGTCGGCGCCGGCGGGGGACGGCTGGCCCGCGACATCGGCGATTTCGCCTCGGCGCTCGACGCGTCGTTCGCTGCCTCGGTTGCCTACCAAGAGGTTGAGGGATACGGGTCGGCGCTCCCCGACCACTTCACCGGCTGTCTGCTCAGCAACGAGCTGTTCGACGCGCTTCCCGTCCACCGCGTGCGGATGGCCGGGGGCGAGCTCCGCGAGGTTTACGTAACGCTTGCGGGCGATGGACGCTTCACTGAGGTGTTCGACGAGCTCTCGACGCCCCGCATCGCGTTGCGGCTGGCGTCGGAGGGCGTCGATCTCGGAGAGGGGTGGACGGCGGAGGTCTCGCTGAAGGCCGAGGACTGGATGCGGAATGCCGCCTCGCGCTTGGACCGGGGCTACGCCATCACCATCGACTACGGCGACCCCGCCGTGCGGCTGTACTCGGAGCGCCGCCGCAACGGCACGCTGCGAGCGCACTACCAACACACCGCGAGCGACGATCCCTACGCGCGCGTGGGTCGGCAGGACCTGACCGCGCACGTGGACTTCACCGCGCTGATCGCGGCGGGGGAGACGGCGGGCCTAGTGCCGGTCACCCTGATGACGCAGCGGGAGTTCCTCACCAACCTCGGCGCCGAAGTCTTGCTCGACGCCATCGCACGTTCCGACGAGCCGAATCAGGCCGACCTGAAGGGACTGCGCAGTCTAGTCGACCCCACGGGGCTCGGCGGCTTCCGCGTGCTGGTGCAGACGAAAGGGGCTCCCGCCGCCGCGCTGGCGTGCCTGGGCGGCGAAGCCGAGCGGCGAGACTTGAAGGCAAGGATCGAATCGGGGCTCGCTCCGCCACGGCTGACCGCGTCGCACCTGAACCAGTTGGCGGGACGCCCCGGCGGGTGGACGGAGTGGTCGCCCCCGTGAAGCTCCGCTGAGAGGCTAGCGGCCGGCGAGGCCCTGGGCGGTGCGAATGAGCTTTTGCGCCTGGAGGGCCATGGCGGTGTCGATCATCTTGCCGTCGACGACGCACGTGCCGCGGCCCTCCGACTCGGCCCGCTGGAAGGCGCGGATGATGCGCCGTGCCTGCTCCAGGTCCTCTTCGGAGGGGCTGAAGATCTGGTTCAGGGTTGCCACCTGGTCGGGATGGATGGCGAACTTGCCCTTGAAGCCGAGGCGGAGGGCCTGCTCCGCGTCGGCCTCGATGCCCGCCGCGTCCTGGTAGGCGACGAAGGGGGCGTCGATGGCGAGCTTGTGGGCGGCGCGGGCGGCGATGGCGACGTGGCTGCGGGCGTAGAGGATCTCCTCACTGCCCTGGCTGCGCGGGATGCCCATATCGGCGGAGAAGTCCTCGGCGCCGAAGGCGATGGCGGCGACGCGGGAGGAGGCGGTGGCGATCTCGAAGGAACGAATGACGCCCAGCGCGCTTTCAACGAAGGGGATGATCCTGGTGAGCCCGAAGGGGAGGTGCTTCCCGTGTTCGAGGCTGGTGATCATCTCGTCGAGGCGGCGAATGTCGTCGGCGGAAGAGATCTGGGGGAGCACGACCCCGTCGAGGTGCTCGGAGATGAGGGAATTGAGGTCGGCATAGAGGTGGCTGGAATCGATCGAGCTCACACGGGCGAGAACCGTCTGACCTTTGCCCTTGAGCACGGGCAGGGCGTCGCGGACCATGTCCCGGGCGGCGGCCTTTTCCGATTCGGGGACGCCGCTCTCCAAGTCGGGGACGAGGGCGTCGGCGCCGACCTCAGGGGCCTTTTCCAGGAAACGCTCGCGGTTACCTGGGATGAAGAGTAGGGATCGCAGTGGCTCCAAGGGTCCTCCCCGGCCCGTCCTGATGCGGGCTAGCGGCCCAGCGCGGCTTCCTGCCGTTCGATGGTCTCGGCGACTTCGATGAGCTTGAGGGCACGCTTCCAGACGGGCGTGTCGACCATCTTGCCATCAAGGGCGACGGCGGCCCTGCCTTCCTTCGTCGCATCCTCAAAAGCCTGGACGACGCGGCGGGCGTGCTCGACTTCACCGGCGGACGGGCGAAAGACGTCGTTGACCGGGCCCACCTGGTTAGGGTGAATGACGAACTTGCCCTTGCAGCCGACGGTCTTGGCGCGCTTGGCGTCGGTGACCATGGCGTCGATGTCGTTGTAATCGGGGTCGGGCGTGTCGAAGCAGAGTATGTCGGCGGCGCGGGCGGCGATGGCGGTCATGGCGCGCGCCGTGGCGATTTCCTCGGAGCCCTTGGTGCGGGTGACGCCCATGTCGGCGGTGTAGTCCTCGGCGCCGAAGGCGAGTCCGAGCATGCGGGGGGTGGAGCGGGCGATCTCGACAACGTTGGCGACGCCGAGTCCGGTCTCGATCCAGGGGATGATGCGGGTGTGGCCGATGGGAAGGCCGCGCTCGCGCTCGATGGCGGTGAGGAGCGCCGAAAGCTCGATGGCCATCTCCCGCGACTCCATCTTGCCGATGCTGATGCCTTCGATGTGCGGGGAGACGACGGCGAGCAGATCGTCGTAGGTCCAGTCGGTCTGCATGCCGTTGACGCGGACGAAGACGCGCTTCCCGGCCATCTTGGGGAGGAACTCGGAGACGATGCCGCGGGCGTTGGCCTTCTCGTCTGGGGGAACGGAGTCTTCGATGTCGGGGACGAGGACGTCCGCCGGCTGGCCCAGACTCTTATCGAGCATCCTGGGATTGTTGCCAGGAACGAAGAGCAGGGTGCGGATCATGTCCAAGGGCGGCCTCCATGCTGCGGGCGCGAAGCATCGGACATTATAGCATCGCGCCTGAAGGAGCGGCCCTCGATTGGGAGGGCCGTGGGGCTAGTCTTGAAGGCCTTTCGCGAAGATCTCCTGGGCCTTCGGCGTACCCACGAGGGCGTTTTCGCGGCGGTGGACCTGCCAACGTCCGTCGCGGCGCTCGAACTCCCAACGGTTGGTGGAGAGGCGCCAGAGGGTGAACTCCTTGTCCTTCCGTACGTAGACGCGGGAGTAGCCGGTCGCGGTGGCCTTGTCGCCGGCGATCTTGATGATGGCGGGACCCATGGTGTGGGCGCAGTTGGGGAGGAGCGACTGATGGGCGCGGCCGGTGACCATTTTCTGGACGCCCTCGCGGCCGACCATGGGCGGCCGTCCGGCGTCGGTCTCGTAGACGGTGTCCTCGGTGTAAAGGCGGCCGGTGGCCTCGGCGTTGCCGGTGTCGACGGCGGGGCCGTAGGCGTGCATGAGGTTGGTGATGGCGAGCTCGTCCTCGAGTGCCTGAATCCGCCGTTCGAGATCGGCGACCTGCGCTTCGACGTCGTTGGCCATGTCGTGCTCCTTCGTCGTGCGGGGCGAGTGTGTCTAACCTGTTGGGCCGGAGCGCTGTAGGCCCTCGGCGAGGTGGTCCTGGGCGCCCTCGTTGCCGAGGATGCGTGAGGACCGGTGGGCGACCCGCCACGCGCCGCTCGCGTCCCGCGTCAGGCGCCACTGGTTGAGGCCGATGCGGAAGAGGGTGAAGCGGTCGTTCTCACCGCCCTTGTCGTCGCGGTGGTAGATGCGGGAATAGCCCGCGGCGACGGCGGTGTCGCCTTCGACGCGCACCATGAAGGGGCCGATGGTGTGGGCGCAGTTGGGCAGAAGGCGCTGGTGCCCCTCGCCGAGGACGAGGTCGTTGATGATGCCGTCGCGGCCGTGGATGACGACGGGCGTCCCATCGCCGGTGGCCAGCGGGCCGATGTCGTACTCGGTGTCGTCGGTGAAGGTGTCCGCCGTGCCCTCCGCGTCGCCGATGTCGATAGCGACACCGTAGCGAACGACGGCGTTGCGGATGGCGAGCTCGTCCTCGGCGCGGCGGACGCGCTGTTCAAGGGTGCGCAGGCGGCTTTGGATGTCGGCCATGCCGCTCCTCCCGTCGCGCAGACCGTCCTTAAAGCGTTGGCTAGTCGTGCCGGTGCCGCGACCTGGCCGCGAGGTGGTCAACGTGGTGGTCTTCGGTGCAGCCCTTTACCGAGGTCTCCAACTGAATCGTGATGTGACTGATGCCGAATTTCTCGGAAGCGACGCGCCGCAGCTTGCGAAGCATGTCGTCGTAGTCCCCCTGGTAGTCCGGATCGGCAAGGATGTGGGCCGAGAGTTGGTCGTAGCCGGATGTCACGGTAGTGACGTGGACGTCGTGGATCACCGTGACGCCCTCGACCTCCTCAAGCTCGCTGCAGAGGCGGTAGGGGTCGATGTGGCGTGGGGTCCCCTCCAGGAGTACGTGCATGACCTTGCCCATGAGGCCCCGGCTGCTGTAGATGATGAGCACTCCTATGAAGACGCCGATGATCGGGTCGGCGATGTCCCAGCCGAGGGTCATGATGAAGATGGCGGCGATGATGACGCCGACGGAGCCGATGAGGTCGGCCATGACGTGCTGGAAGGCGCCCTCGGCGTTCAGGCTGTGCTCGGCGGAGGCGTGAAGCAAGTAGGCGACGACGATGTTGATGAGGAGCCCGATGCCGCCGACGATCAGCACCAGCCCGCCCTCAACGTCCGGGGTCTCGACGGCGAACCGGTGGTAGGCCTCGAAGAAGACCCAGGCGGCGATCAACCACAGGGTTAGGGCGTTGATCAGGGCGGCGAGCACCTCGGCCCGTTGATAGCCGAAGGTCCGCTCGACGGTGGCGGGCTTGCCGGCGAGCCAGATGGCGAACAGTGCGAGAGCTATGGCCGCGCCGTCGGTGAGCATGTGGAGCGCGTCGGCGACGAGGGCCAGGCTTCCCGAGATAATGCCGCCGACGATCTCGGCGACCATGTAGGTCAGGATCAGGAACAGCGAGAAGGTCAGCCGCTGGCGGCTGAGGTCGCGGTAGTCGTGGCTGTGGTCGTGGTCATGGTCGTGCCCATGACCGTGCCCGTGGTCATGCCCGTGGCCGTGATCATGCCCATGATCGTGATCGTGGTCATGGTCGTGGACCTCGCGCGTGGCGGTGCTGACGTGGCCCTCGTGGTCATGCTCGTGATCGTGCCCGTGGTCGTGATCATGCCCGTGGTCGTGGTCATGGTCGTGGTCGTGCCCATGATCATGGTCATGGTCGTGCCCGTGGGAACGGCCTTCGACGGAGAAGTGCAGGGTGTGGGCGGGACGCTCTCCCCGCAGCGCGCGGCCAAGCCACGCGAGTATGCCCCGGCGTCGCGGCGCTCGATTAGGAGGGGTGTCCCAGAATGGGGATTCGAGGGTGATGTTGCCCTGCATGACGTGTGCGGCGTATCTAACCATAGGCAGGAGGGAAGCGCAATAGCGAGCCCTAGCGAGACAACCCCGTTGGCGAAGCTAAGCCGGGCCTCCGAGGGCCGCCGCCGTGGCGTCGCGGAGGGCCACGAGGGGCCGGCCGACCTCGACGGAGTAGCTGGGGGGTGCGTCGAGTCGCTTGAAGCGATCGGGCAGGGTCGCGAATCGTTCGCGGAACCGGTCCCGGAGTTCGGCGAGGGAAGGCGCGGGGGCGACGCGCTCGCCCTCGCGTACGGCGGCTTGCAGCAGCGGTTCCGCGCCAACTGGGGCTGGCTCCGAGGCGAGGCCGATGAGGTCGCCGGCCATCATGCCGCCGTCGAAGTGACGGAAGACTTGCTTGGCGCCGGGAAGCGATATCTTCGACTCGCTCAGCTTCATGACCGGCCGGCCGGCGTACTCGACGAGCTTGTAGGCGGTCTCGGGAGCGGGCGCGTCTGCCGACACGGCGAGGCTGGTGCCGACGCCAAACCCATCGATGGGGGCGCCTTCCCGGAGGAGGCGTTCGATCGCGCTCTCGTCGAGGCCGCCGCTGACGAAGACCTCCACCTTGGTGAAGCCGGCATCGTCGAGGCGCCGGCGGGCTATCACGGAGAGGTCGGCGAGGTTGCCGCTGTCGATGCGCACGGCGCGGAGCTCGCTGCCCCGGCGGCGCAAGTCGCGGGCGGCCCCGATGGCGGCGTCGACACCCTCGGCGGGATCGTAGGTGTCGACGAGGAGGGTCGCGGCGTCGGGGAAGGACTCGGCGTAGGCCCGGAAGGCCTCGGTCTCGGAGTCGAAGCTCATGACAAAGGAGTGGGCCATGGTGCCTCGAAGCGGGATGCCGTGGCGCGTGCCGGCGTGGACGTTGCTGGTGCCGTCGAAGCCAACGAGGTAGGAGAGGCGGGCGAGCGCGTCGGCGGCGTCGAGGCCATGGGCCCGGCGGGCGCCGAAGTCGACGACGGCGCGCCCGCCGGCTGCGTGCACGGTCCGGGCCGCCTTGGTGGCGAGCAGGGTCTGGAAGCCGACGCGGTTGAGGAGATACGTCTCGACGATCTGGGCTTCGATGATGGGCGCGGTGACCTCGATGATGGGCTCGTTGGCGAAGACGATCTCACCTTCTTGGACACAGCGGGCGTCGCCGGTGAAGCGCAGGTCGCCGAGGGCGTCGAGGAAGCGGGGATCGAAGAGGCGGAGGTCGTCGAGACGGGCGAGGTCCTCGGTCGTGAAGCGCAGCGAGGCCAGCTCGTCCAGGCATTCCTCGGCGCCGGCGGCCACGAGGTAGCCGCGGTTGGGGGGCAGCGAGCGGAAGAAAAGGCTGAAGGTGGCTCGCGCATCCATGCCCCGCTGCCAGAAGGCCTGGGCCATGGTCAGCTCGTAGAGGTCGGTGAAGAGCGCGCGCGGCGCGTCCGGCGGCATGCGGGCAGTGTAGCCGCGGTCGGTGTCCGGCGCACGGGTTCACCCCGCGCGGGTAGAATGGGGATGCGCCTCCCGTCGCGGGCCCTTAGCTCAGTGGCAGAGCAGTCGGCTCATAACCGATCGGTCGTTGGTTCGATCCCAGCAGGGCCCACCAGGCACTTGCCCTCGGGCAAAGCGCTCGCGCAATAAGCAATAGGTGGATTGTGGCGCGAAGAGAGCCGCACATATGAGCACCAAGCGCGTTGTCATCGTCGGTGGAGGCTTCGCCGGGCTCAGCGCCGCCTACACGCTGATGAAGCGGGGCATCACCCCCCTCCTGCTCGAGGCCCAGGAACGTGCGGGCGGTCGCGGCAAAGGCGAGCGGGTGGACGAGTTCTCCCTCGACATGGGCGCATTCGTCTTCACCTCCACCTACGACACCGCCTTCCGCATCTGCGAAGAGTTGGGACTGCCGCTCGTGCCCTCGCAGATGAAATTCGGCCACCTCCGCAACGGGCGGTGGGTTACCACGACGCCGGACCAGTCTCCCTTGAACTTCATACGGCACCTGCGCGCGGCCTCCGCCATGGGCTTCCTTTCACCCTCAGGGATGTGGGCCGGTTTCAAGGTGATGCGGCAGATGCATCGCGAGTCGGCATACATGAGTTTCGCCGGCGACAGCCCCGTCGCCGAGATCGACGACGATGAGACCTTCGGCGAATACCTGAAACGGCTCGGCGTGCCCGAGAAGCTGCAGGTGACCCTCAGAGGGCCCCTCGAAATGATCTTGGGCGACCCACTGCCTGCGGGCCAGGCGCTGATGCGGGCGTACATCGGAGAAACGATGCTGCATGACGGCAGGGTTTCCATGCCCGAGCGAGGCATCGGCTCACTGAGCGAAGCGCTTGCCGCGGCGTGCTCCGATGCGATTCGTGTGTCCACCCCCGTCAGGAGAATCGTCGTCGCGGACGGGATGGCGACCGGCGTGGTCGTGGACGGCGAGACTATCGAGGCGGACGCGGTCATCTGCGCCGTGCCCGGCACGAAGGTCCCGGACCTCATTCCCGACCTGCCGGCATCGACTCGCCGCGCACTCGGCACCGTCAGCTACTCCACCGGCTGCCGGGTGGTGATCGGTCTCGACCACTCCCCGCTCCCTCCCGGCTGGCATGGCGCGCTCTACCCCGAAGATGACGACGCCCCGCTCCTGCTCGACCGCTCCGCCTTCCTGCCTTCGTGCGCGCCGCCGGGCAAGAGCATTCTCGACCTGCTCATCGGGCGCGACCGCGCCAAGGCGCTCATCCCGCTCGGCGACGATGAGATAAAGCGCCAACTGCTGGGCGCGGCGCGGCGGAATGCGCCTCCGGGATCCGCCCTTCCCGGCGACGACGAGGGTCTGTTCTACCGCGTGTACCGGTGGGAAGAGGCGCTGTGCATGGGGACGCCCGGGATGCTCGCCGCCGCGGCGAAGATACCGGAGCAGCTTGCCGGGAGCATCGACAACCTCTTCTTGGC
Source organism: Dehalococcoidia bacterium (assembly GCA_964291475.2). GTDB lineage: Bacteria > Chloroflexota > Dehalococcoidia > SHYB01 > SHYB01 > DAOUKH01. The sequence goes on along the minus strand of OZ220063.1, from coordinate 29,457 downwards.
GGGCGACTACATGGGCGTGCCGTCCGTCAACGGCGCCCTTTCCAGTGGCCACCGCGCAGCAACTGACGTCGCGAACTTGCTGGCGGCCCGCGGAGTGGAATGAACGCGATGGCCCGCAAGCCGTCCAGAAAGTCAGCAAAAGGCGCCGGCGACCCCGGCGCGAAGCCGGTGCTCCTTTCCGGCGGCAACCCGCAGATCCCGAAGGGCGACGGCGAGGCCCCGGTGCAGGCCTACATCGCGGCCATGCCCGAGTGGAAACAGGACGTCGGGCGCCGCCTCGATGACCTCATCGTGCGCACCGTGCCCGGCGTACGGAAGGCGGTGCGCTGGAACTCGCCCTGGTATGGCATCGAAGGCCAAGGATGGTTCGCGAGCTACCATGTCTTCACTCGCTACGTAAAAGTCACGTTCTTGAATGGGGCGTCGCTGCGACCCGTCCCACCCGGCTCGGGCAAGGACCCGGACTCGCGCTGGGTCGACGTCCACGAGGGCGAGCTCGACGAGGAGCAAATGGCGGAGTGGGTCAGGCAGGCGGCCGCTCTGCCCGGCTGGCCTGGATTTTGAAGGCCGTCGTGGCTTCGTGACCGTGGCTCCAATCGATGGTGGTGTCCCTCCAAGGTGCCTGTGGTAGGATTTCGATACGCTCTCAAGGATGGGCAAGTGGCGCTCCTTCTCAGTTGCGGCCGGTTCCGTAAATCAGCTCTCGGCGATCGCGTACTGCACGAGGTGCACCCAGAAGTGATGAGAGAGGTTGCCGGGCGTTGACCGATAGTCTCCTTTCCGCTCTTGAAACGGCGTCATGCGGCGCCTATGCCGCCACCCTCGATCAGAGGATCGTGTTCTGGAACGAGGCGGCGGCAGGAATACTCGGCTTTCAGTCGGACGAAGTCGTCGGCCGGCGGTGCTACGAGGTGCTAAAGAGTGGTGCCCCCGGCGGTCTGACGCCGCAGTGTTTGGGAGGTTGCCCCTCGGTCCGCCACCTCCGGGCCGGTTTGGTGCCGGGTACCACGAGGCTTCAAATGGCCTGCTCTTCCGGAGAGAGGAAGTGGGTCGCGGTCACCGCCATGGTGATCTCCGGTACCTCCAACGACGCGCCGCTACTGGTGCATCTCTTCGAAGATAGCGAGCATGCGGCAGACTTCGATGAAGCGCAGACCGCGGTGCGGGACGACCTCGAGGCGGGTGGCGCCGAGATTGTGACGGGTCGGCCGCTTCCGCCGCCGGCGGCCGCGGGGACATCAGTCTTGACGACGCGAGAGGTGGAGGTATTGCGTCTTGTTGCAGTGGGCCGGGACGCCGCGGAGATCGCTCACGATCTGGGCATTAGCCTTCATACGGTGCGCAACCACATTCGGAACTTCCGTCACAAGCTCAACTCAACGACCAAGCTCGATGCCGTGGTCAAGGCCATACGCTTGGGCATCCTTACGGCAGACCAGTTGGAATGATGAGCGCGGCGCCTTTCGCCGAACTGATGAAGAGAAGGCCTCCATCGGATGCCGGCAAACTGGGCTACGCAAGTCTTGGCGCCGCCATGTAGGCTTGTGAAAGTTGTTGTGTTGCTCGATTGCCCCCGCTAGGGCAAACTTGGTGCAAAGACGAGGGGGGTGGGCCATGGCGACGACACGCGAGAGACCGGAGACATCGACATCGCCCTTGGCGCGGCAGAGCGGGGATGAGGCGCGAGGCGCCTCGCAGATAGGCCCCTTCGACTACTGCCCCAGGCTGGGCTTCCGCGAGTACTGGTACCCGGGGGTCTGGGCTTCGAAGGTCGGAAAGAAGCGGCCGGTCCGCGTCCGGATGATGGGCGAGGACATCGTCCTGTTCCGGGGAACGAAGGGCAACGTCGTCGCGCTGACCGATTGGTGCCCCCACCGAGGCGCGCGCCTTTCGCTGGGAGTCTGCGACTTCGAGGGAACGGTCACATGCCCCTATCACGGCTATGTCTTCGATGAGACCGGACAGTGCGTCGCGGGGCTGATCGAGAGCGTCGACTCGCCGCTTGCGCCCAAGATGCGGGCCAAGAGCTATCCCACCGCCGAGCATAGCGGCATCGTCTTCATCTGGATGGGCATCACTCCTCCCGTGCCGATTGAGGACGACCTCCCGTGGGAGTTCTTGGACGACAGCTTGAACACGACCCGCCACACGCGGGTGCGGAACTGGGAGACCAACTGGACGGAGCCGACTTGGCAGGGCATCGACTATCACGAGTTCTACCTGCACCGCAACACGAGGATCTGGCATCTCATCGACCACAAGCTGCCGTTCCTCCGGCCCAAGCCCGTGGTGACGAACGGCATCCGGATCCTGGAGGAGGGCGACAACTACGTCGCCTGCATCCAGCGGAATGTCGAGTTCGGGCAAAACGAATATCCCGGCCTCGGCAAGTGGCCCCGTCGCACCTGGTGGCGCCGGCTAGGCCGCGCCCCGAGGAAGGACATGGGGTTCGGCGTCGAACACACGGTGCAGTTGCCCTCGATCGTGCGCGTGCCGGTGGGCGCTCTGCACCTGCGCTGGAGCGTGCCGGTGGATGAATGGGACACCCGGGTGTGGTCGTTCACCGTTTCGAAACGCCCCCGGACTCCCTTGGGGCAGGCCTATGAAGACCTTTGGTACTACACCTACCGCCTGCCCAACCAGCTCATCGCCGTGAATGAGAAGGAAGACTTCCCGGTGTTCGCCAAGGGTGCCATCAACATGGACATCCCGCAGAAGCTGGGAACGCTCGACGTCGCCGTGATCTACTTCCGCCGGCATCTGGCCAAGAAGTCGCGCGACTTCCAGCGCCTGGGCGGGGCCTACGGCAACCTGAAGCAGCCGCCCGATCCGGCCCGCGTCGCCGAATGGACCGCCAACGGCGCGTAGTCAAGCTCGCCGGGCATCTAGAGAGATGAGAGAGGGGCCGCTAGCACAGCGGCCCCTCTCGTTGTCTCGGCGGTGCGGCGAAGTCTGACTAGCGGCGTGCTAGTCGCTCGGCCTCGCGGGTAAGCGCGGCGAACTCCACCACGTCGGGGTCATGCGGCAGCAGCCACCGGATCCGGTCGGCTTCCGCTGCGACGTGCGCCAGGTTGCCATCCTGCGCCCAGTAGCTCTCGCGCAGGATTTCGGCGTACTCCGCCACGACCGCGGCGAGCTGGAACCTCGGGGAAGTCTTGGCGAAGACCATCTCGAGCTCCCACCGCTGGAAGGTGCGGGCGGCCTCGACGACCCGCCTCGTGTCCGGGTCCTCATAGCGGACGGAGACGATGCCCAGCGGCCCGTCAACGCCGTCGTGCAGCTTGATTTCGTAGAGCGCGGTCACGCTGTGGCCGGCGCCGACTTCGCCGGCGTCGACGCTATCGTCGCGGAAATCCTGGTCCGCGACGGCGCGGTTCTCGTAGCCCAAGAGTCGGTAGCTCCGCACCACCGCCGGGTTGAACTGCACCTGGATCTTGGCGTCCCTGGCGATGTTCTGCAGCGTACCGACGAGGTTGTCGACGAAGACGTTGCGGGCCTCCGCCAGCGTGTCGACGTAGTGGTAAGCGCCGTCCCCGTCGTTCGCGAGCTGCTCCATCAGGATGTCGTTGTAGTTGCCCATGCCGAACCCGACGGTCGTGAGGGTGACGCCTTGATTGAGGTTGAACTTGACCTGGTTGAGGATCGCGTCCGCCCCGGTGCGGCCGACGTTACCCACGCCGTCGGAGAGAAGCATGACGCGGGTGATCCTTCCGAAGCGGACCCGCGTCGCCGCCATCTCGTAGGCCAGCCGGAGGCCGTCCTCCACATAGGTCGATCCTCCCGGCCGTAATCTGTCAATCGCCCGTAGAATGGTGTCTTTGTCGCCACCGCCGGTGGGGTCGAGCAGGACCGCGCCGCGGTCGCCGTAGATGACGATGCCGACCTCGTCCGAAGGGCGGAGCTCATCGACCAAGAGCCGGAGCGACCGTTTGACCAGCTCGAGCCGGTCCTCCCTCGCCATGGAGCCCGAGACGTCGATCGCGAAGACCAGGGTGGCGTCCTGACGGGCGTGCGCGGCGACTTCTCTTCCCTGGAGTCCGACGCGGAGCAGCCAGTGCTTCTCGCCGCCGAACGGTGAAGGAGCGCCGTCGACGTGGACGGCGAAGGCCCCGTCCGACGGCGGCGCGTAGTCTTGGTCGAAGTAGTTGACGAACTCCTCGACGCGGACCGAGGCCGGATCGGGCAGGTTGCCGTCGCGGATGAAGCGACGCGCCACAGTGTAGGACGCGGTGTCCACGTCCATCGCGAACGTGGAGAGGTTGTCGTCCTCGGTGTCGATGAACGGGTTGACGCCGTAGTGCTGGAAGAAGGTCAGGTCGTAGGCGGCGTCGTTGACTGTGCCTGAGCCGCCGATGGTGTTGAATCCCGGTTGCTGTGGCGTCGGCTGCTGTACTTGGAATGCTTGCGCGGGCGCGGTCGTCGCGCGCGGGGGCGCGGGCGTTGGTGTTGCTACGACAATTTGACGCGTCGGCTCGCGGTAGGGCTGAGTCGGCTCGCGATAGGGCCGAGTCGGCTCGTAAGGGTCATCCGCACCCCCGCACGCGGCAACCAGTACGGCCACCGCTGCGATCCCCAACAAGAGTGTAATTCGGCGTAACATCTTTCCACCTCCTGGTGTGTTTGATGGTCCGCCTGCCCGCTCGCCTGCCGCTTCGGGCGGGCGCCGGTCGGCGGCCACCCTCAGCGTCACACGGCATGGTGTACACTCCGAACTACTGCTCTGTAACACTTGGTCAGTTTAGCGTGTCGGAAATGTAACAGTTGAAGACGTTCGCCGAATTACTGACCGCCTACATGGCCCGAACGGGCATCGGCGACGCCGAGTTGGCGCGCCGCATCCCGGTGAGCCGTCCGACCCTCATCCGGTGGAAGGAGGGGGTGACGGCGCGGCCCCGCTACCGTGAAGACGTCGTCCGCTGCGCCGAGATTCTCCGCCTGACGGCGGAGGAGACGGACGAGCTCCTGCTGGCGGCCCGATTCTCGCCGGAGACGGTGCCGCCTACGGGCGAGGCGCCGCCGACCGCCGAGCCCCCGCCAAAGGCCGGCCCCAGCCCGCGCCGGGCTCCGAGGCCATGGCGACTCCGAGCTTTCGCGGTGGCGGTGCTTGCGCTCGTTGCCCTAGGCGTCGTCGCCGTCACGTTCGGACTCCGCGACACCACGTTCTACCCTGCGGCGGTGGAAGGAGAGTCGCTGATCGTGACGGCGCCCTTCGTCAACTACACCGCGGGAGCGCAGGGCTTCAACGTCGTCGGCCGGCTGCGGGCCGCGATCGACACCGAGATTCTTGAGGCGGGGCTCACCGCCGTCCGGACGGTCGAGTGGCCGAGTGAGATCGACGGGGAAGCGGAAGCCTTGGAGGCGAGCCGGCGGTCAAACGCGACGCTCGTGATCTGGGGCGAATACGACAGCGGGCGCGTCATCGCGCGGTTCACCGGGCCGGCGGGCGGCTCCGAGCGCGATCGGCAGGTCGTGGACCTGACCTCCTCACCCTCGGACCTTCCGACCACCATCAACGTTGGGCTGACCGGCGAGGTCCGCCACGTCGCCCTGCTTACTCTTGGGCGACTCTATCTGGAACGGGACGAGTTCGATCGGGCGAAGAACGTTTTTGTCCGAGCAATGGACCCCGCGACCTCGGATGCGGCGGCGCTGGCCAATCTCCGGTTCCAACTGGGACGGGCCTACATGGGCGGGGAGTTCATCGACCTGGACGAGGCCATCTGGCTGTTCACCCAAGTCCTCAACGTCCAGCCGCAGTCGGTCGAGGTGCTCAACAACCGCGCCGTCGCTTTCCTAGATCGTGGCAGGCCGGGGGACTTCGATCTGGCGATTGACGATCTGCTGCGTGCGGCGAGTATCAAGCCCGACCGTGCCGCCACGAGCCTCAACCTTGCCGTCGCCTACTTGGACCGCGGCGGGCAAGGGGATGCCGAGCGGGCCCTCGCCAGCCTCGACGCGGCACTGGCGGCGGAGCCGGACTACGCCGCCGCCTTGGTCAACCGCGCCGGAGCCTACGTCGCGCGAGGGGCGTCCGGCGACCTCGACCGGGCGTTCGACGACCTCGACAAGGCCTTGGAGATCGAACCGGACTTGGCCTCGGCGCATCTCAACCGGGCGATCGTCTACCTGGCGCGCGGCTTCGCGGGCGACCTCGAACTGGCTGTTGAGGAGTTAGGGAACGCCATTGCGCTGGACCCCAGCTCATCGGCTGCGCATTTCAATCGTGGCCTTGTCCATTCGGAGTTGAAGAACTGGAGCGAGTCGGTGGCCGATCTGCGCCGTGCCCAGGAATTGAGCCCCCGCCGGCCGGACTACAACGGCGCGCTCTGCCTGCAGTTGTCGGTGACGGGCGATCCGGCGGGGGCGCTGCCCTACTGCGAGCGGGCGGCCGAAGTCCAGCCGGAAGGACTCGCCGGCGACGGCAGGGGGCTCGCCAATGCCCTCTTGGGTCGGACCGATGAGGCCGTCGCCGACTTCGAAGCGTTCCTTGCCTGGGTGGAGGCTTCGCCGGACGACGAATGCGGTCCCCGCTACAGCCCCACCCGGGCGGCATGGGTCGAGGCCCTGAAAGCCGGCGAGAATCCATTCGACGCGGCCACGCTGGAAGATCTACGTCCGAGGCCCGCGCTTCCCGGCGCCGTGCCCTGCTAGCGCGGGTTCGACCTGGACCACAGGGCGGCGAGCCACAGCGCGTAGACGATGCCGACGGCCGGAATCGCGGCGAACACCAACGGGAGCCCCCAGTCGCCCTTGACGCTGCCTTGAGCGATCAGCACGGCAATGACGACGTCGGCGACCACCGACGCGGCCAGGAGCGCCGCGACGGCTAAGGCTAGCGCGGTGGTGGGTCGAGCCGACACCACCAACAGCAGCAATGCGGCGGCGCTCAGCGGGTGGAGCAGGACGATCAGCAGCCGCGACGCGACGTCGCCGCCGTCGGCGAAGGCGCCGACAAGGGCGGTGAGCCCAGCGAAGCCTGCCTGGACTGCGGCCAGCGCCAGCATCGCCGTCCGGAAGGGCTTCATGCGCCGGGGCAACACGGCCGACGCTGAGATCGGATGGTCTCCCGCGGCAGTCATCGCCCCTTCATCGTATCACCGGCGGCGCTTCGAGAGGCAGAACGGCGCTAGTGCTCACCCTTGGCGTCGAGGAGCATGAGGTCGAGGACGTCGCGGCTGGTGACCGTGCCCAAGAAGGCGTTGCTCTCCCGGTCCACCACCGGGATGACCGTCAACGAATGTTCCGTCATGCGCTGCAGCGCGTCCTCGAGGTGCTCGTCGGGATAGGCCTTCGGCAGGTCGTGGATCATGACGTTCTCCAGTGGGGTTTGGGACCACTGGGTCTTGGGGAGGTAACGGAGCTTGCTGAGGGACACGATCCCCGCGAGCGCGCCATGATCGACGACGACGTAGTCCTGTTGATGGGGCACGGTCCAACGGTCGGCGAAGCTTCGCACCGAGAGCGTCGACTCCGGGTAGTTCCACGACCGGTCCATGATGTCCTGGACGGTGGCGTCGTCGAGCGTGAAGCGGGCGAGGGAGGGCGGTATCGCTTCGGGCACGTCGCTCCTCTCCGGCGTCTTGGCCCGGTTGACGGCGAAGCTGATGAGGGGCGGCATGAACAAGATGTAGACGAACATGATCAGGACCAGGAGCGAGAAGACGGCCTGATCGATCACGTGGGTTTCGAAGAGCACGAGGAGCAGGGCGATTTCGGCGACGCCTTTCGCCAGCAGCCCCGTGGCCAGCGGGAACGAGATGTCGAGCCGCGTCAAGCTGGCCCCGATAAACGCGCCGACGAACTTCCCCGCAAGAGGGATCAAGACCAGCGCCACAATCGTCAACGCGGGCAGATCGGTGAAGGCGAAGCTGAGGTGAAGGCCGGCGGAGGCGAAGAAGAGGGGGACGAACAGACCTTCCGCCGTGCTCCGAATCCCCGGCATGACGGTTTGGCGCACCTGGTGAGGCAGACCCGACAGCGCCGCGCCGAAGAGCAGCGCGCCGATGGAGCCGTGCAGTCCGATCTCCTCGGCCCCGACGACGATCAGGAAGAGCCCGCCAAGCAGCAGGCCGAAGGAGAGTTGAGGCACGCGCAGGACGCGCTGCAGGAGCAGGAGTATGCGCGGGACCACCCGCGTCGCCAGGAACCACGTCGCGACGGTGAACCCCACGATCTGCCCGAGGAGGACCAATACGCTGATTGCGCCCAGGTCCTCCGCGTGCTCGCCTATGGAGAAGCCCACGACGAGCAGGGCGAGCAGCTCGGCGATGATCACGGTGGTGAACAGTTGGATACCCAGCGGGTCCTTGAGGCGCCCCTCGTCGGCGAGCACCTTCGCCACGAGCCCAAGGCTCGACAGCGCCATGATTCCCGCGAGGGCGAGTGCGTGATTGAAGTCGAGGTCGAGCCCGAAGTCGTGCAGGAGGTCGGAGGTGACGGCCAAGGCCGCGAGCAGCGATATGACTACCGACACGATTGCGGCGATGAAGAACCGGCCCCGCATCGCCGACACGAACCCCGCGATGTCGATCTCGTCGAGGCCGATGAGGAAGAAGAAGACGAAGACGCCGATGCCCAGCAGGATATTGAGCTCGCTCGTCACCTCGACAAGCCCGGTGGCCGGGCCGAGGATCACCCCGGTCACCGAGTAGGCCACGATCGCGTTCAGCTTGAATTGGCGGAAGACGCCCTCGGCGAGCTTGGCGACGACGATCAGGAGTCCGACGGAGAGGAGCGCCTCTTCAATCATGGCGGCGTCACCTACCGGCCACTGCGGACTGCTGGATTGTACGGGTGGTCCGAGCGATCATTCCGAGAGTGAGCCCCCTCTGTGGTCGCGCCCGCAGGGGGCGCTAGTCTATCATGGGCCCACCAAGAGGCGGCAGAGGCGCAACGGAGCCGCAGCATTGGATGGGAAGGTGCCATGAGCGACCCCGGATATCCCCCGCAGTATATGGTTCCCGTGACACAGCCTTACCACTGGCGGGTAGACCCTCCCGGCTACGGAAGCCCGTCGTGGACGCACGGGGGCACGCTGGCGCCTTCCGCCGACGAGGCCTCACGGCGCAACGCGGCCGCGATCGACGCGCGATTGTCGGAGTGGACCTTCCCCGTCGAGCAGACGACGCGGCTCCCCCTCGACCGCGGCTAGCCCGCAACGGGCGGTGACCATGGCGATCTATCTGCACGAAACGGTCGACGTCGTGCCCGGTATGGCCGACGAGTATTTCGAAGGTCTTGGACGGCTCTGGCTGCCCGTCGCCACCAAGCGCGACCTGCGCTGCGTCGGGTTCTGGGCCACCGTGGGCACCACCGGCCGCTGGCCGGAGGCCATCGCCCTCTGGGAGATGGAAGACTGGGAGCACTACGCCCGGCTGCGCAAGTCCCAGTTCGTCGAGGGCGAGAAGGACGAACGCCTCGCCGAATGGGTCAACAGCGCGTGGAAATGGCGCACCGGAGGCTTCGACCGCATGCTCATTCCCGGCGAAGGCTCGCCAACGATCGCCGACCTGCGTCGCGACGGCGTCAAGGGCGGCGTCTTCCTGCATGAGATCGTCGAGGTGGCCCCGGGCCGGGTCAACGAGTACACCGCCCAGGTCATCTCCCGCTATCGTCCCATCGCCGAACGTCGCGGCATGCAACTCGTGGGATCGTGGCGCTCCGCCTTCCGCAACACGGAGGCGGTCAACATCTGGGCGCTGCGCGACTGGGACCACTGGACCGAGCTCCGGGGCACCGCCTCCACCGACGCCGAGGTCCAGGCATGGATGCGGGACATGCAGGAGTTGCGCTTGGACTGGGTGCAGAAGCTGCTGACGCCCGTCGCATGGAACCCGTTGCGGGGCTAGGGCCGCTTCTTGACACTTGTTCGGAACGCCGCCTAGACTCGCCGCATGACGCCCCTCGAAGCCGAACGCCACGCCTTCTCCGACTACGACACCCTGCTCGACACGTACTACGAGCGCGGCTGGACCGATGGGATGCCCGTCGCTCCGCCCACGCCGGAGAAGGTCGAGGAGTTCCTTGGCGCCGCCGGCCTCGCGCCCAACGAGGTGCTGGGCCGCGTCCCCACCCGCGAGGTGACGTGCACGGCGGAGCAAGCGGCCATCAACGCGGTCATGGCCGGATGCAGGCCGGAGTACTTCCCCGTGGTCGTCGCCGCGGTCCGCGCCCATCTGGAAGAGAAGGGAAACTGTCATAGCACGACGGGGACGCTCTCCGGCGCGTCTCAGTGCCTCATCATCAACGGCCCCATCCGTGGAGAGATCGGCGTGGCGTCGCAGGCGGGATGCTTCGGCCCCGGCTTCCGCGCCAACGCCACGATCGGCCGAGCGCTGCGCCTGGTCATCCGCAACGTCTGCCGGGCCATCCCCGGCTTCCTCGACCGCGCCAGCTTCTCCACGCCGGCCCGCTACTCCTTCTGCTTCGGCGAGGACGAGGAGGAGAGCCCGTGGACGCCGCTCCACGTCGAGCGCGGCTTTCCCGCCCAGAGCAGCACGGCCACCGTGCACTCCGTGATGAACATGACGGCCGCATCGGACTCGCGCAGCCGCGACCCTGAAGGCGTCATGGACAGCATCATCAAGGAAGCGCGGCTGCGCGGCGCCGGCGGCGACCGCTGGCTCGGCGAAGATCTCAACATCGTGATCGTCGTTGGGCCGGAGCACCGCCGCTACTTCGCCGAGGCGGGCATGTCGAAGGCCGAGATGCGCGACTATCTCTTTCCGCGCCTGACCGCGCCGTCCGGGGAGACCGGGCGGCGGCTCAGGATGGGCAAGCCGGAGAATATCCTGATTGTGTCGGCGGGCGGGCCCGGGATGGCGGAGTCGTGGATTCTGCTGCCGCACCTCGCCCTCGCCATCACCAAGCAAATCGAGACACCGGGGAGGTAAGCATGGCTTCCAACGAAATCGTCGCCCTCGACCCCACCAGCGGCCCGCTCGACCGCAAGGACCCGCGCGCCTTCCCCGACCGGCCCGAGACGCTCAACGGCGCCGTCGTCGGCCTGGTCGCCAACGGGCTCGGCGAGGGGCAGAAGATGATGGACGCCCTCTACGAGGAGCTGAACAAAGAGGCCGAGCTCGTCGGCGCGGTCCGCGTGCTCAAGCGTAGCGTCTCCATCCCACCCGATCCGCCGGACTGGGAGCGCTTGCTCTCGGAGGTGACCGTCGCCATCACCGGGATGGGCGGCTGAGGCTCCTGCAGTGCGCGCAGTATGCGCGACGCGATTGAGCTTGAATGGGCCGGCATCCCCAGCGTAGCGATCATCCACGAAGCCATGGCCGGGTCGGCGGACTCGATGAAGCGCCTCAGCGGGGTCAAGGACTACGACTACCTCGAGGTCAAGTACCCGCACATCCCCACCGCCGTGTGGACCGACGAAGAGGCGCGCAGCATCGCCAAAGACCTCGCGCCGAAGGTCATGGCCGCCCTCACCAAGTCGGAGGATGCCTAGCGCCAACGGCGCCCCCCCGCTGGCCTCTTCTCCCCTGGGAGATCTTTGCAAAACTCCCGCCGATGGTTGGAAAGCGGGTGGAGTGGGGTGGTCTTGCCTCTCCCCCTCTGGGGGAGATTTGAGAGAGGGCGCGCGCCGTCAGGCGCGCGAGCGCCCGCAGGGCGCTGCTCCCCCACTCGGTTCAGGGTTACGCAAACGTCTCCCCCCGGGAGAAGATTGAGATGAGGGGCCCCCTGACTACCGCCACAGGCCAATAGAGCCCGCTGCCTCGGCGGCCGGCGACCCTACGGCAACGTCCGCGTGAGTCGCTGGTCGTTGCCGCCGGCGGCGACCAGGACGAGGTTGCGCAGGTAGAGCGTCCAGCGGTCGAGGTGACGCTCATAGGCCTGCTGCCAGACGTCGCCCTGCCCGTATCCCGAGTGGATCAGGGTGAGGAGCGTGTAGTCGGGGCTGAGCGCCTCCCACGACCATCGCGCCACCGTCGAGCCGTAGGCCCGGCGCACGGCGTCGTCGGCGAAGCTGTAGGCGATGCCGAAGGCGGGGTCGTAGCCCTGGACGGCCCCCTCGATGATCTCGCCGCTCTCGCGCAGCTCGATGCGGTAGCCGCGCCCCACCTCGGTGTCGAACGACGCCGAACGCGCCAGCCACGCCTCGATGCCCGTTTCCGTGGTGAGAAACTGCCGCGCTTTCGGAAGCGAAGCCGCCACCGTGACGGCAATGTGGAGCGAGCCGGGAACGTCTCGGAAAATCTCACCACCCCGCGAAGCAGGCCCGGAAATCGTTTCCTGGAGGCCGGCCCGCCAAGGATATACCGCTGTACGGAGGGCGGGCAACAAAGGCCCCTCGGCGGTTGCTGCCTTGGGCCGGTCAAGTTGACCGGCGCGGGGGGCTATGTGAGAATCCCCCGCTGGAGGAGGACCGTACTGTGACCCTCATCAGCTTCGACATAGACGGTACCATGATCTTTGGGCAGCCCCCCGGCGTGATCACCGTGGACGTGGTGCGGCAGGCGAAAAGCATGGGCTGTATCGTCGGCAGCGCGTCCGACCGCCCCATCAGCAACCAGACCCAGCTCTGGGAAGAGCACGAGATGGAAGTCGACTTCGTCAGCCTGAAGCACCGGCTCGACGAGATCAAGGAGCGCTTCGGCGCGACGTATCACGTCCACTTCGGCGACACCGAGATGGACCGCTACTTCGCCAAGCAGGCCGGCTTCGACTTCCACCACGTCGACGACCTTCCCGGCGACATCCTTTCCCTGCTCCCCGGCGCCGCCGAGTAGGGCTTCGGTCCGGGCGGCGTATCGGCGGCCTCAGTTTCCCCCGTACAGCCTTGTGAGGTCGCCGAAGTCGTCTGTCTCCTCAAGCCCGGCGAGACCCGCGAATAGGCTGTCCGCTGATTCTTGGCCAACAACTGGAGTGACCAGCCGCTTGAACTTGGCCTCGAGGTCCGCCGGCGAGAGCGGCCGCCTGGGACCTCCGATAGCGTCGACGTAGGCGGTCTCCTTTCGGAAGGTCCTCCCCTTGGCGGTGACCTCGGCCCGGCGTCGCTCATGGGGGTAGGGCACGATCGATCCCGTGGTCTTCTCCTCAGGGTCTAGCGGCTCAGGATCGAGTTCGATCCGCACCTTCTTCGCCAGCGCGACGACCTCGGGGTCGTGGCGGATGCCTTCGGTAAACCACGCCGGCCCAGACTCCTCGCCCAGGAGAATCAAGGCGATGACACTGGGGATCGCATACAGCGCATCCCAATAGCCGTCGGGTTCGGGAAGGTTGAACGGGGGATTCGTCCAAGTGGGCTCCCGGACCAGGAGCTTTATCTCGTCAATATCCTCCGGGCGCAGTCCTTCCTCGCGCACAATCGAGACCGCGAGGTCGATGGCATGATGACTCGTACCCCCGGGGGCGATCCACGGCTTCAGGTACATCTCCTGCGTGAGGTAGAGATACGGAGCCGGCGACGCCGCCAACGCGTCCAGGTCATACATGTCGGCCCGCTCCAACATGTCCAGGGGGCCGGTGAACCCGTTGCGGGCGAGCAGCGCGGCCTGGACGCCGACGGGACAGACCATCACGTTGGCCGTGTTGCCGACCATGCTGCCCAGTCCCAGGCCGAGCGTCGGTGGAGCGATCATCCAGGCGAGTCCGACGAGATTGTTCATCTGCGTCTCGTCCAACTTCATGAGCTTGCCGCTCACGAGGGCGCAGAGAAGGATCTGGTGCCGCATGCGCATCACTCGTCCCCGGGCATCCACGGCCGTGGCGGCGTAGGCGAACCGGGCGCCGAGCTCGAACACCGTCGCCACCGCGGCGATGATCTCCTTCCCGGAGGCATGCACGCGCTCGCCCACCGCCAGCCCCGTCTGATTGATACGTTCGATGGAGTGTCCGGCCGGGCCCATCTCGTCGTAGTTACTGGCATAGCAGAACATCGCGTTCACGCCCGCCGCCACACCCGCCGACACCTTCGCTCCATCGCCGACGACGGTGGACTCCGGCGGGCCGCCCGCGTCACGGGCGTAGTCCACGAGGGTCTGGCCCTGCATCGCATAACCTTGGAATGCGATCCCGACGTCATCGAGAATGGCTTCCTTAATCTTCGCGACCGCCGCGGTAGGGATGTCGCCAAAATCGGTCTCGATGAGTTCCTTGATCAGTTCCCTTGTAGCCGACATTTCCCCCTCCTAGCCTGCCCCGCACATCAGCGACATGCACCCCCGTTGAGGTTAGAGCCGCACCAAGGCCTACTGTATGACAGGCCGCGCAAAGAAACCACGCCATCTTGGAAGTTGCCAAGGCGGGTGGAGGCGGCCCCTCACGCCGAGCATCTCAGCCTTCCCAGCGGGGATTGATGGAGACGCTAGCCGCCGAGCCGCACCAGGACCCGGTCCCCGCGGGCGAGGCCCAGCGCCTCGGCCGCGCTTCCGTTGCGGACCGCGATCTCGAGGCGGCCGCCGCTGCCCCAGACCGCGAGCGGCGCGCCCGCCCCGGCCCACCCGTAGCTGGGGCGCACCTCGCCGACGAGCCGGCCCGCCGCCTCGACCGACGCCACGTTGGGCGCGTCGGCGCGTCGCAGGTTCGTCACGGCGTTTCCGAAAGCGTCGACATGAATGACGTGGGCCGTGATGACGCCGTCGACCGGTGGGGTGGGCCGCGCGATACACAGCCGGTGGAGCGCGTCGAGGCGGGGCCCCATGCGCGCCGCGTCTACGCCCAGGGCCAGGTGCGCCGCCGCCGGAGCGAAGATGTCTCGTCCGTGGAAGACGTTGCTGACCTCGGCCAGGCGGTAGGCCGGATCGGTAAGCTCGAAGACGTCGAAACCCGCCGGTGGCGCCGACTTGACGGTCCGCGCCAATGCGTCGTCGGGCTCCGTCTCTATGGGTGGCCAGGCGGCCGGGTCGGGCAGCAGCGCCTCGATGGCCAGGCTCAGCACGCCGTTGTCCGGCCCAACCAAGTGGACGCCGCCGACGCGCGCCACGATTGCGCGGCGGCCGGTGCCCACGCCGGGGTCGACGACCGCGACGTGCACGCAGCCGTCGGGGAAGTAGGGGACGGCCTCGGCGAGCACGTAGGCGCCGTGCAGCACGTCCTGCGGGGCGACGTCATGGGAGATGTCGACGCAAGGGACGCCGGGGGCGATGCCGAGGATGACCCCCTTCATCGCGGCGGCGTAGGCGTCGACGCGGCCGAAGTCGGAGGTGAGCGTGACGGCGGGGGTCAACCGCGATCGATGAAGCGCGCGCTCACGAGCGCGAGGAGCACGAAGATCACCGTGAGCGCGATCGTGCCGCGGAAGAGGGTCTGCTCGAAGCCGCGGCGGGTGCGGAAGTTCGTCGAGTAGGCCTGGCCGAAGATCCCCCCGCCGGTGCCTTTGACCTGAAGCAAGACCATGCCCACGAGCACGACGGCGAGCACGATCGTTATGCTGTTGAGGATCGTTTCCACGCGTTTTCGCCTTGACCGGCGGGCCGCCGGTCCCGTTCAGTATACGCCACTAGCCGCCGAGCCGCTCCCGCAGCATCTCCATCACCACGCCCGGATTCGCGCGGCCCTTCGTCGCCTTCATTACCTGCCCGACGAGGAACTTGATCGCGGTGTCCTTGCCGGCCCGGTAGTCGGCGACGGCCTTGTCGTTCGCCGCGATGGCCTCGTCGATGATGGGGAGCATGTCGTCGGCGGCGGAAATCTGGGTCAGCCCCTTGTCTTTGACGATAGCGCCGGGCGCCTTGCCGGTGGCGAAGCTCTCTTCGAAGACTTCCTTGGCGACGTTCCCCGTGATCGTCTTCTCGTCAATCAGGTCGAGCACCTCGGCCAGATGCTCGGGTGAGAGATTGAGGCCCTCGTCGCCGACCTCCTTGCCCGCCTCGTTGAGCAGACGGCTGACCTCGCCGAGCGCCCAGTTCGCCGCCGCCTTCGCCCGCGCCTGCTCGTCGGCCGATGGGTTGACCTTGACGACCGCTTCGAAGAAGTCGGCCATTGGCTTGGTCGAGGTGAGCTGCCCGGCGTCGTAGGCCGAGAGGCCGTACTGGTCCTGGAAGCGGCGGCCGCGGGCGTCGGGGAGCTCGGGCAGCGTTGCCTCGATCTCCTCCACCCAAGCCGGGGACAGCGCCAGCGGCGGCAGGTCGGGCTCGGGGAAATAACGGTAGTCGTGGGCCTGCTCCTTGCTGCGCTGGCTGATCGTCACCGCCCTTGCCTCGTTCCAGCCGCGGGTCTCTTGGACGATCCGCTCGCCGGCGCCCAAGCGCTCCGTCTGCCGTTCGATCTCGAACAGCAGCGCCTGGTAGACCGAGCGGAAGCTGTTCATATTCTTCACCTCGACCTTGGTCGGGGGAAGGTCCGTCGTGCCCTTGGGCCGGAGGCTGATGTTGGCGTCGCAGCGGAAGCTGCCTTCCTCCATGCTCCCCGTGCTGACGCCGAGGTATTGAAGGATGGCGCGGAGCTTGACGAGGTAGCGGCGTGCCTCCTCCGCCGAGCGCAGGTCGGGCTCGCCGACGATCTCCATCAAGGGAATGCCGGAGCGGTTGAGGTCGACGAGGCTGTAGCCCTCGCCGCCGGGCTCGGCGCGGTGAAGGAGCTTGGCGGTGTCTTCCTCCAAGTGCACCCGCGTAATGCCCGCGCGGCGGACGCCGCCGTCCTCGGCCTCGATCTCGAGCCACCCGTCGCTGGCGATGGGCTCGTCGTACTGCGATATCTGGAAGCCCTTGACGAGGTCGGGGTAGGGGTAGTTCTTGCGGTCGAACTTGGTGTGCTCGTTGATCGAGCAGTTCAGCGCGATCCCGGTCATGACGGTGTACTCGACGGCGGCGCGGTTGATCACCGGCAGCGCCCCCGGGAGGCCCATTGAGACGGGGTCGACGCGCGTGTTCGGCGGAGCGGTCTGGTAGTCCGTCGGGCAGCGGCTGAACATCTTGCTCCGCGTCAGCAGCTGCGCGTGCACTTCGAGGCCGATGACGGGTTCGTACTCAGTCTTGGCGGTCGTGGTCATGACGCCTTCGAGTATACCGCGCCCGCGTGCCGTAGGCGCGCTTCCACAACGGCGCGGAATGCGCGTGGAGCAGGGCGGTTCGCCCCCTCTCCCGCTGGAGACCTTTGCGTAAACCTGCGCCGCTGGTTGGAAAACGGGTGGAGCGGGGTGGTCTTCCCTCTCCCCCTCTGGGGGAGATTTGAGAGAGGGCGCGCGCTGCTAGGCGCGTCGGCGGTGTGGGGCCGGGAGGTCTTGCCTCTTCTCCCCCCGGGAGAAGATTGAGATGAGGGGCCCCCTCATCACCACCACGGGTGATCAAGCCCGCCTTCCCCGCGTCGTTCAGTCCGGTTACGCAAGGGCCCGCTCTGGGGGAGATTGAGAGAGGGCGCGTCGGCGGTGTGAGGCCGGGAGGTCTTGCCTCTTCTCCCCCCGGGAGAAGATTGAGATGAGGGGCCCCCTCATCACCACCACGAGTGATCAAGCCCGCCTCCCCCGCGTCGTTCAGTCCGGTTACGCAAGGGCCCGCTCTGGGGGAGATTGAGAGAGGGCGCGTCGGCGGTGTGAGGCCGGGAGGTCTTGCCTCTTCTCCCCCCGGGAGAAGACTGAGATGAGGGGCCCCTCATCACCACCACGAGTGATCAAGCCCGCCTCCCCCGCGTCGTTCAGTCCGGTTACGCAAGGGCCTCCCAGAGGAGGAGAGGCCGGAGGGGTGGCGCTTCCACGCGCGGCGCTGCATGAGGAGGAGAGGCCTTACCCTTATCGTGCCATGCCGACCGCCGCCGTCACCCACTTGGGCTGCAAGCTCAACCAGTCCGAGGCCGAAGCCCTGTCGCTGGCCTTCGCCCGCGCCGGCTACGACCTCGTCGCGCCCGCCGACGGCCCCGACGTCTTCGTCCTCAATAGCTGCACCGTGACCCACGTCGCCGACCGCAAGTCGCGCCAGATGCTGCGGCGGGCCAAGCGGCGCAACCCCGCCTCGCAGGTCATCGCGACGGGGTGCTACGCCCACCGCGCCCCGCAAGACCTCGAAGCGATGGCCGAGGTCGACCTGGTCGTCGATAACCGAGACAAGATGCGGCTGCTCGATATCCTCGGCATACCGGAAGCGCACGTCCCGTCCGCGACGAACGGCCGGCGGGCGCGGTCCATGGTCAAGATCCAGGAGGGCTGCAACCAGGTCTGCGCCTACTGCATCGTGCCCAAGACGCGGGGCCGCGAACGCAGCCTGCCCATCGACGAGATTCTCGACACGATGCGGGCCCGCACCGCCTCCGGCTACCGCGAGATCGTGCTCACCGGCACCCAGCTCGGCTCCTACGGCTATGAGTTCGGCCCACCGCCGGAGGGCCGGACCTGGTACGAGGAGCTGGTGCGCCGCGCCCTCGACGAGACCGGCGTCGCCCGCCTGCGCTTCTCCTCACTCCAACCGCAGGAGATCACCGATGGGATGATCGACCTGTACCGCGTGGGCCGGCTCTGCCCCCACGTCCATATCCCGCTGCAGAGCGGGAGCGATCCGGTGCTGCGCCGCATGCGCCGCCGGTACAGCGCGAACGACTTCCGCCGCTGCGTCGACCGGCTACGGTCGGCGGCGCCCGGCATCGCGATCACCACCGACATCATCGTCGGCTTCCCTGGAGAGACCGAGGCGGACTTCGACGCCACCGTTGCCCTCGCCGAGGAGGTAGCCTTCGCCCAGGTCCACGTCTTCCCCTACTCCCACCGGCCGGGGACGTCGGCGGCCCATTTCGCCGACCACCTCGACCCCAAGACCAAGGCCGCGCGTGAGGCGCGTCTGCTCGACCTCGCCGACCGATCGGCCCGGGCCTACCGCCGGACCTTCGAGGGCCGCGACGCGGTCGTGCTCTGGGAGGAAAAGAAGGACGGACGCTGGAGCGGGCTCACCGAGCACTACGTCCGCGCCTTCACGACTGCCGACCGCGACCTGCGCAACGAGCTCACCCGCGTGCGCGTCGTGGCGGCGGTCGACGACGGCCTGCGGGTCGACCTGCTGCCGGCGTAGCGGCGCTAGGACTTGGGCCGGCGACGGGTGCCGTCGGGGCCGTCTTCCAGGAGCACGCCGAGCCCGTCGAGCCGGTCGCGGATGGTGTCGGCGACGCCGAACTCCTTGGCCTCCCGCGCCGCGTTCCGCGCCTCCACCAGCAGGTCGAGAAGCGGGTCGGCGTCGCCGATCTTCTCCTCGGCGGTCCAGCGGGTGCCGTCGGGGCCGTCCTCCAGACTCACCCCAAGGGCGGTGAGCCGGTCGCGGACCATGTCCGCGAGGTCGAACCGCTTGGCCCCGCGGAAGGCGGCGCGCGTCTCGACGAGGAGGTCGAGGGCGGGCCCGGTGTCGGCGTCGAGCTTGGGCGTTTCCAGGGTGAGGCCGAGGACGCCGGTCAGCTCGATCAGGGCGCCTTGGGCGCCGGCGACGTCGCGGCCTTCCTCGGCGGCGCGGTTAATGTCACGGACAAGGTCGAAGAGAGCGGCGACGGCTTGCGGCGTGTTGAAGTCGTCGTCCATGGCGTTCATGAAGCGCTCGCGGTGCTCCGCCGCATCGAGCGCGCCGCTGCCCCCCGCCTTCGATGTCGCCGAGGCGGCGTGACGGAGGCGCTGCGCGCCCCGTCCGGCGGCGGACACGTTCTCCTCGCTGAATTTGAGCGGGCTGCGGTAGTACGAGCTGAGGACGAAGAGGCGGATGGCGTCGGGGTTATGGTTGTCGAGGGCCTCGCGCACCGTGATCAGGTTGCCCAGCGACTTGCTCATCTTCTCCTCGCCAAGCTGGAGGAGACCGTTGTGCATCCAGAACCGGACGAAGGGAACCTTGCCGGTGAACGACTCGGTCTGGGCGATCTCGTTCTCGTGGTGGGGAAAGATGAGGTCGGCCCCGCCGCCGTGGATGTCGATCGTCTCGCCGAGGTGGCGCAGCGACATGGCGCTGCACTCGATGTGCCAGCCGGGCCGTCCGGGGCCCCAGGGGCTCGGCCAGGCCGGCTCGCCCTCCTTGGCGCCCTTCCAGAGCGCGAAGTCGAGGGGGTCTTCCTTGCCCGCGCCGGGCTCGACGCGCGCCCCCGCGAGCATCCCTTCGAGGGTGCGGTGACTCAGCGCGCCGTAGTCGTCGTCTTGGCGCACCCGGAAGTAGACGTCGCCGCCCGCGGCGTAGGCGTAGCCCGACGCGATGAGCCCTTCGATCAACTCGATGATCTTGGGCAGCTCCTCGGTGGCGCGGGGGTAGACGTGGGCGGGCAGGATGTTGAGCTCCGCCATCTCCGCATGGAAGTCGTCGATGTGGCGGCCCGCGAGCTCGGCGGAGTCGATGCCGAGCCGGGCGGCCCGCTCGATGATCTTGTCGTCGATGTCCGTGAAGTTCTGGACGTGCTTGACGGCGAAGCCGCGCCATTCGAGGTAGCGGCGCACCACGTCGAAGATGATGTAGCTCATCGCGTGGCCGACGTGCGCCGGCGAATAGGGCGTGATCCCGCAGACGTACATGCGGACCGTCTCGCCGTCGAACGGCGCGAAGTCGCTCTTGGCGCGCGTGAGGGTGTTGAAGACTTGCATCAGGAGTCGGACTCGATCAGCGCGACGGCCTGGGCCGAGACGCCGTCCCCCGTCCCCTCGAAGCCCAGACCGTTGGAGGACTTGGCCTTGACGCTGATCCGGGACGCATCGACGCCGAGCGCCGCGGCCGTCCGTTCTCGTATCTCGGGGAGGTAGGCCGCCAGCTTGGGCCTCTGAAGAAGGATTGTAGCATCGACATTTCCCACCCGCCAACGATGCTCCTGGAGGAGGGCCGCCGTCTGTTCGAGGAAGGTGAGGCTCGGCGCGTCCTTGTACCGCGGGTCGCTCGGCGGGAAATGTTGGCCGATGTCGCCAAGACCGGCGGCGCCGAGGAGCGCGTCGACGATGGCGTGCGAGAGCGGGTCGGCGTCGCTGTGCCCGTCGGGCCCGAGGTCGGAGGGAACGACCACGCCCGCGAGCGTCAGCGGGCGGCCCGCGACGAGCGGGTGGGCGTCCCAGCCCAGGCCGACGCGGATCATGCCCGGGCCTCCGCGGCGCGGCGGAGCAGCGCCCCCGCCACCTCGAGATCTTCGGGTGTGGTTACCTTGAGGTTGTCGTAGGAGCCACGGAAGACCTTGACCGCGTGTCCCAGCCGTTCGACGAGCGCGGCGTCGTCGGTCACGTCGGCGTCGCCGGCGTCGTAGGCGGCGCGGAGCAGGTCGAGGCGGAAGACCTGCGGCGTCTGCACGGCCCAGAGCGCGGCCCGCTCCGGCGTCTCCACGACCGCGCCGTCGGCGTCGACGACCTTGATCGTGTCCTTCACCGGCACGGCGGCGACTGCGGCCCCGCACCCGGCAGCGGCGTCGATGCCGCGGTCGATGACGTCGCCGGTGACGCACGGCCGTGCGCCGTCATGGACCAGTACCCACCGGCATTCGGCGGGCAGCGCGTCGAGGCCGGCGGCCACGGAGTCCTGCCGCCGCTCGCCCCCCGGCACGACGGCAACGACCTTGCCCCACCCCATCTCGCGGGCGAGGTCGCGGCCTGGCTCGACCGAGTCGGTGTGCAGGACGACGACGGCGGCCCCGACGCGGGGGTGTGCCTCGAAGGCGGCCACGCTGTGCGCCAGCACGGCGCACCCTTCGAGCGGCGCGAAGATCTTGTCGACGCCGCCCATGCGGCTGCTCGACCCGGCGGCGGCGATGACCGCGCCGGTGTTCGCCGCCGTCGGCGATGGATATTGCTCGTTTCGCGCCGTCATGCTCGCTAGGTGAAGACGTCCTTGATCCAGGTGACGCTCTGCGCGCCCGCGTAGGCGATGCCGATGTTCTTGATTGTCTTGCCCGACCAGGCGATGAGCAAGAAGCGGCGGAGCGGATAGCGGAGCGCGCCCGCCGCGATCCCCAGCACGTCGAAGACGGGATTGGGGATGACGCTCACGATGAAGATCACCCAGCCCCCGCGCTTCCGGACCCAACGCTCAAACCGATTATAGAGCCGGCGCTTGTCGATGACGCCCTTCCCGCTGTAACCCAAGGCGTAGCCGGTGATCTCCCCCATGGCCTCGCCGACCCCGGCGAGCAAGCCGACGAAGACGGGGTTCAGCAGGTCGCCCCCGACGAAGACGGCAAGCGTGCTGGGCAGCGGGATGACGAGTCCCCCCGCGCCGACGAGCGACAGCGTGAAGATGGCGGGATAGCCCAGCCGCTGCACCAGGCCTTCGGCGTCGGAAAGGTCGTTGCGGAACACGAGCGCGACAGCGACGACGACGATGACGAGCCCGAGGATGATCCAGCGGAAGTGGCTGGGGTCGAAGGGAAGGGGCAGCGCCGCCTCTTCAGGCGCGGCGATGTCCTGCGCCGCCGCTTCCACTTCGTCGGCAGAGTCGCCGGCTATCGGCTCAGGGCCCATGAATCCAGATTAAGCCGCCGCGCCACAAGGACGCAACCGCGAACGCTGCCCATCCCCTCCTGCCTCTCCCCCTCTGGGGGAGATTTGAGAGAGGGCGCGCGCCGTCAGGCGCGCGAGCGCCCGCAGGGCGCTGCTCCTACTCGGCCCTGAGTTAGGGCCGGGCGGGGCGGTCCGCCCCCTCTCCCGCTGGGAGAGGGTTGGGGCGAGGGCGGGGGGCCGGGCGGGGCGCGCCAACCTCCCGAAGCCGGCTGGACTCTAACCCACGGACTCCACGAACTCCCCAAGCAGCCGGTTGAACTCGCCGGGGTGCTCGTATTGGGGCCAGTGGCCGCAGGCGTCGAAGACGTGGAGCGCGGTGCCGGGTATGGCGCGGGCCGCCTCCTCTGCCTGCCGGAAGGGGAACAGCGGGTCCTGCGCGCCCCAGACGATCAACGTGGGAACTGAGAGCGACGTCAGCATCGCGTCGCGTCGTGTACCGGGGCGCTGCCCGAAGAGTCCGACGCCGGTGCGGAGGAAGCGGAGCAGCGCCTGCGCCGACCCCTCTCGTTTGAGGTACGAAAGACGGAGGGGCAGCTCGTCTTCGTCCACCAGGTTAGGGTCATGGACCAGCCAGCGGACGAGGTTGCGGACCCCCTTAAGCGTGGGCCGCCGGCCGTACTCGCCGAGCAGCGGGAGGGAGCCCAACCGGAGCACAAGCGAGATCTCCCGCCCCAGGCCGGCGCTGTCGGCGAGAGTCAGGGACGCCACGCGTTCCGGCCGCGCCAGCGCGAGCTCGAGGGCCACGGCGCCGCCCATGGAGTTGCCGACGAGGTGGGCGCGGTCGACCCCAAGCTCGTCAAGGAATGAGGCGACGAATGCTGCGCCCTCGGGAAGGCCGAACCGGACCTTGGGCATGTCGGAGAGCCCGTGGCCGGGGAGGTCGAGAGCGATGACCCGGAAGTTGCGGCTCAGCGCCTCGACGTTCTTCCGCCAGGTGATCACGGAGTTCGCCAGCCCGTGGACGAGCACGATGGCCGGCCCCGCGCCTTCATTCCAATACCGGACGCGGTGCCCTTCGACGGTCGCGTACCGGTCCGGTGGGAAGTCCATGCGCTGCCGCCAAGCCCGCCGGCCCCGGAGGCCGGCAGGTCTGGACCCTACGCCGCCTGCTTGCCTTCGCCTAAGGCGAAGGAGAGGCCGCCGTCATCCGCGTTCACGACGATGCGCGAGCCGTCGGGGAACTCGCCGCTGATGATGCGGTTCGCCACCGGGTTCTCGATCGAGCGCTGGATCGCCCTCCGCAGCGGCCTCGCCCCGTAGATCGGGTCGTAACCCTCGGCGGCGAGCCAGTCCTTGGCCTCCTGTGTGAGTTCGATGGCGATCCGGCGGTCTTCGAGGCGGCGTTCGACCTCGGCGATGAGCAAGTCGACGATGCGGCGGATCTCGTCGCGGCTCAGGGGCTCGAAGACGATCACTTCGTCGATGCGGTTTACCAGCTCTGGTGGGAACTCCCGTTTGAGCGCTTCGTCGACTGAGCGGCGCATCTTCTCGACCTCGGCGCCGTTCGATTCTGACTCCGTCTTGAAGCCGAAGACCGGGCGGCGGAAGTCGCGCGTCCCCAGGTTGCTCGTCATGATGATGATGGTGTTCTTGAAGTCAACGGTGCGGCCTTGCCCATCGGTCAGGCGTCCGTCCTCCAGTATCTGGAGCAGGATGTTGAAGACATCGGAGTGCGCCTTCTCGATCTCGTCCAAGAGGACAAGGCGGAAGGGGCGGCGGCGCACCGCTTCGGTCAACTGGCCGCCCTCGTCGTAGCCGACGTAGCCGGGCGGGGCGCCGATGAGGCGCGACACGTTGTGCTTCTCCCTGTACTCGGACATGTCGAACCGGACGATGGCGTCCTCGTCGTCAAACATGAACTCGGCCAGCGCCTTGGCGAGCTCGGTCTTGCCCACGCCGGTGGGGCCGGCGAAGACGAAGGAGCCGATGGGCCGCTTGGGGTCCTTCAGGCCGGACCGGGCGCGGCGCAGGGCGTCGGAGACCGCCACGATGGCCTCCTCCTGACCGATGACCCGCTCGTGCAGGCGCTCCTCCATCGCCAGGAGTTTCTCGGCC
This sequence comes from Dehalococcoidia bacterium, assembly GCA_964291475.2. Classification (GTDB taxonomy): domain Bacteria; phylum Chloroflexota; class Dehalococcoidia; order SHYB01; family SHYB01; genus DAOUKH01. Next base: position 5,036 of record OZ220063.1, on the reverse strand, counting down.
TCGCCTTCCAGGAGCCGCGAGACGGTGATGCCGGTCCACGCCCCGATGACCTCGGCAACGGTCTCCTCGGTGACGCGGGCCTCGGCCCTGCCGCTGCTGCGCCATGCGTCGTGCATGCGGTCGTACTCTTCCTCGGTCTGCATGCGTTCCGTCTTGATGCGGGCGGAGCTTTCGTAGTCCTCCCGCTCGTAAGTCGCCTCCTCTTCGTTTTTGAGCCGGGTGAGGCGCAACTCGAGGTCGCGCACGTCGGACGGGGCGCTCTGCGCGTCGATGCGCACCTTGCTCGCCGCCTCGTCGATCAGGTCGATCGCCTTGTCGGGGAGGAAGCGCTCCGTGAGGTAGCGCGCCGAGAGGCGGGCCGCCGCCTCCAGCGCCGCGTCGTCGATCTCCACCTTGTGGTGCGCCTCGTAGCGGGGCTTGATGCCCTTGAGGATTGCGATGGTGTCCTCGACGCTCGGCTCGTCCAGATAGACGGGCGAGAACCGCCGCGTCAGGGCGGCGTCCTTCTCGATGTGCTTGCGGAACTCATCAAGGGTCGTCGCGCCCACGCACTGCAGCTCGCCCCGGGCAAGCGCCGGCTTGAGCATGTTGCTGGCGTCGATGGCGCCCTCGGCCGCCCCCGCGCCGACCACGGTGTGAATCTCGTCGATGAAGAGGACGATCTCGCCCTCGGCCTCCTTGATTTCGTCCATGACCGCCTTCAGGCGCTCCTCGAACTCGCCCCGGAACTTCGACCCGGCGACCAGCGCGCCGAGATCGAGGGAGAGGACGCGCCGGCCTTTCAGCGAGTCGGGGACGTCGTCGTGTGCGATGCGCTGGGCGAGGCCCTCGACGACGGCGGTCTTCCCCACGCCGGCCTCGCCGATGACCACCGGATTGTTCTTGCCCCGCCGGGTCAGGATCTGGACCACGCGTCTGGTCTCTGCGTCCCGGCCGATCACGGGGTCGAGCTTGTTCGCTTTGGCCAGTTCGGTGAGGTCATGGCTGTACTTGGCCAGAGCGCCGCTAGTGCTGTCCTCGCTAGGTACCTCGCCGAGCGCGCCCCATACCCTGTCCTGTGTGATGCCGAACTCGCGGAGGATGGCCGCGGTCGCCCCCTCCGTTTCCTGCGTCAGGGCGACCAGCACGTGCTCGACCCCAATAGGGTCCTGCTTGAGGCGCCTGGCCTCGTCCTCGGCGCCGGTGAAGAGGCGGTCGACGCGGGGCGTCAGATAGATCTCGTTGCCGGGATTGTCCACCTTTGGGCTCTCGCCAAGCGCCGCCCGTATCCGCCGCTCGACTTCCGTCGTGTCGACGCCCAGGCTACTGAGCACCTTCTCGCCCACGCCGTTCCTCTGCCTGACAAGGGCAAGGAAGACGTGCTCGACGTCCCATTGGTTGTGGGAATACTCGCGCACGAAGCGTTGGGAGTCTTCGATCACTTCCTGCGCCTGTGCGGTGAATCGCTCCGGTCTCATCTTCCTCCTCCCGTCCGGCGGGCGGCGGGCCTCGCGCTCCAGTCTAGCCGCGGAGCTCCTGGAGCTCTTGGAACAGCGCCCGCTCCCGCTCGGAGAGATTGGCGGGCAGTTGGACAACCACCTTGGCATAGAGGTCGCCCGCCCCGCCGCCCTTCAGGCGCGGCATCCCCTTGCCGCGCAGGCGGAAGCTCTTGCCGTTCTGCGTCTCGGGCGGAATCTTGAGGGCCACTTTACCCGACAGCGTGGGGACCTCGACCTCCGTCCCTAGAACGGCGCCGGTCAGCGCGACCGGGATGTTGGTGTGGAGGTCGTCGCCCCGCCGCTCGAAGCCGGCGTGCGGCAGCACCCTGACCACGAGGTAGAGGTCGCCGCTCGGCCCGCCACCCATGCCGGGATGCCCCTCACCGGCGACGCGCACCCGCGAGTCCGTCTTGACCCCCTTGGGAATCTTCACCTCGATGCGGCGAGGACGCCCCTGCTCGTCCCGCAGCGTGAGCGTCCGCTGCGAGCCGTGGAAGGCCTCCTCCAGCGAGACGTCGACGCGGTGGTCGAAATCGCGGCCCCGCATTCGGGCGAGCCGACCGCCTCCGAACATGGAGCCGAACACGTCGTCGAAGCCGCCGAATCCATCGAATCCGCCCCGGCGGCCGTCTCCCGAGGCCCAGCGCCACGCACCGCCGCCGCCGCGGCCTCCGACGCCAGCCTTCTCGAACTCCTCGGCGTGCTTCCAGTCGCGGCCGTACTTGTCATAAGCCTTCCGGTTCTTCTCGTCGGAGAGCACCTCGTAGGCCTCGTTGACCTGCTTGAACTTGCGCTCCGACGCCGCGTCGCCCGGGTTCACGTCGGGGTGATGCTCGCGGGCCAGCTTGCGGAAGGCCTGCTTGATATCCTTTTGGCTGGCGTCGCGGGGGACGCCGAGCACGGTGTAGAGGTCTTGCTCCGGCATGATCGTTGCTCCTGAGAGCTTACACCGGTATTATATCTCGCTACAGTATTAATAATCAAGCAATATAATGGAATAGACACACAATAAATTGACATGATATGTATCAATCTGTATACTGCATAGTAAGTCAGCAGGGGCGGAAGCCCCAACCATTTTCAACGAGGAGGATTCGTATGAGCAACCTGATCCGATGGAGCCCGTTCCGACACGTATCCCCGGTCCCGAGGCGGTACCTCCGCCACCGCGCCTTCGCGCCGGCATGGTTCGGGGACCTCCCCGCGTCCTTCCACGGACGCCTCCCGTCGTACGGCTTCGACATCGACGAGAACGACGGCGCCTACGTGGTGAGCGCCGCGGTGCCGGGACTCGCGCCCGACGACATCAACGTCGAGCTCGAGGGCCGCTCCCTCACCATCTCGGGCGAGGCCAAGGCGGACGAGGAGAGCGGCGACGGCTACCGCCGCAAGAGCTTCGGCTCCCTCCACCGCGCCCTGCGCCTTCCCGAAGGCGTCGACCCCGATTCGATCACCGCGTCCTGCGAGAACGGCGTCCTGACCGTCACCATCCCCAAGCCCGAAGCGGCCCGGGCCAAGGCAATCGAGGTGAAGGCCGCCTAGCCGTCCGCAGCGGCATCGGACGCGGAGAAGGGGCCGTCATGTGCGGCCCCTTCGTTTTGCCCTGCATGGCCCAACCCTCGTGGTTGCCCAGAGGTTTTGCGTAACCTGCGACGCCGCGAGCGGGGTCTCCTCTTCTCCCCTGTAGGGGCGCTTCGCGAAGCGCCCGTCCCCTCCGGCCTCTCCCCCCTGGAGGGGCCCCCTCCCAACCACCGCCGGCTATCGAAGCCCTACCACCCACGAACGACAGGCATGATCTCCCGCACGAAAAGCTCGAACGACGACTCGAACTCCTTCAGCGGCACCCCGGGGGGCGGCGTCCGGATGATCAAGTCCGTCGGCTTCAAGCCGTCCCACGACCAGCCGGCGCGGAGCTCTTCCAGGTTGCGCAAAATCGTGTCCGGCGGGCCGACCATCTCATCGCCGTAGACCCCCGGCTTGGTCGCCGACGTCGTCATCTCGCCCGCCGGGATCCCGGTCAGCGGCGTGTCGCCGAACTCGGCGATGATCGTGTCGAAGAAGGCCCGCCGGTACTGGTAGTGCGGCCGCAGCCGCTCCCACACCTTGTCGGGGTCGTCCTTGGTGACGATGGCCGAGAGGCTGACGGTCACCCGGTAGCCGTCGAACGGTTCGCCCCGCGCCTTCAGTCCTTGCGCGTAGGTGCGGTAGACCTCGGGATCGGTGCTGCCCGGCTTGAGGTTGCACCCCAGCCGGGCCGCGCGCTCCGACGCGGCCGGTGTGCGCGTCGCCACCCAGATGGGCAGCGGCTGCTGCATCGGCTTCGGCTGCACCTCCGCGTCGTCGATCGTGAACCGCCGCCCGTGGAAGTTGACCCGGTCCTCGGTCCACGCCCGGCGCATGATCTCGATCCCTTCCTCCATGCGCGACGGCCGCTGGTTCTTCGGCACGCCCAGGATCTCGAACTCCTTCAGCCGGTGCCCGATCCCAATGCCCACGTCGAGCCTACCGCGGAGCAGTTGGTCGAGGACGGCCATCTCCTCGGCCACGAGCAGCGGGTGGTAGAGCGGCAGGATCTTGATGGAGGAGCCGATCCGTATCCGCTTGGTCCGCATGGCAAGCGCGCCGACGAACGCGGCGAACGACGGGCCGTAGGCCGACTCCTCGAAGTGGTGCTGCTGGATCCAGACCTGGTCGAATCCCCAGTCCTCCACCATCGCCATGTGGTCGAGCGTGTCGTGGTAGAGCGCGTCGTAGGGCACGCGCCACTGGGGCGGGTTCCGGATGTCGTAGGTGACGCCGATCTTCATGGGCAGCGATTCTAGCTGCATCGCCGGCTACTTGATGGCGATGGCGTTGGCCGGCGACCCCACGCCCCGCGGCAGGTTGAGCGGAACGGCGACGACCATGCACTCGTAGACGCCGTCCCGCGCGCAGTCGTCGGCCAGCGTCTCGAAGGTCCACAGCTCGCCGAGGGCCATGCCGAGGAGCGGGATGAGCCGCCGGTGGAGGAAGCCGGCCTCGGGGCTGCCGGGCGAGTCCTCGACGGCGGGATTGTCGGCGGCGACCAGCGAGAATCCCGCGTCCCAGAGGAAGGCGGCGCTCTCCTCGACTGCGCTCAGCCCTGGACTCTCCAGGCCGCCGGGGCCGAGGTGCTGGGGCAGCGCGGCCCGCTGCTCGGCGGAGAGGGAAAGAGTAGTGCGCCATCCAGCCGGTACGGAGGAGAAGCATGTCGCCCTCCTCCGGCTCGACGCCCTGGGCTGCGAGCGCCGCTTCGAGCACGTCCGGCTTCCACGCCGTGTCCCGCGACGGGTCGAACGGCTCGCCTCGCGACGCGAAGTAGCGCGGCATGTCGAGCAAGAGGCCGCGCCCGACGATGCCGTGGTCCGCCCAGCGGTCGATGCCGAGCGCGCCGGCGTCGACGGCTTCCTTCTCCAGGCCGTTGTAGAAGCCGAACTCGCGGTAGCGCATGTGCGACAGCGCGTCGATCTGGCTGGACGCCTGGTTCCAGAGGTCGTCGATCTTGTCGTCGCGGGAGTTGCGCTCAGGCTCGACGATCTC
>OZ220062.1:0-102076 GCA_964291475.2 Dehalococcoidia bacterium | reverse complement strand
AGCGGGTCTCCGGCATCAGCCGGGGCCTTCCGGCGCCGGCCCGGCGCCCTCCCCTTCGGCCTTGGATGCGAGGAGGACGCGGAGGACGACGATCACGATGCCGATGACGACGGCGGAGTCGGCGACGTTGAAGACGGGGTAGTGGGGGAACTCGATCATGTCGGTGACGTGACCTTCGCGGATGCGGTCGGCGAGGTTGCTGACGGCGCCGCCGAGGATCATCCCCATCGCCGCGCTGATGACGTAGCTCGACCCGGCGGCCTGACGGAAGAAGTAGACCATGAAGGCGATGGCGACGATGGACGCGACGATGAGGAAGAAGGTCTGACCGTCGAAGAGGCCGAAGGCGCTGCCGCTGTTCTTGATGTGGGTGAAGCGCACCGGCCAATCGGGCCAGATCTCGCCGATGTCGAGCCGCGCGCGGGTCACGAACTTGGTGACCTGATCGAAGACGACGATGAGGGCGAAGAGGAAAGCGGCGAGGATGAGCCTGCTCCGGCGGTAGGAGCGCGGCGGGGCGTGCATAACGGTTCTAGTATACGCCGCCGGGCCGTCTGGACCAGGACAGCCGAAGCCGGGGTGGCGGGCTCGGGCGGCCTGTGGTGGTGATCATGGGGCCCCTCATCTCAATCTTCTCCCGAGGGGAGAAGAGGCCGGAGGGGACCGCCCGCGCCCCCGGCCGGCCCTCTCTCAGTCTCTCCCAGAGGGAGAGAGGGCTTAAGGGGGAACTCTCCCAGGGGGAGAGCGGCCTAAGGGGCAGGGTCGAGGAGGGAGGCGAAGAAGGCGCCGGCGGCTTCGGCGATGTCGGCTTCGTAGCCGCCCATGAAGTGGTCGGCGCCGGCGAGGGCGCGGAGGTGGGCCTCGCCCTCCATGCGGTCGACGACGGCGCGGACCTCGTCGGCGTGGGCGAAGGCGTCGCCGTCGCCGGCGACGATGAGCTTGGGCTTGGCGTAGTCGAGGATGTCGGGCGGGCGAGCCCCTGCAGGGGCGGGGCCACCGCCGCGACGCCGAGGGCCTCGTCGAGATAGGGGGCCAGGGAGAGGGCGATGTTGGCGCCGAAGGAGTAGCCCGCGATGGCGACCCTGGCCGGGTCGATGGCGTCGTGCTCCCGGAGGGCGGCGAAGGCGGCGAGCGCGTCGTCGCGTTCGCCGACGCCTTCGGAGTAGGACCCCGTGCTGCGTCCCGCGCCCCGGAAGTTGAACCGCAGCGCCGCGATGCCCTGCGCCAGCAATCCTTGGATGATGGCGACGACGACGTTGTTGCGCATGTCGCCGCCGTACTGGGGATGTGGGTGGCAGACCACGACGCCGCCGAATGGCGCGCCGTCGTCGGGCAGCACCAGCTCGGCTTCGAGGACGACGTCGCCGTTGGGGATGGAGAGGGGTTCGGTTATCACGGGTGGTCCGGGGGAGGTTCGCCTAGGCCGCCGGCTCGGTGTCGGGGTTCTCGCATTGCATTTCGAAGGTGTTGCGGAAGGGGCCGAGGAGCCCGATGCGGAGCCAAGCCTGGTAGATGCGGTGGGTCACCGCGTCCGCGTCGCCGGGCCGGTGCACCTCGACGACGGTGAGCTGCCATTCGGGATGGTCGCGCGCCGCCGCCTCGAAGCCGGCGAGCAGTCGCTCCCACTCGTCGACGCTGGACACCCTGAAGCCGAAGTGGTCGGCGAAATCGGCGGGGCCTTGTTCCAGCGAGACGAGGGCGCGGTCGAGGTCGGGGACGCTGCGGCGGACGCGCTTCATCACGGCGGCAATCTCGCCGCAGGCCTCGACGGGGCGGACGAAGACGCAGCCGGAGTCGTCGCCGCCGATACGGTAGCCGACGAGGTCGTCGCGCTTGACGTAACGCTGCCAGGGCAGGACGGCGTCGATGCAGGCGTCGAGCGCCTCCAGGTTGTCCGGCGGCACGGCGAAGTTCATGTGGTTGACGTAGGTCGTCGATCGCATTGTCGGCGGCTCCGCGGTCGGCGGCCAGGATAAGGACGACGCGGCGCCGGGTCAAACGGGGCGGGTGCTTTGACCAGGGGGCCTTCTGCGCGTACCGCAGGCGGATGGCTCCTGCTCGATTGACAACTCATCTGGTCCGCCCCTACAGAGGCATCGGGAGGACTTCGACGACCTTTCCGTGGCGCTCGACCGGCTAAGCGACCCGGCTGATCCCGTTCTTGACTGGGATGAAGTCAGGCGTGAGCTGCTCGGTCCGGATCAAGGGAGCGCGGCATACGGGGACCCTGGGGTGGCCGATCGCGAGGGTGGCTAAAGGGGGCTGCGGGCTGCGTTGACGTTGGCGCACCCCTCCCTACGCCCCGCCCTCACCCCAACCCTCTCCCAGCGGGAGAGGGAGGAGACCGCCGCGCCCCGCCCCGGCCCTCTCTCAGTCTCTCCCAGAAGGAGAGAGGTTTAATGCCCCCCAGGACGGGACGATCCCCTAAGGAATGAGCACCGCGCGGCCGGTGACGGCGCGGTCGAGGAGGAGCTGGTGGACGCGGGCGGCGTCGGCGAGGGGGAAGGCGGTGACGACGGGGCGGACGGCGCCGGTGTCGATCAGGGTGAGGGCCTCGATGAGGTCGGCCTTGTTGGCCCCCGTCATGCCCATGAGGCGGGCGTCCTTGAAGAGGAGCTCCGCCGGGTTGAGGGCGACCTGACCATCGCCCATCTCTCCGATGAAGACGAGCCGGCCGTATTGGCCGAGGCTCTGGAAGGCGGCGTCGAAGGCCCGCGAGCCTAGGGAGTCGAGGACGACGTCGGCGCCGGCGTCTTCGGTGAGGGCCAGCACCTCCCAGTGGAAGTCGAGTTCGGTGCTGACGATGACGTGGTCGGCGCCGGCCTCGCGGAGGGCGGCTTCCTTGGCCGGTGAGGTCGTGACGGCGAAGACGCGCGCTCCCTTGGCCTTCAGTATGCCGACGCCGTGGATGCCGATGCCGCCTCCCGCGCCGGTGACGACGGCGGTCTCTCCCGCCTCAGGTTGGGCAAGGTCGCGGACGGCGCGGAGGACGACGCCGATGGGGCAGGCAGCGACGGCGGCGTGGTCCAGGGGGACGGCGTCGGGGACGCGGACCAGGCTCGCCGAGGCGACGGCGACGCGCTCGGCGTAGCCGCCGTCGACGCCGTGGCCGATGCCATGTCCCTGGAGGCAGCGGTGCTCGCGGCCGGCGCGGCAGCGCTCGCAGGCACCGCAGCAGTTGGTGAGAATCGAGGCGACGCGCTCGCCGGGGACGAGGTCGTCGACCTCGGCGCCGACCTTCTCGACGACGCCGGCGATCTCGTGGCCGAGGATGAGGCGCTCCTTGACGCCGCGGCGGAGTTGCCCCCGCATGACGGCGACGTCGTGGTGGCAGACGCCGGCGGCGGCGACCTTGACCAGGGCCTCTCGAGGGCCGGGACGCGGCGTCTCGACCTCTTGGAGGCAGAGGCCGTCGGGCGACCCGGGCTGCTCCAGTACAACGGCTTTCATGGCGGTGCTTTCGGGTGAGTAACGGAAGGCCGCGCCATGCTATCATAGGACGCCGCCGGCCCCTGATGGCCGGACGCTGTCCTGAAGGAAACAGACTGCCGAGCGGCGCCACGCGGCCCGCTCTTCCGGAGGCTCCCCCGATGTTTCGCGTCCCCTTTGCCGCGCTCCGTTCGAGGATGATCTTGGGGGCGGCCATGCTGCTCGCCACCGCCATGGTCGTTGCCGCCTGCGGCGGCGACGACCCCGAACCCACGCCGACCCCGCTCCGCGTGGAAACGGCCACGCCCACGGTGGCGGCGGGCGACACGTCGGCGGGGCCGTCGCCGACGGCGGGGCCGCAGGAGTACGACGGCCCGCCGGACCTCGTCATCGACACCAGCAAGGAGTACTACGCCACCTTCGTCACCGAGCGCGGCGAGTTCCGCCTGCGACTCTTCGACGACCAGGCGCCGCGCACCGTGAACAACTTCGTATTCCTGGCGCGGGACGGCTTCTACAACGGCGTCACGTTCCACCGCGTCATTCCTGGCTTCATGGCCCAGGGCGGCGACCCCACCGGCACGGGCGGCGGCAGCCCGGGCTACCGCTTCGACGACGAGTTCCACCCCGACCTGATCCACAACGCCGGCGTGATCTCGATGGCGAACTCCGGCCCCAACACCAACGGGAGCCAGTTCTTCATCACCTTCGTTCCCACGCCGCACCTCGACGGGGGGCACGCGGTGTTCGGCGAGGTCGTGGAGGGCATGGACGTGGTGAACAGCATCTCGCCGCGCGACCCGGCCACCGCCATCGGACCCGGCGACGTCATCTACACGATTCTGATCGAAGAGGTCTAGGGCCGCCCAAGGCCCACGTAGCGGCCTCGCCAAAGGGGGCCGCAATCCTGAAGGGAGTTTCCGTGTCGTACAACCAACCGCCCGCCATGTCCATCGACCCGAGCAAGAGCTACGCCGCGACGTTCGAGCTGGAGAACGGCTCGTTCCGCGTCGAGCTCTTCGCCGACCGCGCCCCCAAGACGGTGAACAACTTCGTCTTCCTGGCGCGGGACGGCTTCTACGACGACGTCACCTTCCACCGCGTCATTCCGGGCTTCATGGCCCAGGGCGGCGATCCCACCGGCACCGGCACCGGCGGTCCCGGCTACCGTTTCGAGGATGAGTTCCACCCCGATCTGGTCCACGAGGCGGGCACGCTGTCGATGGCGAACGCCGGCCCGAACACGAACGGGAGCCAGTTCTTCATCACCTTCGGGCCGCAGCCGCACCTCGACGGGCGCCACGCCGTCTTCGGCAAGGTGACGGAGGGGATGGACGTGGTGAACGCGATCTCGGTGCGCGACCCAGGCTCCGCCCGCGAGCCCGGCGACCGCATCAAGTCGATCGCCATCGAGGAAGCGTAGCCTGCCGCGTGGGGAAACAGCGCCCTGCGGGCGCTGGCGCGCATGACGGCGCGCGCCCTCTCTCAAATCTCCCCCAGAGGGGGAGAGGCTTGCGGTATGGCACCCCGTGCTAGCCGTTGGTGGGTGTGAGAGGGCCCCTCATCTCAATCTTCTCCCGTGGGGAGAAGAGGTTCCGGAGGGGGCCGCCTCATCCCGACCCTCTCTCAGTCTCTCCCAGAGGGAGAGAGGTTTAGGGGGGTCTCTCCCAGAGGGAGAGAGGCTTAAGGAGGTCTCCCCAGTGGGAAGGAGGTCGAATAGGGGGCTCCCTGGGGGGAGAGGCCGGAGGAAGCGGGCGCCTAGCCGTCGCTGTCGGCGTCTTCGGCTTCGCCGTTGGCGTCCGCGTCGGCGTCCGCGTCGGCGGCGTCGCCCTCTTCGCCTTCGGCGGCGTCCTCGTCGTCTTCGGCGGCGGGGGCGATGGGAGGCGGGTCGAGAATGAGGTTGGCGAGGCCGGCGCCCCAATCGCTCGCGATCAGGATGACGGATTCGGCGTCCTTGATCTGGGCGTACTGGCGCGCGCCGTCGGGCGTCTGGGTGCCGAGACGCACCTCGACCGGTGATTCGGACCTGAAGAGGAAGGTGACCACGGCGACCGGCTCGTCGAGCCCGTAGGGTTCGAGGCTCTCGGGCGCGTCCTCGACCTCGTAGCGGAAGCGGGGGCCGGTCAGGAGCTCGAGGGCGCTTTCCCAAGCTTCCTCGTCGATCAGGTCGCCCTCCGGCGAGTCGAAGCGCCATTTGCCTTCGTCGTCCAGCGCCCACGTCTGATCGGTTCCTTGGTGCTCGACGTTGAACCCTTCCACCACGCTGTCGGCGCCCCAGAGGGTCTGGTGTGGAGGCTCGCGCACGAGCTTCGTCAGCGCTTCGGCCCAGGTGGAGTCGATCAGATAGACGCCTGGGTCATCGTCCTTCTGGGCGTAGTTTTCCCCACCGTCGGGGGTCCGGTCGCCGAGGCGGACCACGACGCCGCCCCCGCCGCCCGAGACGCCGATCCGGATGACGGTGTCCGGGGAAACCAGGCCGTAGCGGTCGAGGTGGGCGGCCGCGCCGGCGAGCTCGCGGACGTGCTGCGGGCCGCTGAGCAGGAGGGTGACGCCGCCCCAGCGGGCGCGGTCGACGGGGTCGCCGTCGATCACGTCGAAGAACCACCGGCGGTCGTCGTCTCTGACCCAGGTCTGTTCCTGGGCCCCGGTGCGGATCGAGACATTGTTGATCGAGTCGTCGTCGATGGTATACCAGAACTCGCGTTGGACGCGGACGCGGTCGGGGACGCCGGGATCGTCGTTGGTCACGATGATGGCGGAGACGGCCGCCGTGATGGCGAGGGCGACGACGAGTCCAATGGTGAGGCGGTAGTTCATGAGATAGGCCGTTCGGTCATTGCGCCGTTTGGTCTTAACTCGCTACGCGCGGCGGCCCTGGTCGGTTCTGCGGGCCCTAGCGCTGCCTCCACCACACGAAGGCGCCGGCGAACCCGACGACGATGGGCAGGATGAGCAGGCTCGACCAGCGGATGAAGTTCCACTCGTCCTGATTGACGATGAGCAGGCGGGCGTCGCGGAGCTTGGGGCGCACCGAGATCAGGTCGAAGTCGCCGGTGAGCCAGTTCACCGAGTTGAGCAGGACGTCGCCGTTGCTGAAGGAGCTGAAGAAGCGGTTGCTGGCGAAGTCGGAGTCGCCGATGACGACGATCTTGGTTCGGGGCGCGCCTTCGACGGGCTGGGCTCCGTAGGGGGCGGCGGCATCGATGGTGACGCCGATCGCGAGCGGGCCGGCGGGTTCGTCGTCGTCGAGGTTCTCCGTGTCGGGGTCGCGCTCCAGCCAACTGAAGACGGGCGTCGTCGTGAGGAAGGGGGCAATGGTGATCTCGTTCCCCGCATAGAAGATATTGGGGGCATCGAGGTCGGCGGCCTGATCGGCGAGCGGGATGATCGCCGCGGCGTGGTCGTAGAAGCTGAAGTCGTCGATCGGGTGGGTGATCTGGGTGTATCGCACGTCGTTGTAGATCTCGTCGGCGGGCTGGCGGAGGGCCTCGTGGAGGCTGTAGCCGCTCTCGCCGATGAACGGCGCGCGCGTGTTGTTGGAGACGGAGCTGGCGAGGTCGACGACGGTGCCCTCGCCAATGGTGACGCCCCACTCTTCCAGGATGGCGGTGTAGCTCGCCGGCGGGTTGGGGTCGAGGAGGAAGAGGGCGTTGCCCCCGCCGCGCAGGTAGTCGTTCAGCGGCCCGACTTCCTCTTCGAGCAGCTCCCGCTGGGGACCGGCGACGACGACCGCCGCGGCGTCGTCGGGGATCGTGCCGGCGGTGATGATGTCCAGCGGGCGGACGGTGTAGTTGTCGCCCTCGATACCGAAGCGGGCGAGCCCGTAGCCGGCGTCGTCGGTGCCGGAGATGTTCCGCTCGCCGTGCCGGATGGTGAAGTAGACGACCTTCTGCCGCTCCCGCGTCACCGCGAGGATGGCCTGGCTGAAGTCCTTCTCCAGGTTCAGGTTGGGGATAAAGCCGCCTTCGGACTGAAAGATCAGCGTGTTCACCGGCTGGAGCGCGCCGCCGGACGAGAAGACCACGGTCCCCGGCTCGCTGTTGGGGTTGATGCCGAAGTTTCGCGCCGTCTCCGGGTTCAGGTCGGGGTCGACGACCTCGAACGAGAACAGGCCCGACTGCCGGCCGTACTCTTCCAGCAGGTCGAGCGACGTCGAGCGCACCGCGGTCTGGTTGGCGTCGCCGGGCACGAAGAAGGCGATGGCGCGCACTTCCGTGTCCAGGTCGTCGAGGATCGACGCGGTCTGCGGCGCGAGGCTGAACTGCCGGGTCGCGGTGACGTCCCACGTGGCGTTGCTCTGCGCGCCCACCCAGATGATGACGGCGGCGAGGGCGAGGAAGAGCAGCGTCATCGCCGTGGCGTTGAGCCCGTAGAAGCCGCGCCGCGTCATGACGGCGGCGCGGATCTGGGAGTAGCCGGAGACGAAGGCCGTCAGCAACAGCACCAGGCCGACGATGAGGAGGCCGAGGGCCGCGCCCCGCAGGTCGCGGGCCACGAGGGCCAGCACCGCGGCGGCGACCAACGCCATCGCAGAACCCACGAGGGCCGCGGCGGCGGTGTTGCCAACGTACTCGGTGAGGGTGTCGGAGAGGGCGCTAAAGCGCTTCTTCGCCATCTACCGCCATCTCCTGGTCTCGAGGCTGCGCACGGTGAGGAAGATGAACATGGCGGTGAGGCCGAGGAAGTAGATCACCGAATCGAGGAAGATGAGGCCGCGCGCGAAGTCATCGAAGTGGGAGCGCGGCGATACGAACTGGAGGATGGTCTCCGGCTGGCCCCGGAAGAAGTCGGCCGCCTCGCCGATAAACCAGAACATCAGCAGGATCACCAGGCCGACGACGGCGCTGACGATCTGGCTGCTGCTCAGCGACGAGGCGAAGAGGCCGACGGAGATGAAGAAGGCGCCGAGCAGGACCAGGCCGAAGTAGCCGGAGAAGACGGGGCCGAACTCCGGATCGCCGAAGACGAAGAGCATGATCGGGTAGTAGAGGGTGAGGACGAGCAGGATGGCCACGATGCCCAGCGCGGCGAGGAACTTGCCGGCTACCACCTCGAAGTCGCGCACCGGCGAGGTGAGCAGGAGCTCCAGCGTGCCCAGCTTCGATTCCTCGGCGAAGAGGCGCATGGTGAGCACGGGGCCGAGGAGGAGGAGGACGAAGGCCCCGGTGACCGTGCCGGTGGTGATGCCGCCGGAGGCCTGGCCGGAGAAGAACTCCCGCAGGGCGGCCTCGCGGAACGGCCCGCTCAGACTGTCGATGAAGAGCAGGCCGGTGAAGAAGAGGAACGCGGCCATGATCACGTACGCGATCGGCGACGCGAAGTAGGTGCGCAGCTCTTTCTTGGCGATGAGCAGGGCGTTCATGAGGTCTTCGTCTCGCCGGAATCGGCGGAGGTCTCTCGCGTGGTGAGCTCGAGGAAGATGTCCTCCAGGCTCATGCTGGCCGACTCCAGGGCTTGCAGGCCCCAGCCCTGGTCGATCACGAGCTTGGCCAGGCTTTCCTTCAGGTCGGAACCCGGCTCGCATTCGAGGGTGTAGCTGTACACGCCGCCGCCGAGGTCGCTGCGCTCGACCCGCCGCACCCCGTTGAGGTCGCGGAAGCGGGTGGAAACGTCGCGAGTCGGCCCGCGCACTTCAAGCCGGACCTGCTCCGACCCCCGCAAGAGGACCGAGAGGTTGTCGGGCTTGTCGACGGCCACGATGCGGCCCTCGTTGATCACCACCACGCGCTCGCACATCGTGCTGACCTCGGGGAGGATGTGCGTGCTGAGCACGATGGTGTGGTCTTGGCCCAGGCCGCGGATGAGCTCGCGGGTCTCGACGACCTGCACCGGGTCGATGCCGATGGTGGGCTCGTCGAGGATGAGGACGGTGGGCTCGTGGAGCATCGCCTGGGCCAGACCGACGCGCTGCCGGTAGCCCTTCGAGAGCCGCCCGATGAACGTGTTGACGTAATCCTCGATGGCGAGGCGCTCGATCACGTAGTCGGAGCGGCTCTTGCGCTCCTCCGGCGTCATCTGCCGCAGGCTGCCCATGAAGTCGAGGTAGTCCCGAACCGTCATGTCGGTGTAGAGGGGGACCGTCTCCGGCAGGTAGCCGATGTTGCGCCGGGCTTCGAGCGAGTCGTTGAGCACGTCGTGCCCCGCGACGCGCACCGTGCCCTCGCTGGGCGGAGTGAAGCCGGTGATGATGCGCATCGTCGTCGTCTTCCCGGCGCCGTTGGGCCCCAGGAATCCGAGGATCTCGCCGCGTTCGGCTTCGAAGGTAACGTCTTCGATGGCGATGAAATCGCCGAAGAACTTGCTTACGTGTTCGACTTCGATCAAGAGCGTATCGGTCCTTCGCTACGGCGGGCGCCGCCCGCGCAGCGCAAAGCGCCGTTCAGTATACCATTCCGTACAACGGAAGGACGCCCGCGTTCCTGCCCAAGGTACGCCGGCGGGGCCGCGGCGGATTCCTGGGCCGCCGTTGGCGTCCGGCGCGCCGCGCCGCTAGAATCCGCCACTGGGACTGCCCGATGTACTGCCCAAGCCGCAGCACCGAGAATGACGACCGCGCCGCCTCCCGGCGGAAGCGCGGCAAGGAGTTGGCCGCCCGTGGCGAGGCCTGACGGCGGCGGCGGCAAGTCGCCGATGCTTTTCGCGCGGATGTACCGCGCCACGCTGCTCGACCGCGAGGTCTACGAGGAGCTTCGGGCCGACCCCGTCGCCATCGCGCAGGGGTTCACCGTCGTCATGATGGCGACGGTGGCGCTGCTCATCGGCGCATTCATCGAGCAGGCGGGGAGCGGAGGGAATATCGTCGCGGCCCTTTCGGGGCTGGTGGCGATGCCTGGGGTGTGGCTCCTCCAGGCGGTCAGCGCCTACGTGCTCGGCATCATGGCCGCGCCGGAGGACGAACGCACGAGGCTGGCCGCTCCGCTCATCGGCGCCATCGGACTCTCCGCCGCGCCGGGACTGCTCTTTCTCTTCATCGGCATTCCCGGCGTGGGAAGCATTCTCGGCCTCGTCGTCACGCTCTGGATGGTGGTGACGATGATCATCGCGGTGCAGGGGGCGTTGGGGATTCCCGGCTTCCGGGCGGCGCTCGCCGTGCTCCCCGGCTTCGTGCTCCGCTTCATCGTGCTCGGCCTGCTGTTCGGGGCCGGCGGAGGCGGCGGCTAGGGCGACCCGGCCCGCGCCTTCAGCGCGAGCAGGGCGTCGTTGCGGGCGGCGATCATCCCCGGGTGCACGAGGTCGCCGTGTTCGAGGAAGGCCGCGGCCTGCCGGTCGATGAAGAGGAGCATCCCCTCGTCGAGGTCGCGGTGTGCCGCCGCTTCGACCTCGGGCAGGAAGGGGTAGCGCCCGATCTTCGAGGGGTCGAGCTTGTCGGCGAGGAAGACGGCCCGCTCCAACGGAGTCATGCCGGCGCGGCCCATGGTGTGATAGCGGACGGCGTCGAGGGCCTCTTCGTCGTCGAACCCGAAGTCGCGCTTCAGGACTTCGGCGCCGACGGGGCCGTGGAGGAAGACGGGAAAGGCCTCGTCGATGGGCGTGACGGGTATGCCGAAGCCGCGGGCCATGTCGAGGAGGTCGGCGGCCTTGACGACGCGGCAGACGTCGTGGGAGGCGGCGGCGAGGTCGGCGCGTGTGGCGTCGAGGCCGTGCGACTCCGCCAGCGCCACCGCGTGCCGCCGCACCTGCTCGACGTGCGCCCGCACCCTGTCGGGGAGCCCGGCCATGTGCGCTTGCACGTGTTCGAGTACGTCCATGGGCGGAGTGTAGCGCGGCGGGGCGTCTTCGCAGAAGTGCCAGCCAGTGCAGGCGCCTCGAAAGGTCGGTGGTGGTGATAAGGGGCCCCTCATCTCAACCTTCTCCCGGGGGAGAAGAGGTAAGAGTGCGCCGCGCTCGAAGTCATCTCCGGCTACAATTTCCCTCTCATGCAAAGCTACCTCACCCACCTGGAATGCACCGCATGTTCGCCGGACCGTGGATGCCGGCCAACCGGTCCGGACGTGTCCCGACTGCGGCAAGGTGCTCTATGCGCGGTACGACCTCGAGGCCGCGGGGCGGAGCATGACCCCCGCAGCGCTCGCCGGCCGCGGGCCGACGATGTGGCGCTACTTCGAGGTGCTGCCCGTCCGCGACCCGGCGAACGTGGTCACGCCTCGGCGAGGGCTACACGCCTCTGCTGCCCGCCGAACGGCTGCGCCGCGAGATCGGCTGCGGCCCGCTGCTGATCAAGGACGAGGGGGGGAACCCGACGGCGTCCTTCAAGGCGCGGGGCATGGCGGCGGCGGTGTCGAAGGCCAAGGAGCTCGGCGTGAAGGGGCTGACCGTGCCCACCGCCGGCAACGCGGGCGGCGCGCTCGCCGCCTACGCAGCGCGGGCCGGCATGGAGGCCCACGTCTTCATGCCCGCCGACGCCCCCGAGGCCACCCAGAAGGAAGTCGAGGTCATGGGCGCGCGGCTCATCCTCGTCGACGGGCTGATCGGCGACGCCGGCGCCCAGTCGCGCCGCATGGCGGAGGAGCGCGACCTCTTCGACGTCTCCACGCTCCAGGAGCCGTACCGCGCCGAGGGCAAGAAGACGATGGGCTACGAGATCGCCGAGCAGCTGGGCTGGCGCATGCCCGACGTGATCGTCTACCCCACCGGCGGCGGCACCGGCATCGTCGGCATCTGGAAGGCCGTCGAGGAGATGGAGGCGATGGGCCTGCTCGACGGGCCGAGGCCGCGCATGTTCTGCGTGCAGTCCGAGGGCTGCGCGCCCCTCGTGCGCGCCTTCCATAGCGGCGCGGACCACGCCGAGCCCTGGCCCGACGCCCAGACGCTCGCCGCCGGCATCAGGGTGCCCTCCGCCATCGGCGACTACCTCATCCTCAACGTGCTGCGGGAGAGCAACGGCGGCGCGGTCACGGTCTCCGACGAGGAGATCGTGGACTGGATGCGCAGGGTCGCGTCGCTGGAGGGCATCTTCGTCTGCCCCGAAGGCGCCGCGACGGCGGCCGCGCTCACCAAGCTCGTCGCCGGCGGCACCGTCGCCCCCGGCGAGGAGGCGCTGCTGCTCAACACCGGCTCGGGGCTGAAATACCTGGAGACGCTGCCCGCGCCGGGCGTGTAGGGGCGCCTCTTATGGGCGCCCTCCCCTCCGGCCGCTCCCCTCTGGGGAAGCACCCTAAGCCTCTCTCTCCCTGGGAGAGCCCCCCTTAAACCTCTCTCCCCTGGGAGAGACTGAGAGAGGGCCGGGGTGGGACGCGGTGGTGCCCTGCTAGCCGTGTCACTTTTGCATAAGTCGCAAAAGGTTATAGCGGTTCAGCCTAAAGCCACATAAAAATCACATGCATACCATAAACTGTGGGCATGGATCGGCCCGCCATTCGTGCCCTGACGCGATTGGACCGGGGTTCGCGCATGACGGCGCGCGCTGCGCTCCTCCGCTATTCGCCTGTTGGCATCGCAGCCATCTTGGCGCTCGTGCTGGGCTTGACGGGATGCACCGGGGCCGACCCTCCACGTCCCCCCAGGCGGCATGCCACGGGCTAGAGGATGTTGCCCCATTCCCTTCGGGCGCTACCTCGCTGAAGGAACGCATCGCGAGGTCCGACGTGGTCGCCAGGGTGCGGTTGCAGTCGGTTGCCGCCGGGGCGGTGGGTTGGCATCGCGCTTGCAACGAGTGGCCCGGCACGCACGTCGGCACGATGGAGCATCGGCTCACGGTGCTTGAATACCTGAAGGGTAGCGGAGGCGGCGAGATCATAGCGGTGGCGTACGACGATGACCTCTCGCTTGCGCTCGGTACCGCGGAACTCGCCCGCGAGCACGGCAAGGCCCTTGTCGCCGGTCGCGACGCGCGGTGGGATGCGCGAGATGCGATTGTCTTCCTGTTGGCCGGCCGCCCGTGGTTGCCGGACTTTCCAGAACGGGGACGCTACGTCTTGGGTCACGTCACTCGTCTCGGCGCCGGCTCGTACTCCATCGATAGTCCGTGGGACAAGACGTGGCTCCCTGCGGAGGCTTCGGACGGCGCAACCGGCGCATCCGGTACCCAGCGGTTCCTGCTGGATACGCCCGCGGCCGCGGGCGCGGGAGGGGCGTCGGGCCGGTCTGGGGAGACGCCAACGATCACCCTGCACGAGATGAAAGCGGAGGTCGCCGGCGTGGAACGTGAGGTCGCGGCCGGCGGCGGATCGGACGCCTACCGTGCCTGCATCTACGAAAAGCACAAGTGGGAGCGACGGTTCAACGCCAAGAAGAGCCCGGACGGGACCTACCCGTATAGCAGATACGACGAATCCATGGATTCCGGCCGGCCGGCCGGGGCGCGGGCGCACACGTACCGAAACGGGCCGGAGTTGGAGCCGGAGTTTCAAAAGGTGGGCGGGTTCTTTGTCGGGGGCCGGAACCAGGCCCTTTTCGTCCCGCGGCGGTCGGGAGCGTTCGACACGGCGCGGCCGCTGCCGGCCGGGGAATACAGGTTCAACATCTATTACATGCTGCAGAGTGAAGTCCTCTGCGACGCCATTCCCGAGGCGGCAAAGAGGCGATTCGAGGTGGTCGTCACCGTCACCGCGCCGGCGGGGACGGTGCACGAGGCGTTCTTCGACTCGGTCGCCATCGGGACGGCGGTGGGAGCGGGCAGGTCGAACGGCGTGCTTGAGCCGGCGGCGTTCACCGTGGGTGGGGTGAGCACGGCGCTCCAGACCCTGAAGTGGGAGAGCGGCAGCCTGACACTGGAGCTGAGCTCCCCGGCGTCACTGTCGGGCCACGCGCTCGACTTCATCGCCCTGGACGGATCGGTGTCGCTGTCGTTCGTGGGCGCCGCCGCCGCGGCGTCGGCCCACACGTGGAGCGTCGCGGACCAGCCCTGGCAGGCCGGCGACCTCCTGATGCTGCGCATCCGCGAGTATCGCTAGATCGAATCGGCGTCGGCGGTGCTCGCCAAGCTGGTCGCCGGAGGAGACGGGCGCGTCCCGACGCGCCCCTACAGGGGAAGGTGGGCCGCGCCGGGTGGCCTGCGGCGGTGATGGGGGGGGCCTCATCTCAATCTTCTCCCGGGGGGAGAAGAGGGGGGACCGCCCACCGGCTCTCTCAGTCTTTCCCAGGGGAAGAGAGGGTTAAGGTGCTCCCCCTGCGGGAGAGGGGTAAAGCCCCCCTCCCTTCACCCCTCCAATCCGTTGGGCTATCATGGGGCGCGGCGCGGAGAGCCGCGCCGTGAACATCACCCTCTGGAGAATCAATGAAGCTCGCCAACCGCATCGAACAGCTTCCGCCCTACCTCTTCGTCGAGATCAGCAAGAAGATCAACGAGAAGCGGGCCCAGGGCATCGACGTCATCACCTTCGCCATCGGCGACCCCGACCTGCCTACGCCGGAGCGCATCCTCGACACCCTCCACGCGGCGTCGGACGAGCCCGCCAACCACCGCTACCCGGAGTCGGAGGGCCTGCCCGAGCTGCGCCAGGCCGTCGCCGACTGGTACGGCCAGCGTTTCGGCGTCACCCTCGACCGCGACACCGAGGTGCTGCCGCTGATCGGCGCGAAAGAGGGCATCGGCCACATGGCCCTCTGCCTGATCGACCCCGGCGACGTCGCCCTCGTGCCCGATCCCGCCTACCCGGTCTACTCCATCGGAACCATGTTCGCCGGCGGCGAGACGCACTGGCTGCCGCTGGAGGAGGAGAACGGCTGGCTCCCCGACCTCGGCGCCATTCCCGAGGACGTCGCCCGCAAAGCCAAGGTCATCTGGGTCAACTACCCCAACAACCCCACCGGCGCGGTGGCCGACATCGGCTTCTACAACGACCTCGTCGCCTTCGCCAAGAAGTACGACATCGCCGTCTGCCACGACGCCCCCTACAGCGAGATCGCCTACGACGGCTACCGTCCCGTGAGCCTGCTTCAGGCGAAGGACGCCATGGACGTGGGCATCGAGTTCCACTCGCTCTCCAAGAGCTACAACATGACCGGCTGGCGGGTCGGCATGGCCGTCGGCAACGCGGGCCTGATCAACGCGCTGATGCGGGTGAAGTCGAACCTCGATTCCGGCATCCCGCAGGCCGTGCAACTGATGGCCATCGAGGCGCTGCGCGGTCCGCAGGACTGCGTCGCCGAGAACGTGGCCGTCTACCAGCGGCGTCGCGACAAGCTCGTCGCGGCCCTCACCAAGATCGGGATGTCCGTCGTGCCGCCGCAGGCCAGCCTCTACGTCTGGGCGCGGATCCCGGACGGCTACACCTCCGCCGACTACGCCGCCAAGCTCATCGAGGAGGCCGCCGTGGTGGTGACGCCGGGGAGCGGCTACGGCCAGTACGGCGAGGGCTACGTGCGGCTCTCCCTCACCCTGCCCGACGACCAGCTCGACGAAGGGGTGCGGCGCATCGCGGAGCTCGCCTGACGAGCCGCGGGAAAGAAGGAGCGGCGGCATAGCCAAACGCCCCACGACAACGCGCCCGCCGGTCGAGCGGGCCGTCCTTGCCGGAGTCTCGGTGCAGTCCGAGCGCTCCGTGCTGTCGCTCGATGACTCCCTCGACGAGCTCGGGGAGCTTGCCCGGTCCGCCGGCGCCCAGGTCGTCGCCGTCTTCGGTCAGCGCCTCCGGAAGCGCGCCAACACCTACCTCGGGCGCGGCAAGCTCGAAGAGGTCGCCCAGGCGGCCCGCGACCGCCGCGCCGACGTCGTCATCCTCGACGACGAGCTCACCCCGGCGCAGCAGCGCGTCGTGGAGGACGCCACGCGCATCAAGGTCATCGACCGCACCGCCCTCATCATCGACATCTTCGCCAAGCGCGCCCAGACACGCGAGGGCCGGCTCCAGGTCGAGCTTGCCCAGCACGAGTACCTGCTCCCCCGGCTCGCCGGGCAGTGGTCGCACCTCGAACGGCTCGGCGGCGGCATCGGCACCCGAGGTCCCGGCGAGACCCAGATCGAGACCGACCGGCGGCTCGTCCGGGGCCGCATCTCCAGGCTGAAGCGGGAGATCGAGGCGGTGCGCAACCGCCGCTCGCTCTACCGGGAGCGGCGTAAGAAGCAGGGCCTACCCATCGTCTCGATGGTGGGCTACACCAACGCGGGCAAGAGCACCCTCTTCAACCAGATCGGGCGCGCCGACGTGCGCGTGCGCGATCAGCTCTTCGCCACCCTCGACCCGGTGACCCGCCGCGCCCGGCTCCCGTCGGGCAGCCCGTTCCTGGTCAGCGACACCGTCGGCTTCATCAATAAGCTGCCCACGACGCTCGTCGCCGCCTTCCGCGCCACCCTCGAGGAGATCGCCGAGGCCGACGTCCTCGTCCACGTCGTCGACATGACCCACCCCAACGCCGCGGGGCAGGTCGACGTGGTGACGCGCACCCTCGAAGCGTTGGACCTCGCCGACCGGCCCACGGTGCTCGTGCTGAACAAGGCCGACCTCGCCCTCCCTGAAGCACGGAGCGAGGCCGAGCTCTACGAGGCGGCGGCCGGTCTCTTCGACGGCGCCGGGCCGCCGGAGGAGGGCGTGGTGCTCGCCTCCGCGCTCCACGGCTGGGGCGTCGGCAAGCTCCTGGCCGCCATCGAGCGCCGCGTCGACGACGAGCCCCTGCCCGACGGCGTCTACGAAATCGGCTGAGGGACGGCGAAGAACGCCGGCGCCCCTTCCCTCTCCGCCCCTCCGACGCGCCTAGCGGCGCGTGCCCGCTCTCAATCTCCCCCAAAGGGGGAGAGGCCGGAGGGAAACGGGCGACAGGGTTCCCCTGTCGCCAATTTTCGTTGTTCTGAACCTGTTGAGAGACCAATTTGGAACTTGCGTTCCAAAAATGCTTGACATGTTTAGAACGCGCGTGCTACCGTGATCTCACAGACTTAGAACGCACGTTCCGCTACGGGAACGCGCACGGTGCGGAGGCACGGCATGGGGATCACGGCGCAGCGACGCGAACAAAGGGACGAGTCCCTTCAACCGGCGCTCTTCGGCGCCGAAGTCCTGAGCCTTCCGGCGCGGCACGTGGACGAGCCGCGCGGCCCGCGCCCGCTCCCAGAAGAGGGAGGGCGCAGCGGACGGCTCTTCTCTCTGAGCCAGCGCCGCAACATGCAGGGTGACCACGAGCGCCAGTCCGCTCCCGAGCCCGGCAGGCGCTACGCCGCCTCCATCGTGGTCAGCCGCCCGTCCGCTCCGGGCGGGGCGGCGACGGCCACGGTCACCATCGGCGAGCTGCCCATCGACGGCGGCCCGGTCCTGGTCGTCGACCATGCCCACGCCGTTGTCGACGGACGGAACACGCTCGCCGGCGTAGTCGCGTCGGTCGAACGGACGTGGGGGTGCCTCGCGGCCCCGGTCACGGACGGGCCGGAAGCACGCTATGGGCTGGCGGAGGCGCTGAGGACCGCCGCGGCGAACGGCGGCGTCCAGGTCTACCGGCAGGACCACTCCCAGGAACGGCACGACTTCGAGGCGCAGGTGGTCGGAGCGCGGGCGCGGACCGGCGGCGGCCGCTTCACCCTCGACAACGGCCCGCAAGGCGACGCCTACGTCGTGGGTCTGGGCCTGCTCCTGCGGGCGGCGGAGCGCGTCGCGCCTCCAATGCGGCGGGCCGCATAGCTTTCTGAAGAAACCTTAGCTGAGCGAAACACAAGAAACGAACGCAAACACGGATGGATTGGAAGCAGCGGAGGTTACCGTCGATGCGAAAGAACGAGCCCGTCTTGGACCGACTCCCCGAATTCACCAGCTATGACGACAACGGCTGCGATCTCTACCCCTCATGTCTCACTTGCCCCCTGCCGCAGTGCCGCTACGACGATCCCGGCTGGATTCAGCGCGAGGAGCGCCGCCGCCGCGACGTGGCGATCCTCGAGGCCCGCCTGGGCGAGTCGCTCGGCGTGCCGCAGCTTGCCAACCGCTTCGGCTTGAGCACGCGGACGATCCACCGCATCCTCCGGCGCGACCCCGCCCCGCACGCGGTCGCCGCCTAGCCGTCCAGCGCCGGACTGCCGGCCGCGGCCATATAATGGAGCCGCGGCATGAGCCTCTACCGGCGCCTCCTCTGGCCCTTCCTCGCCCGCCTCGAACCCGAGCGGGCCCACGGTTTCACGCTTTCCCTCTTGGCGTCCCTCCAGCGCGTCCCTTTCGGCCCTTCCCTGGTAGAACGCATCAGCGGAAGGGATTCCGAGGGCCTCAGCTTCGAGTGGCGGAGCCTCCGCTTCTCCGCGCCCGTCGGCATCGCGGCGGGCTGGGACAAGGACGGACGCGTGGCGCGCATGGCCGAGGCGCTGGGCGCGGGCTTCGTCGAGGTGGGCACGGTGACGCCCCGGCCGCAGCCGGGTAATCCGGGGCGGCGCATCTTCCGCCTCCGCTCCCGCGACGCCTTGGTGAACCGCCTCGGCTTCCCGAGCCGGGGCGCGGACCGGGTCGCGGCGACCCTCTCCCGTCACCGGCCCAGACGCGCTCCCGTTGGCGTCAACATCGGCAAGAACGCGGCCACCCCCCTCGATACCGCCGCGGACGACTACGTAGCCTGTCTCCGGGCGCTCCATGACGCCGCCGACTACTTCGTGGTCAACGTCAGCTCGCCGAACACACCGGGGCTGACTTCGCTCCAGTCGCCGGAGTCCCTCGACGGCCTCCTTGCCGCCCTGGACGAGGCGCGCCGCGCGGTGGGTCCACCGAAGCCCCTCCTGGTGAAACTGTCCGCCGACCTGAGCGCGGCGGAAATCGACGAGGCCGCCGTCGTCTGCCGCCGCCGCGCCGTCGACGGCGCCATCGCGGTCAACACCTCCCTCGACCCCGCCCTGCGCTCCGACGAGGCCCGCGACCTTGAAGGCGGACTATCGGGCCGCCCCATCTTCGGGCGCGCCCTCGACGCCGTCGAACGGCTGCGGGCGGCTGTTCCGCCGGACTTCCTCATCATCGGCGCGGGCGGCGTCTTCGGCCCCGACGACGCGCTGCGACTCCTACAGGCGGGCGCCGACGCGGTCCAGGTCTACACCGGCCTCGTTTACCAGGGCCCCGGCCTCCTCACCCACATCAGGCGCGGCCTCGCCGACGCGGGGTGGTCGCCGCGCGAGGGCCTCGCTTAGCGCCGCTTGCCGTAGTAGCATCGCCCCATCTAGAGAAGCCAACGATTCCCGGAAGGGAGGCCCGCCATGGCCGACCAGCCCATGAAGTTCGGCGTCGCCACGCCGGTGACGTCGCTGCACCCCCGCCGCCGCATCACGTGGGAGCGCGACGCCGGCCCCGACGAGCTCAAGCGCATCGCCGTGGCAGCAGACGAGCTTGGCTACTACTGGCTGACCTGCCCTGAACACGTGGGTATCCCCACCGAGGTCGCCAAGATCCGCGGAGGCCGCTACTACGACCCGCTGGCGACGCTGTCGTTCTTCGCCGCGGTCACGAAGCAAATCAGGCTCTTCACCACGGTCATCGTCCTGGGCTACCACCATCCGTTGGCGGTGGCCAAGCGCTACGGCACCCTCGACAAGCTCTCCAAGGGGCGGCTGATTCTCGGCGTCGGCGTCGGCTCGCTGCGGGAGGAGTTCGAGCTCCTAGACGCCGAGTTCGACAACCGCGGCGCCATCTACACCGACGCGCTGAAGGCGCTGCGGGCGGCGTTCGGCCAGTACCAGCCCAAGTACGAGGGCGAGTTCTACGCCTTCGACGACTTCATCATCGACCCCCACGCGGTGCAGGAACGGGTGCCGATCTGGTTGGGAGGGCGCACCGCGCTATCGCTGCGCCGCGCGCTGACGTCGGGCCAGGGCTGGGACCCGTTCGGCCTCACCACCGAGCAGGCCGGGGAGCTGATCGCGCGGGCGAAGTCGTGGCCGGAGTGGACCTCGCGGACCGAGCCGTTCGACATATCCCTGTCGTTCGAGCCGGCGGTGGACATAACGCAGCCGGGCCAGATCGACGTCATGGTCGACAACCTGGGACGACTCCAAGAGGCGGGAGCGACGGTCTACAACGCCCAGTTCAGGTCGGACGGCGTCGACCACTACCTCGAGCAGCTGGCTCTCTTCCAGGAGAAGGTCGCGCCCCGGTTCGGCTAACCGCGCTTGGGCAGGCGCACCTTGGCGCCGGCGGTGACGGTGACGCGGCCGTCTTGGTTCTCGCCCCAGGTGTCGAGGAAGACGAGGGGCTCGCCGTCGACGACCTCCTTGCCGGTAACGCGGGCCTTGCACCAAGTGGCGTCGCCCTGGACGTTGAAGCCGGTGAGCTTGCCGTCGACGCCGCGCACCATGCCGGCGTCGCCGCACCAGTTGGTGAGGCCGTGGATGATCCAGGCAATGCGCTGGCCGCCGTAGTCGTAGGCCGAGGGCGCGCCGACCTCGCGGGCGAAGCCGCGGTCCCAGTGGGCGCGCATGGGGAAGTCGGGGGCGTTGGTGTCGCGGTCGGGGACGTTGGCCTTGGGATGGGCGCGGGCGTAGCGCTGGGCGATCTCGCTGGCGAGGATGAAGGGGCCGCCCCAGCCGGTGTTGAAGGCGACGATCTCGCACTGGCTCAGGGGGCCTTTGACCACGGTCGGAATTTCCTCCCCAACCTCAACGTCGTCCCAGTAGAGGGGCTCCGCACCGCGGACCCTCTCCTCGTCAATGTCCGCCCAGAGGCGTTGGATCTCGTCCTCGGTCCAGACGTGCTCCGTGAACTCGCGGTGCTTCCCTTTCTTGGCCGCGGTGCGCCGCTCGGTGTTGAAGAAGCGCAGCTCATGTTCGGCCACCTTGTCGCCGCGCTGGTTGTAGAAGGTCTGTATCGCCACGTCCTCGACGGCGAGACCGCCCCCGATGCGCGAGTTCGGGTGCTCGATGAACTCCTTGATATACGTCTCGCCGAGGATCGTGTCGCCCCGCCGGATGACCTCGAAGTACTCCCAGGAATCGCCCGACCAGAACCGGTGGACGCCGGGGAAGCCCCGGAAGCCGCCCGAGGTGGCCCCGCGCCACGCCGGTCCCTGGTTGCAACTGAACAGGAAGCTCGGCGGCGCGATGATGTCGCCGTAGAGGGTGCTCTTGGCGTACTCGGGATCGGTCCAGAGCGGGTTGTCGTCGCCCAGCGCCTCGACCCAGTGGCGGATGGTGTCGCGGGTCGCCTCGTTGTTGAAGGGGTGGGCGATCGGCGTCACGTCGCCGATGCGTTTCCGCGCACGCTCCAGCGCCTCCGGCGTGATCTTACTGTCGACGTTCTTGTCCATCGTCATGGGCGGTGGCCTTCTTTCTTACTAGAACCGGCGGGCGTGCTAGAGCCGGTGGTCGTCGCCGCCGTTGACCAGCATGACCTGGCCGGAGACGAACTTGCTGTCGTCGGAGGCGAAGAAGATGAGGATGCCGAGCAGGTCGTCGGTCGTTCCGCGCCGCCCCAGGGGTAGCTGCTTCACCATCATGTCCATGACCGGCTCGCCGACGGTGACCCGCGTCGCCTCGGTGTCGATGACGCCGGGCGCTATGCAGTTGACGCGGATGCCGAACTTGCCAAGCTCGCTGGCGAAGCCCCGCGTCAGGCCGACCACGGTCAGCTTGGAGAGGCAGTAGGGACTGCTCGCGGCGCGGTAGGCGGCGCCGGACGACTGGAAGATGACGCTCCCGCCGCCCCGCTCCTGCATCGAGGGCAGCACCGCCCGCGTCATGAGCATCTGCCCCGTCATGTTCACCGCCATGAAGTGGTTGAAGTAGTCGAGGTCGACGTTCATGAAGGTGTCGGGGCGCATGCTGTGGTAGATCGCGCCGTTGTTGACCAAGACGTCGACGCCGCCGTAGCGCGCCTTCGCCGCCGCCGCGGCCTCGAGGCAGGACGCCTCGCTCGCCAGGTCGAGGTGGGCGAAGGTCGCATCGCCGCCGAGTCCGTTGATTTCGTCGGCGACGGCCTGGCCCGTCTCCTCCTTGATCTCGGCTACGACGACCCTCGCGCCCTCCCGCGACAGCGCCTTCGAGTACTCGCGGCCGATCCCCTGACCGGCGCCGGTCACGATCGCCACCTTGCCTTCAAGCTTCATTCAGCGCTCCTTGCTTCGATGTCCCGGAGGTCGATGATCCGCGCCGAAGGCGGCCGGCCCTCGTTCAGCTCCAGGATGCCCACCGTTCCCAGGCGGTCGGTGAGGTTGTGAGGCAGCGTGGGACTGCCGGGGTTGACGAGGAAGAGGTCGTCGTCTTGGTAGATCTTCTCGACGTGCGTGTCGCCGCAGACCACCACGTCCACCTTCTCTCCGAAGAGACGGCCCATCGTTGCCTCATGGCTGCTCCACGGGGCCTCGTCGACGGTGGGGAAGGCGTGGGTCACGCCGAGGGCGAAGCCTTCGCAGCGGAGCACGGTCGATTCGTGAACGCGGGGGTCGTCGGGGACGCCGGGGCGCAGCTTGTTCCAGGGGTCGGGCGCGTCGCCGTTGCCCCGCACGGCAATCACCGGCGCGATGGCTTCCAGTTCGTCGATCACGTCGATGACGTGCATGTCGCCCGCGTGGAGGATGAGGTCGACGCCCTCGAGGGCGCGGGCGACCTGCTCGGGCAGGTGAGGGCCAGCCTCGGGGATGTGGGTGTCGGATATGAGACCGAAGCGCATTGTCGCAACCGGCTGCGAGCCTAGCCCCGCCCCGCGGACGCTGTCAATGCGCGCCGGCGGCGGCTGACCTAGAATCGGGCCGGACTCCGGCAAGGAGCGTTCTGAAGGAGGAACTCATGGGACTGTTCCTAAAAAGGAAACGGGTAGGTCTGATCGAGATGAACGGCATGGTCGGCCGCGGCATCGAGCCGTCGGTGCATCTGCCGCTCCTGGAGAAGGCACGGCATAGCGGGCGGATCGGCGCGCTCGTGCTCGCGATCAACTCCGGCGGCGGCTCCGCGTCGGCGTCGGAGGAGATCTACCTCGGCGTGGCCCGCGTCGCCGAGGCGAAGCCCGTGGTGGCCTACATCCGGGGCATGGGCGCCTCGGGGGCGTTCTACATCGCCAACGGCGCGCAGAAGATCGTGGCGCTGCGGAACGCGCTCGTCGGCTCCATCGGCGTCATCTTCGCCCGCCCCATCCTGGACCGCCTCATCGACCGCGTGGGCATCGGCCTCTCCGTCCAGAAGACGGGACCGCACAAGGACCTCTACGGCCCCTGGCGTCCGCCCACCGACGAAGAGGTCGGCAAGATGCAGGCGCTCATGGGCGACGTCTTCGACCGCTTCGTGGAGGTCGTCGCCGCGGGGCGCAACCTCAGCGAGGACACCGTGCGCGAGATCGCCACGGGCGAGCTCTTCACCGCGCGGATGGCGCAAGAGCGGGGGTTGGTCGATGCGTTGGGCGACATCGACACGGCGAAGGAGCTCGCGGCCGACCTCGCCGGCATGAAGCCGAAGCCGAAGCTCGTCCATCTGCGTCCGCGGCGCCGGTTCAGCCCGATCGTTCGGGCCGGCTTCGGGCGCGAGATGGTCTCCGCCTTCCTCGACGAGATGGAGGAGCGGTCGCTGGGGCAAATCAGCTATTGAATCCGCCCGGTGCGCATCGGCGTAGTGCGTGTCAGGGAGGTGCTGGGCCTCGCGGTCCCGGTCGGAGTTGACCCGCCGAATCCCTACGCGATAATGCTAGCGTACCGTCCTGGAGGAGGGACCCACCAATGACGCAAGCGAAAGAGTCCATCGGGAACTGGGGACGTTGGGGCGACGACGACGAGCGGGGGACGCTGAACCTGCTGACGCCGGAGGTGGTGAAGGCCGCTGCGGGTTCAATCAAGTCGGGCAAGGTCTACAACCTCGGGCTCCCGATCCAGCAGATGGGCATGCCGACGCTGGACTACCGCGGCGCGCCGATGCGCCTCTCCCTAGTGCACCCCTCGGACGTGGGCCGGTACGCGGAGTTCGGCCCCTTCGCGGAGAAGCTCTTCGTGAACGAAGACGTGTTGATCATGGCGTCCCACAACGAGACGCACATGGACCCGCTCTGCCACGCGGGGTGGGACGGCGCGATGTACAACGGCTTCGGCCCCGAAACGGCCCAGCCCAACATCGG
Source organism: Dehalococcoidia bacterium (assembly GCA_964291475.2). Lineage (GTDB taxonomy): Bacteria > Chloroflexota > Dehalococcoidia > SHYB01 > SHYB01 > DAOUKH01. The sequence goes on along the minus strand of OZ220062.1, from coordinate 77,723 downwards.
CGCCACCAAGCTCGGCATCGACAAGATCAAGGCCGTCGCCGGCCGCATGGTCCTCCTCGACGTCGCCGGCCACTACGGCGTCAACCTGCTGGGCGAGGACCGCACCTTCATCACCTCCGCCGATCTGGAGGCGACGGCCGAGGCGCAGGGCGTCGAAGTCCGCGCCGGCGACATCGTCCTCATCAGGACGGGTTGGGTCGGCGCGTTCTTCAACGACCAAGAGGCCCTCGCGGCGCGCGGCATGGGCCAGTCGGGCCTCGGGCTCGACGGCGTCGAGTTCATGCGGAAGCACGACGTGGCCGCCGTCGGCGCCGACAACTACGCCGTCGAAGGCATCCCGTTCGACGAGAACCGGTTCATGAGCGTCCACATCGAGATGCTGCGCAACGACGGGCGGATCATGATGGAGCTGCTCAACCTCGAAGAGTTGGCCCAGGACAAGGTCTACGAGGGCTTCTTCGCCTGCGCGCCGCTGGTGGTCACCGGCGGGATGGGCAGCCCGATCAACCCCATCGTGATCGCCTAGGCCCGGCTGCTTGCAGATGTCCTCGCCCGCCGCCACAATGCCGGACGCATCCCAGGCCCCTCTGGGGCCGAATCTGACGTAACGGAGCCGACATGGACCTCGGTATCTTCTTAAGCGCGCCCGTTCCCAAGCCCTGGACGGAAGGGAAAGAGGAGCGCATCTACGCCCAGGAGCTCGACCTCGCCGTCCGCGCCGACGCCGCCGGCTTCGGCTACTGTTGGATGTCGGAGCACCACTTCCTCTACGAGTATTGCCACTCATCCTCGCCGGAGATGCAGCTCGCCGCCATCGCCGCCCGCACCAAGAACATCCGCATCGGCCACGCCATCGTCGACCTGCAGCAGCAGATCAACCATCCCATCCGCGTCGCCGAGCGCGTCGCCACGCTCGACCTGATCTCGGGCGGGCGCGTCGAGTTCGGGTCGGGCAAGGGCAGCGGGCCGAACGAGTGGATCGGCTTCGACGGCGTCCCCATGGAGCAGGCCGCCGCCAAGGAGGTCTGGGTCGAGGCGCTGACCTGCATCCTGAAGATCTGGCGCGAGGAAGCGTTCGAAGGCTGGGACGGCGAGTACATCACGATCCCCGGCCCCCGTGTCGTCGTGCCGCACCCGGTGCAGAAGCCGCACCCGCCGCTCTGGATGGCCTGCACCAACCCCGGCACCTCGAAGGAGGCCGGCGAGCGCGGCGTCGGCGCCCTCATGTTCGCCTACGCCGGGCTGGCCGACATCGCCGACCGCGTCAAGCTGTACCAGGAGGGCTGGAACAACCCGAAGGGGCGCTTCAGCGACGTGCTGAACTACAACGCCCTTTGGGTCGTGGGCGGCCTCGCCACCGACAAGAACGACGAGCGGCAGGTCATCGAGGAGTGGGTCGCCAGCGGCATCCGGGCGGGCGAGCTATTCAACCGTTATTTCCCGGTCGCGGCGGGCGGCACCCTCGATTTGAAGGAAGGCGACGTGCCGCACGAGCGGCCGTCGAGCCTCGACGACATGCTTGCCAGAGACGCGGTCTTCTCGGGGTCGCCCGAGCGGATCGTCGACAGCTTGCACAAGGCGGAGGAGGCGGGCATCACCCAGATCGTGCTCAGCCTCTCGCCGGGCCACAACGACTACGAGGCGTTGGTCCGCACCGTCGAGATCTGGGGCGAGAAGGTCATTCCCGAGTTCGCCAAGGCACCCGTTGCCTAGCGCCGCAGGACAGGTCACAGAAGGAGAGGTCCCATGAAACTGGAGAACAAGATCGCGGTCGTGACCGGAGCCGGCAGCGGCATCGGCCGGGGCGTAGCCAAGCGCTTCGCCGAGGAGGGCGCCAAGCTCGTCCTCGCCGACGTCAACGGCGAGGGCCTGCAGCAGACCGCCGAGATCGTCGCCGAGCTGGGCGGCGAGTGTGAGACGGTCATCGCCGACGTCACTAAGAAGAGCGACGTGCAGGGCCTCGTCGACAAGGCCGTCGCGACCTACGGCACCCTGGACATCATGGTGAACAACGCCGGGATCCTCTCCTGGAGCCCCGTCCAGGACATGCCTGAGGAGGAATGGGACCGGGTGCTGGGCGTGAACCTCAAAGGGACATTCCTCGGCATCCAAGCCGCCGCCAAGTACTGGGTGGACAACGGCAAGCCGGGCAAGATCGTCAACACCTGCTCCATCAATGCGATGGTGGCGCTGCCGGCGCAATCGCACTACTGCGCCTCCAAGGGCGGCGTGCTCATGCTGACCAAGTCGGCGGCGATCGACCTCGCGGGCTACAAGATCAACGTGAACTGCATCGCCCCCGGCGGCACGCGCACCAACATCGACCCCGGCCTCGCCGACCCCAGGGCGGCGGAGGGCGCGGGCAGAGGTGTACCGTTGGGCCGCATCGCCGAGCCCGAAGACCAGGCCAACGGCGTAGTCTTCCTGGCCTCGGACGACGCCCATTACATCACCGGCCACATGCTCGTGATCGACGGCGGCACCTCGACGCACATGGCCGTCATCGCAGGGGAGCAACTGCAGATGATCCAGCAGATGGCCGCGCAGCAAATGGCGGCGCAGCAGTAGCGCCGGCCGGTGGAGCCCACCCGCTGCCACTGGCCGATCCGCGACCCGCTCATGATCGAATACCACGATCGCGAGTGGGGCGAGCCCGTCCACGACGACCGCGCCCTCTTCGAGCACCTCGTGCTCGACGGAGCCCAGGCGGGCCTGAGCTGGCGCACCATCCTCCACAAGCGCGAAGGCTACCGCCGCGCCTTCAACAACTTCGACATGGAGACGGTCGCCGGCTACGACGACGCCAAGATCGAGGCGCTGCTCGGCGACCCTGGCATCGTACGGAACCGCAAGAAGATCGAGTCGGCCCGGCGCAACGCGCGGGCTGCGCTCGCCATCCGTGAGGAGTTCGGCAGCCTCGACGCCTACTTCTGGAGCTTCGTCGGCGGCAGGCCTATCGTCAACGCCTGGAAGGAGAGCGCCTCGGTCCCGGCGACCTCGCCCGAGTCCGACGACCTCAGCCGCGACCTCAAGCGGCGCGGCATGTCATTCGTCGGCTCGACCATCATCTACGCTATGATGCAGGCCGCCGGGCTGGTCAACGACCATCTCACCCACTGCTACCGGTACAAGGAGCTGGCCGACGCGGCAGCCCGGTAGCCGTCCGAGCCGAATAGCGCCGAACGGAAAGGCCCACCGCCATGCGATTCTCCCTGCTCTACGAGCTCACCAACCCCAAGCCCTGGCACGAGCGCAGCGAGTCCGACGTGTGGCACCAGGCCATCGAGCAGGTCGCGCTCGCCGACAAGCTGGGCTTCGAGACGGTGTGGGCCGTCGAGCACCACTTCCTCGAAGAGCTTTCCGTCTGCTCCGCGCCGGAGGTCTTCCTCTCCGCCTGCGCCATGAAAACGGAGCGCATCCGTCTGGGGCACGGCGTCGTGCTGCTGCCGTCGCCGTTCAACCATCCCGTCCGCGTCGCCGAGCGCATCGCCGCCCTCGACATCATCAGCGAGGGGCGCGTGGAGTTCGGCACCGGGCGGGCGTCGTCGCTCATCGAACTCGACGGCTTCCGCGTCGACCCCGAGCACACCCGCGGCATGTGGGAAGAGGCCGTCGAGATGATCCCTCGCATGTGGGAGACCGACCGCTTCTCCCACGAGGGCGAGTACTTCAGCGTGCCCGAGCGGAACGTGATCCCCAAGCCGGTGCAGAAGCCCCACCCGCCGATCTGGATGGCATGCTCCCAGGCGGAGAGCTTCGAGATCGCCGCCGGCAAGGGCCTCGGCGTCCTCTGCTTCACCTCCGACGAACCCGAGCGGCTCCAGGAGCGCTTGGGACGCTACCGCGAGCTCGTCGCGAGCGCCCAGCCAGTCGGCGCCTTCGTCAACGAGCGCATCGCGGGCTTCACGCCCATGTACTGCGGCGAGTCGATGGAGGAGGCGGTCGAGGTCGGCGCGACCGGCGCGGCGTGGTACCAGACATCGTTCATCAGCAAGATTAAGGCCGGCTGGCGCGGGCGCGAGGTCAAGTCGTATGAGTACGCCAGGGAGGCCGCCGAGAAGGTGCCCGAAGACGTGGTCTGGGACCTCGACCGCTACAAGAAACGCGGCATGGGCAAGGGCGGCTGGTGCATCGGCGACCCCGACGAGGTGACGGCGCAGGCGCGGCGCTACGAAGAGAACGGCTTCGACGACCTGCTCTTCATCGTGCAGACGGGCAAGATCCCCCACGAGAAGATCATGGCGTCGCTGGAACGGTTCGCCGCCGAGGTCATGCCCCGGTTCCAGAACTAGCCGGGGGCGGCGCGATGCTCACGGGAGTCCGTGTCGTCGAGTGCGCCGAGCGAATCGCCGGCCCCTTCTGCGGGCGGCTGCTGGCCCGCCTCGGCGCCGACGTCGTCAAGGTCGAGCGCCCCGGCGCCGGCGACCCCGTCAGGCGCGAGGGTCCATTCCGCGGGGACGAGCCCGATCCGGAGGGCGGCGGACTCTTCGCCTATCTGAACGCGGGCAAGCGTAGCGTCGAGGCCGACCCCGCCACCGACGACGGCTGGCAGGCAATCAGCCGGCTCCTCGACAACGCCGACCTGCTCATCCAGGACGAAAGCCCGGTGTCGCCGGCATCCGCCGGCCGTGAGGCTGAAGGAATCGTCGACCTGCGCATCGTGACCTTCGGCGCGCCGGGGCCGTACGCCGGCTACCGCGCCGAGCCCCTGAACCTCGTCCACGCCGCCGGTGAGACGAGCGTCCTGCCCGGGGGTGGGATCGCCGGCGGCACGCCCGACCGTCCGCCGGTGCAGCCCCAGGCGCCCATCTCGGAGTACGACGCGGGGTGGACGGCCGCCACGGCCGCTGTCGCCGCCCTGTTGGAGCAGCAGGCGACAGGGCGTGGCGCACGGGTCGAGGTCTCGAAGTACGAGTCCATCGTCGCCCTGGGCCGCATCCGCCACGTCGCCTGGCTCGAAGGCGTCGAGCTCGACCGCTTCTCGGCCCGCTACGCCGGGAGCGGTACCTTCGCCTGCGCCGACGGCTTCATTCAAGTCCTGCCCTCCGGCGCCCGCCACTGGGAGGCGCTGCTGCGCCGCCTCGGCCTGGAACGCTTCCTGACCGACGACCGCTTCGACTTCGCCGACCGCGGCCTCGGCCCCTCGGTGGACGAGCTGCAGACGGCCCTCGCCGACGCACTGGCGGCGCGGTCCAAGGAGGAGGTCTACCGGGCACTGGCGGAGGACGGCGTGCCCGTCGGCCCGTTCAGCACCGTCGCCGACCTCTTCGAATCGCGGCAGCTCGAGCACCGGGCCTTCTTCGAGGATGTCCCAACGGCGGAAGGCCCCCTCGCCCTCCCCGGCCTGCCCTTCCCTGCCGACGCCGAGCCGCCGGAACCGCCGCCCCGCTTGGGTGAACATAACCACCTGCTCGAAGGAGGGCGGTAAGCGTGCTCCCGCTTCGAGGCGTCCGCGTCGTCGATCTGACTTGGGCCGGGGCCGGGCCCTACGCCTCGCTGCAGCTCGGTTGGTTGGGCGCGGAGGTCATCAAGGTCGAGTGGCCGGCCCGCCCCGACGTCAGCCGCCACGGCTTCTACCGCCGCACCACCAGTCCCGTCTCCTCCCAGTTCAACGACCTGAACCTGAACAAGCTCAGCCTCGCCGCCGACCTCGGCGCGGACGAGGGCGCGGCCCTGCTGCGCCGCCTCGTCTCGGTCAGCGACGTCCTGACCGCGAGCTACCGCCCCGGCGTCTTGGAACGCATGGGCTTCGACTACGCCTCGCTGCGCCGCGTCCGGCCCGACATCATCGTCGGCACGGTGTCGAGCGCGGGGCAGAACGGCCCCGAAAGCCGCTACGCCGGCTTCGCCAGCATCTTCTCGGTACAGGGCGGACTCGGCACGCTGACCGGCTACCCCGACGCAGCCCCCGCCGCCCTTGGGGACAGCATCGACCTGCGCGTCGGCTCGGCGCTGGCCTTCGGCATCCTGGCGGCGCTTTACGACCGGCGCCAGACCGGGCGGGGACTCCTCGTCGACATCTCGGCGCGCGAGGTGGTGAGCAACAGCCTCGGTGCGCAGATCGCCGACTTCTCGATGAACGGGCGCGTCGCCGAGCGCTCCGGAAACCGCCTCGACGGCGCCCTCGTCCACGACCTCTACCGCTGCGCCGGCGACGACGCATGGGTGAGCATCGCCATCTTCGAGGAGGCCGACTTTGCCGCCCTATGCGCCGCCATCGGCCGCCCCGACCTGAGCGGCAGTCAGGCGGACGCCGAAGTCGATGCCGCGATCGAGGCGTGGGCGGCGGCGAGGTCGCCGGAGGATGCCGCGCGCCTGTTGCAGGAGGCGGGTGTCGCCGCGATGCCCTACCAGTCGGCGCGCCACGTCGCCGTCGACCCCCATCTGGCGGCCAGAGACGTGTTCGTCAACGTGCCGCAGGAAGATTTGGGCGAGCAGGCCGTGATGCGTCCGCCGTGGCGCTTCGAAGGCGCTCCGTTGCCCCCACTGGCGCCCGCCGTCCCGCTCGGTCACCATAACGACGTCATCATCGAAGGCCTGCTCGGCGGAGCAGCACAAGACCAAGAGGAGCCGCAACCATGAGCCCCATCAAGTTCGCGGTGACGACCGGAGGCCCCGGCTCCGAGCTTCGCAGGACCGCGCCGGAGGCCGAAGACCTCGGCTACGACGGCCTCTGGACCGGCGACCACGTGATGACGCGCCAGCCCATCGGCGACTGCCTGACGCAGCTCGCCGCGGCGGCGGTGCTCACCGAGAAGGTCGACCTGATCTCCGGCGTGCTCCTCCTGCCGCTCCGGCACCCCATCCCTGTCGCCAAAGCGCTGACCCACATCGACCGGCTCTCCGACGGAAGGCTCATCGCCGGCCTAGGCGTGGGCGGCGAGTACCCCAACGAGTGGCTCGCCAGCGGCGTCCCGCCTCAAGAGCGCGGCGCGCGCATGGACGAGGCCATCGAGGTCCTGACGCGGGTCTGGACCGAGGAGTCGGTCACCCACACCGGCCGCTTCTACCCCTTCGAGGACGTCACGCTGCTGCCCCGGCCCGTCCAGCAGCCGCACCCCCGCATCTGGTTCGGCGGGCGAGGTCCCGCCTGCCGCCGGCGGACGGCGTCGCACGGCGCGGGCTGGTTCCCCTACCTCATGACCCCCGACCGCTACGCCGACGGCCTCGCCGCCATGCAGCGGGAGACGGCGGAGCGGGGCCGCGACCCCGCCTCCATCGAGCGCGCCTTCCTCGTCTTCATCGGGCTCACCGACCTCGCCGCCTATGACGTGTCGAAGGACCCCACCAACCCCGGCGCGAAGAAGGGGAACAAGTACTACCTCATCGGCCCCACCGAGCAGTGCATCGAGTCGCTGAAGGGGTACGTCGACGCCGGCGTCGACTACTTCGCCATCGCGTGGGTCGGCGATCCGGCGCTGGCGGAGGCGAGTGTGCGCCACTTCGCCAAGGAGGTCGCGCCGGAGGTCCGGCGCTACGCGGAGAGCCGCTAGGGCGCTACGACGACGCCGGCGCGAACTGCGGCAGGGTGACACCGGGCCGCACCTCGTTGAAGACGGCTTCGAGCCGCATCCCGACTTCGAGGGCGTCGTTCTCCACGCCCACGACGTTGCTGAACATAAACGGCCCTTCGTCCAGCGCGACGACCGCCACGTTGTAGGGCACGTCGTCCTTCCAACCCGGGTTCAACGCCCGGTAGTAGACGGTGAAGGTATGGAGGACGCCCTTCCCGCTCGCGGGGACCCAGCGCATGCCGTCCATGGGACAGTCGTCGAGGCACGACGTGGCGGGCCAGTAGCTGGCCCCGCAGGCCCCGCATTGGAACACCAGGAGCTCGCCGCGCCGCACACCCTCCCAGAACTCGTCGTCGCGGGGGTCGGTGAACAGCTCGTCGGGGCCCGGCTTGGGCCGCGGTGTCGTCGTCATGCTACCTCCGCAGCACCAAGCAGGAGTGGTTCCAGGTGTTGTGGACGCCGGCGTTGCCGCCGTGGCCCGTCACCAGCGCGATCTCGGCGCCCTCGACCTGGGCGTCGCCGCACTCGCCGCGCATCTGCCGGATGCCCTCGGTCAGCGGCGTGAAGCCCTGGGCGTACCAGCCGGAGAGCTGCCCGCCGGCGGTGTTGGTGGGCATCTTGCCGCCGAGCTTGGTCTCGCCGGCCTCGACGAACGGGCCGCCCTCGCCCTCGCCGCAGAAGCCGTAGCCCTCGAGCTGCATGATCACGTTGATGGTGAAGGCGTCGTAGCACTCGAACACGTCGACGTCACTCGTCGAGATGCCCGCTGTCCGGAATGCCGACTCCTTGGGCCGTGAGCAGTCGAGCCCCTGGTAGACGGTCTTGTCGTGCCACCGCTGGATGTTGCAGCCCGCGCCCACGCCCATGATGTAGACCGGCTTGTCGGTGAGGGCCCGCGCCCGCTCAGCGCTGGTCACGATGAGCGCGACCCCGCCGTCGGTGTCGCGGGTGCAGTCGAGCAGCCGGAAGGGGTGCGCGATCCACGGCGAGGCGAAGTAGTCGTCCAGCGTGATCGGCTTGCCGTACTCCATCGCCTCGGGGCGCATGCAGGCATACTCGCGCTGCGTCACCGCGACGCTCCCTAGCTGTTCGTGCGTGGTGCCGAAGACGGCCATGTGGCGCGTCGCGTTCAGGGCGTGGTTGGCGATGGGGCTCACCAGCCCCCACGTCTGCGCGTAGCCGTAGGCGACGGCGCCCAGGCGCAGGTTCGCGCTGCGCAGCCGCGACGCCCCCATGCAGAGCACCGTCGTGGCCACCCCCGCCTCGATGGCGCCGATGGCGGCCATCACCGTCGCCCCCGCCGTCGCGCCCCCGGCCTGCATCGACCAGAAGTTCATCGGCGAGATGCCGAGATAGCGGCAGTCGTAGGTGTCGCTTTCGAGGCCCGACTGGTAGATGAAGCCGTCGATGTCGGCGCGTTTCAGGTTAGCGTCGGCGAGGGCCAGCTCCATCGCCTCGCGGGCCACCTCGCGCGTCGTGACGTCGGGCAGCTTGCCCTGCTTGGTCACGCCCAAGCCCGCGATCGCGTACTTGTCCTTGATGCTCATCGACGCCCCACGCCTTCAGAAAAGAAGGCCGGCGCATCCTAGCAGCGCCCCCGCGACAGCGTCAACGCGCGGGGGCAGGTGTGGGGCGGGGCGTTATTGGGCCGTGAACTCCGTTAGCAGATATTCTCGCCAATACCCTCTGTTTTCCGAAAAGACGAGTTGGGACGCATAGACCCCATACGTCACCCCAGATTCGAAATCGCTCCCAAGGTCTATCGACATTTCTTCGTGGAAGATTAGGTCGCAGCCGAAGACGGCGCCCACTAGCCATCTGTTGAGAGAGTCGACTGCGCGGATATAGATGCGTTCGCCGGACTGGCGGAGGTCTACGCGCCGAAACTCACTACAGCCCACAGCGCCCATCACGCGGACGTCGAGAAGGTAAGTCGCCGGGTCCGACTCGGTCGGTCGCGCAACTGCCCCTGTCCAGTGAAACCTTGCCTCATTCGCCATCAAGGGCGGGAATTGTTCGGGGATGGGTTGCGGCGCCTTGCCGACCCTGTTTGAACGAAAGCTCGGTCCCATGACGCTCGCGTTAGACGCCCTGGGCTCCGCGGCAGTGAAGGTGAAGCTCTGGTCGTTGACCAGAACCGTGTTTACGGCCCCCGGCCCAAAGTCCCTCCCCAAGTTCACCGTAAGGTATTCGGTTCCCCTGTAGCCCTCTGCGCAGAGGGACACGACCCCGTGGCCGACGACCCGGTTGATGACGACGACCTCTATTTCACTCCCCGATCGCCGAGCCACAATCCGGTCGAAGTTCTGGCAATACGGAATGGCTGCGTCGACATCAAGCAAGTAATCGCCCGCCGCGGACCCGACGGACATGCCAATGATGGGAGCCTGGACCTCGCTCTTGTCAAGAACGGAGGCCGTGCTCCAGTCGAGCGGGGCCGCGGCCTTCCGGCCCGATTCGCAGTAGGCGACAGCCAACGCGGCAATCAGGACAAGGATGAGTACCAGGAATCGGCCGCGCATGACGGGCCTCCCGCCGCCGGCGCTACTCCGTCGTGAAGGTCAACGTCTCGTCGTTGACGCGGACAGTGTACGTCACGCCGGCCTCGAACTCGCTCCCCAGCTCCACGGTGTTTGACACGGTCTCGTAGACCTGCGCGCACATGACGTCGCCGGTGGCGACCCGGTTGATGACCGTGACCGTGATCTCCGTCCCCGTCCGCTCCGTCTCGATGCGGTCGAAGGTGTGGCAGGCGTCGGGCAGGCCCGACGTGACTTCGAGGAAGTACTGCGGCGGGTCGGTTTCCAAGACGAGCAGCTCTACCTCCTCGATGGGGGCGTCCATCTCGATGGGGACGGCCTCCGCCGTGAAGGAAGTCTCCCAGTCGTTCACCCGAACGGTATAGGTGACACCGGCCTCGAAGTCCGTGCCGAGGGGCAGCAGGTGCGGCGCGGTCTCGTAGACCTCCCCGCACACCGCGTCGACGACGGCTATCAGATTGATGACCGAGACCGTGATCTCGCTCCCCGACCGTTGCACTTCGGTGCGGCCGAACGTGTGACAGGCGTCGGGGAGGCCGGCCTGGATCTCCAGGAAGTACTGCGGCGGGTCGGTCTTGAGGGGATGGACCGTCACATTCTCAATGGGCGCATCGACCTCGACCGGCGCGGCCTCCGGCGTGAAGGAGATCTCCCGGTCGTTGACCAGGACCGTATAGGTCGTGCCGGGCTCGAGGTCGCCCCCCAGTGCTATCGAGTGCGGCGCGACCCTCTGGATTTCCGTGCATTCACCGTCGCGGGTGAGCACGCGGTTGATGACCGACACCGTTATCTCCGTCCCCTCACGCTGCGTCTCGATCCGGTCGAACGCATGGCAGGTATCGGGAACGCCGGCCCTGACGTCGAGGAAGTACTGCACCGGGTCCGGCCCCACGACTTGGACTCCTACGTCCGCGATAGGTGCTTCGACCTCGTCCCAAAGTGCCTCCGGCGTGAACGATTCCTCCCACTCGTTGACCCGGATGGTATAGGTCACACCGACCTCAAAGTCGCTCCCCAGGGCCACCACGTTGATCTCGGTCCCGTAGACCTGCGCGCAGGCGACGTCGCCGCTGATCACGCTGTTGATGACGGAGACCGTGATGTCCGTCCCCCCGCGCTGCGTTTCGATCCGGTCGAATGTGTGGCAAGCGTCGGGAAGGCCGGAAGTGATGTCGAGAACATAGTGCTGCGCCCCAAGGAGGAACAACTCGTAGAGGTCGACACGCTCAATGGGCGCCGGGGCCGCGGTCAGCGTGGTCCTTGGAGTGGCGGTCGTCGCGGAAGCCGATTCCGCCGTGAAGGTCAGCGTCTCGTCGTTGACTCGTACGGTGTAGGTGGCGCCGGGTTCGAAGTCGCTTCCTAAGGCGACGGAGTGGGTTTCGGTGATATAGATCTCGGCGCAGCCGACGTCGCTGGTCACGACGCGGTTGACGACTGTGACCGTGATCTCCGTCCCGGAGCGTTGCGTCTCCTTCCGGTCGAAGGTGTGGCAGGCGTTGGGGAGGCCGGCCTGGATCTCAAGGAAGTACTGCGGCGGGTCCGACTCGGCGATGTTGAGCTCGACGCCGTCGATGGGAGCGCGTACCTCCCTCGTTTCAGGGGTCGGCGTCTCGACCATGTGCGGCGTCGGCGTGGTCGAGGGCGGCGCCGAGGTCGGAGTGGGCGCGTCGTCGCCGCAAGCCGCCGCGAGAAGCACCAAAGCTAGGGGAAGGCCGAGAAAGAGGAAGCGGGCTCGCATAGGGGTTCCCCGTGGAAGCGTGTGGTCACTAGCATGACGCATCGAGGCCGCCCTTTGTTCCTCGTGCGAAATAGGAAAGGCCCCGAAGCGCTTCTGCCTTGCGGCCGTCTCGGCGGACTTCTACCGAGAGCTTCGGGGCCCCAGTGCTTACCTGGTATTCCGCACCGGAATACCGGTCAGCGTGTCCTTCCGGTTTCCGCTACGTGGTAAACACCTCGCTAGTCCGTTGAGCATGTTTCAAAATAGACCACCTCCTTTCTTGCTTACCCGTACGATAGCGCCGATGCGGCGCCGTACGCAAGGGAGGCGGCTATTCCTGCTCGCCGAGCAGCTCGACGGCGCCGCCGGGGGCGAGGTCGCCCTCGTCGATCACGCGGGCATACCAGCCGCGGCGTCCCAGCATCGTCTTGAGGAACGCCGGGCCGCGCTCCTCGCCGACGTAAGGCAGCGTGTACAGGTTGGCGCACGGCGTCGCCGGCTCGGTGATCTCGACGGTCGCCCCGCCGACGCGCACACGCCGCCCCGGTCCGAGGTCGGCGTAGGGGACGCCCTCGACGGTGACGTTCTCGCCGATGTCCCCTGCCTTTACCGGCCAGCCCTCTCCGTTGATGTCCTCGATGGCGTCGACGGTCATAAGCATGACGGCGTAGTCGGGATCGCCGCGCCGTCCGCGGGTGCGGTAATGGTTAAAGTCGCCCTCGACGCCTCCGGCGGTCAGCCGCGCCGAGTCGACCGGCTTCTTGGGAAGACCGGGGCGACCCGCCCCTTCCGGCTTCACGTTGACCTGGACGATCCGTCCCATCGGCATCGTTGTCCTCCCACCGTCGCGCGCGGCAGCGCATACAGCGTAGGAGTCGGCGGCCCGGTTTGCAATCGAGGCGCCGGGTGGCCGGAGCAACCCCTAACCTCTTCTCCCGGTGGAGACCTTTGCGCAACCCAGGGGGCCGCAGGGGATCGTCCGTGCAGGGGCGACCCTCGTGGTCGCCCTCCCCTGTAGGGGCGCTTCGAGAAGCGCCCGTTCCCCTACGACCGGAACCGTTACACAAGGGTCTCCCCCCGGGAGAAGATTGAGATGAGGGGCCCCCTCGACAATCACCGGCTGGGACGCGGCGACAAGAAGCCGGGTGGCCGGAGCCGGGGCGGCGGGGTAGAATTGCGCCCGAGGCCGAGCGCACCAGGGACGCGCTCCGCCGGGAAGGAGGCGCCGCATGGCCCGCGTCTCGATGCTCGATCCGACCAGTCCGCCGCTGCCGGTGGACGCCAGCATGGCGGAGCGCCCCGACACCCTCAACGGCAAGGTGCTCGGGCTGCTCGACAACCACAAGCTCAACGCCAACAACCTCCTCGACGACATCGAACGGCTCCTCTCGGAGCGCTACGAGTTCGCTGAGGTGGTGCGTACCTTCAAGCCCGACGTGTCGCGGCCCGCTCCGTCCGATACGCTCGACGAGCTCATTGAGCAATGCGACGTGGTGGTGACCGCCATCGGCGACTGAGGCTCCTGCTCGTCGAGCAGTTTGCACGACGGACTGACCCTCGAACGGCGATCGATCCCCACCGCGGTCGTCTGCACCGAGCCCTTCATCCCGACGGCGAAGGCGATGGCGCGCGTCCAGGGCGTGCCCGACTACCCCTTCATCACGCTGCCCCACCCCCTTGGCAGCCTGACCCGCGACGAGGTGCGGGAGCGGGCCGAGGCCGCACTCCCCGGCATCATCGAGTTGCTCTTGGCCAAGTAGCCGCCCGAGTCCGGCGGCGGCCCGAAAGGAGCGGCGCATGGCCGCGGACGCGCTGACATCCGAACGCGTCGACGTCGATCTGCACGACGCGATCGAAGCCTGCTACGAACGCGGTTGGACCGACGGACTCCCCGTCGTGCCGCCAACCGAAGACCGTGTCGCCGCGTTCCTGGAGGCTTCGGGGAACCAGCCCACGGACGTCCTCGGCGTCGTCGAGACGCGGGGCCGCGTCATCACCGCCGAGAAGGCGGCCATCAACGCCGTGATGGCCGGCTGCCTCCCCGAGTACATGCCCGTGATCAACGCCGTCATCCGGGCGATGACGACGCCCGAGTTCAACTGGCACGGCAGCATCGCCAGCACCGGCGGCTCGGCGCAGCTCATCGTCGTCGGCGGGCCCATCGCGAAGGAGCTGGGCGTCAACCACGGCGTCAACCTCTTCGGCCCCGGCTTTCGTCCTAACGCCACCATCGGCCGGGCGGTACGGCTCATCATCATGAACGTGACCGGCGGCACGCCGGGCCTCCTCGACCGCTCGACCTTCGGCTTCGGCGGCAAGTACAGCTTCGTCATCGCCGAGGACGAGGAGGCGAGCCCCTGGGAGCCGCTGCACGTGCAACGCGGCCTCGACCCCGCCGAAAGCGCCATCACCGTCTACGCCGCGCACAGCCCCACGCAGTTCATCGACCATTCCAGCAACACGCCGGAGGGCCTGATCGCCTCCGCCGCCGACGCCATGCGCCCTACCGGGCCGAACCACAACGAGTTTGTCGTCGTCTGGTCGCCGGAGCACATCCTGCGCTTCCGTCAGGCTGGCTGGACGAAGCGCCGGGCGATGGAGGCGCTCTTCCACGAGGCCCACGGCAGCGTGAAAGAGATCAAGGCGCGGGCCCGCGGCGAAGACGTCGACCTCCGGCCCATCGTCAGCAGCCCCGACGGCGTCATCATGCTTGTGGGGGGCGGCAACGCCGGCGGCTTCTCAATCGTGGTCTCCCCCTGGGGAGCCGGCTACATGAGCCAGTCGGTCACCCAGGTGATCGAGCGCCCGTCCTAGGCGCCCGTCAGACCCAAGGGCCCTGGTCGAGGACCACGCCGTCCCCTTCCATCGCCACGACCGCCGACTCGTCGTAGCCGAGTTCCGCCAGGATGGGCCGCGTATGCTCGCCGATGCAGGCGGCGGGCCCCGCCGGAAGGTCGACTCCCTCGATGCGAAGCGGGGGCCCGTGCCGGTAGTGGGGCTTCTCGAAGCGTTGGGGGTGCGACGTCGTCGTCCGCAGACCCTGGTCCACCATCCACGGCTCGGTGAGCCAGTAGCGGCTCCACCGTGCCCCGTCCGCGCGGACGCAGGCCACGTCCGCCTCGGTCAGCCGCCGCTCCCACTCCTCCGCCGTCCCTTCGGCCAGTGCCGCCTCGATTTCGACGGCGAGCGCGTCGTCGTGCTTTAGGCGGGCGCCGTGTGACGCGAAACGGGAGTCCTGCGCCAGGTCCTCCCGCCCGATGCTCGCGCAGAGCCGCCGCCACTCGTCCTCCTTGGGGCAGGCGAGAAAGACCCACCCGCCGCCGCCCGTCCGATACAACCGGTACAGGGCGTGAAAACCCTGTTGATCGGGGTCGACGGTCGGCTCCTCCGGGCAGCCGTCGTAGTCGAAAAGCGCGTCGGATACCTCGTAGGCGCCGGTGGTGATCATCCGCGTCTCCAGATACTGCCCTTTCCCGTTGCGACGCGCCGCGTGCAGACCCAAGAGCAGCGCCGTCCCCACGCCGAGCGCCGCGTCGGGGTCGCCGTGGGCGGCGTCCATGGGCGGGTTGCCGCGTCCCGCGGCCCGCACCCCCGAGCCGACCACCGCCGACACCGTAGGGTGGAAGGCCGGCTGCCGGTGGTACGGTCCCGACGAGCCGTAGGAGCCCGCGTACAGATAGACGAGACGCGGGTTCACCGCCGACACCGTCTCGTAGTCGAGGCCGAGGCGCTTGTCGGCGCCGGGACGGAAGTTGTGCATCAACGCGTCGGCCCGCTCGACGAGCCGGTGAAAGATCTCGCGCCCGCGCTCCGTCTTCAAATCGATTGCGATGCTCTCCTTGCCTTGGATGGTCTTCGTCGAGCTCTCCGGCAGCCGCCGCATGAGGTCGCCGCTCGGCGGCTCGATCTTGATGACGCGCGCCCCAAGGTCGGCCAGCAGCGTGGCCCCAAACGGCGCGGCGTAGTACGACGCCAACTCCAGGACGGTGACGCCCTCCAGCGGCGGCTTCGCGGCGCCCGCGTCATTGGGCGTGGCGGCGGGAAGCGGCTCGGCACCCAGGGCGAGCGCCTCCTCGCGGTGCTGATCCAGGAAGGGCGCCGGCGCCCGCACCCGCGACGGCGTGCCGCGGAAGGCGACCAGGGGCGAAATCTGCTTCATGCGCTCGACGCGGGGGTCGTCGACCTCGACCAATATGCCGTTATGCTTAGCCTGCGGGTGCTCCATATACTCGCGGACCGTCGCGAAGTGCTCGCCGCCGCAGCCGCCATCTTCGAGGAACAGGGCGGCCCACTCGCCGGAGGTCTTCGTCCGCAGGCGTTCCTTGATGCGCGCGCGGAGCGCCTCCTTCGCCTCAAGGCTGGGAAAGGTGTAGGGGATGTCGGCCATGCCGGGTTCCTCCCAGACCTCGCCGAGTCCGAGGACGTTCAGGAAGCTGCGGAAGATTTTGACCGTCGTCGAGGCGCCCTGGAACCAGCGTCCGTCCTTGCACTCGCCGATGGTGTAGCCCAGCGTCGCGGCGTCGTGGGGCGTGGAATACTGCAACGGCGCCTCGGCCTTGGCGGCGTAGGCGGCCTCTTCGCCGACGGGGACGAGCCAGCCATTGAGCGAGTGGGCCGCGGCGCCGGCGAGCAGCGTCGCCTCGATCCGGGCACCCCGGCCGGTGCGGTCGCGGGCCCAGAGCGCCGCCAAAACGCCCTGAGCCGCCAGGTGGGCCGCACCGAGGGTCATACGCGGTATGGCGTCGAACATCGGCCCCTCGCGCCGCCAGGGATGCCGCCCCAGCAGCAGCCCCGCCTTCGCCGCGACGATCCCCTCGTACCCTTTCACTCCGGCGTAGGGGCTGCGCTCGCCGAAACCCCGGATCGCCGCGTACACCAGCCCCGGGTTCTCCGCGGACAGCGCCTCGTAACCGATACCAAGCCGCTCGGCGACCCCAGGGCGGAACGCCTCGACCACCGCGTCGGCCCGCGCCGCGAGCCTCCGCGCAGTCTGACGGTCATCCTCCGACTTCAGGTCGAGGACCACGCTCTTCTGCCCGCGCCGCCATTGCAGGTGAGCGGGGTGCGCCCGAAGCGGATCGCCGCCCGGCGGCTCCACGGTGATCACCTCGGCGCCGGTGTCGGCGAGGAACATCGTGGCGAGCGCCCCGGCGAGGCTCTGGCTGAAGTCGACGACGGTTATCCCGTCGCAGGGCTGTTGCATGGCGGAGGCATGGTAAGAGAATCGCCGCCCCCGCGCTACCAGAGCGGGCGGCGCCCTTTGCTACAATTCATCGGTTGAGTCGGCGGGGAGGCGCCCGGTATGGACCTGCGGTCGAGCACGGTTGACGTAACCGACGAGTACGCCGCCATGGAGTACTTCTGGGACCAGGGCTGGACCGACGGCCTCCCCATCGTCGCCCCGACCCAAGACCGCATCGAGGCCTGCCTCGCCCACGCCGCCCTCCACCCCGATGACGTCATCGGCTCCTACGAGGCCCGCGCCTCCGCTCTCACCGCCGAGAAGCTGGCGATCAACGCCGTCATGGCCGGCTGCAAGCCGGAGTACATGCCCGTGCTCGTCGCCGCCTTCGAGGGCCTGACCGACCCCGCCTTCCGGATGAACCACATGGCGAGCCTGGGCAGCCCGTGGCCGCTCGTCATCGTCAACGGCCCCATCGTCGAGCGCCTGGAAATGAACACCGGTCAGTACCTGCTCGGCCCGACGGGGAACCGCGCCAATGCCACCATCGGCCGGGCGGTGAGCCTGACCATGGCCAACTGCTTCGGCGCCAAGGTCGGCGGCGTCCAGCGCGGCACGATGGGGAACCCCAACCGCTGGTCGTTCTGCGCCGCCGAGCGCGAGGACAGTCCCTGGCCCCGCGTCCACCAGCAGCGCGGGCTCGACGGCGGGACCAGCGCCGTCACCGTCGTCGGCACCATGGACGGCGTCCTCCAGTTCGTCACCCCCAACTTCACCGACCCCACCGACCTCTGCGAGCTCATCGCCCAGCGCATCGCCTACGGCTTCTTCACCCTGGGGACGTTCGTGGTGATGATGGCCCCGGTCTTCCAGCAGCACTTCATCGATGCCGGCTGGACGCAGGACGACGTGAAGACCTACCTCACCCAGCACACCCGCCGCTCGGTGGCCAGCCTCAAGGTCGACGGGCGCTGGGAGCGCTACGGCACGCGCCTCTCGCCGACCGCTCCCCCCATCGAGCCCGGCGACGACACCAACCTCATCCCCATGCGCCACGACCCCGCGCTGATCGATATCCTCTACACTCAGGCCGAGTACGACCGCACCCTCGACTTCCTCATCATGGCCTGCGGCGGCGAGGCGGGGAACTACGGCGCCTACGTCGGCCCCTACCCCCAAGGGACGGAGCCGGTCACCGTGCCGGTCAAGGAATAGCGGTCTAGGAGAGAACCGCCGCGATGAAGGTCTACGTTCCCGTCTCCGAGCCCGGCGACAGCGGCCCGCGGCTCGCCCCGCGCCTCGACACCTTCGACGGCAAGCGCGTCGGCATCCTCTGGAACCACCGCGTCCACGGCGACCGACTCCTTACGCGCATCCGCGACCGGCTGGTCGAGGAGTACGAGCCATTGGAGACGTCGTGGCGGCAGAAGGTCTACCACGGCGAGCCCATGCCGCCAGAGCTGCTCGAAGAAATCGCCGCCGCTTGCGACGCCGTCATCACCGGCGTCGGCGACTGAGGCTCCTGCTCGTCGGCCCTTGCGGCCGACGCGACCCGGCTCGAGGACCGCGGCATCCCCGTCGCCGCCATCGGCCCCGATAAGCTCATCCTTACCATCGGGCGCACCATGGCCAAGCGCCACGGCTACCCCGACTACCCCTTCGTGGTCATCGACTACCCCTATGCCGAAAGCCTCGACGAGGAGCGTCTCGAAGCCCACCTCGAACGGGCCTGGCCCCAGGTGCGGAGCGTCCTCCTCGAGGGCGGCGCATAGCGCCCGCGCCACGATGACGGCAAGGCCCGCGTGTTCAAGCTGACCGCCCTCAAGCTCGAGGAGCTTCGCGGCAGCCGCCTGCGCTGGTGGGCGCTCGGTGCCCTCTCGATGAGCGCTGTCATCACGGGGATGGACAACACCCTCCTCTCCATTTCGCTGCCCACCCTGCAGCGCGAGTTCGACGCCAGCGCCTCCATGCTCCAGTGGATCGCGACCGCCCACATCCTCGCCTTCGCCGGGCTGCTCCTCACCATGGGCAACCTCGGCGACCGTTTCGGACGAGCGCGGCTGATGCGCCTGGGGCTCGTCGTCTTCATCATCGGCTCGCTGGGGGCCATCTTTTCTGGGAGCGCCCTGCAGTTGATCCTGGCGCGGGCCGTCATGGGGGCGGGCGGGGCCATGTTCCTGCCCTGCACGCTCTCCAACGTCAACGAGATCTTCGCCGGCCCCGAGCGGGCCAAGGCTATCGCGATCTGGGTGGCGATCGGCGGCGTCGGCGTCGGTGTCGGGCCCCTGACCGGTGGAGCGCTGATCGTCGCCTTCTCCTGGAAGGCGGTCTTCATCGTCACCATTCTGGTCGCTCTCGCCGCGCTGCTCTCAGGGTTCAGGCTCGTCCCCGACACCAAAGACCCCGCCTACCGCCCCCTCGATCTCCCCGGGGCCGCCCTCTCCACCGCCGCCACCACCATCCTCGTCTTCGCCATCATCCGGGTCCCCGCCCATGGGTGGAACGACCCGACGGTCTTCGGCGGATTCGCCGCGGCTGCCGTGCTGGGGGCGGCGTTCGTCATCTACCAGCTTCGCACCCCCTATCCCCTCCTCAACCTGCGCTTCTTCCTCCGTCCGCTCTTCACTGCCGGCGTCGCCGCGCTCGGCCTCTCCTTCTTCGCCCTCTTCGGAATGATGTTCGGCATGACGCAGTACCTGCAGTTTGTGAAGGAGCTTTCCCCGTTGGAGGCGGGCGCGTTGATGCTTCCCATTGCCGTGGGGTTCCCTACCGGTGTGCGCGCCGGGCAGCGCCTCGTCGGGATGGTTGGCATCAAGGGGTCGGTGACCTTGGGCCTGCTGATGTTGACCGGCGGGTTCACCGCCATCGGCTTCTATAACCTGGGTACTCCCCTCGCCGTGATCGCCTTCGTCATCTTCTACAACGAGTTCTCGCTAGGCCTCGTCATGCCGCCGTCGATCGACGCCATCATGGGCGCCTCTCCCCGCTCCGACGCCGGCGTCGGCTCCGCCGTGAACGATATCGCCAGACAGATCGCCGGCGCCCTCGGCATCGCCGTGATCGGCTCGGTCATGACCTCCCTCTACGCGGGCAAGATGGCGGACACGCTAGACAACCTCGGCGTGCTCTCCCCAGACCAGATCGACGTCGCCTCCGACGCCGTGGGCCTGGCCACCACCATCGCCGCCGACATCGGCGGCCCGGCGGGCGCGACCCTCGACGTCGCCGCCCGCTCCAACTTCGCCGACGCCATGGGCATCGCCATCATGGCCGGCGGCGGCGTCACCTTCGTCGCGGCCCTCTTCATCGCCCGATTCATGCCCTCCCGCCACCAGGACTACGGCGACTAGGCCGGCGCGGGTCATGGAAGGAACCACTTGATCCGACTCCGCGCCCTCACCGCCGATGAGCTTCGAGCAAGCCCCCTCCGCTGGTGGACGCTGGGGACGCTCTCCCTGAGCCTCGTCATCATCGGGATGGACAACACCGTCCTCAACGTCGCCATTCCGACGCTGCAACGCGAGTTCGACGCCGGCGCATCCACACTCCAGTGGATGGTCGACTCCTACATCCTCGTCTTCGCCGGCCTCCTGCTGACGATGGGAAGCCTGGGCGACCGCCACGGCCGCGCCATGATGCTGCGGCTCGGCCTCATAGTCTTCAGCGCCGCCGCCTTCAGCGCCATCTTCGCGGAGAGTGCCGCGCACGTCATCGCGGCGCGGGCCGGCATGGGCGTCGGCGGCGCGATGATCATGCCGTCGACCCTGTCGATCATCACCGACGTCTTCGTCGGCCCCGAACGCGCCAAGGCCATCGCGATCTGGGCCGCCGTGGGCGGCATCGGCGTCGGTCTCGGCCCCCTTGTGGGAGGCTCGCTGATCGAGGCCTTCTCGTGGGAGGCCGTCTTCCTGATCAACGTCCCGTTCACGCTTGCCGCGCTTGCCTTGGGCGTGCGCCTGGTGCCCGAAAGCAAGGACGCCGTCCCCCGCCGCCTCGACGTCCCCGGCGCCGTGCTCTCCACCGCCTCCGTCGCCATCCTCGTCTTCGCGATCATCGAAGCGCCGGAGCTCGGGTGGACGGCCCCGCTCGTCATCGGCGGCTTTGTGGCGGCGGCGGTCCTTGCCGTTGCCTTCGCCGTCTACGAGCTTCGCACGTCCAATCCCCTCTTCGACTTCCGCTTCCTCCGCCGCTTCCGCTTTTGCGCGGGCGCCGCGGCGCTCGGCTGTGCCTTCTTCGCCCTCTTTGGGATGGCGTTCGGCATGACGCAATACCTGCAATTCGTCAAAGGCTTCTCGCCGCTGGAAGCCGGGATGGCCATGCTCCCCATCGCGGCGGGAGTCGCCATCGGCTCCCGTGCCGGAGAGCGGCTCAACGAGCGGATCGGCACCAAGCGCACCGTCGCCTTGGGCCTGCTCATGCTTGCCGGCGCCCTTTCCGTGATCAACGTCTACGACGTAGACACCCCCTACGCGGTCATCGGCGCCGTGATCTTGTCCATCTCTACGTCGATGGGGTTGATCATGGCGCCCTCGACCAACGCCGTCATGGGCGCCGTACCCCGCGCCGACGCCGGCGTCGGCTCGGCGATGAACGACGTGGTGCGGCAGGTCGGCGGGGCCTTGGGCGTCGCCGTCATCGGCTCCATCTTCGCCTCGCTTTACTCCAGCAACATCTCGGACACCCTCGACGGCATCGCGGGCCTTTCCCCAGGCCAAGTCGACGCCGCCGGCGACTCCGTCGGCGCGGCCGTTCGCATCGCCGGAGCCCTCGACGGCCCCGCCGCCGCGTCGCTCGACCTCGCCGCCCGCGCCGCCTTCGCCGACGCACTCGGCTACGCCATACTCGCCGGCAGCGGCATCGCCGTCTTCGGCGCGCTCCTCGTGGCGAAGTTCATGCCCGCCCGCGAGCAGTACTACCCCGAAGACACCGCAACGCCGCCGCGCCCGCCCTCGCCCGGATAGCCGCCCTTCCGGTATCCTTGCGCCCGCCATCGTCCGAGGTCAGTCCGCTCAAGGATGGAGCAGCTATGCGAGTCATTGTGTTTGGGGCCACGGGAAAAACGGGACAGCAGGTATGCCGGCAGGCCCTGGCGCAGGGCTACCGGGTCACGGCCTTCACCCGCTCGGCGCACAAAATTGACCGGCAGGATGCCGCCCTGGAGGTTGCCCAGGGAGACGTGATGGATAGCGAGTCGGTGGCCGCGGCGCTTGCCGGTCACGATGCGGCCATCATTGCCTTGGGAAGCAACGGCCTGCGGGATAGGACGACCCTTTCCGCTGGCACCGCGAACGTGGTGGCTGGGATGTGCGATCACAGTGTCGGCCGCCTCGTTGTCTTGTCCGCGGCGGGGGTGGGCGAGAGTTGGCGGCAAGTCCCCTGGCTACCCCGTCTCATGTTCCGGACGCTACTGCGCAATATCTACGCCGACCACACCGCCCAGGAAGGACTGGTCCGGGAGAGCTCTCTCGATTGGACCATTGTTCGCGCCGCCATCCTGACCGACGTACCAGCCTCCGGCCGCTATACCGCTGACAACGTCGGAAGGGTGGGACGGATTGGCCGCGAGGACCTAGCCCACTTTCTCGTTGCACAGGTGCGGGACGAGACCTACCGGAAGCAGGCCATCTCGGTGACATCCTAGACCTGGTCCAGCCACCTTGGCCGCAACGCCGCCGCGCCCGCCCTCGCCCGATTAGCCGCCCTTCCGGTATCCTTGCGCCCGCCATGCCGCCGCTCGCCCTGGAGGGCCTCCGCGTCCTCGACATAAGCAGCAACGTCGCCGGGTCGTACTGCACGCGCCTGCTCGCCGACCTTGGCGCCGACGTCCTCATCGGCGAGCCGCCGACGGGCCATCCCCTGCGGCTTCTGCCCCCGACCGCCGGCGCCGCCGACCGCGCCGGCGCGCTCTTCGCCTACCTCGGCGGCAACAAAGAACGGGTGTCCGTCAACCTGGCAACCGAGGCGGGCCGCGCCCGTTTCCGCGAGCTTGCCGCCGGGGCCGACCTCGTCGTCGAAAGCGGCAAGCCCGGCGAGCTCGCCGCCTTGGGCCTCGCCTTCGACGACCTTGCCCAGGCAAATCCCGCGCTGACCCTGACCTCAATCACCCACTTCGGGCAATACGGCCCCTACGCCCAGTGGGAGAGCGAGGAGATCGTTGACTGGGCCCTCGGCGGCTACCTCTTCTTCGGCGGCGACGCCGCCAGGGAGCCGCTGATGGTGCCCTACAACCAGTCGATGTTCCACGCCGGAGCGCAGGGCGCCGTCGCATCGCTTGCGGCGCTGCGTTGGGCGGCGATCACGGGGCGCGGCCAGCACGTCGACGTCTCCGCCGTTGAGGCGCTGCTTTCGGCGCACATCTGGACGCTGGGCAACTGGACGCACCAGGGCATCGTCGAGCGCCGCCGGAAGGCCGAACCCCTGCGCTGCGCCGACGGCTGGGTCCGCTTCATGACGCCGCGCTTCGACCCCGCGCTCTTCACCCTCGTCGACCGCCCCGACCTCGTTGGCGACCCCCGCTTCGCCACCCGCGAGGGCTGGAAGGAGCACGAGGACTTCCTGGCCCAACTGGTCGCCGGCTGGCTCCTCGCCCACACCAAGGAGGAGGTCTTCGCCCAGGCCCAAGAGCTGCGCATTCCCGCGACCCCGGTCTACGACGCCGCCGACCTGCTGCGCTCCCCCGTCATTCAGGCCCGCGACTGGTGGATCGAGGGCGGCGGCGACGACGGCAAGCCGATGACCCTCCCCGGCTTCCCCTACAAGCTCAGCCGGACTCCGGCGTCGGTCCGCCGGCCCGCCCCGCCTACGGAGAGCGAAGCCGCCGGCTGGCCGGAGCGCGCTCCCCGTCCCCGCCCCGCCGCGCCCGACGGCTACGCCGACGCCAAGCTCCCCCTCACCGGCCTGCGCGTCGTCGAGATCACCGGCAACTGGGCGGGACCTTACGCCGGACGCCTCCTCGGCGACCTCGGCGCCGACGTCATCAAGGTCGAAAACCCCAACCGGCCCCTGGGCCGCACTGTCATCTACCCCGGCAAGCAGCCGCTGAAGCACCACTACAACCGCTCGCCCTACTTCAACAAGCTCCACCGCAACAAGCGCTCGCTCACCCTCGACGTCGCCGACCCGGAGGGCCGCGCCGTCTTCCTCGACCTCATCCGCGAGGCCGACGTCTTCATCGAGAACAACAGCCCCCGCGTCATGACCAACCTGAAGCTCGACTACGAGACCCTGCGCGAGGTCAACCCCCGGCTCATCATGGCCGCCATCTCCGCCTTCGGGCACACCGGCCCGGCGCGCGACTACGTGGCCTACGGGGCCAACATCGAGGCATCCTGCGGCCTCTCCGCCGTCATGGGCTACCGCGACGAGGCCCGCCCCTACCACACCGGCATGTTCTACGCCGACCCCATCACCGCCGCGCACACCGCCGCCGCCGTCCTCGCCGCCCTCGAACACCGCGACCGCACCGGCGAGGGCCAGTACATCGACCTCTCGCTGGAGGAGAACGGCATCATCTTCTTCGCCGAGCCGCTCATCGAGTACCAGGCGACCGGCGTCCTCCCTGAGCGCCGAGGCAACCGGCACCGCCGCTTCGCCCCCCAGGGCTGCTACCCCACGATGGGCGACGACTCCTGGCTCGTGCTCTGTGTGCGCTCGGACGAAGAGTGGGCCCGCCTGTGGCGCTCATCGCCGACCCCGCCCTCGCCGACCCCGCCCTGGCTTCCGTCGAGGAGCGCCGCGCCCGCCACGACGACATCGACGAGGCCATCGCCGCCTGGACCTCCGGCTTCGACCACCACGAGGCCGCCGACCTGCTGCAAGCGCACGGCATCGCCGCCGCTCCCGTGCTCGAGAACTGGGAGCTGGTGAGCAACCTCCACTTCCACGCCCGCGGCTTCTACGAGCGCGTCCCCCACGCCGAAATGGGACTCTGGCCGATGCCGGGCGCGCCATGGAAGCTCCCCGCCTCGCCGGCGCGGATCCGGATGCCCTCGCCCCTCTACGGCGAGCACAACGCCGAGGTCCTGCGCGGCCTGCTCGGTCTATCGGAGGAACGGATAGCGGACCTCTACGAGAAGGGCCTCGTCGCCGACTCGCCGCCGCCCACCATCCCCGCCCCCGTCGTCCTCTACGCCGACTAGCGGGTAGAATGCGCCGAGCGCCCGGCGGCTTCCGCCGGCAGGAGGCGTCCATGTTCAAGATCGTCAAGCTCTTCCACGGCTCCAACATCGTGCCCGACGTGCTCGAAGCGGGCAGGTTCTACCACGACTTCCTGGGAAGCTGGGTCTACGAGGCGCAGTTCCTCGAGTTCGAGGGCAGCCGCAACGGCGCAAACCTCATGGGCGGCACCTTCTCCCTCGAAACGCTGGCCCCCGTCGACCCCAACGGCGACGCCCCCTCGGCCCGCTTCCTCAGGCGCCACGGCCCGCACTTCATCAACATCGCCTTCTGGGTCGAAGACCTCCGCGGACTCGCCCAGCACCTGCTCGACAACGGCGTCCGCGTCGCCCTCCCCGGCGGCCGGCAGGTCACCGAGCTCCCCGACGAGGACTTCCGCTTCTTCGTCCCCCATCCCAAGGACGCCTACGGCACGCTCTTCGAGTTCATCGGCGAAGACCCTGACTTCCACGACCCCCGCCGCCGTCCGTGGTGGGACGCCTCCTACTGGAGCGACCGCCATCCTCTCGGCGTCGAGGGCCTGAGCCACTCGACCGTCGCCGTCGCCGACCTCGACGGCGCATCGCGGTTCTACGAAGACCTCCTCGGCTGCACCCTCGTCCACGAGGAGCGCTACGAGGCCAAGGGCACCCAGAGCCGCTACTACGCCATCGCCGACTCCATCATCGAGCTCGCCAACCCCGTCGACCCCGAGTCCGACATCGCCAAGCACATGGCCGAGCACGGCCCCATCATCTACGCCTTCACCTTCAAGGTCCGCGACCTCGCCGCCGCCAGGCACCACGCCGAGCGCTTCGGCCTCACCATCCACGACCGCGGCCCCCACACCTTCGAGCTCGACCACGACGAAGCCTTCGGCGGCGTCTTCGGCTTCACCGACCGCGTCATCCCCGGCCACCCGGTGTTAACGTAAGAAGGTCGTAGGGTGCGCACAGATGTCTGAAGCGAACGAAACGGCGCTAGGCGGGCGCAGGGTCTACGGCCCCGCGGCTCCGACGCTGGAAGTCGCGGCGCACCCCGGAACCTTGCTGGCAGAAGAGCTCGCCGAGCGGGGCATGACGCAGTCGGCGCTCGCGAAGGCCGCAGGACGCCCGTTCAAGACGATCAACGAGATCGTCAACGGGGAGAAGGCCATCACCGCCGAGACCGCCCTGCATCTCGAAAGCGCCCTCGGCATCTCGGCCCGCACCTGGATGAACCTCCAGACAACCTACGACCTCGCCAAGGCCCGCGCCAAACCCGCTTAGCCCTCGGCCCACGCTACCGCGGCAAACCTCTACGGCGAATCGTACCGGCGAGCAGTTTCCCGCAGTTCGTCCGCGTGCTCGTAGATGCTGTCGATGGACTCGATAGGTACGCGCCTTATGGATTTGTCCGGATTCACGAGTCCCAGGTATTTCTGGTCGCTATCGAAGAACAGTCTACAGATTGGCTTTCGGTTGTTGTCGTCGAGTAGTACGCCGCAGTATGACTTCGTGTCACGGATAGCGACCCGGGCGGCGGACGTGTCTTGGCTGACGATGGCCTTGACTACGAAGTAGCCCTGCAGTTCATCCTCGGTGGTTACGATGCCTGGGGCGCCCGTGTCCTCTGCGACGGGCTCGGGCACCGTCTGCTCGGGCACGTCTTCCTCCTCCGCATCACCTTGCAAGGCAGACTTTAGGCGATCATTGACCCGGTCAGCCAGGAATTGATGGAATGCCTTCTTCGTAACGCGGACAAACTGGTCGACCACCGCTCTGGTTTGACGACCGTCATAGGTCTGACCCGCGAAGTAGCGAGCAAATTCCTCAGATGGCTCTGCCCACTCTCGTGCCAGCAGTCGCTTTATCTCACGAGTGTACTTTAGGTCTTTTGCGGTGCTTAGGATCTGATCAAGGTCGAAGGAAGTCTTCGTAAACCTCCGGAGCTCTTCCACCTCGGCGTCGTGGAAGTCCAGCAAGTTGAACTCAAAGAACGGCCGGCCATCCATCTTGTTCGGCTCTTCAAGGTCCGAGAAGAACCGATAGATCATACCGTCGGTGAGGACGCCGAACCGCGCCTGGGTCACGCTGAAGTACCGGTACAACTGCGAGGCATGGTCCTTGTCCAACTCCGCGCCATACCTTTTGCACTCGAAGAGAATGACAGGCGCGTCGTCATGCAAGATCGCGTAGTCGACCTTTTCGCCCTTCTTGGTGCCGACATCGGCCGTGAACTCGGGTACGACCTCGGCCGGGTCGAAGACGTTGTAGCCGAGGACGTGGTTGATGAACGGCATGACCAAGGCGTTCTTGGTCGCCTCTTCGGTCTCGATCTTATCGAGCCGCTTTTGCGCCCGGCCTGAAACTTCGCGTACACGGTCAATCAGGTCCATTCCTTCAAGTGACTGTACCAACGCCCTCTCCTCACCGGTGGATGGTGCGGAGTCTACCAAACTACGGTTGTAGGGACTAGCTTCGCCCCCGGCCCGCCTCTCTACCCTACGTCCGCCCGCTTCGGATAGAATGCCGGGCGGCGCAGCGCCGGGAGGTTGGCATGAAGGGCCGAGTCGTCGTGCTCAGGGAGTACCGCAAGCCGTTCGAGATCGTCGAGTACGACGTCCCCGACCCCGAGCCCGGCGACGTCCTCCTCAAGATCACCCAGGCCGGCATCTGCGGCACCGACCTCCATACCTGGCGCGGCGACACCACCGGCTGGCCCCTCCCGCCCGCGGGCCGCGTCATGGGCCACGAGGGCGCCGGCGTCGTCTACAAGCTCGGCAAGGGCGTCACCACCGACTCCGCCGGCGTCCCCCTCAAGGAGGGCGACCGCGTCGTCCACACCATGGGCACCCACTGCGGAAGCTGCCGCATGTGCCTCCACGGCGAGGCCAACCTCTGCATCGGACAGCGCGGCGCGCCGCCCGGCGTCGGCGACTGGCCCTACTTCGTCGGCACCTACGCCGACTACTACTACGTCCACCCCCAGCGCTCCCTCTACCGCGTCCCCGACGAAATCGACGACGAAGTCCTCGGCCCCATCAACTGCGCCATGGGCACCGCGACCCAGGGCCTCATCCAGGGCAGGGTCGGCCACGGCTCGTCGGTGGTCATCCAGGGCGCCGGCGGGCTCGGACTCACCGCCATCGCCATGGCCAAGGACATGGGCGCCTACAACGTCATCGTCCTCGACCGCCTCGAGAACCGACTGCAGCTCGCCGAGGAGTTCGGCGCCGACCACACCATCAACATCGAGGAGTTCAACACCCCCGAGACGCGCGTCCAGCGGGTCAAGGACCTCACCGGCGGGCTCGGCGCCGACGCCGTGATCGAGCTCGTCGGCCGCCCCGAGCTGCTCCCCGAGGGCGTCGCCATGCTGCGCAAGGGCGGGACCTTCGTCGAGATCGGCCTCTACTTCCCCGGCCACACCGTCACCTTCGACGCCTCGACGCTCGTCCTCACCGGGAAGCACATCGTCGGCTCCGTCGCCTACACCCCCGACGTCATCCCCAAGATCCTCGACTTCCTCTCGCGCAGCCAGGACAAGGTCCCGTTCAAGAAGATGGTCTCCCACCGCTTCAAGCTCGACGAAATCAACCAGGCCTTCGAGCAAGCCGAATGGGACGCCCGCCGCCCCGCCATCACCCGCGCCGTCCTCGTCCCGTAGGAACAGTCTTACCTCTTCTCCGCACGGAGACCTTTGCGCAACCGGACCCGTTCCGTCTCCGCAACTCCGCGGGAGGCAATGGCCCTGTCTCCCTTTGCCGGCAAGGGGCAATGGCCCTGTCTCTCCCGCAATCGGCCCAGCGCTTCCGGGAACGCCGGCGCATGGCCCTTACGGGCCACGACCGGCGTTCCCTCCGGCTTCGCCCGTTACACTGTTAGAGGCAGTGCGTCCGCCCCCTCTAAGGGCGGGCCGGCCGCCATTCACCGCGGCCACGGGCCAGAGCCAAGAACGTACGTTCGTTATCGTTAGACTAGCAGGGCCGCCGCGGGTCGTCAAAGGGGGCGTGTCACAGCCGGCCGCCGTAGGGGTGGCGCTCGCGCGTCGGAGGGGCGGGCCGGGGCGGGGCGCCCGCCGCCTACAGCGGCCAGTCGCCGGCGAAAACGCGCGCGACGGGCCCTTCCAGCCAGACCTCGCCCTCGCCGTCCCAGTCGATCTTCAGATCGCCGCCGGGCAGGCTCACCACGAGCGACTCGCCCGCCAGCCCCTTCAGCCGGGCCGCGACGGCGATCGCCGACGCCCCGCTGCCGCAGGCCAGCGTCTCGCTCGCGCCGCGCTCCCAGACCCGCGCCTTCACGCGGTCCGGGCTCTCGACGTTGACGATCTCGAAGTTCACCCGGCGGGGGAAGAACGGGTCGCGCTCCACCAGCGGGCCGACCCGCTCCAGCGGCCACGCCTCCACCGGCTCGTCGATGAACGCGACGGCGTGGGGGTTGCCCATCGACAGGCTCGTGATGGTCAGGCTCGCCTCGCCGACCTCGAGGGGGTGGTCGATCACCCGGTCGACGCCGCGCAGCGCCACCGGAATCTGCTCCGGGTCGAAGCGCGGCGCGCCCATGCCGATGCGGGCGGCGACGACCTTCCCGTCCTCGAAGCGTGGCGTGATCTCGTGGATGCCCGCCAGCGTCTCGATGATGAGGGGGTCGCTCGGCGCGCCAAGCTCCTCGATCACGTGCTTCGCGAAGCAGCGGATGCCGTTCCCCGACGTCTCCGCCTCCGAGCCGTCGGCGTTGAACAGCACCATCCGGTGCGCCGCCTTCTCGGAGGCCTCGACCACCAGCAGCCCGTCGGCGCCCACGCCGGTGTGCCGCTCGCACATCGCCACCGCCAGCGCCGGCCAATCGGCCGCGCCGCCGTCGGCTTCGACGACGAGAAAATCGTTCCCTGCCCCGTGATACTTGGTGAATCGCATAGCGGGGGTATTATACAGCGCCTACACCCCCGGACGGCCCGTCGCCTGAAGCACGACGCGCCGCCCGGAGACCGCGGAAGAGGCCATGGACTACGACAAGATCGCTCCCATGATGCGGCGCCTCTGGGCCCCCATCGCCATCGTCACCGCCTCGTCGGAGGGCCGCGACAACGCCCAGGCCGCCGTCTCCATCGGCGGCGCGTCCATCGTCGCCGACCGCCCCCGCGTCGTCGTCCAGCTCTACAAGACCAACCTCACCCACGACCTCGCCGTCGAGAGCGGCGCATTCGCCCTCTGCTTCACCCGCCGCGACCAGCTCGACCTCGTCCACGACCTCGGCTTCGCCAGCGGCCACGAAGGCGACAAGATGGCCGGCCTCGCCTACTCCAAGGGCGTCACCGGCAGCCCCGTCCTCGACGACTGCCTCGGCTTCCTCGACTGCCGCGTCATCAACGCCATGGACGGCGGCGACATGACCGTCTTCCTCGCCGACGTCGTCGACGGCGGCATGCGCTCCGAAGGCGAGCCCCTCGACGGCCCCCACTGGCGCGACGTCATCCCCCAGTCCTGGACCGACGAGTGGAACGAAAAGATCGCCAAGGAAGTCGAACACTCCCGCCGCGTCATGGACATAATCGACCCCGCCCGCTTCTCCGGCCTGTAGGGGGTGGGCGCTTCCGTGAGGCCCGGCTGGGGGAATGGGAACGGGCGCTTCGCGAAGCGCCCCTACAGGGGAGGGGCGAGAAGAGGGGAACCCACTACATCCCCAGGGCAACCACAAGGGTTGCCCCTACAGGGATGACCCCCTGCGGCGTCGCGGGTTGCGCAAAGGTCTCCCGGGGGAGAAGAGGCGGGAGGCGCCCCGCGCCTACTGCATGTACGAGGCGGCGTTGATAAAGAGGCTCTGCCCGTTGACGCCGCTCGACGCATCCGACGCCAGGTAGATCATCAGGTCGGCCACCTCATCCGTGCTGACGACGCGCTTCTCCGGCGAGACGGCGGCGAAGCGGGCCCGCACTTCCTCGATGGTCACACCCTCTTCCCTCGCCAACCGTTGCTGGACGCCGTCCAGCATCTCGGTGGCCACGGACCCGGGAACGATGCAGTTCGTTCGTATCCCATGCTCGGCGCCCTCCCACGCAAGGGAGTAGGTAAGCCCAATGACGCCCATCTTCGCCGCGGTGTAGTGCGACCGGCCCCGCATCCCCCTGCGGATGACGTCCGACGACACGTTGATGATCGCGCCCTTCTTCCGGCGGATCATGTGAGGCAGGACGTACTTGGCGAAGAGCGCGGGGCCGCGCAGGTTGATGCCGTAGACGAGGTCGAACTCCTCGAACGGCATGTCGACGAGATCGACCGCATAGCCCCCAGGGGCTCCGAGGACCGCCGCGTTGTTGATCAAGACGTCGACGCCGCCGAACGTCTCCGCGGTGCGCTCGACGAACGCCTTGACCTGTTCCTCGTCCGCGACGTCGGTGACCACCGCCAGCGCCTTCCCGCCGGCGCCCTCGATCTCGCTCGCCGCGGCGTCGATCTCGGACTGCGTCCGCGAGCAGATCGCGACCGACGCGCCGAGCTCCGCGAAGCTTAGCGCGGCCCGCTTCCCGATGCCCTTGCCCGCGCCGGTGACGATCACCGTCTTGCCGTCGAAGCGGATGTGCATGGGTCAGGCCGTCATCCCCATCATCGCGCGCCCCTCGGCGAGTGTCGCCACCTCGCGCCCCGCCTTGTGGGCCAGGTCGACGGCCTCCTTCACCAGCTCGGCGTTCGTGGGCTGCCGCCCATCGATCACCGGCGTGTCGCCGAGCCCGATCCGGATGTGGCCGCCCATCGCCGCGGCCAGCATGTACATCCGGCCCGCCTCCTCCGGCGACCGGAACATCGTGATGAACCAGTGCGACTCCACCCCCGGCGGGATCATGTCCAGGTACATCGAAAGCCCTTTGACGTTGGGATAGGGCCCCTGGGCGTTGCCGGTAGACATAAAGATCTTCAGCACCAACGGCTCCGAGGCCAACCCCATCCGCAGGTACTCGTTGACGTGCCGCATGTGCCCCACGTCCCGCACCCCGAGGCTGAACGCGATCCCAAGCTCCCGCGACTGCTCCATGAAGTAGATCAGGTCGTCGTGGCTGTTGACGTAGGTCCCGGCGGGACGGAATGCCCCGGTGTCGGGGTCGATGCCCGAGTTGTTCGTCGCCCCGACGTCGAACGTCGCCAGGTCGAGCTTCGCCGCGGGGTCGTTGGCCAGCGCCCCGATGTGTGCGAAGCGCTCCTCCTTCGGCCGCGCGCCGGGGTACGACGGGTACAGCAGCGCGTCGGGCCGCTCCCGGCGGATCATCGCCATCGCCTCGCCGTAGACCTGGGCATCGGTCCACAGCTGCGCCCCGGTCTCCGGGTGGCGGGCGTGGAAGTGGACGATCGTCGCCCCCGCCTCGATGCACTTCAGAGCGTCCTCGGCAATCTCCTCCGGCCCGTAGGGCACGTTGGGGTTGTGCCGCTTCGACGCCAGCTCGTTGATCGCCGCCTCGATCATCATCTTCTGCATCGCGCCCCTCCTGAAGGCCGCGATTCTAGCACGCGCCCCGGTGCTATACTTCCGTGCACCTCCGGCCTCCCGCCCCCTTCCGGCGGCCCGGAACACCCGAAAGGAGCCAGATGACGGACCTCAACTGGATCATCTACGAAAAGGACGACAACGTCGGCGTCATCACCCTCAACCGGCCCGAGACCCGCAACGCCCAGCACCAGGGCTTCCTCGAAGAGCTCGACCAAGCCTGGCGCATGGGCGAGCAGGACAAAGAGGTCAAGGTCATCGTCCTCAAGGCCAACGGGCCGCACTTCTCCTCCGGCCACGACATCGGCAGCGAGGAAGCGAAGCGCTGGCGCGCCAACAACGCCCAGGACTGGGAGGGCGCCGCCGACCGCTACTGGTGGGAGTCCGAGTTCTACCTCGGCCTCAGCCAGCGCTGGCGCGACATTCCCAAGCCCACCATCGCCGCCGTCCACGGCAAGACCATCGCCGGCGGCCTCATGCTCTGCTGGCCCTGCGACCTCATCATCGCCGCCGACAACGCCCAGTTCAGCGACCCCGTCGTCAGCATGGGCGTGGGCGGCGTCGAGTACCACGCCCACCCCTGGGAGGTCGGCCACCGCAAGGCCAAGGAGATGCTCTTCACCGGCCTCTTCCTCGGCGCCGAAGAAGCCCACCGCCTCGGCATGGTCAACCGCGTCGTCCCCCTCGACGACCTCGTCGAGGAGACCATGACCCTCGCCCGTCAGATCGCGCAGATGCCCGCCTTCGCCCTCGCCATGGCCAAGCAGTCGGTCAACCGCACCCTCGACCACCAGGGCCAGCGCACCGCCATGCAAGCCGTCTTCGACATGCACCAGCTCGCCCACGCCCACTCCGAGCTCACCACCGGCAGCGCCATCATGGGCATGACGGTGGACTCCATGAAGTCCAGCAGCGGCATCGCCAAGGCGTAGCCGCGGCCGCGTCGCGTCCCGAAGAAGCTAGACGGAGCTCCGTTGCCGGGGCTCCGTCTGTGTTTATGCGAGGCGGCCAGGAGGGAACGAACTAAGAAGCACCAGGGGGACAGGAACCCCTAGAACAGCCACGTGACGAGGTAGTAGATACCGGTCACCGCGAAGACTAGTACCACACAACCGAAAACGACGGCGGCGGCCCAGCCGATCAAGTCTCCCAGTCCGTCCCAGAAGCCCTTTCCGGCATTGACCTCCACGACGACACGCTGCACTTGCGGCCACCAAGACGCCGGCCCACCACAGGCCTCGCAGGCAGGGAATGGCCCGCCACGCTCAATCACGATGAGCTCGACCTGCCGCTCGACGCAGGAAGCGTCACACGCACCGAGATACGTGCCGTCCCATTCGCAGACCTCGCCCGTCGACCACTCCGTCTTCGTCTTCATCACGATCTCCCCGTCGAATGAAACGTCAGGCTCACGTTGACGTCAAGCATGCGTACTCACGCCCCACGCCGCTCCCAGCGCCCCGTTCCCCGCCCTCAACGCCCCCCAAGCCGTCTCCGCCATGCCGCGCGGCTCTGAGCGCCTCCTGCCGCCAAACGCCGTGCCGCACACCCTCCCCGCGCCCCTTGGTTACATAATCCCACTTCTGTCTGTGTCGCCTAATGGTTGTTATGTGCGACCGCACAGGGAAGAGCCCCTACGTTTACATAAAGGACGCCGACGCGGCTAGGCCGGCGAAGGGCCCGCGCACCCCAGCGGCCCGCAGCGCGACGTTTCCGCCCGCGGACGACTCCCACGCCGTCTACGCCGCCGAACGCGGCGCTGGCGGCCTGTCGCTATACTTCCTGCCGGCCTTCGCTGCGCATGGCGGGGGATGGATTTACGCATGAACGCCGGTCCTACCCGACCAAGTGACCCACAAGGAGCGCCACGACGATGACCTCCCGACTGACGCGGTTGATCCCCCTCATGCTTGTGCTCGGCATGGTCGCGGCGGCATGCGGTGGTGAATCCGACCCGGTCACGCTCAGGTTCGGCGACCCCTTCCCCGCCGATCACCCACTGCGCGTACAGGTACTTCAGCCGTGGGCCGAAGACCTGCGCGCCGCGACCGATGGCTCGGTCACTGTCGAGTTCCACACCGAGCAGGCCCTCAGCCCGGCCGCCGAGACCTACGCGAACGTGGTTGCGGGCGGCCAGGACATCGGGTGGGCGGTCCAGGGATACTCCCCAGGGCGCTTTCCGGCGACCGACGTGATCGAGATGCCGTTCGTTTTCGGGAGTGGAGTGAAGGGCACCAAGGTCCTGCACGCCCTGTACGACGAGTTTGAGGCCCTGCGCGACGAGTACGCCGACGTCAAGGTGCTCGGACTATGGACAACTACTCCCGGCGATCTGTGGCTCGCCGAGGGTACCGCCTCCACGCCCGCCGACGTCGCCGGGCTGACGCTCCGGTCGCCGGGCCCGGCGCAAGCGGCCGTCATCCGAGCCCTGGGCGCCACGCCGGTGAACATGGCCGCGCCGGACCTGCGGGACGCCTTAGAGGCGGGCGAGATCGATGGCGTGCTCACGGTTGCAGCGTCCTTGAGGATACATGACCTCCTTGACGTGTTGGAGAGCGGCACGGAGTGCAGGTGTTACGTCGTGGCCTCGTTTCTCGTGATGAACCTTGACACCTGGGACAGCCTGTCCGAGGAGCAGCAGGCCGCCGTCGAGGAATTGTCGGGCGAGAAGCTCTCGCAAGCGGCGGCGAGGTACTACGACGAGGGGAACGCCACGGCGGCCGAGGAGAATGCTGCCGCCGGCATCACCAAGGTCCAGCTCGACGACGACCAGCTCGACCAGTGGAGAGAAGCAACAAGCAGCGTCGTCGACGACTGGATCGCCGACAACAGCGGCGCCTTCGATTCAGCCGCCATGTACCAGCGCATGCTGGAGCTCGCCGAGGCCGAGTAGCAGCCTGCGCGGTTGCAGACGGCGATCAGGCCCATGGTAGACTTATGTACGACGAATCTACCCGTATAGGGAGGCCCCGTTGAGCCTCAACATCAAGAACAAAGAGACGTGCGACCTCGCCGGTGAGTTGGCGCGCCTTACCGGGGAGACCATGACCGGCGCCATCACGGTGGCCCTCAAGGAGCGCTTGGCGCGCGAGAAGAGCGAGCGCGGCATAGAGGCCCGCGTTCAGAGACTTCTCGCCATCGGTCAACGCTGTGCGAGCACGCTGGGCGACGGCCCCTCCGCCGTCGAGCACGGCGACTTCCTTTATGACGAGCGGGGACTGCCCAAGTGATCGTCGATACCTCGGCGGTCCTCGCGGTCCTTTTCCATGAGCCGGACGCGGAGCGCTTCGCCAGGGCTATCACGATGGCATCGTCCCGCCGCATGTCGGTCGCCACCCTCCTGGAAACGACCATCGTCCTTGAAAGCCGCAGTGGCCCCGCGTCCGGTTATGAGCTTGATGCCTTCTTGCAAGAGGCGGGGATCGAGTTGGAGCCGGTCACACCTGAACATGCGCAGGCGGCGCGCCGGGCCTGGCGGAGATTCGGCAAGGGCAACCACCCAGCCGGGCTGAACTTCGGCGACTGCTTCGCCTATGCGCTCGCGGAAGCCGTGCGGGAGCCCCTCCTGTTCAAGGGCCAAGACTTCGAACTCACCGACATCGAGGCCGCATAACCGCCGCACGTGCCGGTGGCGCGCGCCCTGACCCCGCCTAAACTTGCTACCACCATAGGGTGTTGACAAGACGCAGGGCGATAGACCACGATAGCAATTGCCCACTTTGCTAACAATGTGGCCGGGCAGGTCTCCCGAAACATGGAGGCCCGACCCGGCCACAAGAATTTAAGGGCCCGGCGCTTCCTGCTCCACAATCAGATCCTTCACGTTCACAAATGAGAGTTCGGCTGGTATCGGGCCGCCGTCGACGACGTCCTTGTAGCCGTTGGCGATGTGGTGAACAACCTGCAAGCCCTCCACATATATCGATGAAGCATGGGTAATGTACGTCGGCGTAGGGAAATTCCGGTTGTTGGATATGTACAGCCGGAGATTCTCGACCTCGTCCCTCATCAAAGTCACTCGGTCGAGAACCAAGTCATATTGCCTCGATTGCAGCGCGTATCTTTCAAAGTGGTGCTCAAGTAGGCGGCGTAGCATAGCGTTGCGAAATCTGACGGGGTTCGGCGCCTTACTCCCTCCTGGCTTAAGCGAACTACCGCTGTACAGCCGCTTGTCTACGTAGACCACGGAAGCCCAAATCTTCCTGCCTCCATCCGCCAAGGCTCGAATCGGGCCGAGCAGCCTCGTAAACTCCTCCTTTCCCGAATGGATCTTCAGTTCTCTGTTCATTCCCGAGTAGTACCTAAACGCTGCCACATGCTTGTTCAGGGCATCGAACGAGTCGTCGCATAGATGCAATGCGGCGGCGACGTAGTAAGCGCTGCTGAGCAATTCGCCGGAATCTGGATCGAGCGTGTATCCCGGGTCGCCCGATTCGTCGACGAATATGTAGTCATGCTTGGCCATAGCGCTACGTATCGGCCCGTATAACGTCCGCCTCGTCCGCCAGCAGCAGGTACGGCTCGCCGAACTGGTCGGGGTCGTCGAGGCGCCAGGGTGACGGAGGGGAGCCGTCGTCGCGCGCGGGCTGGAAGCGCAGGCCCCAGTCGCCGCCGTGCACGAGGTAGGAGACCGCCGCCCCCGAGTCCTCGACGGCGACGCACTCGACGCCGTCCGCCGGCGTCCCGTCGCCCTCGCTGCTCCACCCCACGACCCAGCACGGGACGCCCGTCCCCGCCCGCGTGTCCATCTTCACCTGCCGCACCGGGTAGGCCGTCCCCTTCAGTTGGAAGGTGCGCAGCGGCACGCCGTAGGAGTTCTCGTTGTCCTCGACCTCGACGTAGATCTGCACGCGGGAGTCCCTTCCTTGCGTCGAGCGAACGGCTAGCGGAAGAGGTCGCCCTCAGGCGGCCGCACCAGGGCCGAGGCCCCCGTTCCACCGGGGTTGAAGGCATAGCCCCGGACGATAGCGGCGGGTACGCGGTCGAGCTTGCCCATGACCAGCTCCGCCGCGGAGGCGAGCTCGTCGGCGACGGCGATGACCGTGGCGCGAAGCTCGTGGCCGGCGGGGTCGGTGACGCCGCGGTAGTCCACCAGCGCCTCCATGCCGGCGACGCCGATGGCCACGTCGGTGCACCCCTCGCGCCACGGACGCCCGAAGGTGTCGGAGATGATCACCGCGGCCTCGACGCCGGCCTCCCGCGCGATGGCATCCTTGATCGACGCCGCCGACGCGTCGGGGTCGAGCGGCAGCAACGCGACCTCGCCGTGCGTCTCCACGTTCGATTGGTCGACGCCGGCGTTGGCGCAGATGAAGCCGTGCCGCGTCTCGGTGATGATGACGCCCTGGTCCATGCGCACCACGCGGCTGCTCTCCTGAAGCACCACCTCGACGAGCCGCGCGTCCTTCTCGTACCGCGCCGCGATCTTCTCCGCGAACCCCGACGGCGTCACGTCGGAGAGCACGACCACGCGCCCTTCCGCCTTCGAGACGATCTTCTGGGTCACCACCACGACGTCGCCCGCCTCGATGGGGGCGCCGCCCGCCGCGGCGGCCTGGGCGACCATCGCGCCCACGTCGTCGCCCTCATGGACTTCGGGCAGCCCCTCGACGCCGAAGATGCGTAGCTCGGGAACAGGCATGGCCCGCGCCTAGACGCCGGAGACTTTCACCATGGAGTGCGCGCCCTTGTAGCGCCGGTTTATGTTCAGTAGCAGCGCCGTGATCGACTCCACGTACCGCGAGTTCTCCAGCGCCCCGCCGTCGACCCCGCGCACGCCCTCGATCTTCTCCGACAGCTCGATCGCCATGGCCTTGGCGTCCGCGTCGTCGCTGCACACGATCACGTCGGCGTCTACGGTGTGGCTCAGGTCCATCAACGCCGGCGCGCTCAGATTTTGGAACGCCCCCGCGACTCGCGCCTTGGGCGCAAGATTCTGCGACTCTTCGGCCGCCGAGTTGTCCTCGAGGTCCATGTACCGCACCGGCTGCCCCTTCTCGAAGGCCAGCGGCACGACGGTGTTGATCACGATCTTGTCGCCGATGACGTCGTGCAGCGACTCCAGGGTGGGCCGCTGCCCGTTGTAGGGAATGGTGATGAAGATGACGCTGCCGGCGTCGACCGCCGCCGCGTTCTCCATCCCTCGGACGTTCCCCTTGGGGACGGCTTCAAGCACCGTCTGGGCCGCCTCGTCGGCGCGCTCCTGTTTCCGTGAGCCGATGATGATGGGGTAGCCGGCGTGGGCGAAACGGATCGCCAGGCCCAGACCCTCCGGTCCGGTGCCGCCGATGAAGGAGAGGACGCGTTCGCTCAAAAGAGGCCTCCGGGGCGATGATGATTGCCGCGAGCCGCGGGCGCGGTCTATGGTACCGTCACCCATCGAAGCCTGTACAGGGTGAGCGCCACGAGCGCTCGTCGTCCGCCCGCTCCCCCTGAAGCACCCGCTCACTCGAAGGAGGCGCGCCGCTTGGAACAACGG
The DNA here is from genome assembly GCA_964291475.2 of Dehalococcoidia bacterium. Lineage (GTDB taxonomy): Bacteria > Chloroflexota > Dehalococcoidia > SHYB01 > SHYB01 > DAOUKH01. The sequence continues at coordinate 38,681 of OZ220062.1, read as the reverse complement.
CGTCGGCGGCTGGGACCGCCGGAGATCACGTTCCACGGGCGTCCCGTCTTCTACGGCTGGTGGGTGGTCGGCGCCGGCTCGCTGCTTAGCACCCTCGCCGGCGGTTTCTACATCCACGGCTTCTCGGCCTTCCTGGGACCCCTCGCCGAGGAGTTCGACGTAGGCTTAGCGACGGCCACGCTCTTCTTCGCCGCCGCCGCGGGCAGCGAGGCGGTCCTCGGCCCCTTCGTCGGCTACCTCATCGACCGCTTCGGCTCGCGGCGCGTGATGCTGGCGGGCATTCCTCTCTTCGCCGCCGGGTTCTTTCTCCTTAGCCACGCGCCCAGCATCCTCGTCGTCGTCATCGCGATCGCGGTCGTCATCTCTCCAGGAGTGAATATGGGCGTCTTCGCCTCCAGCGCCACGGCGGTGAGCCACTGGTTCCATCGCCGTCGGGCCGTCGCCCTCTCCATTGCGACGGTTGGCTTCGGTGTCGGCGGCCTCCTGGTCTCGTTCCTCCAGTACTTCATCGACGCGTACGATTGGCGAGTCGCGGCCCGTGCCGCGGCTGTTGTGATTGCCGCCGTCGGCCTTCCCGCCGCGTTCTTCCTCGTACGCGACCGCCCCGCGGACGAAGGGCTAGTCCCCGACGGAGGACCACCCCCGGAAGAACGGCCCGGGGCCCGCGCCGTCCCGCCGGCCGGCGACCTCACTCCGCGCGAGGCCCTGGGCTCGCTGGGCTTCTGGGGCATCGTGTTCTGGTTCGGGCTGCGCATGTTCGTCATCGCCTCCATCTCGATACACTTCATACGGCTTATCGAAGCCAAGGACTTCTCCGCCGCGCAGGCGGCGGTGCTGCTGAGCATCTTCGCCGTGGCCACCATCCCCTGCCGGCTCGTCCTTGGCGCGGTCACCGACCGTGTCCGGAAGAACCGGCTCGCCGCCGCGCTCGGCCTGGTGCAAATCGGCGCACTGGTGATTCTGTTAAACGCGCACGAGTTCTGGCATCTCATCGCCTTCGTGCTCGTCTACGCCATCGCCTGGGGCGGGGGCGGGGCCACCTTGATCACGGCGCTTCGGGCCGACTACTTCGGGTTGCGCTTCTTCGCCACCATCGGCGGCATGATCAACACGGTGGTGATCATCGGCATCATTGTCGGCCCCTTTACCACCGGGCTCATCTACGACCGGACGGGTAGCTACACCCTCGCCATATGGGCCTTCCTCGCCGCGACGGCGGCCTCCGCCACGATCATCCTCCTCACACCGCGTCCCAAGCCCAAGCGCTCCCGCCCCTAGCCACCGTTCCTCTCTTGCATGACTCGTGCCGGCAGGGTGGCTCCTCCCGCGGGGGCGCCCTCCGGCCCTCCCACTCCCCGGTCCATCCGCGGCCAACCTCCCGGACCAGACTCATTGAGCGCCATCGGCGCCCGTGCTAGGCTCGCTCCCCCTGCACCATCCGCGCGCTCGAAGGAGGCCCGCCGCTTGGAACAACGACGGCGGCGGTTCGGACCGCCGGAGATCACGTTCCGCGGGCGTCCCGTCTTCTACGGCTGGTGGGTGGTCGGCGGCACCCTCCTGGTCACCACCCTCGGCGGGGGCTTCTACATCCACGGCTTCTCGCCCTTCATGCGTCCCCTCGCCGAAGAGTTCGACGTGGGCCTGGGCACCGTCGCGCTCGTCTTCTCCGCCTCTACCTGCAGCGAGGCGGTCATCGGCCCCCTCCTGGGCTATCTCATCGACCGGTTCGGCTCGCGGCGCATGATGTTGGTGGGCATACCCCTCTTCGCCCTGGGCTTCTTCCTCCTCAGCCTTGCGCCGAGCCTCCTCTTCGTCTTCCTCGTCTTTCCGCTGGTGATCTCTCCGGGCGTCAGCGTCGGCGTATTCTCGCCGGCGATCACGGCCGTAGGCCACTGGTTCCGCCGGCGCCGTACGACCGCGCTCTCGATAGCGACGGTGGGCCTTGGCGCCGGCGGCCTCTTCGTCTCGCTCCTCCAGTTCTTCATCGACGAGTTCGACTGGCGAATCGCCGCGCGCGCCGCCGCCGTCGTGATCCTCGCCGTCGGCCTTCCCGTCGCGCTTTTTGTCATGCGCGACAAGCCTCAGGACATGGGCGAGGTACCCGACGGAGAGCCGCTCCCCGAGGGGCAGGCGCGCGAGCCCTACGCCCCCAGCGCCGACTTCACGCCGCGCGAGGCCCTGGCCACGCCGGCCTTCTGGAAGCTCGTCCTCTGGTTCGGGCTGCGCATGTTCGTCGTCGCCTCCATCTCGCTTCACTTCATACCGCTCATCGAGGAGAAGAAGTTCTCGGGCGCCGAGGCGGCGGCGCTGCTGAGCATCTTCGCCGTCGCCACGATCCCCTGCCGGCTCGTTCTCGGCGTGGTCGCCGACCGCGTGTCCAAGAACGTGCTCGCCGCCGTGCTCGGCCTGGTGCAGCTGGGGGCCTTGGCCATCCTGTTCACCGCGCAAGAGTTCTGGCAACTGATCGCCTTCGCGCTCGTCTACGCCGTCGCCTGGGGCGGCAGCGGGGCCAACTTGAATACAGCGCTTCGCGCCGACTACTTCGGGCTGCGCTTCTTCGCCACCATCGGCGGCATGTTCAACACGCTCATGGTGATCGGCATCGTGGTCGGCCCCTTCGTCACCGGCCGCATCTACGACCGCACCGGCAGCTACGACATCGCCCTGTGGGCCTTCTTCGCCGCCACGGCCGCCTCAACCGCCATCATCCTCTTCACACCGCAGCCCAAGCCCAAGCGCTCCCGCGCATAGCCACCAGTCCCCTCTGGCTCCTCCCCTGCAGGGAGCGCCTTAAACCCCCCTCCCTTCGGGAGGGACTGAGGGCGGGCCGGTGGGGTGGTCTTCTCCCTCTCCCGCTGGGAGAGGGTTGGGGTGAGGGCGGGGGGCCGGGAGGGGTGCGCCAACCTCCACGCAGCCTGCGGCAGGTGTAAACCATGTCTCCGCACACCCCTCAATGATGTGCGGGAGACGCCGGCAGGGGCCATCCCTGTAGGGGCGACTCTTGTGGTCGCCCACTCCCGACAACCGCCAACGTCCCTTCGAGCCGCCCCGCCCACTTCCCGCAGGTGGGGCATCACCCAAAACCCTCCCCCGCAGGGGGAGCACCTCAAACCTCTCCCCCTCTGGGGGAGACTGAGAGAGGGCCGGGGCGGGGCCGCCCCTAACCACCCCACTCCCCGCCCTACGACATCCCCAGGAACCGCTTGATCTTGTCGAAAAACGACTCGCGGCCGCCCAGGCGCGCGGTATGCCAGCTCCGCTCGGCGGCGGCGATGCGCCCCAGGGCCCGCTTGCGCTCCCGCATGTAGTCGAGGACCTGCTTGTCCTCGCCCTCGTCGAGCCAGAACCCATGGTGGTCGGGGCACATGTCGAGCTCGGTGCGGCTCCCGTGGTACTGGAACTCCACCAGGTCCTTCCCGCACCGGGGGCAGGCCCGGTCGACCGTCCGCGGACTGTACACCGTCGAGCCCTTCAGGTCGCCCAGGTCGAAGACCTTGTCCTCGAGCATCCCCAGCTCTTCGTAGTCGAGCCACAGCCCCTTGCACTCGCCGCACCGGTCGACCTCGATCCCGCGGTGGTCCACCACGGTGAGCGTCATCCCGTCCCTTGGGCAGTTCAAGCGCGGCCTCCAAGCGGCGGACGTTCGGGGCGGCAACCTTACGTCAAGCCGCCGCACCCCGATTGTAGCACCGGCGCGCCCTAGACCCGTCCCCCGCATGGGGCACCTTAAACCTCCCCCTCTGGGGGAGACCACCTTAAACCTCCCTCCCTCTGGGAGGGACTGAGGGCGGGCACCGTGGGGCGGTCCTACCTCTTCTCCCCCCGGGAGAAGATTGAGATGAGGGGCCCCCTGACCACCACCGCATGCCGCCCGACCCCGCCACCCTCGAAGCCCGCGCCCACCCCCACGCTTGAACGCCCCCCACCGACGGGCTAATGTACCGCTGCGTCTAACTCACCGCACCTCCGGGACCGAAACCAACGAGCACCTCGCGATCCGCCAAGCGGCCTCCCAGACGGGACCGGCCCCGTGCCGCCCCCGTTTCGTTCCGCCGCGACACCTTCCGCTCCCTCCGCTACCGCGACTACCGCCTGCTGATCTACGGCGTCCTCGGCGCCAGCGCCGGTCAGTGGATGGAGATGGTCGCCCTCAGTTGGTACATCCTGGAAGACCTCGACGGCTCCGTCCTCGCCGTCGCGGCGCTCTTCGGCATCCGCTCCGTCCCCAACCTCATCATGAGCCCCCTCGCCGGGGTGCTCGCCGACCGGCTCGACCGCCGGGTCGTCCTCGCCGGGGCCCAGTTGGCGCCCATCGGCACCGCGGCGACGATGCTCGTCCTGGCCATCAACGACACGCTCGCCCTGTGGCACATCTACCTGCTCATCGTCGCGTGGGCCACCTCGTTCTCCCTTAGCAACCCCGCCCGCCAAGCCATGGTGCCAAGCCTCGTCTCCCGCGGCGACTTGATGAACGCCATCGCGCTCAACTCCATGGGCTTCAACGTCTCGCGCGCCCTCGGACCGACCGTCGGCGGACTGCTGCTGGCCTTCTTCGGCTTCGAGTGGATCTACGTCATCCTCGTCTTCGTCTACGCGACCTGCACCCTGACCACGCTGGCGATCCGCACCCGTACCGACCCTGACGCGGACACCCGCGCCGAGACGCCGCTGCAGAACTTCCTCGGTGGGCTCAGCTACGTCCGCGGGAACGCCACCATGCGGGGACTTCTCGTGCTCGCAATCCTTCCCATCGCCATTGGCCTTCCCTACACCGCCCTGGTTCCGGTGATCGCCAAGGACACGCTGGGCGCGGCCGAGGGCGGGTTCGGCGTCCTGATGAGCGCCGCGGGCATCGGTTCCCTGATTGCCGGCTTTGCCCTGGCCTCCATGGGCCCCATCCGCCGCGGTGGAGCGCTGCTCATCGTCATCGGGCTCCTCTTCGGCGTCAGCGTGATGGTCCTCGGACTCTCCACCGCCTACGCCGTCGCCTTCATCGCCAACTTCTTCGCCGGCGCCTTCAGCATGTTCTACTTCTCGTTCAACAACGTCCTCGTCCAGACCCACGTCGACGAGCGCATGCGGGGCCGAATGGCCAGCGTCCTGATGATGGAGTTCGGCATCACCCCGCTCGGCGCCCTGATCGCCGGCGTCATCGCCCAATACACCTCGACGGCCTACACCGTCTTCGGCATGGGAGCCCTGCTCGCGGTCCTGGCCGTCGCCGCCTACTTCAGAATGCGCGACATGCACAACGTGGGCACCGTCGGCCCCGGCCGCCAACCCGCCCCCACCTAGCGCCCTCCCCTCCGGCCTCCCTGTAGGGGCGACCCTTGTGGTCGCCCAACCCTTGATCACCACCAACCGCCATCGAGACCCGCCGCTCCTCCCCTGTAGGGGCGATTCACGAATCGCCCATTCCCCCATCCCCAGAGCGGCCCATCGAAGTCCGCCACCCCTTGCGGCAGCGCCTCTTCCCTCTCCCCCTCTGGGGGAGATTTGAGAGAGGGCACGCGCCCACTAGGGCGCGCCGGCGGGGCGGCAAGGGGGGGATGTCCTACCTCTTCTCCCCACGGGAGAAGATTGAGATGAGGGGCCCCCTCACAACCACCAAAGTTGAATCAGCGCTCGGCTTCCCCACCCCAGTCACCCCAGGCACCCAACGCTGCCCCTTGACTCGCCCCCTAGTAGCCGCGGCTGGGGTCGATGACGTTCTGCAGCGAGCCGCCCTCGATGTACCGGCTCAGGTTGTCGGCGAAGAAGCGCGCCGCCCGCTCGCGGTTGTCGATCAGGTCGCCCGAGACGTGGGGCGAGATCAGCACGTTCTCCATATCCCACAGCTCGCTGTCGGCGGGCAGCGGCTCCTGCTCGAAGACGTCGAGCCCCGCCCCCGCGATCTCGCCCTGCTTGAGCGCCTCGACCAGCGCCGCCTCGTCGATCTGCGGCCCCCGGCCCACGTTGATGACGTAGGCGGTGCGCTTCATCACCTTGAACTCCGGCGCGCCGAGAATGTGCGTCGTCTCCGCGGTCAGCGGCAGCGCGTCGACCACGAAGTCGCTCCGCTCCAGCAGCACGTGGAGCATCGAGGTCGGGTACAGGTCGTCGAGGTCGCCGACGTTGTGTTGGTGCTCGCGGACGCTCCGCCGCATCCCCAGCACCTTCATGCGGAAGGCCTTGCCCAGCCTCGCCGTCTCCAGCCCGATCGCGCCCAGACCCAGGACGCCGAGCGTCTTCCCTTCCAGGAAGTCCGGCCGCAACGACCGGTCATAGGCGTGCCGCGCCTGGTTCGCCAGCGTCGGCTTCGTCCGCTTCACGAAATTGAGCATGAACATGAAGCAGTGCTCGGCGATGGCCAGCGCGTTGGTGCCGGTGACGTTGGTCACGACGAACGATTGGTTGAAGAGACCGGCGCGCTCCAGCCGGTCGACGCCGGTGCCCAGGAACTGCACCCACTTCAGCTTGGGCGCCCGCTCGGGCAGCGACTCCGGCGTCGCGCCCATGAACAGCACCTCGATGTCGGCGAGGGCCTCGTCGAGTTTGGCGCGGGCCTCCTCCGACGACGCCTCCTCGCGGCACAGGCGGCTGATGTCCACCAGCCGCACGCGTGGCGACACCTTGAGGATGATGCGCCGCACCTCGTCGTTGGGGTGGAACGTCATGCCGACGACGACGTCGCTCATCGGCGCCTCCTCGCGGCGGTCTGCGGCCCCGCCGAATGCAGGGGTAGCCTAGATTTGCTCCGGCGGGCTGTCAACGCGCCGCCGGCCCCGACCTACGACGGTTTGCGCGCTATGAGCACTCCCGTCCGGCCCTCGCCGGACAGCGCCTCGACGTAGGCCGCCAGCCTCATGATGCGGCGCTCATGGCGCCGCCGCGACGCGCCGTCGCCCGCGGCCGGGAGCGACTCGTGGAAGGCCAATCGCTCCGCGAGTTGGCCGCGCACGAGCTCCGTCGTGTCCCGCCACTCGATGACGCGCAGACCGGCATCCTCGACGCAGCGCAGCAGATGCGGCAGCGATGGCGCGTGGTACGGCGCACCGCGGGTCAGCGGGGCCATCGCCTTGGGCAGCGGCCCCGGCTGGTCGTGCACCACCAGCAGCCCGCCCGGCCTGAGCACGCGGGCGATTTCACCGAAGAGCGCCGCCTTCCCCCGGATGTGGACCGTCACGTCCAGCGCCCACGCCTGATCGTAGGTCGCCTCGATCGCCGGCAGGCGCGTCGCCTCCCCCTGCTCGAACCGGACACGGTCGAAGGCCCGTCCTCCGCCGCCCATCTGCGTCCCTCCCGTCATCTGAGAGAGCAGTCGGGCCGTGTCGACTCTGAGTTGCAGCAGCTCGATCCCGTCCACCGCGCAGCCGAACCGGTCGGCCAGGTACCGCGCCGGTCCGCCCAAGCCGCTGCCGAGGTCGAGGACGCGGTGCGACGACTCCAGCCGCGCGTGCTCTCCGGCGACCTCCGCCACGTGCTCCAGCACCGCGAAGCCGCCGAGGTTCTGGCAGTCGAGCCCCCGCGTGTACAGGTCGCGGGCGCTCAACCCGGCCACGTCGACCCGCTCCGCCGAAAGTGCCCGCACGATCGAGTCCACCGAGGAATGTTCCTCGTAGAAGGTGGCAAGGCGTTCGCTGTCGCGGTCCACGGCAATCGAGGCGGGGGCCGCCTCCATCATCCTGATCGGTTGCGTCGTCCTAATCGGTTGCGTCGTCATACTCTACTCCCTTGTTCCCCGTACCTGCTCCCAACTCTTTCCTGGGAAGCCTTTAACTTCTCTCCCTCTGGAGGCCCTTGCGCAACCCTTCGAGCGCTGCGGCATGGGTGGCGGGGTCTTGCCTCTTCTCCCCCGGGAGAAGATTGAGATGAGGGGCCCTCTGATCACCACCAAGGGTTACCAAGTTCGCCTCCCTCGCGCCCCCAGTCCAGTTACGCACACGTCTCCTCTGGGGAACGGTCCCCGAACTTCTTCCCCATTCTGGCGGAGACTGCGCAGGCGCCCGCGGGTCACCCTCCGCTCCCTTTGGCTCCACCTGAGCCGCGCCATCATAGCCACCCCCCTAACACACGGGCCAGACCCCGATGTCACACCTGCCGGACACAGCGCGAAGCCTCCAGGGCGCAAAGCTATGCGAAACGCCGAAACGCGGCGCTCCGAAGGCTGAAATGCGGTGACGCGGCGTATAATGACCGTGTCCCCCGTCCCATTTCCCTAGGTGCCCCATGAGCATTCGGCGTCTCACACTGCTGACCGTCGTCTTGGCCGCCGCGTTGACCGCGACGGCCTGCTCGCTGTTTGGTCCCAGCCAGGCCGAGCGCGACATGGCCAAGACCATCGAGGTTTTCGAAGTCCTCGAAGAGCATCACGTCGACGGTGACAACCTCGACCTCACCGCGCTCAACGAGGGCGCCGTCACCGGCCTCCTCGACGGCCTCGGTGTCTCCTCCGAAGGCTTCGACCCCCGCATCATCCTCTCCACGATGGAGATCGAGGGCATGGACGGCCTCCTCGCCGTCTACGAGTCCCTCGAAGAGAGCTACTTCTCTCGCGAAGAGGTCGATCTCGAAGTCCTCAACGAGCGCGCCCTCATCAGCATGATCGCCGCCCTCGACGACCCCTTCACCGGCTACCACGCCCCCCGCGAGTACGGCCACGTCACCGGCGAGCTCATCACGGGCGCCTTCTCCGGCATCGGCGCCGAGGTCACCATGGTCGACGGCTTCCCCACCATCGTCTCGCCCCTGCCCGATTCGCCGGCGGAGCGGGCCGGCGTCCTCGCCGGCGACGTCCTCGTCGAGGTCGACGGCGCCCCCCTCGCCGGCCTCTCCCTCCGAGACGCCATCGACCTCGTCCGCGGCCCCAAGGGATCCATCGCCATGATCACCATCCGCCGCCCCGGCGTGGACGAGCCGGTCCTGGTCGAAATCGAGCGCGACACCATCGAGCGCCGCACCGTGGAGGTCTACGACCTCGACGGCATCGCCCGCATCCGCCTCTCCCACTTCACCAGCCCCAGCGACGAGCAGTTCGAAGGCGTCCTCGCAGACCTGGACCAACAGGAGACGGAAGGCATCATCCTCGACCTCCGCAACAACCCCGGCGGCGTCATCGACTCCGTCGTCAACATCGTCAGCGAGTTCTTCGACGACGGCCTCGTTATGTACGAAATCAACGCCGACGGCGACCGCACCGACCACGAGGTCCGCGAGGGCGGCCTCGCCGTCGACACCCCCATGGTCGTCCTCGTCAACGGCGGCAGCGCCAGCGGCAGCGAGGTCGCCGCCGGCGCGCTCCAGTCCCGGGGCCGCGCCAAGGTCGTCGGCCTCCACACCTTCGGCAAGGGCGTGGTCAACCTGCCCATCGAGCTCAGCGACGGCTCCGGCGTCTTCGTCACCATCGCCCGTTGGTACACCCCGACGGGACAGCAGATCGGCAGCATCGGCATCACCCCCGACGTCATCGTGCGACCCGGCGACGGCCCCGACGTGCAGCTCGATACCGCCCTGCAGCTCCTGCGGGCCGAGATCGCCCAGGCGTCCTGACATGCCTTCCAAGCGCAAGAAAGCCAAGAAGCCGCAGCAGGCCGACGACGGCTACCAGGTCGTCGCCGTCAACCGCGCCGCGCGCTTCAACTACGAGGTCGCCGAGACCGTCGAGGCCGGCCTGGTGCTCACCGGCACCGAGGTCAAGTCCGTGCGCGCCGGCCGCGTGAACATCGCCGAGGCCTTCGCCCGCCGCGTCGACAACGAGATGTGGCTCTACGGCGCGCACGTCGCCGCCTATCGCCACGCCTCCCTCCTCAACAACCACGAGCCGACCCGCCCCCGCAAGCTCCTCCTCCACAAGAAGCAGATCGAGGACTGGGGCCACCGCGCCGAGGCCCAGTCCATGACCATCGTCCCCCTGCGCCTCTACATCCGCGACCACCGCATCAAGCTCCTCCTCGGACTCGCCCGCGGCCGCCGCAAATACGACAAGCGCCAGGTCATCGCCAAACGCGACGCCGAACGCCGCATCCGCGACACCATGCGCACCTCCCCCTCTTAAGCCTCCCTCCCTCCGGGAGGGACTGAGGGCGGGCACGACACCCCAAACTCGCCCCCCGCAGGGGGGCCACCTTAAGCCTCTCCCCCTCTGGGGGAGACTGAGAGAGGGCCGGGGCGGGGCGGTCCCCTCCGGAACCTCTTCTCCCGCTCCTTCTCTTCTTGTAGGGGCGATTCACGAATCGCCCGCCCCCCAACCACCACCGCCACCCGACGCCGCACGCGCCCCCAAACCACCCGTGGTACATTTCCCCACCATGAGGCCGACCCCATGACCCCAACCGACGCCAGCGACTCCGCCCGCCGGCAGTTCGGCCCCGCCGCCGCCGCCTACGCCGCCAGCACCTACCACGCCGCCGGCCCCGACCTCGCCGCCCTCGTCGACGCCGCCCACCCCACCGCCGCCGACCGCGCCCTCGACATCGGCTGCGGCGCAGGCCACACCGCCCTCGCCCTCGCACCCCTCGTCCGCCACGTCGTCGCCTGCGACGTCACCGACGCCATGCTCGATCAGGCCCGCGCCCTCGCCCGCGAACGCGGCGCCGCCAACATCTCATTCCTCGCCGCCGACGCCGCCTCCCTCCCCCTCGACGACGACGCCTTCGACCTCGTCGCCTGCCGCGTCGCCGCCCACCACTTCCACGACGTCCGCTCCGCCGTCGCCGAGATGGCCCGCGTCCTCGCTCCCGGCGGACGCCTCCTCCTCATCGACTCCTACACCCCCGCCGACCCGCCCGAGACCGACGCCATCCTCGACCGCATCGAGCGCCTCCGCGACGCCAGCCACGTCCGCGACTACCTACTGGAAGAATGGGAAGCCATGCTCGCCGAAGTCGGCCTCACCGCCGAGTTCCTCGGCTTCTGGAACATGCGCATGCCCTTCGACGACTGGACCGGCCGCATGCACACCCCGCCCGACAACGTCGCCGCCCTAAAACACACCATGGACGCCGCCCCCGCAGCCGTCCGCGCCCGCCTCGGCATCCTCCCCAACGCCTACGACCTCAACATCCCCCTCGTCCTCCTAAGGGCGGGGTGGGGGTGACGGGGGTGGAGGACTCCGGGGTCGGCAACGGCAGGGCTACGTCTCCCAACTAGGAATTGTGGTGAGCCGTATCGACGGTGCGACGCTCTAGGCTATTGCTGTATCTCAGTTGCCTGACTTGATTTTGTCCAGATATGCGTCACGATAGGATACAACTCGGTCGAGATCGGCCTTGATCTCCTCGGACACCTTGCTGGCTTCTTGATTAACGTCTTGGGTTTCGGCAATGACCTCGTTGATGAGCGTCACGTAGTCTCGGCTCTTGGCCGCATCGGGTAGCCCCAATTTCAACTGTCCAGGCCGATGTCGTCGAAAGTGTCCGACCCACGCCAACATTGAGTATGAGCTGGGTGACCCATGCTTAGCGGGCCTCCTCTTCCTGCGGTATTGGCCCGAAAAAGTAGGAGTTACTGTCCATCCTCGCTGAAAGGCCTCGCCGATAACGACCTTCGGTAGTGCCATTGAATAAAAGCTGGGAAAATCTTTCTCCGCGATCTTTTTCCCTTCCGTAGTGCCGAACCTCTCCTCCAGTCCTTTCGCAAAGCCGGCGAACGTTTCGCCATTGGTGTCAACTACAGTGATCAGTTCCTGCAACGCGTCCTTGTTTACCTTTCCCGTCTCTACGTGCGTTGTCAAGAAAACAGTAAAGGAGTCGAAGTTTGGATCTTCTTCGGCAAATTGTGTTTGCCATTCCAACAGCTTTCTTATGGACTTTACCATCGGGCTCAAGACCCCGTCTTTTGGAGGAAAGAATGTTCCACATATATCTAGGTTGATCACATCAAAAGGCAATTTGCACCTAAACCGGAGGTGTCTTTCCTTGATCGATAACCGGCTCCTGACATCTCCGCTGTACTGTTGTTCTACATCGCTGTAACGCCGACCCTCGGTATCCGTGTCGTCCTCAAAAAGGATCATATCTTGAAAATCGCCCAAGAATCCTTGTTCATGGGGCCCGATCAATTGTGAGATGGTGTTAAAGTCTTGTTCATCCTTTTCGCAAAAGTATGTGTTTTCCACACTTCCAGTCTTCGCGTCCCTCTTGAGAGCACCTTCTCTGAGGAAGAGGAAGACATCAATCGCTTCGGCTGCGCAAAAAGTGAAGTACTTGAAATCGCGCTTGGCTTCCTTGCAAGCCTTGGCCTGGGAAACAACAGCAGGCAGCCACGCCGTTCGACGAACGAAGTGTTTGACAACATCCTTGTCCCATTCAAGCTTGGTGGTAGCAGAGCTCAACGCTGTGACAAGACTTCTCGGGTTAGTTCGACGAATTTCTTTATCGCTCCATCGCCGCGATTACGGAGCCGGACCAGTTCAAAGACAATCCCAAGCCTTTGAGCCATGTCACGCCGCAGCTTGCCTCTAGGCCAGGATGAAGCGGTGTTGAGGATAGCAACTCCGTGCTCGAGATCGATTTGGACCGGCGGGGCATCCCGATCATCGATCTCCGTAATCTCCATTGACCGTTCAGCAAAGTTGGAGATCAAAAGACGGAACGCCTTAGCTCGCGTGTTCTGCCTAAGAGCTTCCCTTGTCTGTCGTCGGGCTTCTATCCCTTTGTAAAGGGTAGGGAAGACTCGATTTCGAAGTTCATCATGTAACCACTTTCGCAAAGCGATGTAGTGGGGGTGCCCAGCGTCAAAACCATCACGCCCAACAGTAAGGGCGTTTTCTAGCCCTTGCTCGACGAATAGTTCCCCTGTCAACCAGGCAAAACGTGGCCCCTCCGCATAGCGGTAGTCCAAAAGCGACTTGTCGTACTCGCCTATGCCAACGTGCTTTAGTCTGATGAGTATGCCGCGAAGCGCATCTGGATGAAGCGCTGTTCCTGCTGAACCGTAAACATAGCCTTGCACCTTTAGATCCGTACCCCATACAGTGTCGTCTAGCTCAAGAGGGAAGTGAAACGGTTGTTCGCCATCACCCACCGTATCTTTGGGGACTTCCTTGGTCGGACCATCAAGTAAAGTGGGTTTGAAGAGTTTGATTCCATCAACAATGACACTAAAACCAAATTCCTCAATTGTATTGGCTATCAGGGTCATGGTATTGTCGCCATGAGGGACAATGCTGTCTGAGAGATATGGCACAGGAGCGAGACTGGCAATTTCCCAGACCATGCGGCTATAAGAAGAGCTTGTAGCTAGTTCATCCTTAGTGCGATTCGTCTCTCCAAATACACGAAATGTTCTTGGAAGGGGATCGGGATGGTCTTCAGACAACTGGCGTCGGAAGCCTTCTGTTGGCTCGGTGGCAGTGATCATTAGTCCTGCCTTCTTGGGTTCGAAGTCTATGCTTTCGACCCTATATCCTCCAACTGAGAATCCTTTAGAGTCAGAGCCATCAACTGGCTCAGAATACTCTTGTCGTTCCTGATCAAGTATTTCCTTCCGGAAGTCCTTCATCTGGATGATTGCTCGGAATGCTGTTTGGGTCTCTCGTGCATGTGAGACTATCGAGAACTCGTGGCTAATTTGTGAAACCCCAAGTATACCAATGCCAAGGCGGCCAATCATCTGCCTACCATTAATTAGGCGGCCAGGTCTCGTCCTCTTGTCACTATCGCCGATGCCTCCGGTAACGATCTCCAAGAATTTCTCTTTTGTCATCCCATCGCCGTCATCCCTTACACTTACGACATCGAATGTAGGGCGACCTGTCGAAATCCACACAGTGGTTGCGTTAGCATCAAAGGCATTTGAAATAAGCTCCTTCAACACCCCTGCTGGCCCACGATATAGACCCTCACTGATGTGTCCCAGCACCTTGGACGAGACCATCAAGGATCCGCTTTGCGGATTTGACTGTGTAGATGAGGTCGGCACAGGATACTATCCTATCTTCTCAAGAAACATTATTTGCTCATGCAAAGGGTGGCGGCGCTTTTGTGTGATGCGTGACCGCCAGGTAACGACGCAATCCACTCTTAGTCGAGCGACGTACCTCTCGATCATATCGACGAACAGCTGTGCCGTTGGGATGTGAACACCCTTGTAGGATGCCTCATCACCCACGACATAGGCTAGCTTGCTCCCAACGGGCAATTGGGTTGACAATGTGTGGAAGTGACGCAGCATTCCTCCAAAGTAGTTGGAAACGACTTTGGGATATTGTCCTTCAAAGCCATTTGACTTGTTGCCAACCCGCTCTTCTATCCGTCTCCTTATCCTCTGCACGGGTTCGAAGCTGCCAACCAACCGGGCATCGTTGTCCTTTGCATAGATACCTTTGGAATGCGAGCGTATCATCGTTCTCTTAATGCGCCGCAGGGATTCCAGACCTGTAACAGCTTCCATGAATACCAACTCGAGACGGGCATTTCGAGTATAGTCGTGTTCAGTTGGGTATGGTGGAGAAGTTACAACGAAGGCTGGTGTTCCGTTCCACTTTGCAGCTGTACGCAGAGTCCGGCCATCTCTTGAGTCACCCAAGCGAACCTGAGCAATAGTGTATGGCAGATCGGAAGACTCTAGGTCAGCTACCATGGTGTTTAGCCTTGCAGTGATGCACTCCACCACATTTGGTGGTTCATGACTTGCTGGAACGCAATAAAGTTCAGGGCCAAATTTGACGTTGGACAAGTCTCGCACCACGCTAGCAATCAAGGCCAGTGTGAAAAAATCGCTGACTCTTGCATCAGGTATCGCCCTGTCAATCCACCGCTTGATGGCGGCGGCCTGCCCCGCGACTGCATGTGTGATCCAGCCGCGATCGATCATTCCAGACTCTTGCAGGTAGCTGACTATTGGATCGTCTTCTTGCTCTTCCAGACTGTCCACATCACGAGCGAAGACCTCTATTGCCGTTCGAATCTGGCGGAGATCCACAGACCAGTTCGTCTTGACTCTACTGGCAAGGACGCTGGATGGATTGGCATCAACCCCAAATGCCCTAAGGCCCTTCTTCTGCGCCTCGATCAATGCCGTTCCCGAGCCACAGTAGGGATCAAAGAACACTGAGCCAGGGCCAGGAGCGAACATTTCCAGGATTGCATTGACCAAGTGATCGGGGAACGCCATTACAGAGGTGTACCAGGAATGGATCCTCCGATCCACGAACCGCGAGGAGGTGGAAGCGTCCAACTGGTCAACACGGCCAATCCCAGGCTGCTCGGCATCCAGGGGATGCTCCAAAGCCTTGACGGGCGAGTGTCTACTCGTAGCGAGGGCCACCGGCTTCACCCCGATCATGGATGTCGGCGAGTATACCAGTCAGCCGATGCCGCGACTCTTTTCGTACGCCGCGATCTTGTCCTCGTGCTGGAGGGTGAGGCCGATGTCGTCCAGCCCCTCCAGGAGCATGTGCCGCCGGAACTCGTCGACCTCGAACGAGATCGAGCCGCCGCCGGCGTCGGAGATCGTCTGCGCTGCGAGGTCGATCGTCGGGCGGTAGTCGTTGCCGGGGGCCGCCTTCTCCATCAGCCCGCGGACCTCGGCTTCGTCCAACGTGATGGTGAGGAGGCCGTTCTGGAAGCAGTTGTTGCGGAAAATGTCGGCGAAGCTCGGCGCGATGATCGCGCGGAAGCCGTAGTCGTTCAGCGCCCACGGCGCATGCTCCCGCGACGACCCGCACCCGAAGTTGCGCCCCGCGATCAGGATGCTCGCCCCCTCGTACGCCGGATGGTTCAGCTCGAACTCCGGGTTCGGCGAGCCGTCGTCCAGGAACCGCCAATCGAAGAAGAGCGCATCGTCATACCCCGTCCGCGTGATCCGCTTCAGAAACTGCTTCGGGATCACCTGGTCCGTATCAACGTCGTCCCGGTCGAGGACGGCCGCCAAGCCGGTGTGGGTCGTAAACGCTCTCATCTCAGGGCTCCTCCAGGTCTGCGCGCTCCCTCCATCTTAGCCGAACCCCCAAACAAACCTCCCTCCCCCTGGGAGGCACTGAGGGCGGGCACGATCCAGGCAGTCCCCCCTCTTCTCCCCCCGGCGACCTTTGCACAACTCCCCGTCGATGGTTGGGAACGGATGGCGCTGGGAGGTCTTACCTCTTCTCCTCCCGGGAGAAGATTGAGATGAGGGGCCCCCTCGTCACCACCACACGCCCACCACCACCTACCACCCCCAACACCCTCCGGCCGGGGGGCCAAGACCTAAACCCTCCCCCGCAGGGGGACACCTTAAACCTCTCCCCCTCTGGGGGAGACTGAGAGAGGGCCGGGGCGGGGTCTCCCCTCCTCTCCCCTGTAGGGGCGATTCACGAATCGCCCGCCCCCACCACCTGCCACTCCACCCGCGGGCACGCGCCCGCCGCCCCCTCCCCCCGCTACTCCGCCGGCGCCGCCGTCTTCGTCCCCTCCAGCACCGACACATACCACAGCCGGTCGGCATGGTGCGGCCCGAGGTCGATCGACGCGTTGAACCGGTGGAGCCCGTTGTACATGATCAGGATGAAGCCGAGCTCGACGATCTCCTCCTCGGTGAAGTGCTCGCGGAGGAGGGCGAAGAAGGCGTCGTCCATGCCCGCCGGGTCGAAGATGTAGCGCTCGGTGTACTCCAGGGCCGCCTTCTCCCGCTCCGACAGGTCCGACGACCGGAAGTCGGCGACCTTGGCGATGGTCTCTTCAGTCACGCCTTCACGCTGAGCCTCAGCGATGCGCGTGACCTCTCAGTGGACGCAGGGCGTGAGCTGGGCCGACCGCATCCGCATCAGCTCCCGCAGCGGCGCGTCGATGCGCCCGTCCGTCCAGATGGCCGTGCTGAACTCCTGCCACGCCTTGATGATCGGGCCGGGCAGCTTCCCGTAGATCTCGCCGATGTCGCCGCTGAGCCTCGTCATGCTGACCTCCTTTACAGGACCGCGCGCTTGTCGCGCAAGGCGTTGATCTCGTCCCACGAGTACCCGTACTCCAGCAGGACTTCCTCGGTGTGCTGGCCCGCCGCAGCCGCCGGGCTCTCGATAGGCGACGGCTCCCCGCCGAACTGCAGCGGACTCGAGACGAAGGTCATCTCGCCGCGGTCGGGATGCGGGATCGTCTGGTAGTAGCCGTTCGCCCACGCCTGCTCGTCCTGAGTCGCGTCGAGTGTCGTCGGGACGCGCCCCCACCGGATCCCCTCCGCGTCGAGCCGCGGCTGCCACTCGTCGACGGTCCGCTTCTCGAACTCGGCGTCGAAGATCTCGATCAGCTCCGGCCCGTTCTCGGCACGCTTGACCGGGTCCTTGAACCGCTCGTCCTCGATCAGGTCCTCGCGCCCCACCGCGCGGCACAGCGGCGGCCAGAACCGCTCCGACTGCAAGTTGACGAGGTGCACCCAGCTATCCTTCGTCCGGTAGGTGGTCACCAAGGGGTTGCCGACGTCCTTGCGGGCCAGCTTGCGCGGGTTCTCCCCGGTGACGAAGCTGGTCGTGATGTCGCTGGAGACGATCCACAACCCCGTCCCGTACAGCGACGCCAGCACCTCCTGCCCCTTCCCGGTCTGTGACCGCTCATAGAGGGCGGCGCAGACCCCGCCGGCGATGGCGATGGAGGTGGTGAGGTCGCCCTGCGCCGGGCGCTGGCTGATGGGGTCATTCTCCATCCCCGCGAGGCTGCGGGCGAGCCCGGTCCGCGACCAGAAGCAGAGCGCGTCGTACCCGGGCCGGTGCGAGTCCGGCCCCTGATGCCCGAAGCCGGAGAGGTGCACCATCACCAGCCCAGGGTTGGTCTCGATCAGCTCGGCGTGGGTGAGGTTGTACCGCTCCAGGCTCGCCGGCCGCATGCTCGTCACGAAGACGTCCGCCTTGTCCAGCAGCGCCCGGATCACCTCGCGCCCCTCCGGCAGGCTGACGTCGAGGGCGATGTTGCGCTTGTTCCGGTTCTTCTGCTCGAAGGCGGGCGGCGGCGCGTTGCTCTCCCCCGGGCTGACGGCGTGGTGGAAGCCCCGGAGCGGGTCGCCCGTCCTTGGGTCTTCGATCTTGACCACGTCCGCGCCCCAGTCGGCCAAGATCGCCGCCCCGCCCGGAAGCGCCGCCCACGTCGCCAACTCCACCACCTTCACCCCGCGCAACGGCTTCACCATCGTTCGTTCCCTCCTCAGGAGCCCCTTCGGCCCCGTATCATGCGGCGCTCCACCACCCCATGTCCACCCGCCCCGCGCCCCCCTAACGCAACCCTTGCTCTGGGAGCACCTTCAACCTCTCCCCCTCTGGGGGAGACTGAGAGAGGGCCGGGGCGGGGTCTCCCCTCCTCTCCCACCAGGAGACGAGCGGCCCTACCCCGCGCAGGACCGTGACCAATCGTCGCCGAAACGTGGCGCAACTGCGGCCGAAACGCGTTGACGATAGCGCAGCCGCCGACAAATCGTGACAAAATCGCCGCCAACTTCGGCCCGGCCAACGTCGCGCAACAGAGTAGCCCGTGGCGCATCGGCCCCAAAACCGCTCACGAGCGCTCACGAACGCTCACGACTTCCGCAGCGAATAACAGAAGTGGCCGCGCCGAAAACGTTCACGAACGCTCACCAACGCTCACGAACGTTCACGAACGTTCACGACATGCACGGTACGCCGGCCGGGGCCTTAAGCCTCTCTCCCCGTGGGAGAGACGGAGAGAGGGTCGGGGCGGGGGCCGCCCGCGGCGCGCATAACCCCGCCCGTCGAGGAGGGTCGCCCCGCCCGCCGCGGCTTGCTTGACCCTGTTTCGGCGCGGGCCATAGTATAGGCGCTGCAATCGGCGCCGGAGGAGGCCCATATGGGGCGATATCAGATCATATCGGCGGACTCGCACGTCAGCCCGCCGCCCACCTTCTGGAAAGAGTACCTGCCGGGGAGCTTCACCGACCGCGCCCCGACGCTTGAATCGACCGACGAGGGCGACTTCGTCGTCTTCGAGGGCCGCAAGACCCCCTTCATCATGCTCTCGAACCTGGCGGGCAAGAAGTCCGAGGACTACAAGTTCAAGGGCAAGATCAGCGACACCCGGCCCGGCGGCTGGGACCCCACCGAACGCATCAAGGACCAGGACATCGACGGTGTCGACGCCGAGGCGATCTACGGCGGCGGCCCCCTCCGCACCCAGGACCGCGACCTCGCCCTCGCCAGCCACCGCGCCTACAACGACTGGCTCGGCGACTTCTGTAAACCCTCCCCCGACCGGCTCCTCGGCATCGCCTACATCCCGGTGTGGGACGTCGATGAGGCCGTCGACGAGGTCAAGCACGCCGGCAAGATCGGCCTGCGGGGCGCCCTCATTCCCGGCGTCAGCCCCGACGGCGCCGACTACACCGATCCCAAGTTCGACGCACTCTGGGGCGAGATCGTCAATCAGGGCATGTCGGTGCAGGTGCACTCCAGCATGGGCGGCCGGAGCACCCGCTTCGACACCACGCCCCACTTCCTCTCGGACATGACGATGACGAAGCTGAGCCTCGCCGAGCCCATCGGCCTCTTCATCTACGGCGGCGTCTTCGAGCGCTTCCCCACCCTGAAGCTCGTCGAAGTCGAGGGCGGCCTCGGCTGGTGCGCCTTCATCATCAACTACATGGACCACGTCTGGAACAAACACCGCCACTGGACGAAGTCGGAGCTGAAGGAGCCGCCGAGCTACTACTTCAAAAACCACGTGCTCGGAACGCTGATCGACGACCCCGTCGCCGTCCGCGAGCGGCACACCATCGGCGTCGAGAGCATCATGTGGTCGTCCGACTACCCGCACAGCGAGACCTCGTGGCCCGAGTCGAAGGCGGTCATCGAGGAGCACTTCGCCGGCGTCCCCGAGGACGAAAAGTACAAGATGATCGCCGGCAACGCGATCGGCCTCTACAACCTGGCCTAGTGCCGGGCGGGAAAACTGACGGAGAGAAGCAGAGAAGGAGCACCCATGACGACGGAGACCAAAGTCAAGACGCGCATCATCGACGCCGACGGCCACTACCTCGAGCCCGCCTTCGCCCTGCCCGACTACATGGACCCCGAGTTCAGGGACCTCGCGCCGCGCATCATCGAGAAAGACGACGGTAACGAGTACTGGGTCAACAACCACTGGATGAAGTCGAACCCGACCATCGGCCCCGGTCCCCAGGCCACCGAAAGCCGCGCCACCGCAGTGGCGGGACTGGCGGGCGTGGAACGCTGGAACCATGGCGTCGACCTCGGCAACGTCATGAACCTCAACTACACCCAGATGAACCCGGCCGCCCAGGAGCCGACGGCGCGGCTGGGCGTCATGGACGAGGAGCTCATGGACGAGGCGGTCCTCTACCCCACCATGAACCTCCAGACCGTCAACGAACCGGAGCTGCACCACGCCATCAACCGCGGCCTGAACAACTGGCTGGCGGAGTATTACGTCCAGGGCGGTGGCGGCCGGCTGCACGGCGCGGTGAACATCGTCGCGGTGCACGACGTCGAGTGGGCCTGCGAAGAGGCCCGCCGCTGCGTCAACGACTTCGGCTTCAAGGCCATCTTCCTGCGCCCCTGCCACGCCGTCGAGGACGCCCGCTGGTGGAACGATTACTACGACCCCCTGTTCGAGACGGCGGCGGAGCTCGACGTGCCGATCGGCTTCCACCCCTTCCCCGGCGACGCGATGTACGGCTCGGGGCGGCTGTTCGACATGATCGGCCCCGACATCATCCAGCAGTTCGCCCGCACGCCGGTGAACCACCCCGTCGACTCGATGCACCTCGTCACGGGCATCATCGCGGGCGGCAAGCTCGAGAAGTATCCCAACCTGCGCTTCGCCGTCCTCGAATCGAGCGGCGGCTGGCTCATCTCGCTGCTGGAGCGGCTCGACCACCGGTTCGAGCACCTCGGGCACGTCGTCCCGCACCTGAAGATGACCCCGACGGAGTACTTCCGCCGCCAGGGCTGGATCTCGTTCGACCCCGAAGAAGCAACCCTGCCGCTCACGGCGCAGTGGCTCGGCGCCGACTCGATCATCTGGGGCTCCGATTTCCCGCACCCCGACGCCTTCTACCCCAACTTCGTCGAGATGCTCAACGGCAAGATCGCCGAGCTGAGCGACGAGGACCAGGAGAAGATACGCGGACGCAACGCGGTCGACTTCTACAAACTGTAGGGAAACCAATGCGTAACGCAAAAGAAGGGGCGGGCCGCCGGGTCCGCCCCTTCTTTTATGTCGCGGAAACGCCGCCCGCTGTGGTAGCATAGCCGACGGCCCGAAGCCCAAGTTTTCACCCCTTCACCCATCCGAGTGACCGCCGAAGACAGCACGCCCGGCAAGCCGCGCAAGGTCCTCGTTATTGGATCGGGCCCCATCGTCATCGGCCAGGCGGCCGAGTTCGACTACGCCGGCACGCAGGCCTGCCGCGCCCTCCGTGAAGAGGGCGTCACCACCGTCCTCGTCAACTCGAATCCGGCGACGATCATGACGGACGAGGACATCGCCGACTCCGTCTACATCGAGCCGCTGACCGTCGAGGTCGTCGAGCGCATCATCCAGCGGGAGCGGCCCGACGGCGTCCTGCCCACACTGGGCGGCCAGACGGGGCTCAACCTCGCCGTCGAGCTTGCCGACGCCGGCATCTTCGAGAAGTACGACGTCCGGCTCCTCGGCACCCCGCTGGAAACGATCAAGGACGCCGAGGACCGTGAGCGGTTCCGGTCGCTGCTCGCCGACATCGGCGAGCCCACCCCACCGTCGGAGATCGTCGGCTCCCTGGAGGAGGCGCGGAGCGCCGCCGAGAAGCTCGGCCTGCCCCTGGTAATTCGCCCCGCCTACACCCTGGGAGGCACGGGCGGAGGCGTGGCGGAGACGCCGGAGGAATTGGAGACCATCGTGCGGCGCGGCCTCGACGCCAGCCCCATCACCCAGGTGCTGGTGGAAAAGTCGCTGGTGGGCTGGAAGGAAGTCGAGTACGAGGTGATGCGGGACGGGGCGGACAACTGCATCACCATCTGCAACATGGAGAACCTGGACCCGATGGGGGTCCACACCGGCGACAGCATCGTCGTGGCGCCGAGCCAGACCCTGTCCGACAAGGACTACCAGATGCTGCGCTCGTCGAGCCTCAAGATCATCCGCGCGCTGGGGATCGAAGGAGGCTGCAACGTGCAGCTCGCCCTCGCGCCGGGCGGCGTGGTCGGCGAAACGCTTCCCGGCGGCACGCCCGACCCCAGCGGCTACTACGTCATCGAAGTGAACCCCAGAGTGAGCCGCAGCTCGGCGCTCGCGAGCAAGGCCACGGGCTACCCCATCGCCCGCGTGGCGGCGAAGATCGCCGTCGGCAAGCGGCTCGACGAGATACCCAATGCGGTGACGGGGAAGACGCTGGCGGCCTTCGAGCCCGCCCTCGACTACTGCGTGGTCAAGATCCCCCGCTGGCCGTTCGACAAGTTCCCCACCGGCGACCGGGTCACCGGCACGCAGATGAAGGCCACTGGCGAGGTGATGGCCATCGACCGCACCTTCGAGTCGGCCTTCCAGAAGGCCCTCCGTTGCCTCGAAATCACCGGCCGCTCCCTGCTCTGGGAAGACGACGACTGGGTCGAGGACGGCAAGCTCTACGAAGACCGTCTGCCCCTGCACCCCAACGACGAGCGCCTCTGGGGGCTGCTCGCGGCACTGCGGCGCGGCCTCGGCCCGGAGGACCTGTCACGGCGGACGGGCATCGACCCCTGGTTCACCCGCGCCCTGGACAACATCGCGCAGATGGAGGGGCGGCTGCTCGGCGAGCACCTGTCGGCGGGCCTCCTCTGGGAGGCGAAACGGCTGGGGTTCTCCGACGCCGCGATCGCCGTCCTCACCGACCGCTCGCCCGAGCAGGTACGCCGTCTGCGCCGGCGCTGGGAGATCCGTCCGGTCTACAAGATGGTGGACACCTGCGCCGCCGAGTTCGAGGCCGAGACCGCCTACTTCTACAGCGCCTACGAAGACGAGAACGAGGCCCCGCCGCTGGGCGGCCAACGCGCCCTCGTCGCCGGAAGCGGACCCATCCGCATCGGCCAGGGCATCGAGTTCGACTACTGCTCGGTACACGCCGCCTGGGCGCTGCAAGGCGAAGGCGTCAAAAGCATCGTGGTCAACTCGAACCCGGAAACGGTCTCCACCGACTTCGACACCAGCGACCGGCTCTACTTCGAACCGCTCGACGAGGAGAGCGTGCGCGACGTTCTCGAAAACGAGGCGGTCGAGGAGGACGGCGAGCTCTCCTTCCCGCCCTCGATCGTGCAGTTCGGCGGACAGACGGGGATCAACCTCTCCCAAGTCCTCGACCGCGCCCAACTCCCCATCCTGGGCTCGACGGCCCGTTCCATCGACATCGCCTCCGACCGGCACCTCTTCGAGGAGTTCCTCGCCGGCCTCGGCATCCCCAACCCGCCCGGCTCGGCGGTGACCAACCTCGAACAGGCCCTCTTGGTGGCCCAGACCATCGGCTATCCGATGCTGGTGCGCCCCAGCTACGTCCTCGGCGGTCGGGCCATGGAGATCGTCCAAAACGACGACGAGCTCGTGAAGTACATGAAGCAGGCGCTCGAAGCCGGTGAAGGTCGCCGTGTGCTCATCGACCGCTATCTTGAAGGCCGCGAGGTCGACGTCGACGCCATCTGCGACGGCGAGACCGTGCTCATCCCCGGCCTCATGGAGCACGTCGAGCGGGCCGGCGTCCACAGCGGCGACTCGATGGCGATCTATCCCGGCCTGACCCTCACCGAGGACGAAGTCGACACGATGGTGGACTACACGACGCGCATCGGCCTCGCGCTCCAGGTGAAGGGCCTGATGAACGTCCAGTTCGTGCTCACGGGCGGCGAGGCCTACCGCAGCCCGTGGAGCGGCGCCGGGGCGAGCCGCCCCGAGGTCTTCGTGCTCGAAGTGAACCCCCGGGGCAGCCGGACGGTGCCGTTCCTCTCCAAAGTGACCGGCGTGCCCATGGTCCGGGCGGCGGTCAAGGCCATGCTTGGCCGGAGCCTCATCGAGCAGGGCTACGAGGCCGGGCTCTACAGGCGTCGGAAGCTCGTGGGGGTGAAGGCCCCCGTCTTCTCGATGTCGAAGCTCGCCGGCGTGGACACCTATCTTGGGCCCGAGATGAAGTCGACGGGCGAAGTCATGGGCGTCGACCGCGACTTCCGCCCCGCCCTGGTCAAGGGGCTCATGGCCGCGGGCATGATGCTCCCCCCGAAGGGCTCGATCCTGCTCAGCATCGCGGACCGCAACAAAGCCGACGCCGAGCCCCTGATCCGGGACCTCCAGGCCGCCGGCTACCGTCTCTACGCCACCGAGGGCACCGCGGCGATGATCGAAGGAATGGGGATTCCGGTCACGCTGATCACGAAATTCCTCAGCGGCGAGCACCCCAACTGCGTGGACGTGGTCGCCGACGGCACGGTCGACGCCGTGGTCAACACGGTCACCGGCGACCGGGCGACGCTCCAGGACGGCTTCAGGATACGGAGAGCCGCGGTCGAGCGCCGCATTCCGGTGTTCACGTCGCTGGATACGGCGCGCTCCGCCGCCGAGAGCCTGGTCAACGGCGTGGGCGACTTCGCGGTGCGCCCGATCCACGAGTACCGCGAGGCGCCGGAGGCGAGCAGGGCCTAACCGCCGAGGGTGTGGGCGAGCAGGGCCATCCGGACGAAGAGGGCGTTCTCGGCCTGCCGGTAGGTCACGATCCTGGGGTCGACGGCCTGGAAGGTGAAGTCCCCGCTCCGCTGCATCGGGTGCATGATGATGGCGCTGGACTTCAACCGCGCCATGAACGCGTCGTCGACCACGAGGGAGACGTCGCGCGATTTCAAGAGCTGCGCGTGGGCCACGGTGCGCGGCCCGTTGAGGTAGATCACGTCGGCGTCCTCGACCCCGTTGTCGAGCGCGCGCGTCTCGAAGCGAACGCCCTTCGACTCGCAGTAGGCACGGACGGCAGGGTCGATCTGGCCGCTGATCGGCACCAGAGAAACCATCACGTCGTCGTAGAGGGAGAGCCCGTTCAGGAGGGCGCTGACGTTGCGGTGTTCGAGGCGGCCTACGACGGCCACGCGCGCGCCGTCGACGGCGCCGCGCTCCCGCGCGATGGTGTACAGGTCGGCGAGGGCCTGCGTCGGGTGGTCGTCGAGGCTGCCGCCGTTGATGACGGGGACGGCGTCGACGGCGCTGGCGCGCTCCATGATGCCCTCGCCGCTGCTGCGCAGCACGACGACGTTGAAGTGCAGGCTGGCGAGAATCTGAATGACGTCGTCGATGTAGCTCGGCGTCTGGATGGGAAAGAACTGGGAGGCGTCTTCGGTCTGGTAGGCGTCGCCGCCCAGGAGGCCGAAGGCGCGCTCGAAGGAGGCCCGCGTGACGAAGCTGGGCTCGTAGAAGAGGCAGTAAAGCGCCTGCCCTTCGAGGGTCGGAAGGCCCTCCCCGCCCTTCTTCAGCCGGTCGGCGAGATCGAAGATCGCCTGCTCGGCCCAGGCGCGGTCGAATTGGGTAGTGGTGGTGAGGTGGAAGTGTTGCGGCACGGGCGTCTCGGGGTTCTCGGGTAGCGCCTTACAAGTAGGGTAGGCCGCCGGCGAGTTGCCCCGCGTCAGCGGGGTACTATTCCGTCGGCCCCCCTCCGAACCGGACGTGCGGCTTTCACCGCATCCGGCTCTCCAGTGTCCTTAAGAAACGGTAGTGTCTAGGAAGTGTCACCACTGCCCGGCCCTCATCGTGACCTCTGGCTCCAAGCGACACTGACTGCTACGCCCACAGCGATTCCTATTGACAGGCCAACAGCGACGTTACCTAGCGCCGCCTATGGCTGCGCCAACTCCCGCGCCGAGCGCGATTCCGACTCCAATACTAGGAGCTTGGTTCAATTTGAACCCCCCATCAGTGTACCACCGCGAAGGTCGCGGGCGTTTTGGCCGTTCCCGCCCTTGAGGGGCGGCCTTGCCGCCCATAGAATGCCGCCATGCGTATCTGCTCCCTCCTCCCCAGCAGCACGGAGATCGTCTTCGCCCTGGGACTCGGCGATGAACTCGCCGCCGTGACTCACGAGTGCGATTACCCGGCGGAGGCCGCGTCCAAACCGGCGGTGACGCGGTCGTTGATCGACCACTCGGGAAGCTCCGGGGCGGAGATCCACCGCCACGTCAGCGAGGCGGTCCACGCCGGCAGCAGCATCTATGCCCTCGACCAGGCCCTGCTGGAACGCATCGACCCCAGCCTCGTGCTGACGCAGGAGTTGTGCGACGTCTGCGCCGTCTCCTACGGCGACGTGCAGCGGGCGGTGCGGCTGCTCCCCAGCGATGGAGACAACGAGCGAACGATCCTCTCCCTAGAACCCACAACGCTCGGCGGCATCCTCGACACGATCACCTCCGTCGGCGAAGCAGCGGGAGCCGTGGAGCGCGCCGCCGAGGTCACGGCGGCCCTCCGACGGCGCATCGAGGCCGTGGAGACGACTGCGGCAGGCGCGGAGCGCCGACCCCGGGTCTTTGCCTTGGAGTGGCTCGACCCACCCTTCATCGGCGGGCACTGGGTGCCGGAGATGATCCGCCTCGCCGGCGGGGTCGACGGCCTGGGCCGCGAGGGCCATCCCTCGGTGCAGGCGACGTGGGCGGAAATCGCCGCCTACGACCCCGAGATCGTCGTCCTCATGCCGTGCGGCTACCACCTCGAGGAGTGCCTCGACGAGTTCCGCAAGACGCCGATGCCGCCCGAATGGAGCAAGCTCGCCGCCGTCAAGAGCGGCGAGGTCTACGTCGTGGACGGCTCGTCCTTCTACAACCGTCCCGGCCCCAGAGTCGTGGACGGGCTGGAGATCATGGCCGAGATCCTGCACCCCGACCTCTTTCCACGGGCGCACGGCGAGTCGGACTGGCGGCGCGTCGAGCCCTAGCCCGCCACACCTCCCTCTCACAGACCGCAACCGTTCGACCTCGTCGGGGGCCATACGCCGAGCAGGCCGCCGAACACCTCGTCCTCGTGCTCGCCGAACAGGGGCGCGCGACGGTGGTCGAGCTCCCTCTCGGACAGGCTGGAACGAAGGCGCGGTGTGCGTCCGGGCGCCCATGACGGGGTGCTCCATCACCCGCAGGTGGCCGCGGGCGGCGAGGTGCGGGTCGCGGTGCAGGTCTTCGCCGCGGGCGACCACGGCCGCGCCCACTCCGGCGGCGGTGAGGCGGGCGGCGACGGCCTCCGCGGCCTGAGAGCGCGTCCAACGCAGCGACGATGGCTTCGAGGGCGTCTTCGTTCTCCTTACGCGCCAGAAGCGTGCTGAAGCGCGCATCGTCGGCCAGAGACTCCTGGCCCATGACGGCACACAGGGAGCGCCACTCCCTGTCACTGGCAACGGCGACGGCAACCCAACGGTCGTCGCCGGCGCAGGGGAAGACGCCGTGAGGCGCGGCGCCGGGCACCCGGTTGCCGGCACGCTCCTGCACGACACCGTTGGCGGTGAAGTCGAGCAACGACGGCGCGAGGAAGTGCAGCGCCGCTTCGAGCTGGGAGAGGTCGAGGTATTGCCCCTGGCCGGTGCGGTCGCGGCGCCGGAGCGCAGAGACGACCGCCGAGGCCGCGAACCAGGGCACGACGAGGTCGGTGTAGGGCTGGTTCGGACCGGCGGGGTTGCTCTCCGGCCATCCGGTGAGGTGGTCGAACCCGGCGAGGCCCGCCAGCGTGCGTCCGAAGCCGACGTGGCCCGCGAAGGGGCCGGTCTGCCCCTGCATGGTCAGGCTGATCATCACCAGGTCGGCCTTGACCTTGGAAAGCTCGCCGTACCCGAGACCCAGCCGGTCGATCACGCCGGCGGAAAAGCTCTCGGCCACGACGTCGGCCCCGGCGACGAGCCGCTTGACGATCTCCTTCGCCTCCGGCTTGGAGAGGTCGAGGCGGATGCTCCGCTTCGAGGTGTTGTGGTTGATGAAGTAGCCCGACTTGTTGATGCCCGGCTTGCCTTCGAGGAATGGCGTACCCAGGCGGCCGCCGTCGATGCGAGCGCGGCTCTCGATCTTGATGACGTCGGCCCCGAAGAGCGCCAGGAGCTTGGTCGTCGCGGGCCGGCCACGGCCCAACTGAAGTCGACGACGCGCACTCCCGCCAGCGGCAGGTCTCGTTTTTCGCGCCCAGCCATCAGATGGCCCCCACGCCGTGCAGGTTGGCGAGATCGTCGTCCGTGAGGCCCAGCTCGTCCCCATAGATTTCGCGGTTGTGCTCGCCGATGGCCGGAGCGGGCCGGTGCAACGCCCACTCCCCGCCCGACGAGGCCACCCACGCTCCGGGGAAACGCACCGGTGAGTCGGCGCCGGGAAGTTCGACCTCCTTGAAGTAGTCCCGCTCGATGAGCTGGGGGTAATCGGCGAGGTCCTCCATCGTGTACGTCGGGAAAAGCATGATGCGGCGCTTCAGCGCCTCGGCGTAGATCTCGGCCTTGGTGTGCGTCTTGAAGAAGGCGCCGAAGAGCTCCTCCCAGTGGTCGACCTCGTCCTGTTCGAGCTCGTTCGTGCTGCGGTTCTCCCAGTCCCAGTCCCACAGGTCCCCCGCCATCCCCTCCTCGGTCATCCACTCCATGAGGGGGTACATCTTGAAGCCCCAGCCGGGGGCGACCCACCAGCACCAGGCGACCGAGCCGTCCTTGGTCGGCCAGGAGTAGCGGCCCAGGACCTTGCCGCCGCGGAGCTGCGTCGTGCCCCGGCGCTCGTTGACCTGGAGGAGGTCCCAGTGCTGCTGCACGGAGATCAAGCTGTTGGCCACCGCCTCCTGCATCGAGACGTCGATGCGCTCACCCTGGCCCGACCGCTCAGCGTCGTACAGCGCCATGACGGAAGCCGCGGCGGCCTGGGCTCCCGCCTGGCAGTAGGACTGCGCGACGCGGACGCGGGAGGGCGGGCCGTCGTCCTCGCCGCAGAGGTTGAGGAGCCCGCCGCGTGCCATGAGCAGCAGGTCGCCGGCGGCGCGGCCCGAGTCGGGGCCGGTCTGTCCGAACGGAGTGATCGACGTGATGACAAGACTTGGCCGCGCCGCCCGCAGGGCTTCCAGGTCGAAGCCCAAGCCGCCAAGGTACCCGGGCGGGTAAGACTCAATAATCAGGTCGGCGGAGTCGGTGAGCCGCCGGAGGAGCGCCCGGCCGTCTTCGGTGGTTATGTCGAGCGTGACGCCGCGCTTGTTGAAGTTGTAGGCGTGCCAATAGAGGCTGCGTTCGGGGCCGGGGACGCCGCCGAGGAAGGGCGCCATGCGGCGGGCGGAGTCGCCGCCCGGCGGCTCGACCTTGATGACGTCGGCGCCGAGGTCTCCCAGTATCCGGCCGCAAAGCTGCCCCTCGGGGCCGGTGAGGTCGAGCGCGCGGAAACCGTCCAGCATCGTGCGCTCATGGTAGGCAGATGGGCCGGGCGTGGGCAACGGCGCGGGGAGGGATGCGCCAACGTCCAAGGAGTCATCAACGCCACTTACGCAAGCGTCTCCGTTGGGAGAGGAGGCCGGAGTGGCAGCTAGTAGAGGACCATCTCCCGGAGGCGGCGGACGCGGTCCTCGATCTTGGGGTGGGTGGAGAACATCCCCACGAACTGGCCGTCGACCTCGTTGGCGTGCTGGGAGCGGGCGCCAAGCGGGTTGACGATGTACATGTGGGACATCGCCTCCGTGGTCTTGGTGGCGGGCATGGCACGCATTCTGACGCCGCGGTCGAGCTTTTCGAGGGCGTTGGCGAGCGGGAGCGGGTTGTTGATGATCCTGGCGCCGGTGTCGTCGGCGGCGAACTCGCGGGTGCGGGAGATGGCGAAGCGGATCACGGCGGCGGCGATGGGAACGAGGATGATGACTAGGATCATCGCGATGAGACCGACGGGGTTGTCGAATCACGTCCGCCGCGCATCCCGCCGAAAATGAGGCCGAACTGCGCGATCCAGGCCATCATGGAGATCGCGCCGGCGAGAATGGCGACGATGGTCATGATGAGCATGTCGCGGTTCTTGATGTGGGCCATCTCGTGGGCGATCACGCCGCGGAGCTCCTCCTCGTTGAGCAGGCGGCGGATGCCGGTGGTGACGGCGACCACGGCATTCTTATGATTGCGGCCGGTCGCGAAAGCGTTCGGCGAGTCGTTGTCGATGACGAAGACGCGGGGCGTGGGCATGTCGGCGAGACGTGCGACCTCGGCGACCATGAAGTGCAGC
The DNA here is from genome assembly GCA_964291475.2 of Dehalococcoidia bacterium. Taxonomy (GTDB): domain Bacteria; phylum Chloroflexota; class Dehalococcoidia; order SHYB01; family SHYB01; genus DAOUKH01. The sequence goes on along the minus strand of OZ220062.1, from coordinate 8,593 downwards.
CGTGGTTCGTCCGCCTCGGTGACCTCGCGGGCATGGGCCATGCGGAGGGCGATGTTGCCACTGAACCAGTAGCTGAAGATGTTCATCACCGCGGCGATGCCGCAGAAGATGATGGCGCCCCACACGCCGAACAGCAGGGCGCCGACCATGACCAAGAGGGCGCTCAGGATGATCAATAGGCTAAAGGTCTTGAGCCAACTCATTGCGCCCGCTCCTTTGTAACCAGCGCGTCTCTACTTCTGTTGGAAGCGATTATAGCACGGCGCCTTCGGCGGTCTGAAGAGGGTGGCGCGCGGCATCCCCTACCCGGCGAGCCAGGCGAAGTCGAAGTCGGTCAGGCGGTCGATGGCGTAGTCGGCGGCGGAGATGTCCATGCCGGCGGTCGACTCGGTGCGGACGGCGACGGCGGTCATCCCGGCCGCCTTGGCCGATGCAATGCCGCGAGGGGTGTCCTCCAGAGCGAGGCAGCGTTCCGGGTCGACGCCGAGCTTGCCGGCCGCCAGCAGGTAGAGGTCGGGGGCGGGCTTGGCGGCCTCGACCATGTCCGAGGTGGCGATGGCCTCGAAGAGGTCGTGACCTCGAGCCTTTTGAGGATGGCCTCGGTCCAGTTGGTGCGAGACGAGGTGGCGAGGCCGATGCGCAGGCCACGCTCCTTGATGCCCGCGAGCAGCCAATAGAGGCCATCGGCGGCGACCGCGTTGGCGCTGAGCACCTCGGCGACGGCGACGTCGTACGCGGGGGTCCAATCTTCGACGTCACCGTCGAGCCCTAGGCGGTCGATGACGTAGCGCCAGGTAAACCTGATGCTGCTGCCCATGATGGCGCGGTGGTCTTCGTCGCTGAGGGTCAGGCCCTCCTTGGCGAGCACGACGTTCACGGCCTCGCCGTAGAGAGGCTCGCTATCGGTGATCACCCCGTCCATGTCGAAGATGACGGCTTGCTTGGTCAAAGAGTTGCTCCGTCGCCATACTTCAGGCGCCGCCGTCTATTGTACCGGCGGGCCTCTAGGCGCTCGGCGGCGGCCTCGGCAGGTGTGCCATGTTCCTCGTTGACGCACTGCGTAAGTCCGACTAACGTCGGAACCCGGAACCGACCGGGAGGACGCAGCCCTGCCTGAGATCCCATCCCCGCGTCTGGCGTACGCGATTGTGTTCGTGGCGTACTACGGCGCAATCGCCGCGCTTTATTCCTGGCGCGAGATCGTCGATACTACAACTGACACGGCGCTCTCGACCGCCACCGCCATACTGACGGGGATCGGTCCCCTTGTTCTGTTGGCGGGAACTTTGACGGCGCTCTCGGTGGAGGTGTTTATGCTGGTGGAGCACTATCTGCGGCGCCGTATGGAGAAGGCCATCGACGAGGTCCAAGCCGAGTGGGAGTCGTGGAATGAGCGGCGGCTGGCGGCGGAGCGGGCAGGTCGCCCCTTCGACGAGCCGCCGCCTTCGCGGCGATCGAAGAACGGCGCGGCCCGCTAGGCAGTCGCGGCGCGGAGCCTGGCCTTCACGGCGATTCGTGAGCTTTCTTTGCGGGCGCGCTTGGGGTTTGCTATTCTTGCCGCCGATCCCCAAGCGCAGGTCGGTGGCGAGCCATGCCCGTGATTCATCGCGACGGTCTTGAGATTCGGAAGATCACGACGGGTTCTTTCGACAACAACACCTACATCCTCGTCGACCCCGCGACGAACGACGCCGCGATCATCGACACCCCCGCGGAGCCGGAGAAGATTCTGGCGGAGGCGGCGGACGTAAACGTGAAGATGATCCTGATCACGCATTGCCACGGCGACCACATCGTCGGCCACCGGGAGATCAAAGAGGCGACAGGCGCGCCGGTGTGGGTGCACGAGAGCGAGGCCCGCATCCTGCCGCTCGAAGCCGACCACTTCTTCGAGCACGACGGGCAGCTCGCCGTCGGCAACGTGACACTGCGGACAATTCACGTGCCGGGCCACACGACGGGCGGAACGTCGATCGTGTGGCGCGACCACCTGTTTTCGGGGGACACCCTCTTCCCGAATGGGCCGGGGCGCACCACCTCGCCGGCCAACTTCAAACAGCTCGTCGCCGGGCTGAAGGAGCACATCTTCGTGCTCGACGACGACGTCGCCGTCCACCCCGGCCACGGGTCTGACACCGTGCTGGGACGCGAGAAGGCCCTCTTCCGCGCGTTCGAGTCCCGCCCGCATCCCTCCGACCTCTGCGGCAACGTGGAGTGGGCGAAGGACTAGCGGCTGCAGTGCAAAGCTCCTCTGTCGTAGAGATCGGCGGCACACCGGCCTTCCCCGTCTCCTCTTTGGACAACGGCCTGCGGATCGTCTCCGCGCCGATGCCCCACGTGCGTTCGGTGACCACCGCCTTCTTCCTTGGCGCGGGGTCGCGCTACGAGACGGACGCCGAGGCGGGCCTCTCCCACTTCGTCGAGCACATGCTGTTCAAGGGTACGAAGAAGCGTCCTCTCGCCAGGGTGATATCGGAGACCATCGAGGGGGTCGGCGGCTATCTCAACGCCAGCACCGACCGCGAGGCCACGGTCTACTGGGCCAAGGTCGCCGCGCCGCACTTCGAGCTCACCCTCGACCTGCTCTGCGACATGCTGCGGAATTCGCTCTACGAGCCCGCTGAGATCGAGCGGGAACGCAAGGTCATTCTCGAAGAGCTGGCGGCCACGTACGACTCCCCGGCGCAGCTCGTCGACCTGCTGATCGACCAGACGATGTGGCCGGGACAGGCGCTGGGGCGTGACATCGGCGGCGACCGAGAGTCGGTGAGCGGCATCATGCGGCCCAACCTGGTGGACTACGTCGCCGACCAATACGCGCCCGACAACTGCGTCGTGGCCGTGGCGGGACAGGTCGAGCACGACCAAGTCGTGGCGTCGGTCGAGGCGCAGCTTGGCTCGTGGGGCCGCTCGCCGGACCATGGCGAGCCGAGGTCGTGGGAGCGCTCCACCAACGGCGGCGGCGCAGGTCAGGATGGACCGCGAATCGGACTGACAAGCCGACGTACCGAGCAGGCCCACTTCTGCATCGCCTACCCGGGACTGAGCACCTCCGACCCCGACCGCTACGCACTCGACCTGCTCAACACCGTTCTCGGCGAAGGGATGAGCAGCCGCCTGTTCCTCCGGGTGCGCGAGGAGTTGGGCTTGGCCTACGACGTGCACAGCTACGCGGCGCACTTCCTCGACGACGGTGCGGTGACGGTCTACGCCGGTGTTGAGCCCAAGCAGATCAACGCGGCGGTGTCGGCGATCCTGGGCGAAGTCCGCGGCGTCATGGAGCCGATTGGCGAGACGGAGCTCCGCAAGGCGAAGGAGATGATCAAGGGCCGTCTGCTGCTGCGGACGGAGGACACCCGGAGCATGGCGGCATGGGCCGGAGGCCAGCTGCTCCTGCTCGGGGAGCTTCGCTCAATCGACGAAGTGGTGGAGATCGTGGAAGCGCTGACGCCTAAGGACTTGCGGCGGGCGGCGGAGCGCGTCTTCTCGCCGGAGAAAGTGAACCTGGCCGTCGTCGGGCCGTACCGGAGCGAGGCGCGGTTCCAGCGTTTGGTCGGCGCGGCGTAAGGCAGGCTCGCCGGACGCTCTCCGGCGGCACTATTCCGGTTGGTAGGGCTGTCCGAAACGCTCAACGCTGGCGATTTCCGCGAGGGTCTTGCGCCGCTTCCCGACCGATTTGGCCGCGTCGGTGGGATAGCCGAACGGCATCACGGTGATGAGGTCGAAGTCCTCGGGGATGCCGAGAAGTTCCTTGACCGCGACGCGGTCGATGCCCTGGACGTAGACGGTCCCGACGCCGAGGCTCCACGCCGTGAGGATCATGTTCTCAATGGCGCGGGCGGCATCGAACTGGGGGAGCCTCGCGCCCTCCATGGCCACCGCGATGGCGAGCGGGGCGTCCGCGATGAAGGCGCCGCTGGAGGCAAGCTCGCCGATGCGCCGCAGTGTGTCGCGCTCCCGGACGACCACGAAGCGCCACGGCTGCCGGTTCCGTTGACTCGGCGCCCACCGCGCGGCGAGAAGGATCTTCTTGACGGCCGCGTCGGGGACAGGGTCCGGCTTGAAATCGCGGACGGCGACGCGGGAACGTATCGCTTCGTAGACGTCCATGGAGATGCTCCCTAGCGGCCTTCGTCGAACCAGCCCCAGTCCCAGGGCTTGATGGTCTGCAGCGGACCGGCGAAGAGGCGCTCGACGCCGGTGTCAACCGCCGGATGCCAGCGCTCGGCCCGCCACTCCGCGCTCTTCTCACGGATGGCCTCAGTCACGGCCAGGGGATCCTCGTCAAGGTAGAACAGGAAGATCATGCGGTGCTTTTCGAGTTGGGCCTCGTAACGGCTGAGGTCGACACCTCCCGCGCCCTCCCGGACCATGGAGGGGCTCTTGAACCACCAGGCGCCGGTGACGCCGTCGAGGGCGAGCATGTCGGGGATGTGCACCTGGTCGTACCACTGCGTCACGTCGTCGACCGCCGCGTCATCCGTGATTCGGTTCACGACAAGGAAGACGCCGCGGTTCGGTCGGTAGGGAAGCGCGTCGGGGTTCAGGCGCACCCTCGGGCTGACGTAGGTGTTCACCACCATATGGGGCGCGGTGATGTGGTTCCTGCGAATGGCGGGGAACCGCTTGCCGCCGATCGCGGCCATGCGGCGACCCAAGTCTACGAAGTCATGCATCGTTTCGCCCATCGGTTGGGTGAAGAGGTAGTGCGTGACGTAGTGGATCGGATCGAGAAGCTCGCCGGAGACGAGTCGTGCCGCCCGGTAGGCGGGCGGCGAGACCCAGCGCTGGCCGTAGGCGACGCCGGGGAGAGCGAAGTTCTCCGGCATGTGGTCGAGCTGGTGAAACTCGTTGTAGAGCACGTGCGCCTTCGGATCGGTGATCTCGGTGAAGGCGAAGAACGCCATGCGTACCTTGTTCACGACGCGCTCCCTAACCCTGGTCGAACCAGTCCCATTGCCATGGTGTGATGGTCTGGAACGGGCCGGAGAAGAGGGGCCTGACGTGATCGCCGAGCCCGCCGATGGCGGGGCGCTCCCGCAGACGTCCGGTAGCGGCCAAGGGGTCGCCATCGAAGTAGAAAACGATGATGAGGCGCCGTGGGGGTAAGGCGTAGCCGAACTTCTCCCCGGGGAGGTCGCTGCTGTAGAACATCGCGCCGGCGACGCCGGGGTCGGCGAGGGCGCCGGGGACGTGGACGGCGTCGACCCACCGGGTCACCTCATCCAACTGCGACGCGTCGAGCACGTCGGCCACCGTGACGTGGATCCCGGTGTGAGGGCGGTAGGGAGTGACGTCGCGGTGGACGAGGACACGAGGGGAGGCGTAGGACTCGACGAGGCGGAAGGGCCCGGCGAGGTAGCTCTTGCGGAAGCGGTGGAAGCGTCCGCCTATGGCGTTCATGCGCGCCGCCGAGGTCGAGGAAGTCGCGCAGGGTCTGGTCGAGGGGGTCGGTCATCAGGTAGGTGGTGACGTAGTGGATGGGGTCGAGCTCCGGCTCGGAGCAGGTGCGGGCGTCGCGGTAGGCGGGCGGGCAGACCCACCGCTGTCCGTGTGCGATGCCGGGCAGGGCGATGTTCTCGGGCACGTGGTCGAGCTGGTGCCACTCGTTGTAGGGGCCGTGCTCGTCGGGCCGTGTGATCTCGGTGAAGGAGAAGAAGCCGACTTTGACCTTGTTCACTACTAGCCGCCTTTGGTACGAGGTCCGGGCGCCGGGAGCGCCCTCACTCTACTTGAACAGCTTTCCCAGCGCCCTGCCGGTGGCCTTGCCCGCCGTGCGCCGAGCCACACGGCGTCCGACGGTGCCCTTCTGGACGGCGCTCAAGTCACCCATCAGGCGGGCGATGAAGTAGAGCAGCGATCGTAGGCCCATTGGCGGCTCCTATCCGTCTATGCCGGGGTCGAGCGGCAGGCCGCGCTCTTCGTAGACCTGCTTGGCGACGCCGAGCGCGTTGACCGTGACCGGCCAGCCCGCGTAGAAGGCCATCTGCAGGAAGATCTCGTGCAACTCCTCTTGGCTCAGGCCGTTGTCGAGCGCCCGGCCGATGTGGCCGCGCAACTGGTCGGTGCGATACAGGGCCGTGAGCACGGCGACGATCATCAGGCTGCGGTCGCGCTTGGACAGGCCGGGGCGCTCCCAGATGTCGCCGAAGAGCAGGTTGTTGGTGAGGTCCATGAAGCGGGGCGAGAGCTGTTCGAAGGGGCGGCGAGGGGTGGTCATGCGTGCGCTCCTGAAGTGGGCTAGGGGTGGGGCAGCGGTAGCGTAGCCAGGGGCTTCTGGGGTGTCAACCGAACGGCGCCTTGGCGGTTGCTGGAGCGCCGCGCGCGGCGCTAGGATGGGGCATCCCTTCCCCGCGGGAGCGAGCGCGCCGTGATCCAATCGGCCCTTGAAGGCGTTACCGTCCTCGACCTCACCCACTACATCGCGGGGCCGGTCGCCACGCGGCTGCTGGCGGAGTACGGCGCCGACGTGATCAAGATCGAGCGCCGCGACGGCGGCGACGGGTCGCGCCGCGCCGGCCCCTTCCCCGACGACGAGCCCCACCCGGAGAAGAGCGGCCTCTTCCTGCACCTGAACCGGGAAAGCGCAGCGTCACGCTCGACCTCAAGGACGCCCGAGGAGTCGAGGCCGTCAAGCGCCTCGCCGCCAAGGCCGACATCCTCGTCGAGAACTTCCACCCCAGGGTAATGCCGTCGCTGGGGCTGTCTTACGACGTGCTCTCCGAGATCAACCCGATGCTGGTGATGGTGTCGATATCGGACTTCGGGCAGACGGGCCGTACAAGGACTACCGGGGCTCGGAAATCGTCGACTACGCCCTCGGCGGGCCGTTCTACTTCACCGGCCTCGCCGACCGCAACCCGGTCAAGCTGGGGGGCAGCGTGGTGCAGTACTACGCCGGGGTGCATGCCGCGGCGGCGGCGGCCACGGCCTTCATGGCGGCCACGTTCCGCGGCGAGGGCGATTGGGTCGACGTCTCGATCGTCGAGGCGCAGGCGACGAGCGCCGACCGGCGGACCCCCATGATGGCCGGATACCAATACACCGGACAGATCAACCACCGCGGCAGTGGCGCGGCGCCGCCGGTGCGGCCCTGCGCCGACGGTTACGTCAACCTGCAACTAGGTCTGGCGTGGTGGCCGCGGATCACGGAGATGTTGGGCAGGCCGGACCTGCTCGACGACCCGCGGTTCTGCGACCCCCAGGAATCGCTCAAGCCCGAGAACGTCGACCTCCAGGAGGGTCTCTACCTGGAATGGCTGCTCGCCCGCACCATGACCGACGCGTGGGCCGAAGCGCAACGCAACCGCGTCCTCTCCGGCCCGATCTACGCGATGAAGGACGTGCTCGCCGACCCCCACTTCCGGGAGCGGGACTTCTGGCAGCGGATCGACCATCCCGAAGCGGGGCCGTTCGAATACCCCGGCCTTCCGTTCCAGACCTTCGGCGAGCCGAAGCAGCCGGCCCGGCCCGCGCCGCGCCTCGGCGAGCACACCCGCGAGGTCCTCACCGGCGCCGGCTACGGCGAGGCCGAGATCGACGCCTTGGCCCGCGACGGGGTCATCTAGGGTTCCTTGACACGCCTTCTTGGCGGGCGGTAGCCTCGTCGCCGTGCGTATCGGCCTGCTCACCGACACCCATCTGCCGAGCGATATCCGCTATCTCTGGGACGAAGTACGGACCGCGTTCGACGGCGTCGACCTGATCCTCCACGGGGGCGACATCGTGACCCCGGCGTGCTGGACTGGCTCGAAGACATCGCTCCCACCCTGGCCGCGCGGGGCAACAACGACGGCGGCTGGGAAGACCAACGGATGCAGGACCTCCACCTGCTCGACGTCGAAGGCTGGCGGCTGGCCCTGATCCACGACATGGAGCCGGAGGACCGCCCCATCGAATACCTGCGGGACTTCTATCTGAAGGGCGAGGCGGCGGACATCATCGTCACCGGCCACACGCACTTCGAGCGGTTGGACTACCGCGACGGCGTCCTCCAGATCAACTCGGGGAGCCCGACACACCCGCACCTCTACTCCACGCGCCTCGGCACGGTGGGGCTGCTCGACGTCGGCGCCGGCGGCATCGACGCCCGCGTGGTGAAGCTCGGCGAGACGCCCGGGCTGCGCAACCCCGGCGAGGAGCTCGCGCTGCGCGTCGGCCCGCGTTAGACCGCGAGCTTGCCGGGGTTGAGGATGCCGGCGGGGTCGAGGGCCTTCTTGATCGAACGCAGGGCCGACAGGCGGTCGCGGCCCTCGGCGGCGAGCCGCTCCTGCAGCTTCAGCCCAACGCCGTGGCAGTACTCCATGCTGCCGCCGAGGCGCTGGGCTTCCTCGATAAGCGCGAGGGATACCGGAGTAACGTCGGTGGCGCCGCCAAAGGCGACGGAGAAGAGGTCGGCGCGTCCCCAGACGGCGTACTCGCGGGCCGCGAGCCCTTCCGCCGCCAGGCGCTCCTCGCAGCTGCGCCCGGAAGTCGAGGACGCTGTCGCCGGGCAGTGAAAGGTGCAGGTAGTCGAATGACGGCGTAGCGGGGTTCCTGACCACCGCGAGCCGGCGCCCTCCCTCGGTGCGCTCAGCCCACCGCGCGGCGGAGT
>OZ220061.1:0-25100 GCA_964291475.2 Dehalococcoidia bacterium | reverse complement strand
GCACGGGATCCGCGTCAACGCGATCGTCGTGGGCGGCGTGGAGACGGACCGCCGGTGGCGGGCGCGGTGGAGCGCGCCGCCAAGCTGGGCGTCAGCGTCGACGACCTGAACGAGGCGTGGCGGGCACGGTCGCCGCTGCGCCGCATGGTGACGCCGCAGGACGTGGCGAACCTCGCGCTGTTTCTGGCCTCGGACGAATCGGCGGCGATGACGGGCCAGGCGATCAACCTCACGCCGGCGTCGTGCAGCACTGACGGCGCTGAGGCCTACCCCGGCCAGGCGCCGGTGTTCTGGAGCCAGGCTTTGACGGCGGCGTAGAAGGCCGGGGGGTTGTCGCCGGCGACGGTGTGGCCGGCGTTCTCGATGGTGACGAGGGTGCTGCCGGGATGGCGTCGCGGACGCGCTCGGCGGGCGGGGGCCGACCAGATGTCGCTCTTGGCGCCGCGCACCAGCAGGGTCGGGGTGCGGATGCGGTTGACGTAGCGCCAGAGGTCCTTGGGGTCGCGGGGGCCCATCTGTCTGCCGAAGCGGCGGTGGTCCCACTTCCAGCCCCAGTTGCCGTCGGGGTACTCGCGGAGGTGGTGGGAGAGCCGGTCGCGGATCTGCTCCTCGGTGCGCAGCGGGTTGTATTTGAGGGAGCGCTCGACGAAGGCCTCGAAGCTGGGGAGGCGCTGCACTTTGGTGAAGCGGCGGATCGCGTCGCTGCCCTTCTTCGTCGTCTCGGGGCCGATGTCGACGATGACGAGGCGGCTGACCTCCTGGGGGTGTATCGCGGTGTAGGCGTAGGAGTTCATCCCGCCCATGGAGAGGCCGACGAGGACGAACCGCTTCAGGCCCACGATCTTGACGAACGAGGTGATGTCGCGGAGGTGCGCCCGGAGGGTGTAGATGCAGCGGGGCGACCAGTCGGTGTCGCCGTGGCCGCGTTGGTCGAGGGCGATGACGTGGAAGTCGCTCCGCATGTTGCGGGAGAACTCGTCCCAACTGTGCGCCGACTGGGAGCCGCCGTGGAGGAGGAGCACTTGGGGCGCGCCGTGATTCCCCCAATCGAGGTAGTGCATCTTCAGCGAGCCGACCTGGACGTAGTGGTCGGTGTAGTCTTGCGTCGTCGATGTCACGTCATGCCTCCCTGTCGGGGACTCTTTGCGTCACTGGCGTCACTGGCCGGCGGCTGCGTGGACGTTGGCGCACCCCGCTCCACCGGCCCTCTCTTAGTCTCCCCCAGAGGGAGAGAGGAGACTTCCCCGCTCCACCCCAAGGCGAGACCTTTGCGTAACTCCCACCGAGTACACAGGGAGCAGGCGAGACCACCTGCGGAAGTCGCTCCACGCCTGGCGGTTCGACGCAAAGCCCTCTCTCAGCATCTCCCCCAGAGGCTGGGAGAGGCCGAAGATACCATCCCAGAGAAGCTCCCTTTTCGCAACCATCGAGCGCATTGCGCAATAGCTCTTCCGGGGGAGAAGAGGTAAGGACCTCCCCGCTACCACCGGATCCTAACCGCAGCCGGAGGTTCACGCAAAAGGTCTCCAGATTCGGGGGAGAGGGAAGACCACCCCTGCTCCACCCATTTTCCAACCATCGACGTGCATTGTGCCAAGGTCTCCGTTGGGCCGCTCTTTCGCGTGCGCCAAGGGTCATCTGCGGCCACGATAGCCTAGCGGGCGGGGGTTGCCAACTCGCCTTCGAGGCGGCGGAAGACGAGGCCGGTGGCGAGCTTGGGGAAGAAGCAGGTCGACTTGGGGGGAAGCCGGTCGCCGAGGTCGGAGACCTCCCGGAAGGCGTCCATGGGGACGGCCTTGGGGAGGAAGGCGATCTGCGCTTCGCCGCGGGAGACGCGCTCGACGGCCCGGACGGCGCTCGTCTCGAACGACAGGAGCCCTTCCCGTTCCGCTTCCTCCTCGTCCATGCCGAGCAGGGGGGCGAGGAGCGTCTCGCGGAAGAGCGCGGGCGCGAGTCCGGCGCACACGCGCGACAGACCGGCTTGGGCCGCGACCTTGCCGACGAGCGCGCCGTCGCGAAGGCGCAACGTGATCAGGGCGCCCGGCTCAAGGCCCCAAACGGAGAAGACCGCGTCGTCGGCATCGAGGTCGGCCAACGCGGCTTGGGCGATGGCGGCGGGGTCGGCGTCCGCCGCGCGGCGCTCTTCGTCGTAGCAGTCGGCGATGCGGGTGCGGAGGCGTTCGATCTGCCCGGGGCCGAGCCCGCGGAGGAGGCGGTGGTAGGGCAGGTTGAGCAGGCCGGGGTCGTCCATGCCGATGACGGCGGTCATGAGGAAGTTGTGGGCGTCGTCGCCGGTCTCGCCGTTGGGCGCGCGGCCGTTCAGCGATTCCGCGTAGTGGAGCGCCGTCTCGTAGCGGTGATGGCCGTCGGCCATGTAGAGCGGAGTACCCGCAAGGGCGTCGTAGACGGCGGCGACGTCCGCCGGGGCCGTCAGCGCGGCCAGCTCGAACGAGCCCCCACCGTCCATCTCGGCCTGTGTGGCGGGGGCTTCGAGGGCGCGGTCGAGGAGGTCGGCGAGGCCGGGGGAGCCGGCGTGGAGCGTCATGACCGGGCTGAAGTTTGCGCTGGTGGCCCGCATCAACTTCAGACGGTCTTCCTTGGGGCCGCTCCGGGTGTCTTCGTGGGGGCGCACCGGTCCGTCGGCGGCCAGCGGGCTGAGGCGCACGGCGCCGAGAAGCTCGGTCCGCGTATAGGGTTGCCCCTCATGGATGAACCGGTGGCGCACCGCGTAGTAGGCGGGATTCTCGTCCTGGCGCAGCACGCCGTCGGCCATCCATGCGTCGAGGGTCTCCGCGGCATTGGTGTAGGGATCGGGCAGGGCCGCGGGGTCGGGGGCTTCGAGGCGGACGGCGTTGGGGCCGCCGGCGTCGAGCAGGCGGCGCCGGTCATCCGGGAAGATCATGTCGAACGGGCCGCAGAGCGCCGCGTCGAGGGAGACGCGCGCCGGGTCGAACCGCAGACCGGCGAAGGGCCGTACATCGGCCATGAAGGACTCCTGAGTGAGGTGGGGATTCGCGAAAGCGCCGTGTCGATTATACGCGCGAGGCCGGAGGGCAGCGCCTATACTGTGGTCTCCTTCAGAGGGGTAGATTGAGTCGATTCCTCGCAGCCGTCACGTCGCCGCTGGTCCTGATCTGGAGGCGCGCGCGGTCCGATGCGCCTTTTCTGGCGGCCCTGTTCGCGGGGGTGCTCCTTGCTACGGCAGTCTTGGCGGGATCGCCGCTCTACCTCAACGCGCTGAGTGAGCTGGGGCTGCGCCACGCCCTCCAGCACGAGCGCACCGGCGTCCTGGACGCCGCCGTGCTCGTCCCCGCCCGCCCGCCGACCCGAGGCGTGTTCACGGCCACGCAGACGGAGGTCCGCGAGCGGATCGGCGACGCGGCGGGGCCGTACATCGAAGCCGACGGCTCGCACCTCGCGGCGTCGGCGATGTGGGCCGTGCTCCCTGAGGAGTCGATCTTCGCGGGCTCGATACGCGGACGGATTCAGTCGTTCGACGCCTACGAAGAGCGGGTGCGGGTGCTGGAGGGACGGCTGCCGCGCCCGGGAGCCGCCGCGGACGGCGGCGCGGCGGAGGTGGTCTTGGGGGCGAACTCGGCCCGCTCGCTGCAGACCGGCCTCGGCGGGCGCTTCACGCTCTCGACGGGAAGGGACGGTGCGGGCGTAAGGATGGAGGCGGTGGTCGTGGGCATCGTCGAGCCGCTCGACCGCCGCGACCGCTACTGGCAGTTCGTCGCCAATCCCTTCTCGCTCCAGACCGATTTCAGCACCGGCGAGGAGCTCCCGATGGTCCCGCTGGTGGCGCCGCACGAGACGTTCTTCACCGACCTCACCAGGGAGCGGAGCACGCTCCGCGCCGACTACTGGTTCTACTTCTTCGTCGACGGCAGCGCCATCGAGGCGACCGAGGCCGGCGCCCTCCGGGAGGCGATGGTGGAGCTCGAAGACGAGCTGCCCATCAGGTTCCCCGGCGCGACGGTGCTTTCGGGCCTGACGCGCACCCTGGAGCGTTACGAAGACAAGCTCTTCTTCAGCCGCATCCCGGTGCTCATCATGGCGATCACGGTGTCGGGCGTGGCGCTCTTCTACCTCGTCGTGATCGGCAACGCGGCGGTGGAGCGGCAACTCTCCGAAATCGCGCTGTTCCGGTCGCGCGGGGCTAACGGCCTTCAGGCGGTCGGCATCTATCTGTGGCAGGCGCTGGTGCTGAGCGCTGCCGCGGTGGCGGCGGGGCCGCTGCTGGCATGGGCGTTGGTCCCGCAACTGGGGCGGGCGCCGCCGTTTGAGAACGTGACCGGAGGCGCGCCCCTGCCCGCCGAGATGACGGCGTCGGTGTGGGTCTTCGCGCTCATCGGCGGGGTGCTGGCGTTCGCGGCGCTGGCGGCTCCGGCCCTGAAGGGAGCGCGGTTCAACGTGCTCGACGCCCGCTCCGCGGCGGGACGCCCCGGCAGGTTCCTCGGCTTCCACCGCTACTACCTGGATGTGTTCCTGTTGACGGTCACCGGGTTGCTCTACTGGGAGCTCACGCAGCGGGGCTCGCTGGTGACGCAGCGTCTCTTCGGGGAGGACTCGATCGACGAGCTGCTGCTGGCGGCGCCCGTCCTGCTCATGGCGTCCCTGGCCCTGCTGATCTTGCGGGCGGCGCCGTACCTGCTCGACGCCGCTTCGTTCGTGGTCTCGCGGTTCTCGACGAAGGCGTGGCCCGCCATCGGCCTCTGGACGTTGGCGCGGAGCCCCGCTGCCTTCCTGCGCCCCGCGCTGATCGTCTCGCTGACCGCGGGCATGGGCATGTTCGCCGCGAGCTACCACGACACCATCGAGCGCAGTTTCGCCGACCGCGGCCTCTACTTCGCGGGGAGCGACGCGCGCCTCGTCGGCCTGCCCCGCACACTTACGGCAGACGCCGACATCGCCGCCGCGTTCGAGTCCTACGCCGCCGTGGACGTTGCGGGAGCGGTCTACCGGAGCGGCCCCGGCGCCCTGGTCTCCCCGTACGGGTACCAGCTTCTTGCCGTCGATACGCTCAAGTTCCACCGCGTGAGCTGGTACCGGGAGGACTTCTCCGATACCGACCTTTTCACGCTGTTGCGCAAGGTCGAGGCGGGGAGGTCGATCCTGCGGGGGCTCGATCTTCCCGAAGGGACGACGCGCCTGGGGGTCTGGATCCGTCCCGACCAGGAATATGTGAACAGGTCGTTGTGGGCGCGCGTCCGGGACGGGGCGGGCGTCGACTGGCGGTTCCGGCTGGGCCGGCTGGACTACACGGACTGGCGCTACCTTGAAGCGGAGATCGAAACGCGGCGCGGCCCGCTCGAAGGGCCGCTGACGCTGCAATCGCTCTTCATCTTCGAGCTCGATTTCCCTGAGGAGCCGTTGCCGATCGACGTGCTGGTGGATGGGTTCAGCAGCTCGGGCCGGTTCAACCTGTCGGACCTGACCGCCACGGCGGGCGGCCGGCGCGTCGTCGTCGATGCGCTGGACTCCACGGACCGGTGGGGCGCGATGGCGACGAGCCAGCTTGTCGGCGAAGTCATTGAGACCGATAGGGAGGTCACGCGCGGCGGGTCGTCGACGCTTGAGCTTTCCTGGCAGGGGATCTCCGGCGTGGGCAGGCGGGGCATCTACCCCACCGACTATCACGAACCGCTCCCGGTGATCGGGAGCGAGGGCTTCCTGGCGCAGACGGGCCGCCGTGTCGGCGATACCGTCGATGTGCGCGTCGCCGGCGTGCCGATGCCGGTGACGATCGTCGACTCGATCCAGTTCTTTCCGACGTTGGACCCGTCGAGCCCGTTCGTGCTCGGCAGCCTCGACACGCTTCTGCACTATGCGAACCTCTTCCGCGGGTCGCAGGCCCGGCCCAACGAGGTGTGGCTGTCGCTCAGCGACGACGAGGCGGAGCGGGCGGCGTTTCTGGACGAAATCGGGTCGTCGCCGTTCCGCGACTACGTCGTGATCGAGGGTGACGCGGAGCTGCTCGACTTGGTCTCCGATCCGCTCGTGGGCGTGGGGAGCCGGGGCGTGTCCTTCTCGGTGCTCCTCGTGCTCGCGGTGCTGACCGCCGGCGGGTATCTGGGGTACACCTACGCGGCGTCGTTCCGGTGGCGGCGCGAGTTCGCCGTGCTGCGCGCGCTGGGGCTGTCGGGACGGGGGAACCTGCTGGCGCATGGCTGCGTCCACGCCGCCATCATCGGCGTGGGCGCGCTGATCGGGGCGCTGGTAGGCAGCCGTGCCCATGCGATGATGATCACCTTCCTGGAGCACACCGAGCGGGGCCGGAACGTGTTGCCTCCGTTCGCGCCCCAGACGGACTGGAGCGGCGTGGGCTGGATCGCGCTCGCCGCCGCCGGCGCGGCAGTCGCGCTGCTGGTCTGGGCGGCGCTCCGCTACGCGCAGACCCAGGCATGGCGGACGCTGCGCGAGGGGAGCGACATCTGATGGGCGGGCTTATCGGCATCGCGTGGTTCGCCCTCCGGCGCTCCCGGCACCGCTGGCGGCTGTTGGCGCCGCTGCTGGCCGGCGCCGTGATCGCCTCGGCGATCCTCTCGAGCGCGTCGATCTACGGCGACGCGGTGCGTCAACTCGGGCTCGACCGGTCTCTCGAAGTAGAGGCGCTGCACGAGCTTGACGTGGACCTGATTTCGAGTTTCGCGCCGTCGCGCGAGTCGTCTTACCGCACGATCCAGAACGAGGTCGACATCGCGGTGACGCGGAACGTCGAGTGGTTCGTCGAGGGCACGACCCGAAGCATGGAGGGGTCGACGTTCTTCGTGAACGACGTGGGGCGCGCCGGCGCGCCGATAGACCCGTCGCCGGAGAACATCATCGGCGACGAGCAGGACCGCATCGATCCCCGGCTGCGCTCCTTCTTCTTCTACCAGACGCTGTTCGACGAGCAGGTCGCGATCATCGACGGCGACTGGCCGGAGACCGTCACAGTGCGAGTCGACGCCGACGAGAAGCCGCTCGACTTCCCCGAGATACCGGTCGTCGTGCTGGAGCAGACGGCGGACCTGCAAGAGTTGTCCGTCGGCGACCGGCTGATGGCCGTGCCGTACTGGGAAGACGTCAATACCTACACCCTGGCGCGGATCACCGGAATCGTCCGGCCCCTGGACCCCGAGGCCCGGTTCTGGCAGCGGGACCTCCAGCGCTACGTGGAATCCACGCGGGCGGACAACTTCATCGCCATGTACGTCCCGGAGGAGACCTTCTTCCAGGGCCTGGGGCGCCTCTTCCCCAACATGAAGTCGGACTATGCGTGGGGGCTGTTCGTCGACCCTACCCGCATCGACGCCGACGGGGCCGGCCTGGCGCAGTACGGCCTCGACCGGATCGACGACCATCTGCGGGCCCGGCTTTCGAGCTACCGCTCGGTGACCGGGCTCGACGAGGCGCTGGCCGAGTTCGAGACGCGCGACCTGTTCGGGCGCATCCCGCTCTCGGTGATGCTGGTGATGATGCTCGGCGTGGTCCTCTACTACCTCGTCATGGCGTCGAACGTCGTGGTCGAGCGGAACGCGGCGGAGGTGGCGCTCCTGCGTTCGCGGGGGGCCGACGGCGGGCAGGTCTTCCTGTTGTATCTGAGCGAGGCGGGGCTGATCGCGGCGGCGGCGTTCTTCGCCGGGCCGCCCATCGCCTTCGCCGTGACCGGCCTGATGGGGTTCACCCCGGCGTTCTCGGCCTTCACCGAGGGCGCGCTGCCGGTGAGCCTGACTCCGGCGGCGTATGGCCTCTCCCTGGGCGGGGCGGCGCTCGCCCTCGCCGCGATGCTGCTGCCCGCGGTCCGCTCGTCGGGGCTGAACCCGCTGACGCATCACACGGAGCTGTCGCGGCCCCGGGGGGCGCCGTTCCTCACCCGCTACTACCTCGACATCTTCCTGGGCGTCATTGCCGGTCTGTTGTTCTGGGAGCTGAGCTCGCGGGGCACGGTGGTGACGGACGCGCTGTTCGCCGGCGAGGCGGTGGACGAGGTGCTGCTGGCCGCGCCCGGGCTCTTCCTGCTCGCCGCGGCGCTGCTCCTCTTGCGCTTCTTCCCGATCATGACGGCCGTCCTTGGCTGGGGGGCCTCGCTCTTGCGCCGCGCTGCCGCGCCGTTGGCGCTGTGGCGGATGTCGCGGGAGCCGGCGCCGTTTACGAGGCCGCTCCTGCTGTTGCTGCTCGCCGGGGCCGTCGCCATGTTCGCAATCAACTTCGGCGCGACGCTCGACCGCAGCTACGCCGACCGGGCCCGCTACGCCTCCGGCGGCGACGTCTTGTTCAAGGGGGCGGAACTCGCCCGGAGCGGCCCTTCCTCCGGGTTCGACGAACAGTTCGGCGGGCTCGGCATAGCGTCGACTCCCGCGTTCCGGACCACGGGGCGGCCGCTGCTGGGGCTGTTCTCGCGGGGCCGCCTGAACATCCTGGCCGTGGACCCCGACAGCTTCGCCGACGTGGCCTGGTGGCGGGACGATTTCGCGGACAAGCCGCTCGACGGGTTGCTGAGCGCCGTGCGCGAGGAGGCCGTGACGGGCGGGGTGGCGCTCCCCGCCGACGCGACGGGCCTGGGCGTGTGGCTGCTGGCGGAGACGCCGCGGATGGACGTCATGCTGCGGGCCCGCGTTCGGGACGCGAACGGGCGCTATAGCGACTTCGACATGGGGCGCCTGGTGCCGGGGACATGGCAGTTGCACGAGACGTCGTTCGATACAAGCGGACGCCTGCGGACCCGCTCGGTGGTCCCCGAACCGCCGGTCGCCCTGGTGTCGCTGACCCTCGAGCAGGTGGGCGGAGCGGCGCTGGAGCCGGGGGCGGTCTATCTGGACGAGGCGCATGCGGTGACGCCACGGGGCCGCGTGCCGGTCGAGGGTTTCGGGGCGGCGGCGGAGGTGTCGGTGATCGAGGACGCGCTCATCGCGGTGGTGGACGCACTGCACCTTGGCACCGGCCCGGCGCGAACGAGTGAGGGGGGCGCCACCGCGGCGTTCACTTGGGGGACGACGGGCATTGGCGCGACGCACGGCGTCACGTTCGGCGCGACACGTTCCGTCGCGACGCCCATGCCCGCGCTCGCGAGCGCCACCGCGCTCGAACAGGAGGGCCTGGAACGCGGCGACCGGATCGCGCTCTCCATCGGGAGCCACCGCATTCCTATCGAGATCGTGGAGGTCGCCGAGTTCTTCCCCACGCTCGACCCGTTCGAGCAGGGGTTCCTGGTGCTGGACCTCCACGGCCTGCTCGGCCGCCTGAACCGCGCCGAACGGGCCCGGGACTGGCAGCCGAACGAGGTCTGGGTGACGACCGGCCTGGACGGCCCCGACCGGGAGCGCTTTATCGCCGGCGCCGAGCAGTCGTTGGGCCTGGGCGCGGTCGACCGCGACGCCATCGAACAGGAGCTCCAGGCCGACCCGCTGACGGCGGCGGGCTGGAAGGGCATACTCTTCATCTCGCTGGGGGCCGTGCTGTTCGCGGCCCTGCTCGGGGTCGGAGTCTACGGCTACGTGCAGGCGCAGCGCCGCAGGGTGGAGTTCGGCCTGCTCCGGGGCATCGGCCTGTCGACGGGAGGGCTGACGGCGATCGTCTTGATTGAACAGATGTTGTTGCTGGTGACGGGTCTGGGTCTCGGCGGCCTGATCGGGTACTACTTGATCGGCGTGGTGATGCCGTTCCTGGGTCTGACCGAAGAGGGGGCGCGGGTGCTGCCGCCCTTCGCGGCGGAGGTGGATCCCGTGGCCGTCGCGATAACCTATGGGGCGATGGCCCTGGCATTCTTGGCGGCGGGGGCCGGCATGATCGCGGCGCTGATCCGGTTCGGCATGCACCGGGCCCTGCGGCTCGGGGAGGTGGGGTAATGACCCAGCGCTACGGCGAGGCGCTTCGGCGCCGCGACTCACGGGGCGGCGAGCCCTACGTGATCTGCGAGGACTTGTTCAAGATCCACAAGGTGGCGGACCTAGAGGTCGTCGCGCTGCGTGGGCTCGACCTCAAGATACGGACCGGCGAGATCATGGCCGTCGTGGGGCCGAGCGGCAGCGGCAAGAGCACGCTGCTGCACATCCTGGCGGGCTACGAGACGCCCTCGGCGGGCCGGATCACGGTGGACCGCCGCAACTTGCTGAAGATCTCGGAGGGCGAGCTGGTGGAGTACCGGCGCACGGGCATCGGCTTCGTGTGGCAGCAGGTAAGCCGCAATCTGGTGGCGTACCTGACCGCCCGTCAGAACGTCGAGCTTCCGTTGCTGCTGACCGGACGCGGCAAGAAAGAGCGGACGGAGCGCGCGGTCGAGCTGTTGGAGTTCACCGGACTGGGCGACAGGGCCGAGCACACGGTGGACCGGCTATCGGGCGGGGAGCAGCAGCGGGTGGCCATCGCCACGGCGCTCGCCAACAACCCGCCGTTGCTCCTGGCCGACGAGCCCACCGGCGAGCTGGACACCGCGACGAGCCTGGAGATACTCGACCTCTTCCGCTCGGTGAACCGCGCTTACGGCACGACGATCGTCATCGTGACGCACGACGAGAACGTTGCCGAGCGCGCCGACCGCGTGGTCGCCATCGCCGACGGCAAGACGTCGACGGAGACGGTGCGGTACCACAGTTTCCGCTCGGACGATCCCCGCGAGGGCGAGCGCGACGAGGCGTCTATCGTCGATAGCAGCGGGCGGGTGCAGATCCCACGCGAGGCGCTGGACCGTGCGGGGATCGGCGAACGCGCCCACGTCGAGGTGGAGGGCGGCCGCGTGGTGCTGCGGCCGGGCGAGGAATGAGCGAGGTCGACGTGAACGAAACTGGACACGGCCTGCCGGAGGACGCGCTCGCGTCGGCGCGGGAAGTCGCGCGCCGGTTCGAGGTGGCGGGGAGGGACGTCACGGCGCTGGACGGGGTCAGCGTCGACATCTTTCCCGGCGAGCTCGTGGTGCTGCTGGGGCGATCGGGCTCGGGCAAGACGACGCTGCTGAACCTGTTGGGCGGGCTGGACCAGCCGGACGACGGCGCGGTCTACCTGGAAGGGCGCGACGCCGCCGGCATGACGCCCGGCGAGCTGACGCGCTTTCGAGGAGAGCGGATCGGCTTCGTCTTCCAGAGCTTCGGACTGCTGCCCCTGCTTTCGGCGCAGGAGAACGTCGAGCTGCCCCTTCGGATCGCAGGCGCCTCGCGCGAGGTGCGGGAGTCGCGCGCCCTGGAGGCGCTCGACACCGTCGGCCTCAGCCACCGCCTCCGTCACCGGCCCTACGAGCTTTCCGGCGGCGAGCAGCAGCGGGTCGCCATCGCGCGGGCGCTGGCCCACGAGCCGCCGCTCGTGCTCGCGGACGAGCCGACCGCCGAGCTGGACTCACGCACGGCGCGGGCCATCTTCGAGCTGCTGGCCGAGATCGCCGACCGGGACCGCGTCGCCGTCGTCGTGGCGACGCATGATCGCGCCGCCTTGGAGTTCGCGCACCGCGTCCTCGAGCTGGAGGACGGCGCGTTGGTGCGCGAGGGGCGCGGAGGCTAGGAGCGCCCCCAGCGCCTGGGGTCGATGCGCCGGACGAGGGCGCCGATGAGCACACTCCGGAGTACGTCCCACCGCTCCTGGAGCCGCTGCCGTTCCTCCTCGGAGAGGTCGCGGGCGCCGTAGCGCACCTTTGCGAACCCGTGGGCGACCGCGGCGGCGTCCTCCGGATCGATTGCCAGGCCGTCGGCGAGCCGCGCCGCGTACTCGACCGGCGTCTGGTCGCGCGTGGGCCGGATGCCGGCGTAGGCGCCCAGGCGCGCCATCCGCGCGTAGAGGCCGTGGGTGTAGGGAAGTCCGACGAAGCCGGCCTGCCAAGCCACGAAGACCAGCAGAAGCAGGGCGGCGGTCACGCCCGCCAACGCGGCGATGGCGAGGCCGATCCGAATGAAGACGGAGAGGAAGACGCCGGTGATGCTCGTCTCCTCGGGCGGTTGGATGATGTCCCGCAGGTTGAGGAGCTCGGGGTCGCCGTAGAGGTCGAGGAACTCGTCGAGCGGCTCGAAGAACTCGGGCTGCGACTGGCCCAGGCCTAACTCGGGGGGCGGCGGCGGGCCGTGCACGATGGGTTCCAGACCTGGTGAGGGCTCGAAGGGAATCCAACCGAAGCCGGGGAAGAAGACCTCGGGCCAACTGTGGGCGTCGGCGAAGGTTACGAGATACGAGGAGGATCCCTGGTTGAAGTGGCCGACGGCGTAGCCGCTGGCGAGGCGGGCGGGGACGTCGGAGGCGCGCAGGAGCACGGCCATGGCGGAGGCGAAGTAGTCGCTGTAGCCGGCCTGCTGCGTGAACAGGAAGTGGTCCATCGCGTCGACGTTGAGGGGCGGGTTGGGGATCGCGAAGGTCTGGTTGTAGCCGCGAAGATGGTCTGCGATGGCGAGGCCCTTGTCGTAGGGGTTTTCGATGTCGCCGGTCAGCGACTTGGCGAGGTCGATGACGCGGGCGGGAAGCTCGTCGGGAAGCTGCAGGTAGTTGTCGGTGACCCACTTGGGGTAGTCGGAGCCGGCGCCGCGCAGGTCTTCGGGCGTGGCGATCGATATGGCGGAGAGCGCCTCATACGTGTCGCCCGCCTTGAGTCGTCCTCGCGGCTCCACGGCGAGCACGTCGGGGACCGCGGGCGGCTCGCGGCTGACCTCGATCGCGCCGTCGCTCTCCCCAATGACGCGCGTATCCTCGGGCATCAGGGCCTGCGTTTCGGCGCGTCCGCCGCGGACTTCGGCAACGTCGCCGACAACGGCGGCGATGTCCTCAGGGAGGTTGGGCGACGACTCGCGGCCGCGAAGGTCGATTTCGTAGACCCGTGGTGACGCGAGCTCGACCGTTGCGTCCACGCTGAACTCGACGGGCCTGCCCGCGGCGAACAGCACGGCGGTCTCTTCATACAGGATGAACCGCTGCGCGATGATCTCCTGCTTGCGGTATGCGTCCGTCCTCGGGGCGAGGTCGACGTCGCGCAGGTCTTCTTCCTCGCGGAGCTCTTCGAGGGCGATCCAGCCGCGGCCCTGGTAGAAGTCGTAGCTCTGGCCGCGCCAGTAGGCGGGCACGTCGGTGACGACCTCGAACACGGGGGCGTAGCCTGTGCTGATTCCGCCGCGCAAAGGCAAGGCCCCGCCGAAGCTGTGCAGCGGCGATCCCCGCTTCGAAGGGATGCCGGCGAAGACGCGCTCGAACTCGTCCTCAAGGCCGCGCCACGGGCCCCGGGCGTCCTGATAGAGGTTCCGCAGCTCGGGAATGGTGGCGTCGGTGTTGGGGATCGACCAACCGGCGGCAAAGACGACCGCGGTGAGCACCGCGACGTTCATGACGAAGCTGTAGCGCCCCGCGACCCGTCTGATCCCCTGCTGTTGCCAGTGTTCGAGGCGGCTCAGGTAGTAGACGCGGCCCAGGAAGAGGATCGAGAGCAGGAGGAAGAAAAAGGTCGGGACGACATAGTGGGAGTTGGGAAGATAGGTCTGGTTGGTGAGGAGCGCCAGGGCGGGGACGATGACCGCGGGCCAGCCCCAGTGGTAGCGGAAGTAGAGCACCGTGGAAACGAAGGGCATGGCGAAGGAGAGGACCGCCAGCCCGAAGGCGAAGGGCAGCCGGTCGTTGCTGATGCCGCCGGCGTCGCCGATGGCGCCGACCCAGGCGTCGACGCGGTCGAAGATCTCGCCGAAGCGGCCGCCGAGGGGGCCGGAGAGCGTGCCGGCCGTCTCCCAGATGGCGAGACCAACGCCGAGGGCGGCGCCGAGCACCACCGCGGCCACGTAGCCGCGGCGTCCGGCGGCCTTGGTGGCGGAGATCCCGATGATGAACCCCGCAATGGCGATGAGCCAGAGGCGCGGCGACGGATCGACCCAGTTGGAGGTGTGGACGGCGAGCACGGCGGTGATCTGCACGCCGAACAGCAGGATGACGGTGACCCAGCCTTCGGACGGCGTGAGGAGGGAGCGCGTCTCTCCCGACTTCGCGCTGGCGCGCGTCTCGCGGAGCCAGCGGGCCATCAGGTGGCCGTCCTTTCGGGCGCGAAGGCGCCGAAGGGCCGCGCCCGCCCGCCGAGGGCGACGGCGATGAGGTCCTCGGGGTCGCGGGCCCCGGCCTTGATGACGTAGGTGGGCGTGTTGGTGGCGGCGGTGCGGTAGGCCGCGTCGGGGTAGCCGCCGCGCCCGGGGTCGCCGTCGACGATCACGGCGGTGACCCTCGCGTTCCGCTGCAGGAGGTGCCGGACGCCGTCGAGCCACTCGTCGTCGGGCGATGCGGTGATGAGCGCCACGGAGGTGTAGCGTCCCACCCGCGTATGAAGGTCGGCGATCATCTCCAGCAGGGAGCGGTTGCCCTGGGCGCGAATCGCGGCGAGCGCGTCCATGATGTGCATGAGGTGGTCGGAGCCGCGCTCGGCGTCGAGGACGAAGCGTTCGTCGCCGTGCGCCATGAGGCCGACGGGGTAGCCGCCCTCGGAGTAGCGGCGGCAGATCGAGGCGGCCACCCGGACGGCGGTCTCCTCGATTTCGCGGCCGGCGGGGCCGGAGTTGGCCCGGCGCTCCATGTCGGCGAGCACCCAGATGTTGTTGGCGGGTTCGACCTCGAATTCCTTGACCATGAGCCGCCTATGCCGCGCCGTCGCCTTCCACGAGATACGGTTGAGGCTGTCGCCCCAGTAGTAGTCGCGGATGCCGTAGGCGTTGGTGGTCGAGTGCTGGCTGCGGCGGCGGACGGAGCCCTCGGCGGGCAAATCGGCGGGCAGGAGGACGAAGTTGGGCAGCTCCATCGTCTCGGGGTGGACGATCACCTGGTTCCGGCGTCCCGCGCCGCGCTCCATCTTGTAGAGGCCGAGTGGGTCGGAGGCGGTGACCTGCATGGGGCCGAGGCGGTAGAGGCCGCGCATCGGGCAGGGAATGTCGAGGCCGATGCGCATGTCGGCGGCGCCGCCGAGCCCGATGACCGCCCCCGGCGGCTCGATGGGCATGTCGGTGGACTCGCGGACTTCGATGAAGCCCTGGAGCAGCCGCCCGCTGCGGCGCACCTGGACGTGCTCGGCAATCGACTGGCCGGCGACGGTGCGGAGGTTGGCGCGGGTGACGTCGACGCGCATCCCCCGCACCAGGAACGCCGTCCAGGCCAGCCCGATGACGAGCAGCAGGCCGAAGACGTAGAACATGCGGAAGAAGACGGGGAATCCGGTCGCGAGCCCGAACCCGAGCACGAGCAGCGTCAGAACGATCAGGACCTTTGCCCGCTGCATCGCCACCCCCGGAGAAGGCGCATTGTAGCACCGGGGCTTGGTTGAGGGCGCCGGGGGTTATGAGCCGGGCCCAAGGGCTGCTATCCTGACGCCATGGCCCGCCCGCTGATCGGCGTTACCGAGTCCCGCGAGGAGCCCGCCGCCCTCTACGCGGAAGCCGTGGAAGAGGCGGGCGGCGTCCCCATCGTCATCGACCTCGCCGCGGACCGGCCGCCTCTGGACGCGCTGGCGGAGGTGAGCGGGCTCCTGCTCACCGGCGGCGGCGACGTGGACCCCGGACTCTACGGGCAGGAGCGACACCCCGAGACGCGGGTGAAGCGGGGCCGCGACGCGAGCGAGTTCGGGTTGATTCGCGCGGCCATCGAGCGGGACATGCCGGTGTTCGGCATCTGCCGCGGGATGCAGGCGATCAACGTGGTGCTGGGCGGCTCGTTGGACCAGCACGTCCCCGACCACCGCCACCCCGACGGGCCGGGGCGGGAGCCGGTCCGCCACGAGGTCTTCGTGCCGCCGGGGAGCCGTCTCACCAATATCGTCGGCGTCGGCGGGTTCATGAAGGTGAACAGCCTGCACCATCAAGCCGTTACCCACAAGGGAAAGGCACCGGGGCTTTTGGTATCGGCTTATTCTGTAGGAGATGGTATAATAGAGGCCCTCGATAGCCCTCGAAGCAGCCACCGGTGGGTGGTGGGAGTGCAGTGGCATCCCGAACGTCGTGAGGAAGTCCCCCGGCATCACCGAAAGCTCTTCACCGGCCTCGTCGAGGCAGCCCGCGAATTTGGAGTATCTCCCCCATAAAGCCGTCAGCGCGGGCGTTCTTGAGGTGAGCGTATGGTCCTAGAGAGCATCGGCAACGTCCGCCCCATCAAGCTCGAAGAGGAGATGCGCAGCTCGTATCTCGATTACGCCATGAGCGTGATCGTGGCGCGGGCGCTGCCCGACGTCCGGGACGGCCTGAAGCCCGTCCACCGCCGCATCCTCTACGCGATGGACGAGTTGGGCATCCGGCCCAACAGCCCGTACAAGAAGAGCGCCCGCATCGTGGGCGAGGTGCTGGGGAAGTACCACCCGCACGGCGACGCGCCGGTCTACGACGCGCTGGTGCGCATGGCCCAGGACTTCTCGATGCGCTACCCGCTCATCGACGGGCAGGGCAACTTCGGCAGCATCGACAACGACCCGCCCGCCGCCATGCGCTACACCGAGGCGCGGCTGGCCCGTATCGCCGAGGAGATGCTGATCGACATCGACCGCGAGACGGTCGACTTCACCACGAACTTCGACGACTCGCTGCGCGAGCCGACCGTCCTCCCGGCACTGCTGCCCAACCTGCTGGTGAACGGCGCGTCGGGGATCGCGGTGGGCATGGCGACGAACATTCCGCCGCACAATCTGACCGAGGTGTGCGATGCGGTCGTCAACCTGATCGAGCAGCCCGACGCGACCATCGACGACCTGATGGAGCACGTGCGCGGGCCGGACTTCCCCACGGGCGGCATCATCATGGGCCGCGAGGGGATCCACTCCGCCTACCACACCGGCCGCGGCAAGGTTGTGGTGCGGGCGCGGGCCGAATTCGAAGAGCTTGGCAAGGGCGGCTCGCGGCGGCAGATCGTCGTCACCGAACTGCCGTACCAGATCAACAAGGCGAGCCTCGTCGAGAAGATCGCCGACCTCATCAAAGAGAAGCGCGTCGAGGGGATCAGCGAGGTCCGGGACGAGTCGGACCGGCAGGGGATGCGCATCGTGGTCGAGTGCCGCCGGGACGCGATGCCCGAGCAGGTGCTCAACAATCTGTACAAGATGACCCCGCTGCAGTCGGCGTTCCACATCAACATGCTCGCGCTGGTCGACGGCCAGCCCCGCGTGCTCAACATCCGCCAGGCCCTCCGCGAGTACGTCGACTACCGGCGCGTCGTCGTCACGCGGCGCTCGGAGTTCGACCTGCGGAAGGCCCGCGAGCGGGCGCACGTCTTGGAGGGCCTGATCACCGCCCTCGACAACCTGGACGAGGTGATCCAGACGATCCGGGAGTCGGACGACGCCGAGTCGGCGCGCACCGCCCTGATGACCGGCTTCGACCTGACGCAGGTCCAGGCGCAGGCGATCCTCGACATGCAGCTGCGCCGCCTGGCGGCGTTGGAGCGGCAGCGCATCCTCGACGAGTTCGAGGAGCTGCGGGAGCGGATCGAGTACCTCGAAGATCTGCTCGGCGACCCCGCGAAGATCCTCGGCGTCGTCAAGGACGAGACGGTCAAGCTGAAAGAGGACTTCGGCGACGACCGCCGCAGCGAGCTGAGCGACCAAGAGGCCCGCGAGTTCACCAACGAGGACCTGATCCCCCACCAGAACGTGGTGGTCTCGGTCAGCAACCGCAACTACGCCAAGCGCCTCACCGTCGACGCCTACCGCGTGCAGCGGCGGGGCGGTCAGGGCGTCAAGGGGATGGTGACGCGGGAGCAGGACGTCGTCGACCACCTGCTCATCGCGGACACGCACGACCACCTGCTCTTCTTTACCAACCGGGGGCGCGTGCTCCACACGAAGTGCTACCGCGTGCCGCAGGAGTCGACGCGCGCCGCGAAGGGGACGCCGCTGGTCAACATCATCCCGGTTCAGGACGACGAGCGGGTGACCGCGATCGTGGCCACGAGCGACTTCGAGCACGACAACTACCTCTTCATGTGCACCCGCGGCGGCAAGGTGAAGCGGACCCAGATCAAGGAGTTCGCCTACGTCGTCGCGCGGACGCCGGGGATCATCGCGATGAACCTGGCCGAGGGCGACGAATTGGTCGGCGCGGTCATTGTCGAGGAAGGCGACGACGTGATCGGCATCACCGAACAAGGCAAAGCGATCCGCTTCCCCGCCGGCGACGTGCGGCCGCAGTTGCGGAACGCGAGCGGCGTGCGAGGTATCCGGCTGAGCGACAACGACCGCGTGGTGGACTTCGAGCGGGTGGCCGAGGATGGTTACCTGCTCGCCATCGGAGAGAAGGGGCTCGGGAAGCTCACGCGCTTGGAGTACTACCCTCCCCACCATCGCGGCACGAAGGGCGTCATCACGCTGAAGATCACGAAGCGCACGGGACCGGTTGCCGCTGCCCGCGTCGTGCATCCTAATGAGGAGTTGGTGATCATCTCCAGCAAGGGCATCATGTTGCGCACCAGGCTGGACCAGGTCCGCAAGACGGGACGGTCGGCGCAGGGCGTGCGCATCATGGAGATCAAGGACAACGACACCGTGGCGTCGGTGGCGTCCTTCGACAGCAGCAAGGTCAGCGAGCCAACGGCGCCGGCTGAGTAACCCGGTTCGGCGGGAAAGAAGAAGAGGGCCCCGCGGGGCCCTCTTCTTCTTTGGCGCAATGTTGGCGCGGGAGAGGCTGGGCGCTGTGGGGGAACGGGCGCTTCACGAAGCGCCCCTACAGGGGAGGGGGCGGCGGATTTCGATCGGGGTTGGTGGTGATCAGGGAGTGGGCAACCACAAGGGTTGCCCCTACAGGGCAGGCGCGGCATCGACCGCGCAGGGGGTGGGATGGGCAGTGGCGGCTGGCAGGGGGCCCCTCATCTCAATCTTCTCCCGTGGGGAGAAGAGGGAAGACCGCCCCGCCCCACACCCCGGCCCTCTCTCAGTCTCCCCCAGAAGGGGAGAGGGAAGACCGCCCCGCCCCACACCCCGGCCCTCTCTCAGTCTCCCCCAGAGGGGGAGAGGGAAGACCACCCCGCCCCAGCGGCTCCTAACCGAACGCGTGTTACGCAAAGGTCTCCAGAGGGGGAGAGGCCGGCGATTCACGAATCGCCCCTACGGGAGGGGTGCGGGCGTGACGACCTTGGTGTACTTGCCCTGGACGTAGGCCAGCGGCTCGACGCCCTCGCGGACGCTCATCTCGTCGACCCGGCCCACGAAGATGGTGTGGTCGCCGGCCTCGTGTTTGGCGTGGACGGTGCAGTCCATGAAGCCGAGGGCGCCCTCGAGCGTGGGGAGCCCCGAGGCCGTCTTGCCCCACTCGAAGGGGCCGGCGCCCTCCGTCTTGCTGCTCGCGAAGAAGTTGGACTGCTCCTCCTGCCCCTGGGCCAGGAAGTTCATCACGAAACGGTCGCTGGCGTCGAGTATGGGGAAGCTGCGGGCGTTGTGGGCGACGCAGACGAGGATGAGCAGGGGGTCGAGCGAGACGGAGCAGACGGAGTTGGCGGTGATGCCGTGGATGCCCCCGTCGGGGGTGTAGAAGCTGATGACACTGACGCCGGTGGGGAAATTGCTCCACAGGGCGCGGAAGCGGAACTTGTCGGCGTCCTCGGTCATGGCGCAGGGCAGTGTAGCGTAAAGGGGTTCCTGAAGGAAGCGGCGCGCTACTCTTTCGCGCCGCCGGACCGTGAGCGGTGGCGGTCGGCGCTGTCGATCATGATGGTGACGGGCCCGTCGTTGTGGATCTCGACGCTCATGTAGGCGCGGAAGCGGCCCGTTGCGACTGTGAGGCCGGTCTCGCGGAAGAGGTCGGCGACCTTGTCGAACAGGGCCTCGGCCTGCTCCGGCGGGGCCGCCTCGGTGAAGGAGGGACGGCGGCCCTTGCGGGTCCCCGCGTGGAGCGTGAACTGGCTCACCAGCAGGACCTCGGCGCCGCAGTCGAGCGCCGAGACGTCGAAGCCGCCCTCGCTCCGGCTGCCTTCGCTCTGGGGAAAGATGCGGAGGTTGGCCGTCTTCTCGACGAGGTAGCGGGCGTCGTCCTCGTCGTCGTCGCGGGCGACGCCCACAAGGACGGCAAGGCCGCGGCCGATGCTGCCGACGACGGCGGAGTCAACGGAGACGGAGGCCGAGGTAACGCGTTGGATGAGGGCGCGCACGCGGGGGCCGCGCCGGTCTAGTCGGCGTCCTTGGTGGCGGTGGCGGTTGCCTTATCGGAACCGCTCGATTCGCCTGAGTCCTTAGCGGAGGAGTCGGACTTCGAGGTATCGCCGGAATCGCTCTTGGAGTCGGACTTGTAGGAGCCGGACCGGCCGTAGTCGGTGGTGTAGAAGCCGCTGCCCTTGTAGTGAACGGTGGGGGCGTGGAGCACGCGTTCCGAGCGGCCTTCGCAGACGGGGCAGACGGCGATGGGGGCGGCGTCGAAGCCTTGACGGCGCTCGAAGCGGTGGCCGTCGGCGCAGGCGTACTCGTAGATTGGCATGGGGTTCCTCGGAGAAGGGGGTTGGCGCTCATTCGCGCCAAGTGCTAACAAATTGATAGTAGCAAGGGCGGCGAAACGTGGCAAGCGCGCCGGCTACGGCGGCGAGGAGCCGGGCGGCACGACGAGGCCCGAAGCGCGCACCGATGCGCCGCGTCCGCCGGCGCGCTCCGCCCGCTGCAGCGTCTCGGAGAACCAGAGGAAGAAGTCGGCCATGTCGACGTGCACGTGGCAGAGGCCGTACTTGTTGGGGTCGCGGACGATGCGGTCGCACTTGGGGTATTGGCAGCGGTTCATGGGGCCTCCGGAGCGGGGCGCGCGTCAGATCGCGGGCCAGGGATAGGGACGCCAGGCATCGGCGAAGTCGCGGAGCGGAAGCGTTGCGCTCTCGATGACGCACCGGCAGCGGTGGTAGAAGGAGTCAACCTCGCTGGGCGAGAGGTAGCGTTCGAGCGTCGCGAGCAGCGACTCATCCTCGGCGGCGGCGGCGACGTCGTTCTTCATATCGTCGCCGATCGGCTCGTCCTCGATGTCCCACATCACGGTGCGCAGCTTGTTCTCGGACAGGAAGGAGAGGCCGTGATCGATGCCGCGGATGCCGCCCGCGTTGTCCTTCAGGACGTGCCCGCCCTTGCGGTCGGCGTTATTGATGAGAATGTCGAGGACGGCCATGCGCACCATGTCGGGCTTGTGCTCCTCGACGAGGTTGAAGTAGTGGCGGCCCCGCTCGTGGTGGACGAAGAGCTGCACCGACCCAACGCCGTAGGGCCCCTCGCGGATGATGGTGGGCGGCACGAGGTCCCAGTCCAGGGCCGCGCTCACCGCCCAGGCGAGGTGCTCCCGGATGTAGAGGGTGTTGGACGGGAAGTCCCAGAGGGGCGTCTCGCCGCGGCGGGGCTTGTAGACGCCGAGCTGCGCCGCCTCGCCGTTGGCGATCTCGACGAGGAACGTCGAGTTATAGCCCGCCATGATCGGCCGGTGCCCGGTGATCTCGCCGCTCTGCATGGCCTCGACGGCGTGTTCGGAGGAGAGCCGGTTCACCCAAGCCGCCTAGTCGGGGCGCCGGAAGCGGCGCCCGCGTGGTCGCGGGCATTGTAGCACCGGCGGCCGGGCCCGCCCGGCTAGAGCCGCCGGCCCAGGATGACGACGTCGCGCTCGATGCCGTCCATATCGGCCACGGCGGGGAGGCACCCCCATTCCTCAAAGCCGACGCCCTCGAAGAGCTGGATGCTGGGGGTGTTGTGCTTGAAAACGGTCGCGACCAGGTTGCGAAGACCGAACCCGGGGCCCCGGTGGACCGCTTCCCAGAGCAGGCTGCGTCCGACGCCGCGTTGCCGGTGCTCGGGGGCGACGTAGACGCTGATCTCGGCGGTGATGTAGTAGGCGGGGCGCTCGTGAAAGGGCTGGAAGCTGAGCCAACCGTAGACCACGCCGCCGGACTCCATGACCCAGATGGGACGCGTCTCGCGGTTGCGCTCGCGGAACCAGGAGAGGCGGCTCTCCACCGTGACGGGCTCGGTGTCCGCGGTGGACATGCGCGTGGCGACGGCCACGTTGTAGATCTCGACGATCCGGGGGAGATCGTCCTCGGTGGCGTCGCGCGTCTTCACGCGTCCACCTCCTCTGCGAACCGCTGGTAGGTCTCGAAGGTGGGCCTGTCGAAGCAGACGAACCGGACCGACGTCAGGACGGGGTTGCGGGCCAGATGGGACGCCGTCACCGTGAGGGCGATGCGGGTGGCCCGGTCGCGGGGGAAGCGGTAGACGCCGGTGCTGATGGCGGGGAAGGCGATGCTCGTGAGGCCGTGCTCCTCGGCGAGGGCGAAGCAGGAGCGGTAGCAGGAGGCGAGGGCGTCGTCCTCGCCCCGGTTTCCGCCGCCCCAGACGGGGCCGGGCGTATGGATCACCCATGCGGCGGGCAGCCGGTAGCCCTTGGTGATGCGCGCCTCCCCTGTGGGACAGCCGCCGATGGCGCGGCACTCGTCGAGGAGATCGGGGCCGGCGGCGCGGTGGATGGCGCCGTCGACTCCGCCGCCGCCGAGCAGCGTCGTATTCGCCGCGTTGACGATGGCGTCGACGCGCTCTTGCGTGATGTCGCCCTCGACGATGGCGATGCGGTCGCGGATGGTCATCGAGTCGGCGCGCTCCTGAAGAGCCCCAGGCACTTCCCCTCTAGAGCATTATATGAGGGCGGCGCGACGCTCAACGTCCGCGCCGCCCAAGAACAGGTAGGAGGAACGCGCCATGACGACGCCGAAGATGACACGAGAAGCGCTGCGGGAGATCGGCGAGGAGGTCCGCCGGAGCATGGGTCATGCCATCGCCCCCGACGGCTCAATTCCGACCTCACCGGAGTTGGGAACGTACTCAACCGAGGCGATCTTCGGTTCGGTGTGGGCCCGGCCCGGCCTCGACCGCCGCTACCGGATGCTGGCGACTCTCGCGGCTCTGACGGCGACCCGCGAGCTTGTCGAGCTGCGCATCTACATCGGCACGGCGCTGAACGGCCTGCTCACGCCGCTGGAGATTCAGGAGGCCTTGTTGCAGTGCTCGCCCTTCGCGGGGCTGCCGGCGGCGTTGAACGCGATGGCGGCGATGCGGAAGGTGTTCGAGGAGCGTGGCGTCACGTTGGAGCCGCCCGAGCGTCCCTATGTCAGCCTCGAAGAGCTCGAGCGCCGTGGCCGGGCGACCCGCGAGCGGGTGCTGGGCCCGGCGGGGGCGCGCAACCCCGTCTTCGACATGGTGCCCGGCCTGCAGGAGCTGCTATGGCGCTACCCCTTCGGCGAGGTCTTTCACCGCCCCGGTCTCGATACGAAGTCGCGGGTGGTGTGCGCCGTGGCGGCGCTCACCGCGCTGCGGGCGAACACGCAGCTCGGGATGTACGCCAGGGAGCACGCCCGCTCCGGAGTCACTCGCGAAGAGCTGGCCGAGGTAATGGTGCAGGTGGGGCCCTACGCCGGCTTCCCCCAGATGCTGAACGCGCTCGCCATCCTGGCCAACGCCGCCGGGTAGCGCCTAGCTCAGCTTGTTCCGCACCGTCACCGCGGCAGTCCCGGAGTCGCAGTCGATGGTCTTGACCGCGAGGGCGACCTTGTTGTCGGCGTCGAGCGCGTTCCAATAGGCGTCGGCGGTCTCGTCGATTCCGCCGGGCAGGGGTAAGGGGTAGGGGTCGCCGCCGAACGGCGGGACGGGGTCGCCGTCGCCGGCATAGGTGTGGATGCAGGCGCCGAAACCGTTGACGAAGCCGGCGTAGCGGTAGAAGCAGTGGACGGAGTGCTTCACGTCGCCGGGGTCGCGGACGATCTTGGCGAGCTTGATCTCGGTCTCCTCGCCGTTGAGGCGGACGAGGCCCGCGATGCGCGGCGTGTAGTTCGGCGCGTCGGTCTCGTGGCGGCGGCCTTCGAGCGCCGTCTCGAACGTCGAGCCCACCGCCACGTGCTGGACGACGTTGTCGGTGTGATCGCCGTTGGTCACGATGTGCCAACCGCGGAACGAGGACATGGCGCGGTAGATGATGAGGCTGGGGTCTTCGACCTTCGACGGGTCGTGGGGCGCGGTCGACACCTCGGCGCCCTCGACTTCGAGCACGCGGTTGCGCGAGTTCGGGCTCCGTCCCATCACCCAATAGACCTGCACCCAGTGGGCGCCCTCTTCGTCGAGCCCGAGCACGATGCCGCGCCCCGGGTAGGGGTTCGCGCGCAGCCGCGCCAGGTTCGCCTCGGCGATGTCGGGGAGGGGCATGGGGGTTACCGCGGCGCCAAGAGCGCCTCTAGGGCAGGACTCCAATCATGACGAGTGGAACCGCCGGCACCCCGCGCCCTTGGCGCAGAACGTTCAGCAAATCCCGTTCATAGTATGGAACACCGCTGGACATTTCCTTTTCCAAGTCCTTCATAGGAAGTATCTCGATTCCGACGTCGATGATGTCCGACACGAAGAAGCTAAGGTGCTTCACGAACAGGTCGTGGGCGACAAAGGCATACTTCCCGAACTGCACCTCTACTGCCACCCTATCTTTCACGAAGTCGGTTTGATTGTAGGACATGATCGGCCTGTGGCCGGCTTGCTCGATGGCCCGCTTCTGCTGGTCTTCGGGAAGTGCGTGTATGCCGCGCAGTAGGCGGTCGTCGGCGGTAACCCAGAAGGTGTTTCTTCGCTCGCTCCAGCCAAGTTCGTCAAGGTGAGACTTGAACTGTTTGTTCATGTCGCCGGGAGAGTAGAGCATCTTCCCCCGCATCGTTTTCTCTTTCGAAACCTTGGTGCGGCAAGCTGCTGCATCTACGGCTTCGATCACCTCGAGGAGCTCTTCCCACAACCGCTTGCGATGGACCAGAAGGTATTCCTTCCCATTGAGATGGGAATAGGTACCGCCGATCCGCATCAGTGCCCTCCGTTGGGCAGGGAGGGATCGTAGATCGGCTTACCCATCGGTCGAGTCTTGAGTTCTCCCGATTGAAGCTGCCGCACCCGCTGGCACGCTATGTCGACGTACTCCTCCACAACGTCGCACCCATAAGCATGGCGATCATGCAGAAGGGCTGCGATTGCGGAGGAGCCAACACCCATGTACGGATCGAAGACGGCGTCGCCAGGATCTGTCATGGACAGCACCAGACGTTCCACGAGTTCGACGGGAAACTGGCATGGGTGGATGGTCTTTTCGGGATGATTGTTCTTCACGTTCGGGAACACCCATACATCGCTGGGGTTCTTCCCTATCGGATTTCCTGACAGTTGTCCGATCTTTGGA
>OZ220060.1:0-73196 GCA_964291475.2 Dehalococcoidia bacterium | reverse complement strand
AGACGATGAAGGCGGGGCTCATGGAGATCGCCGACATCTTCGTGGTGAACAAGGCCGACCGCGGCGGCGCGGAGAAGCTGGCGACGGACATCGAGCAGAGTCTGACGCTGATCTACGAGGAGACGTACTGGCGCGCGCCGGTGCTGCTGACGGAGGCGCACCGGGGAACGGGAGTCGCCGAGGTGCGCGAGGCCATCGAGCGGCACCGGGCGGCGTCGGCGGAGTCGGGGGAGCAGGAGCGTCGCCGTCAGTCGGCGGTCGCCGGGCGCAGTTCGTGAAGAGCGTGGAGGAGAAGTTCGACGGGCGCCTTCCACGCGCTGCTCGACGACGCGCCGGTGCTCCAAGACCTGCTGCGGCAGGTCGAGGCGGGGGAGCGCGACCCCTATACGGCGGCGTCGGAGGCGCTGCGGGACCGGGGCGTCCGCGACCGCTGGCTTTCGCTTTCGGACCTTTGATGCGGGCCGCGCCGGGGTTTAACGGTAGCGCAGCGGCGTTGGGCTTTTCTATCATGAGGGGGCCGGGCCTCCCGACCGGCGGAACCGGAGGGGCCAAGGCCCGCGTAGCACTGGGTAGGAGGTCGCGTGTGGCGGAATCCGAGTACGACATCATGGTGATCGGGCAGGGGGCGGCTGCGTTCAGCGCGGGGCTCTACGCCGCCCGCTATCAAGTAAAGACGATCGTGGTGGGGCAGACGTTCGGCGGCGAGACGGCCACCGGCGGGCTCATCGAGAACTATCCGGGGCACGTCGAGATCCAGGGCTTCGACCTGATGCTCGGCATGAAGGAGCAGGTGCAGAAGTACGACGTGCCGGTGATCGACGCCAAGGTGACTCGACATCGAGCGGCGCGACGACTGCTTCACGGCCCGCGACGACGAGGGCGACGCGTACCTCGCCAAGTCGGTTGTCCTGGCGATGGGACGGGAGCGCCGTACGCTGGGGCTCGAACATGAGCAGCAGTGGGTCGGGCAGGGCGTGTCGTACTGCTCGACGTGCGACGCGCCGCTCTACCGGCGCCGCACCGCCGCGGTGGTCGGCGGGGGCGACGCTGCGGTGAAGGGCGCGACGCTGGTGGCGCAGTACGCCGACCGCGTCTACGTGATCTATCGCGGGCACGAGTTCTCGCGCCCCGAGCCGGTGAACCTCTCCAAGATGCAGGAGCAGGCGAACATCGTGCCGGTCACGAGCGCGAACGTGGTGGAGCTGAAGGGCGGCGACTACCTGGAGTCGATCGTGCTCGACCGGGAGGTCGAGGGGGCGCGTGAGCTTCGCGTGG
The DNA here is from genome assembly GCA_964291475.2 of Dehalococcoidia bacterium. Classification (GTDB taxonomy): domain Bacteria; phylum Chloroflexota; class Dehalococcoidia; order SHYB01; family SHYB01; genus DAOUKH01. Next base: position 71,921 of record OZ220060.1, on the reverse strand, counting down.
ACGGGCTGCTGATCGAGATCGGGGCCAACCCGAACGTGGAGCTGGCGCGGCAGCTGGGCATCAACACGAACGACAAGGACGAGATCGTCGTCGACAAGTACATGGGGACCAACGTGGCGGGGGCGTTCGCCGCGGGCGACATCACCGACGCGTCGGGCGAGCTGAAGCAGGCGATCACGGCGGCGGCGCAGGGCGCGCTGGCGGCGACGACGGCCTACGAGTACGTCACGGAGCACACCGGCGGGTGCTGCTGGATGCACGGCATGGGCTTCGGGCTCGGCGTGGGAGCCTAGCGGCGCCGCGGGAAGGGTCATGGACGCCGGGCCGCCCATCATCGTCGTCGATCTCGGCGGCACGAACCTGCGCGTGGGGCTGGTCGAGCCGACCGGCGCGATCATCGAACGGGTCCGCGAGCCGAACCGGGAAGAGGACGGCCCGGAGCGGGTGGCCGGCCGCATCGTCGAGGCGGGCCGCGAGCTGCTGGCGAAGCACGGCTTTCCCGAGGCGATGGGCCTCGGGGCCGCCGTGGCGTCGCCGCTGGACAAGGACGGCGTCCTCTACCACCCGCCGAACCTCCAGAGCTGGGGCGTCGTACCCTTCCGCGAGACCTGCTGGCGGAGCGCTTCGACGGGCCGGTGCTCATCGGCAACGACGCGACGGTGGCGTGCTTGGGCGAGTACGTCTTCGGGCAGGGCCGGGGGATGAGCGACCTGATCTATCTGACGGTGAGCACGGGGGTCGGCGGCGGCGTCATCTCCCACGGCACGCTGCTGTCGGGCTACCGGGGTCTGGGCCCAGAGCTGGGCCACCTCATCGTCGACCGCGAGGTGGAGGACTCCATCGGCGAGCCGGGGGTCGAGACCGGCCCGTGCGGGCATGCGGGCTGCCTGGAGATGATGACGTCGGGGACGGCGATCGCCATGCGGGCGCGGGCGGGGCTCGAAGGCGGCGCGCAGACGTCGCTGCGGGCGATGGCGCTGGGCAAACCGGAGGCCATCGAGGCGGAGCACGTCTTCCGGGCCGCCGCGGCGGGCGACGCCTTCGCTACCGGGGTGATGGAGACGGCGGCGCGCGACCTCGCCTTCGGGCTGGTGAGCCTGGTCCACGCCTTCAATCCCCGGCGGATCGTGCTGGGGGGCAGCGTCGCGCTCCACAACTGGGAAATGCTGAGCCCCATCGTCGAGGCGCGGGTGCGGGAGCACGCCTTCCCTTCGTTCCTCGAGCCGTTCGACATCGTGCTCTCCGAGTTCGGGGACGACGCGGGCCTGATCGGCGCGGCGGCGCTGGTGGCGCACCGGCGCGGGGGCTGAGCGTGGCTTCGCAGCCTCTCCCCGACGGCTACCGGCTCGCGGAGTACGGCATGGTCCACGGGCGCTTTCAGCCGTTCCACAACGAGCACCGGCACTACGCGCTGGAGGGACTGGCGCGGTCGGAGCGGCTCATCGTCGGCATCACCAATCCCGACCCCGGCGAGATCAAGGAGGAGGCCGCCAGCGGCCACCGCCACCTCGCGGAGAACAACCCGTACACCTATTTCGAGCGCATGGAGATGGTGCTGGCGGCCCTGACGGAGGCCGGGGCCGACCTCGACCGGGTGCGAGTGATTCCCTTCCACATCAGCGAGCCGGCCAAGTGGCGCTACTACCTGCCGCCGGCCGGGAAGCTGCGCCACTTCGTGCGCGTCTTCTCACCCTGGGAGCAGTCGAAGGTCGACCGGCTGCGCGCCGAGGGGTACGAGGTCGAGGTGCTCGACCCCGGCGTGGAGAAGGGCATCGAGGCGACCGAGGTGCGGCAACGGATCGCGGCGGGCGACGACTCGTGGAAGGGGCTGGTGCCGGCGGCGGTGGCCCGCGTCCTGGAGCGCATCCACGCGCCGGCGGGCTAGGACCGTTTCGCCTCTTGTGCGATGCGCCGCTGCTTGGCGCGGTAGAGCTGGACGGCGGTGTTGATGACCGCCATGTGGGTGAAGGCCTGGGGGAAGTTGCCCAGCGCCTCGCCGTCCACGGGGCCGATCTCCTCGCTGAAGAGGCCGACGTCGTTGGCGTAGGCGAAGAGGCTGTTCATCATGGCCTCGGCGCGGTCGATTTCGCCCAGATAGATCAGGTTGTCGAGCAGCCAGAACGAGCAGAGAGTGAAGGTGCCCTCGTGGCCGTCGAGGCCGTCGTCGAAGCCCTTGTAGCGGTAGACCAAGCCCTGCGGCGAGGTTAAGCGGCGCTCGATCTGCTCGATGGTGGAGCGCATGCGCGGGTCGGACGCCTTGATGAAGCCGACGAGGGGCAGCATGAGCACCGAGGCGTCGAGGTTGGCGCTGCCGTAGGACTGGACGAATGCGCCGATGCGCTCGTCGTAGCCGTGGCGCAGCACGTCCTCCCTGATCTCCGCCCGCACCGCCTTCCAGCGCTCGATCTCGGACTGGCCGTCCCACGCGATCGCGTCGGCGACGCGGAGGGCGCGGTCGATGGCGACCCAGCACATGACCTTGGAGAAGACGAAGTGCTTGCGTCCGCCGCGCGTCTCCCAGATGCCCTCGTCGGGCTCGCGCCAGGACTCCATGACAAACTCGACGAGGTCGCGGCAGAACTGCCAATACTCCTCGTCGAACTCGCCGCAGTACTTGCGATAGAGATGGGCGGAGTCGAGGACTTCGCCGTAGATGTCGAGCTGGAGCTGGGTGTGCGCGCCGTTGCCGATGCGGACGGGGCGCGAGCCGCGGTAGCCGTCGAGGTGGTCGAGGGAGAACTCGGCGAGGCGGCGCTCGCCGGCCAGGCCGTACATGATCTGGAGGTCCTGGGCGCGGCCGGCGGTGGCGCGCTTGAGCCAGCGCTTGAAGGCGTCGGCCTCGTCGACGAACCCCACGAGGTTGAGGGCGTAGAGCGCGAAGGTGGCGTCGCGGATCCAGGTGTAGCGGTAGTCCCAGTTGCGCTCGCCGCCGACCTCCTCCGGCAAGGACGTCGTCGCCGCGGCGACGATGCCGCCGGTGGGGGCGTAGGTCAGCGCCTTCAGGATCAGCGCGCTCCGCAGCACCTGTTCCTGGTAGAGCCCCTGGTAGTTGAAGGCCTTGCTCCAATCGCGCCAGAAAGGCCTTCGCCGCCTCCAGCAAGCCTTCGAGGCTGTCGTACATAAAATGCTCGCTGGAAAACTCCTGGCGCCAGGAGTAGTGGGCGGCGTACTCCGCCCGCTCTCGCCTTCATTCAGGCGGCATGTCGCGCGGAAGGTGTTGTCGTCGAGGGTCACCGGCGTGGCGCTGAGGAAGGCCAGCGCGTCGATGCCGCCGTGGGCGTAGCCGACGTTGGGCTCCACCAGCGACGTGTGCGGCACGATCGCGCCGTACTGGAAGCGCGGCCGGCAGACGACTTCGATCTCGACCACGCCCCGTTCGCACCTCACGACGCGGCAGATGCCCTGGTTCTCGAAGACCTCGTTGGGGTGCCCCTCGGTCATGGGGTTCACCGGCATGAAATCGTGGAGGACGGCCGTCCCCGAGGCGGTCTCGAACGTCGTTTCGAGCACCATCGTCTCGGGGAGGTAGCGCCGCGACGCGGTGTACTCCGACGTGGGCGCGATCGAGAAGAAGCCGCCCTTCCCGGCGTCGAGGAGGCGGCCGAAGACGGAGCCGCTGTCGAAGCGGGGGAAGCAGGCCCAATCGACGGAGCCCATGCGCGAGACGAGGGCGCAGGAGTGCGTATCGCCGATGAGGGCGTACTCGCGGATGTCGGGGTAGTCGCCGCTCATACGGGGATATTCCGCAAGTCGGCGGCGGCGTCTTGGCTGAGGAACCAGTGCAGCGAGCCCTTGGCCGGCGACACCAGCCCGGCGGGGATGCCGGGGCCGCGCAGGGCCGGCTCGATGGCCCGCTGCACCATCGCCGCCTTGGCCTCGCCGGCGGCGAGGATGGCGACCCGCCGGGCCGCGTTGATCAGCGGCAGGGTGAAGGTGACCCGCGCCGGCCCGGGGCCTTCCAGGCGGCACGCCGTCACGAGCTTGGCGCGCTCGCGAGCGGCGGGTTCGCCGGGGAAGAGCGAGGCGGTGTGTCCGTCCTCGCCGATGCCGAGCAGCACGAGGTCGAAGGCCGGTTTCTTGCCGAGCAGGGCCTGGATAACCTCCCCATAGCGCCGGGCCGCGACCGGGGCGGGGTGCTCCGTCTCGATGCGGCGGACGTTTCCGATGGGGATGGCGATGTGGTTGAGAAACGCCGCCTTGACCATCCCGAAGTTGCTGTCGGCGTGATCGGGCCGGACGGCTCGTTCGTCGCTCCAGAGGACGTGCCAGTTGGGCCAGTCCTGTTCGCTTTCGGCGAGCAGCTCGTAGAGGCGGCGCGGGGTCGAGCCGCCGGAGAGGGCGATGACGAAGCGCCCCCGCTTGCGGATGGACTGCTCGGCGGCGGCGGCGACGAAGGCGGCTGCGCCCCGCGCCAGCTCCTCCGCGTCGGGAAAGAGGTGGATGTCAGTCATTGGGTTCACCATGGCCGCAGACGCGCAGCCAGGCATGGTTGCGTTGGGCGAGCAGGGCGTCGGCGGCGTCGGGGCCCCAGGAGCCGCGGTCGTAGGCGCGCAGCGGCGCCGGGGCGGCCACGTCCAGCAACGGCTCGACGATGCGCCACGACTCCTCGATCTGGTCGGAACGGATGAAGAGGCTGGGGTCGCCCTCGATAGCGTCTTGCAAGAGGCGCTCGTAGGCGTCGGGGATGGGCTCGCCGGGAAAGGCGGAGCCGTAGTGGAAGGCCATGTCGACGGGCCGGGTGGCCATGCCCTGATCGGGGACCTTGGCGGAGAAGCGGAGCAGCGCGCCCTCGTCGGGCTGGAGGCAGAAGGAGAGGACGTTGGGCTGCGCGCCGGAGCCCTCGAAGATGTGCTGAGGCGGACGCTTGAACTGGACGACGATCTCGGACTCCTTGCGCGCCAGGGCCTTGCCGGTACGCACGTAGAACGGTACGCCCTCCCACCGCCAGTTGTCGATGAAGAGGCGCACCGCGATGTAGGTGGCGGTGGGGGAGTCGGGGGCGACGCCGGGCTCGTCGGCGTAGCCGCGATAGCGCCCGCGGACGGCGTGCTGCCGCACCCCGTCCGGCGACCAGCGCCGGATGGCCTTCAGGGTCTCGACGCGCATGTTCCGCAGCGTCTCGGGGTCGGAGTTCGGGGGCGGCTCCATCGCCACGAGCGCGACGAGCTGCAGCAGGTGGTTCTGCAGCATGTCCCTGGTGGCGCCGGTGTTGTCGTAGTAGCCGGCGCGGCCCGCGAGGTCGACGCTCTCGGCGACGGTGATCTGGACGTTGTCGACGTAGTTGCGGTTCCACACCGGCTCGAAGATGGCGTTGCCGAACCGGAAGACGAGCAGGTTCTGCACCGTCTCTTTTCCTAGGTAGTGGTCGATCCGGTAGACCTGGTCTTCCCTGAAAACCCGAAGCAGGCAGGCGTTGAGCTCCTGGGCGGAGTGCAGGTCGCGGCCGAAGGGCTTCTCGACGACGAGCCGCCGCCAGCCCCCGGTCTCCGCCGCGAGACCCGACATGGCGAGGCCCAGGACGGTGTCGTCGAAGAGGTTCGGCGCGATGGAGAGATAGAAGAGGCGGTTGGCGTTGGGGTCGCCGCCCTCGACGTCGACGAGCTTGTGGCGGAGGTTGATCAGGTCCTCGCGCGCCGTGAGGCTGCCGTGCTGGTAGTGCACGTGCGCGATGAACGTACGCCAGTCCGAGGAAGCGTCGTCGACGCCGGCGAGTTCGCGCGCCTGTTCCGAGACGTAGGCGCGGAAGGCGTCGTCGGAGAAGTCGGTGCGGGCGAAGCCGACGACCCGCGTGTCGGCGGGGAGACGGCCCTTGCGGTAGAGCTCGAACAGCGCCGGTATGAGCTTGCGCCGGGCGAGATCGCCGCTCGCGCCGAAGATGACGACGCTGGTCTTCTCCGAGGCCATGCTAGCCCTGCTCGGCCGCCTTCACGGCGTGGCCGCCGAACTTGTTCCGCATCGCCGCGAGGACGCGGTCGGCGTAGGAGTTCTCCTGGCGCGACCGGAAGCGCTCGTAGAGCGACTGCGTGAGCACCGGCGCGGGGACGCCGAGGTCGGCGGCTTCGCGCACCGTCCAGCGGCCCTCGCCGGAGTCCTCGACGTAGGCGGCGATGTCGGACAGGTCCGGGTCTTCGGCGAGCGCCTCGGCGGTGAGGTCGAGGAGCCAGGAGCGCACCACGCTGCCGAAGCGCCAGATCTGGGCGATGCGGTCGACTTCGAGGCCGAACTCCTCCTTGGCTTTGAGCATCTGGAAGCCCTCGGCGTAGGCCTGCATCAGGCCGTACTCGACGCCGTTGTGGACCATCTTGGTGAAGTGGCCCGAGCCGGCGGGGCCGACCCGCCCGTAGCCGGTCGTCGGCGACGGGGCCAGGGTCTGGAAGACCGGTTCGAGGCGGGCGAAGGTCTCGGCGGGGCCGCCGACCATGAGGGAGTAGCCGCCTTCGAGGCCCCAGATGCCGCCGCTGGTGCCGGAATCGAGGAAGTCGATGCCCCGTTCGGCCAACTCGGCTGCCCGGCGCATGCTGTCGCGGTAGTCGGCGTTGCCGCCGTCGATGACGGCGTCGCCGGGGGAGAGGGCGTCCGCGAGTGTGGCGATGATGCGCTCGGTGACGTCGCCGGCGGGCGCCATGACCCAGACGGCGCGCGGCGGGGCGAGTTTCGCGACGAGGTCTTCCAGGGAATCGGCAGCCTGGGCGCCCCGCTCGCGGGCGGCCTCGACGGCATTGGGGTCGAGGTCGAAGACGGTGACGCGGTGGCCGCCGTTGAGAAGGCGCGCCGTCATGGCTCCGCCCATGCGTCCGAGGCCGACCATTCCGAGTTCCATGTCGTCCGCCTTTCTCCGGCGGGTGGAGTCCCGCCGGTTAGACCGCGGCCGCGGGTGCGTCCTCGACGCGGGCGGCGCGGCGGCCGAGGTCGAGGAGGGCCTGCAGGTCGCCCACGGCTTGGGCTCTGACGAGCACGCCGAAGCTGTAGCCCTCGCCGGGGATGTCGAGGTCGTCCCCCGCGGGGGCTCGTATTGGAGGAAGATGCCGCCGTCCGGGCCGCCCTTGTGCAACTGACCGGTCGAGTGGAGGTAACGTGGGCCGTAGCCGGCGGTGGTGGCGATCTTGTGGGTCTCGGCGATGCTGCGGCGGAGCGCGGCGACGGCCTCGTCGGTCTCGGCGGTCTGGGGGCCGTAGACCTGGATGGCGGCGTAGTCGCCGGGCTTTGCGCCGGCGAGCAGCGCGCCGGGTGCCGGCGTCTCCGGCGGCTCGGGCAACTCGCCGGTGTCGAGGTAGGCGTCGAGGAGCCGCTTGGTCATGTCCTTGGCCTGCTGCACGTTGGGCTGGTCGAAGGGCTGGATGTTCAGGATGTGGCCGGCGACGGCGGCGGCGAGCTCCCAGCGGAAGAACTCCGCGCCGAGGTCGTAGGCGTCGTTGAGGTGGAGGCGAAGTACGGGATGGCCCGCCTTGGCGAGGGCGTTGGCGGCCTCGTCGAGGTCGCGGTTGTCCTGTCCCTGCAGGCGGGGGTAGATGAAGAGGCGGTCGTCGCCGTAGGCGGCGGGGTCGAGGAGGGGCTCGCCGTCGATGGGAATGATGCCGGCGCCGTCCTTGCCGGTGCTCTCCGCGAGCAGTTGCTCGACCCAGAGGCCGTAGGCTTCGAGTCCGGGGCCGGTGAGGAGGGTGAGCTTGTCGCGGCCTTGGAGGGCGAGCGCGCCCATGGCCGCGCCGAGCAGCGCCGCCGGGTTCTCGGCGGCGGGCGCGCCGGCCGTGTCGCGCATGCGGGCGGCGCGTCCCAGCAGTTCGCCGGGATCGAGGCCCATGAGCGCCGCCGGAGCGAGCCCGAAGTAGGAGAGCACGGAGTAGCGGCCGCCGAAGTCGGCGGGGTTGGTGAAGACGCGGCGGAATCCTTCCTCTTTTGCGAGCCGCTCCAGCGGCGTGCCGGAGTCGGTGACGGCGACGAAGTGGGATCCGGCCTCGTCGGCGCCGGCGGCGGCCTCGACGAGGCCGCGGAAGTAGCGGTAGAAGGCGTGGACCTCGGTGGTGGAGCCGGACTTGGACGAGACGATGAAGAGGGTGCGCGACGGGTCGATGGCGTCGGCCACGCTACGCACCCAACCAGGCGCGGTGGAGTCGAGGACGATGAGGCCGGGGTAGCCGTCCTGGGGGCCGAAGGTGCGCCGCAGGACTTCAGGGCCGAGGCTGCTGCCCCCCATGCCGAGGAGGACGGCGTGCTCGACGCCCTCGGCGCGTATCTCGTCGGCGAAGGCGGTGAGGTCGGCGACGTGCTTCGCCATCGTCTCGGGGGCGTCGAGCCAGCCGAGGCGGTCGGCGATCTCGGTGGGGTCGTCGCGCCAGACGGTGTGGTCCTTCTCCAGGATGCGCTCCAGCACGCGGTCGGCACTGAGGCGATCGAGGGCGGTGTCGACGGCGGGCCGGCGCGTTCCGAGGCCGGCGAGGAAGCCGTCGGCGCTCCCCGACTGGAGCAGGGCGAGCTTGTCGGCGATGTTGCGCTTCAGGGAGTCGAAGGCGTCGGCGAAGGCGGTCACGCCGTCGGCGAGGAGCTTGTCGGTGACTGCGTCCATGTCGATGCCGGCCTTGGCGACGCCGTCGAGCACGTCGTCGGCGTCGGAAACGTCGCCGGTCAGCCGCGCCTCGGGCTGCCCCTTTTCGAGGAGGGAGGCGATGGTGTTGGGCGGCAGGGTGTTCACGGTGTGCGGCCCGATGAGGGGCTCGACGTAATGGAGCTCGTCGTAGGCGGGGTTCTTGGCACTGGTGCTGGCCCAGAGGGGGCGCTGCACGCGGGCCTGCTTTTCCTTCAGGTGGGCGAAGCGTTCGCTCTCGAAGATGTCCTTGAAGATGCCGTAGGCCTTCTGAGCGTTGGCGATGGCGGCGCGGCCGAGCAGGGGTTCCAGGTCGGCGGCGCCGGCGTCGATGCGCTCCTGAAGCTGTGCGTCGACGGCGGTGTCGACGCGGCTGAGGAAGAAGGAGGCGACGGAGGCGACGCGGCTGACGTCGCCGCCCGACTCGGCCAACCGCTCCAGCCCGGTGAGATAGGACTCGATGACCTGCCGGTAGGCGGCGAGCGAGAAGATGAGGGTGACGTTGACGTTGATCCCCTCGCTGATGAGCTGCCGGACGGCGGGCATCCCCTCGGGGGTCGCCGGAATCTTGATCATGGCGTTGGGGCGTTCGAGCATTCTGAAGAGGCGGCGGGCCTCCTCGATAGAGGCCTCGGTGTCGTGGGCGAGGTCGGGGCTGACCTCGAGGGAGGCGTAGCCGTCGGCGCCGCCGGTGCGGTCGTAAAGCGGGCGGAGGAGATCGGCGACCATGCGGATGTCGTCGATGGTCAGAGCCTCGTAGGTCTCGTCGACGGAGGCGCCCTGCTCGGAGAGGGCGCGGAGGGCGTCGTCGTAGTCGGCGCTGCCGGCGATGGCCTTTTCGAAGATGGAAGGGTTGGAGGTGAGGCCGGAGACGCCGGAGTCGATGAGGCGTTCCAAGTCGCCGGAGACGATGAGGCCGCGCCGCACGTTGTCGTACCAGATCGATTGGCCGAGGCGTCCGGTCTCTTGGATCGCGTTGGTCATCATGCTCCTTCGCTGTTTCGCATAGCCTCTGCCAACCAGTGGCGACGTTCGAGGGCGGCCATGACGGCGGGTCGGCCCGAAATGGCCCGTTCGACCTGCTCCATAGGGAGGGCGCGCATCGTGTCGATGCACAGATGATCGAGTCCCGCGTCGTGCATGGCGTCTGCTTCCCTGGGTAGCGCCCTGCCCTCGGCACGGCGGCCTGGGGGCGGGCGGGGCGTGGTGAAGCGGGCTCCTTTGCGGCGGCTCGCCGGCGGGCCGTGCCGGCGCGCGTTCATGATACGGCGGCCCTTGGGAGAGGGTCAACGGCTAGACATAAAGAAAGGACCCCGGGGAAGGCCGGGGTCCGGGCCGAGAGGGCCTGTAAGCCGAGTTCTGTTCCCGCGGCGGCGGTTTACGGCCCGAAGGGCCTTCCTCCCGCGGCCGTGGGCGGTGGCCATCTATCTAGCCCCGCCGTTGCCGACGGGGTCGAGCGGCCAACCCGAGGACGAGCCGGGCGCTCATGGTCCTCCTACTTGGCCTTGCTCCGGATGGGGCTTGCCCGAGGCCGCGGTCACCCGAAGCCCCGGTGAGCTCTTACCTCACCATTGCACCCTTACCCTTCCGAAGAAGGGCGGTATGTTTCTGTGGCGCTATCCGTAGGGTCGCCCCTCCTGGGAGTTACCCAGCATCCTTGCCCGGTGGAGCTCGGACTTTCCTCCCGCCCTCGCGGACGGGCGGCCACCCGGCCCTCTCGGTCCGGCTCCAGTATACGCCGACCGGTTCCCCACGGCCGGTGGTGTATCATCCCGCCGACCGGAGTGGATTGCAGGAGGGCGGCATGGCCGCGACGTTGAAACTGAGGTACGGCGTCATCTCAACCGACGAGCACGTGCAGGAGGCGCCGGACGTGTGGACGAGCCGCATGTCGAAGGAGAAGTGGGGCGCCGACATCCCGCAGATCGTCGACCTCGAAAACGGGTCGCAAACGTGGCACATCCGGGGGGAGTCGGCCATCGGCGACTACGGCGTCGCCATCGTCAACGCGGCGATGAAGCCCCGCCACTCGTGGCCCCGCCGCTGGGAGGACGTGCCGCCGGAGACCTACACGCCCTCGGAGCGGCTCAAGGTCATGGACGTCGACGAGGTCGATACCCATACCTTCTTCCCCAACGTGGCGGGCATCGCCAATCAGAACTTCCAACAGAAGGGCGACGAGCAGTTCCGTCTCGAATGCATCCAGGCGTATAACGACTGGCTGATCGACGAGTGGGTCGAGTACAGCCCGCGCTTCATCGCGCAGTGCATCAGCCCCATGTGGGACGTCGAGCTGACGCTGCGGGAGATCGAGCGGGCGGTGAAGCGGGGCCACAAGGCGGTGGTGTGGCACGGCGCGCCGGAGGCCATCGGCCTGCCGCACTTCAACGACGAGCACTGGTTCCCGGTCTACGAGCTCGCCTCCGATCTCGGCGTGCCGCTCTGCCTGCACCTGGGGGCGGTGCGGACGCTCCCGCCGTTCCCCGGCTACAAGTGGAACACGCTGCGGGCGATGGGCTCGACGCGCACCATCTCCGTGCACATGCAGGTGGTGGCCAACGTGCTCTTCTCCGGCGTGCTCGACCGCTTCCCCAAGCTGAAGACGGTGACCGTGGAGAGCGGCATCGGCTGGATCCCCTACCTGCTCGAGCTCTCGGACCACGAGTACGCGAACCTGAACGTCGCCGCCGACGGCCTGAAAACGAAGCCGAGCGAGGCCTTCCGGCGGCAGATGTGGGCCAACTTCTGGTATGAAGAGTTCGGCATGCGGAACCGCTACGAGATCGGCGTCGACAACATCATCTACGAGACCGACTACCCGCACCCGACCTCGACGTGGCCGAACTCGAAGCGCCTGCGGGAGCACGCCCTCCGCGACGTGCCCGCCGGCGAGCGCCGCAAGATGCTCATGGACAACGCCATCGGGCTCTACAACCTCGACGTGGACGAGTCGGCGCTGGGGTAGTCGGAGGGAGCGGCGCCCTGTGGGCGCCGGCGCGCCTGGCGGCGCGTGCCCTCTCTCAATCTCCCCCAGAGGGGGAGAGGTTTGAGGGGCGCCGGTGGCAGGCCGCGGAGCTACGAAGGGGGAAGAGATGCCGCAAGGATATGAGTTTTCAGGTGTAGACCACATCACGGTCACGGTCTCGGATATGGAGCGCTCGCTCCGGTTCTACCGCGACCAGCTCGGGTTCGGCGTCACGCTCGACGTCGTCGCCCCCCACGACCGCGAGGTCATGAATCTGGCGCACCGCACCCCCCGGGAGGGCCACCGGATGGTGACGCTCGACACCGGCGGGGGCATCACCGTCTCGCTAACGGAGTACAAGGAGCCCCACGGCGAGGGCATCCTGCTCGACGACCTCGGCGTGACGCACTTCGCGGTCGGGGTCTCAGACCTGGCTGCCCTGACGGAGCGGCTGGTGGGGATGGGTGTGGAGTCGCCGCGCCCCGGCTTCTTCGTCGACCCCGACGGCATCCTCATCCAGTTCATGTCCCCCGGCCACGCCGCGGAGACGAGGGCGCGGTACCAGAGCAAGGCGGCGGGCGGGTAGGCGAGCGGCTTCTAGAGACCTCACCGGCATCAGTTGTCACAGGGCCGCCTAGCTGCCTAGGTTGCTCGCCTCCCAATCACTGCTGGGTTGCATGGATGCGCAAATCGGTGTGGCGGGCAAGTACGTCGAAGTCGGCGTCGCTATGCAGAATCTGTGCGTCGGCGCGTATCGCGGCGGCCGCAATGAGGCAGTCGATGAGCTTGCGGACCGTCTCTCCCTGCCGCCGACAGCGGCGATAGAGGGCGGCGGCGTTGTCGTAGTCCGCTGCTCGCATTGGTATAACCACCCCCCGGGCCAGAAGCCGCCGCAGGCTCAGCAAGTGGGATTCGTCCCGGGCACCGGCGAGGACCTCCATCCGTACCGCGTCGCAGATGGCGAACTCGTCTGCCAGCAGGTCGTCGACGAGATTGCAGACGGCGCTTCCCGTATTCCGCAGGAACTCGATCCAGGCGGACGTGTCGATCAGGATCACAGCGACCGGCTGGCACGAAGTGCTTCGAGATCGCCTTCCCAGCCGATACCTCTGAGCGCGCGAGCTTCTTCGACCGACAGGGCTTCGGCCGCAAGCGTTTGCAGTGCGAGATTGATCGCCTCGCGCTTGGTCGTGAGGTGATAGCGCCGCATCACCTCGGCACAAGCCCGATCGTCAATATCCACGTTGGTGCGTGCCATACACCAAATATACACCACAGGCACGCAGAGGGAAAGCCCTATGGCCTAGCGGGCTTGGAAGGGGTTGATGACACGGAGGCCGTCGTAGTTCTGTTCTGGGCTCATGTCTTCGGAGTAGACGGCGTCGCAGCCCAGGGCGCGGGCCGCGGCGAGGATCGCGCCGTCCCAGTATGACAGGCCGAAACGTTGGCGGATTGCTACCGCGGAACGGAAGATGTCGAGGGTGACCGGCTGGACCGGGAAGCTATCGAGGGACGCGAGGAAATTCAGGGCTTGTTCGTGGGTAATCCGAGCCTGACGACTGGGGCGGGTCGACTGGTGGTAGAACTCCTGCAGCACCTGCACCGATATGGCCAAGTCGCCCTGGTTCAACACCTCGAGCGCGCGCCGACGCTTGTGTGCGTCCTCCGCCAATGCGCTGCTGGCGTACAGCAGGACGTTGGTGTCAACGAAACGCATCGCGGTCGTACAGGTCGTCGCGGGGCAGATTCTCGGACATCCGCAGCCCACCGCCATTCGCCGTGATGTCGTCGATTGCTTGCTTCAGCAGCCTGCGGCGGCGTTCGTCGGGCGTCTCCACGTCCTGGCGATTGGCCTCGTCTTCGCCGGCCATGCGGGAGACGAGCGAGTTTAGGTAGCGGCGCACGAGCGCCGACACCGACGTGCCGAGCTCCGCTGCCTTGATGCGGGCGCGGCGGTGGGTCTCTTCGTCGATGGATACGGTGATGTTCTTCATGTCACAGCCCCACAGCTTCACAGTTTCTGTGTAGCACAGGATATGTGAGCCAGAGGCGGTCCGCAAGGGCTGTGGCGGCGTCCGTTACCCAAGCGGCTTGGGCGGGGGTGTGCCGGTGATGGCCGAGTCCTTGCCCAGCATGCCGCGGAGGTAGTCGATCTGGCCGGCGTGTTGGGCAAGCTCGGTGACGATGTGGGAGAAGAGCTTCTCCAGGGGGAGGCTGAAGCGGCGGCCCTGGACGGGGTCGGTGAGGCGTTCGTCGGGGACGTTGGCGACGAGATCGAGGAAGCGGCGGTTGGTCGCCTCGAAGTAGGCGGGGAGGTCGGCGACCGGCGCTCGTTCGGCGGGCGGCTGGGTGTCGTAGGTCCAGCCGCGGTCGTCGCCGGGGAGGCCGAACTTCTTGGCCCAGCCCTGGGTTATCCAGATGTCGTCTTCTTCACCCAGCGCCGCGGTGGTCCAGGTGTCGACCGCCCGGCCGCAGTGGATGATGGTCGAGGCGATGGAGTTGCAGGTGGCGCAGGGACGGTAGCCCGCCTCCTCCTCGGTGAGGTCGGCGGCGGCGTTCTTGATGATTGTCAGGGTGCGCCCGAGGCTCCAGGCGACGGCTTCGCGGTAGTCCATGGGGCCCTCTCTCAGTCTCTCCCAGAGGGAGAGAGATTTGTGGTGGCTCCCCTAGGGGGAGAGGTTTGTGGTGGCTCTCCCAGCGGAGACCTTGGCGTAACCTTGAACCGAGTGGGGGAGCAGCGCCCTGCGGGCGCTCGCGCGCCTGACGGCGCGCGCCCTCTCTCAAATCTCCCCCAGAGGGGGAGAGGGAAGACCACCCCGCTCCACCCGTTTTCCAACCAGCGGCGGGAGTTTTGCAAGGCTCTCCAGAGGGGGAGAGGGAAGACCACCCTGCTCCACCCGTTTTCCAACCAGCGGCGGGAGTTGTGCAAGGCTCTCCAGAGGGGGAGGGGAAAGAACCATCCCGCTCCGCCCGTTTCTCAACTGTAGACGGGAGTTGTGCAAGGTTCTCCAGAGGGGGAGAGGTTTGCGGTGGGCTAGCCCCGGGAGGGGAGGACGACGGTGGCGGTGCCCGGGGTGGCGTTCTTGCCTTCGGGGTTCTCGACTTCGAGGTCGAGGTCGACGAGGTTCTCGCCGTCCTCGGTGTATTTCTTGGTGACGGTGGCCTTGCAGATGAGCTTTTCGTCTTTGTAGTTGAGCGAGCGGTGCTGGACGTCGACGCGGCGGATGTCGCCGGTGACGCCGATCCAGTCGCGCAGCATGTTGTGGAGGTAGGCGAGGCGGAGGTTGCCCATGCCGAAGACGTCCTTCATGCCGGCGGCCTGGGCCTTGTCGACGTCCATGTGGATGTAGACGAACTCGTCGTTGACCGCGGCGTACCGGTTCCACTCCATCAGGTTCGGGGCGCGGGTGAAGGAGGGGACCTGCTGCCCTTCGGTCACGTCTTCGAAGTAGAGGCTGTCTTCGATGCCCACGGTTGGCTCCTTGGGTTGGCTCGCGGCTAGTACTTGATGCCGATGCCGCGCGACTCGCGGACCTTCTTGCCGTCCTGGTTGGTCCAGGTGGTCTTGCGGATGAGGAAGAGCATGACGCCGAGGCGGCCGGGCCGGGTGTAGGCCTGGTCGAGCACGGTCTCGGCGGTGATGACGTCGCCGGGGCGGATGCGTTCGAAGTAAGTGTTGCCGCCGCCGCCGTTGAGGATGTTCATGCCGATGCCCATGCGCTTGATGGCGGGGGCGAGGTCGTCGTCGGTGAGGAGGGTCTCGCCGGGGTCGATGGGCCAGGCGAAGGGGTTGAACTCGTCGGGGGCGACGATGCCGCCGAAGCGGGTGCCCTTGGCGTACTCCTCGTCCCAGAAGAGGCGGGGCGGCTTCTCCGGCCAGTAGACAGCGATGGCCCAGCGGCGGATGTCGGACTCGGTGACCGGGTGCGACACCTGGCGGCGCATGGTCTTGCCGACGAAGGCCATGAGCTCGTCGCTGACTTCGGGGACCTGCTGCTGTTGGGTCACGGGGATCCTCCGAGGCGGGCCGCTCTCGGAGCGGCGCCGGGGTTGAGGATAGGAATGGGCCGGAACGGTGTCAAGGACGGGACGGCGGCGGATCGGCGCGTCCGCTCCATGCCCCGGAGCTACGGGCTCTGCTTACGTGAGCCGGACGAGGGTCGGGGGGACTACCCGGCGCGTCTGTTCGCCTTGGCGGCGGGCCTGCGCCGGTGGGAAGCAGGGCTGAAGGACCTCACTCGCGGCTGCCGCGGCGTGTCCTCTTGGCGTTGCACGGCGCTACGGGCTGGATTCCACGGCTTCCTGGTGAAGCGGCTGCCCAGGCCGCGGTCGATCTCCCGCCACTTCTTTTCTTCATCCGGCGTGATGAAGGTCACCGCCTCGCCGGAGCGGCCCATGCGGCCGGTGCGTCCGACCCTGTGGGTGAAGAGCTGCTCGGAGTCCGGCAGGTCGTAGTTGATGACCTGGCCGATGCCGTCGACATCCAACCCCCGGGCGGCCACGTTGGTCGCCACGAGGATGGGCGTGGCGCCGGAACGGAATTCCGTCATCACCCGCTCGCGCGCGCCTTGACTCAGGTTCCCCTGGAGCGCTCCCACCGGATAGCCCAGCGCGTCCAACTGCTTGGTCAGCTTCTTCACGCCGTGCTTGGTCCTGCCGAAGACGAGGACCGACGCGCCGTCCCGCTCGTCCAAGAGAGTTTGGAGCGCGCCGATCTTGTCGCTCTTCTGAATGGTGTAGACGAGATGCTTCACGGCGGGCAGGGCTTGCAGGTCGGCGTCCACCTCCACTAGGACGGCGTTCCGCAGGTGCTTTGCGGCGGTCTTCGCCACCCACTCCGGCATCGTCGCCGAGAGGAGCGCCGTCTGCCGGTCTGAAGGCGTCCCGCGGAGGATGGCCTCGACGTCGTGGGCGAAACCCCGATCCAGCATTTCGTCCGCCTCGTCCAACACCAGGAACCGGACCGAGCGCAGGTCGAGCGTGCCCTGCCGGAGGTGGTCGAGGGTCCGGCCGGGGGTGCCGATGACGATCTGGACGCCGCTCTTCAACGCCTTGTATTCGGGGTTCAACGACCGGCCGCCGTAGAGCAGCGTGCAGCGCAGACCTTGTGGTGAGGCCATGGCCTCGGTGACGCCGGCAACCTGGATCGCCAGCTCGCGGGTGGGGACCAGCACTAACGCCTGCACCTTCTTGAGCGTCGGGTCGCACTGTTCCGCCATGGGGACCGCGAACGCCAGGGTCTTCCCAGACCCGGTGCGCGCCTGGCCGATCACGTCCCGTCCCGCCAGGAGAAGGGGAATGGATTTCTCTTGAATCGGTGTAGGCTCCGCTATGTCCATGCGGGAGAGCGCCGCTCTGGTGGCGGCACGCAAGGCCATCGCGGGAAACGCCGAGGAAGCGGCGGGAGCGGTGTCGGCGGAGGACTTGCTTGGAGGAAGAGACTCGCCAGCAGGGGCGGAAGAGCCCCGGCGACGGTCCTTGAAGCATGGGGGACAGTACACCGGACGGTCTTGGCTTGGCTGGAAGGGGACGGTGGTGGAGGCGCCGCACTCGGTGCAGACGGCCTGGTGCCGGCGTCTAGGGCCGGACTGACGTGGACGAGTGGATACGGATGCTAGAGGCATGTGGAAACAGAACTCCTAACCCAGGGGCGGCACAAGTAATTCAGCGCGGGGCAGAAAGACGAAAAACAGGAGAGGTGAGGGTCCGCTGCTGTAGAAGGCCTTGGTGCGGCATCGAGCGCCTGCGACCATTGTAACAGAAGGGTTTAAGCGGAAGAGAGCGAATGCGTACCGTGGCGAGGGCCAGCGCTCCCTAGCCCGGCAGTTGGCGGCTGGGCGGCTCGGGCTTTCTTTCCGGGATCGACGGCTTGCCGGGCTTCGACCGCGGCAGTTTGCTGGGGCGCGAGGCGCCTCCGCGCAGGGACGTTCTGTTTGACGTGCTTCTGCGCCGCGAAAACGGCCCGAGCCGACCGTGGCTCGACGGCCCGCTCCCGGGTGTTCCCGTCCCGGCTCCTTCCGACCAACGGTCGGCAGCCTTGAAGAAGACGGAGGTGGCGACGGCCAGGGCGATCAGGATGCCGAGCACCAGCATGGTTGTCCCCGCGGGGCCAGGGACGGCGCCGCCGCCGACGATGGCGAGGATGCATCCGAGGAGGAAGACGGTTCGCCGGTTCACTCCAACCTCCCTGCCCCGGTCCAGGGGGACCTTTGCGTAACCCTGAACCGAGTGGGGGAGCAGCGCCCTGCCGGCGCTCGCCCTCTTGAAGGACCGGGCACATGGGTGACGGTTAGACCGGGGACATAGGTAACACCTTGACGGGGGTCTTGGCGATGCGTTTGGTGTGGTCGTCGAGGAGGCCGATGAGGAGGGGGCCGAAGCGGACGGCCCAGCTGCGGTCGTCCTGCCGGACGAGGCCGACGGGCTCGCCTTTGAGGGTCTCGCTCACGTAGACCAGGTCCCCCTTCCACTTGATCTCGCCGTTGCCGCGTACCCGGCGTACCGTGACTTCGGCCTCGTAGTCCGGCGAGCCGACGCTGGCAGGATAGGGGCGAAACGAGGGCGTGTACAGGAAGGCCGGGGGGCGCTGTCCCAAGGCCTCGTGAGGGCGCTCGGTGTTGTAGCTGCGTCGGAAGCGGTCGAAGGCCTGCTGCTGACGGCGGCCGTTGGCCCTGGGCGGCGAGGCGGTTTCCGCCTTCAGGGTGCGGTGGAGGCGCTCGAGGCGTCCGTTCTGTTCGGGATGGCCCGGGGCGATGCGCTCGGGGAGGATGCCCAGCTTGACCCACCAGACGGCCAGGGAGGAGAGGCTGCCCAAGCTGGTGCCGGCGAAGGGCGGACCGTTGTCGGTGCGGATGACCCTGGGCAGGCCGTACTCACGGAAGGCGCGCGCTAACGCGCGCCGCGTCTCCGGGCCGGTGGGGCGCTCCAGCCCGCGGCAGGCGATCAGGTAGCGGGAGGCCGCGTCCTGGACGGTGAGGGGGTCGACGCGGGCCCCGTCGCCGGTGCGGAACCAGCCCTTGAAGTCGATGGACCAGACGTCGTTGGCGTTGATGGCGTAAGCGAAGGGCTCGCTCCAAGGGGAGGTACGGCGGCGACGCTGTCGGCGCCGTACCAGGCCGGCCCGGTCGAGGATGGCGCCGGCGGTGCTGGGGGCGGGCCAGGGCACGTCGGGCTCGGTGTCGTGGAGCCAGGCGATGAGCTTCTTGGGGCCCCACAAGGGGTGGGCTCGCTTCGCCGCGATGATGCGCTCCTGCACCTCACGGCGTGTGGCGTTGGGATGATGGTGGGGGGCGCGGCTCCGGTCGCGCAGGCCCTCCTCGCCGTACGCCTCGTACCGGCCGATCAGCTTGGAGGCAGTCTTGCGGCTGATCCCGAACTGCCGGCACAACTCGGCGATGGGTTCCTCCCCCGCCGTCCTGCGCTCAATGAACCGCAACCGTTCCGCTTCGACACTCGTCTCTTGCCAGGGCAACACAACTCCTCCTTCATGGATCGCTTCCTGCAATCCTCCAGAGTGTTACCCATGTGCCCGGTTTATCTGTTACCTATCTTCCCGGTCTGTACCCTCTCTCAAATCTCCCCTAGAGGGGGAGAGGGAAGACCACCCAACTCCACCCGTTTTCCAACCATCGGCGGGAGTTTTGCAAAGGTCTCCTAGGGGGATAGGCCCCTGCCTCCTGGCCGCACTCTAGGCCCATGAGGGAGCACGGGCAAGGCGCGGAGGCGGGATGTTGAGTAGGATAGAGGTGGAATAGGAGCCCAAGAGCCGCCGGATGGAGTCGAGGTGCCGCCATGGGGAACGGTGAGAACGCGCAAGAGGGCGCCCAGGGATTGTTGTCCCGGCCCATGCTGGTGCCCCTCGATGGGACCGACGTGGCCGCGGGCATTCTTCCCTATGTGACCGAGGTGGCTAGAAGGGGCAACGCGCCGCTCTTGCTGCTGGGAGTCGTCGATCCGGCGGCGGTCCATTACCCGCCCGGAACGGCCGAGCGCCCGGCGGGGACGGGCTCGGAGTCCGGCGAGACCGGAGTCCTCTACCGGGACCAGATCGAAAGCGCCGCCAAGGGCAACGCGGCGGATGAGCTCGAAGGGGTTGCCGCCGGGTTGAGGGAACAGGGGATCACGGTCGGCGTCCGTTCCAGCATCGGGAGCCCGGCAGAGGAGATCCTGCGGGTCGCCGAGGATGAGGGATGCGGGATCATCGCCATGTCGACGCATGGGCGGAACGCCATCGCCCGCGGCATCTTGGGGAGCGTGACCGACAAGGTCGTGCATGCGTCGACGTTGCCGGTGCTGACGGTGACACCGGAGCGGGCCAAGACGTACGCGGGCGAAGACGGCAACTCCTTGAGCACCGTCATGGTGCCGCTCGACGGTTCGGACTTGAGCGAGCGCGCTCTGCCCTTTGCCGCGCAGTTGGCGCGGGCGCTCTCTACGGACCTCCTGCTCGTCCGGGCGGTCAGTCTGGACTCCCCATCTTATGCGTACGGCGGCTACGTGGGCCTTGCCGACGTCCACGCGCAGGTGGTGCCCGCGGCCACGGAGTACCTCGACGCCGTGGCCGAGCGCCTGAAGCGGCAAGGGGTGCGGGCCCGGTTCAAGGTCTTGCAGGGGTCGGCGCCGCAGGCACTGCTTACCTTCGCCCAGGAGACGCCGAACGACCTCATCGTGATGACGACGCATGGGCGGTCGGGCCTCTCCCGGTGGCTGATGGGCAGTGTCGGCGAGGCCATGGTCCGCGCGTCCGGCGACCCCGTGTTGATCATCCCGAATCCGCGCTAGGTGCGTCTGCCTTCCGCCCCGTCTGCGCGCCTCACGGCGCGTGCCCCGCTCAAGCTCCCCCTTGGGCGAGGGGGTAAGATAGATAAGGTTTGGGAAGGTGTTTGGGCCGGATGGTCCCGATTCGATGAACAACAGGTGTGCGCCATGAACCGCCGAGGCGGCGCGCTGCGCCTCGCGCTGCCCAGCGACCGCATGATGGAGGGCGACACGCTCGCCTTCATGGAGAAGTGCGGCCTGGCGGTGCGGCGGGCGAGCTCGCGGCAGTACGTCGGCAAGATCGCGAGCGTTCCCGGCGTCGAGGCGCTGTTCCAGCGCTCGGTCGACATTCCCCGGGAGCTCGACGCCGGCGACGTCGACATGGCGATCATCGGCTATGAGCGCTATCTGGAGGACCGGGACGAGGACGGCGACTCGATCATCGCCCTGGAGACCCTGGGGTACAGCCATACCGACCTCGTGGTCGCGGCGCCGAACACCTGGGAGGACGTGCGGACGATGGCCGACCTCGCCGCCCGCGCCGAGCGTACCCCCACCGGCGCGCCGCTCCGGGTGGCGACGAAGTACCACCGGCAGGTGGGCCGCTTCCTCGACAAGCACGCGGTGCGGCACCGGTTGGTGCACATCAACGGGGCCATCGAAGCGGCGCCGATGATCGGCACCGCCGACGTGGTGAGCGACCTCGCGTCGAGCGGGGCCACGCTGCGCGAGAACAACCTGCGGCCCCTGGACGACGGCGTCATCACGAAGTCGTCGGCGTGCATGATCGCGAACCGCCGCGCGCTGCGCGGGTCGGCGGAGAAGTTGGCCGCGGCCAAGACAGTGCTCGAGCTCATCGAGGCGCGGCTGCGGGCCGAGGGCTTCTACAACATCATCGCCAACATTCAAGGCGACTCGATGGAGTCGGTGGCGGCCTTGGTGACCCGGAACCCGGCCGTCTCCGGCATGCAGGGGCCGACGGCGGCCAACGTGTTCAGCAAGGACGGCGGGAGCTGGTTCGCGGTGTCGGTGGTTGTGGAGATTTCGCAGCTGACCGCCGGTGTGGACTACCTGCGCGAGATCGGGGCGAGCGGGGTCGTGGTCACGCCGGCTTACTACGTCTTCGACCAGGAGTGCAGGGCGTTCGAACGGCTGCGGGAGGCTGTGGGCGCGGCAGAGGCGACGGCATGAACGCGCCGGGGCCGGGCCGATGAGCCGGCGGCGGGCCCGGCGAAGACGCGCGGGCCCCGCGCCCTACACGCCGCTCGGACAGCGCCGCATCTTCCGCGTGGCCGTGGCGATCATGGCCTTCCTGTTGGCGGCCGCGTTGGCGGCGTCCGTCGTGTTACCCTTCGCCGGGGGGTCCGGCGAGTAGGGCGTCTGCCTGCTCTGCCGGGGCCATGCCAAACCTGGGACTGCACATCGGCTTCGCCCTCGAATGCGCCAAGCGCCTGGGGCACCCCGTGGTGGACGACTACCGCGGCAGTTTTCTCCTTGGCGCGACGTCGCCCGACATGCGCCTCTTCTTCGGCTGGCGGCGCGACACCACGCACTTCTTCGAGCTGACGCGCGACATCGAAGGCGCCGGGATACGCAAGCTGTTCGCGGAACACCCCGGCCTGGTCCCTTCGGAAGCGCTGACCCGGGAGACGGTCGCCTTCATGCTCGGCTACATGACGCACCTCAACGTCGACGAGTCGTGGATCTGCCAAATGTACCGGGGCTATTTCGGCAAAGGCGCGCCGCTGAACGACGATCCGCTGGTGAACGTCATGGACCGCGCCTTCCAGTTCGACATGGACCGCCGGGAGCGGCGGAACATCGAGGACCTCGAAGGGGCGCTGGAGAGCATCAAGGGGTCGTACGAGTCGGTGGACGTCGGCTTCATCGACAAGGCGCATCTACGGGAGTGGCAGTCGATCGTGATCGAACGGTCGGGCCGGGACCTGCCGTGGGAGCGGTTCCGGGGATTCGTGCACCGAGTCCGGCCCGAGTCGACGGATGAGGAGGCGGAGCGCATCGTGCAGGGTCTGCCCGGGCTGATCGAGCGGGTGCGGGAGCACATCACCGAGGAGGAGGAGCGCCGCTTTCGCGAGGAGGCCATCCAGGCGTTCCTGGGCAACGCTCACGCCTATCTGAACGGAGGGGTGGCGCCGTGAGGACCGTGCACGGCGCGTCCGAGGTGCGGCGTCTGCTTACGCGAGCGCCACTAGACGAAGGGCCGCCTCCGCAGCACCTGGCCGAGGGCATCCATCGCATCTTCGGCGAGCCGCTCACCGTCGGCGAGGCGGTGGAGCGCATCATCGCCGACGTGCGGCGGGAGGGCGACGCCGCCCTCGCCGACTACGCCCGCCGGATCGACGGCGAAGCGCCGTCCTCTTGGCGCGTGCCGCCGGAGGAGATCGAGCGCGCCTACGAAGAAACGCCGGAAGACCTCATCGACGCGCTGACGCTCGCCGCCGAGCGCGTGCGCGCCTTCCACGAGCGGGCCATGCCGAGCTCGTGGTACGACGACGAGACGGGGCTGGGCCAGCGGTTCATCCCGGTGAACTCGGCCGGCGTCTACGTGCCGGGGGGAACGGCGTCGTACCCCTCGACGGTGCTGCACACCGCCGTCCCCGCCAAGACCGCCGGCGTCGGCCGGGTCGCCGTGGCGACGCCGCCTCGCGGCGGCGCGGTGGCGGGGAGCGTGCTCGCTGCGTGTCATATCGCCGGCGTGGACGAGGTGTACCAAGTGGGCGGGGCGCAGGCGATTGCCGCGTTGGCCTATGGGACGGAGTCGGTGCCGGGCGTCGACGTGATCTGCGGGCCGGGGAATATCTTTGTGACCGAGGCGAAGCGGCGCGTCTACGGCGCCGTGGGCCTCGACGGCCTGCACGGGCCGACGGAGACGCTGATCGTAGCCGACGCGACGGCGCGGCCTGAGGCCGCCGCGGCCGACCTGCTGGCGCAGGCGGAGCACGACGTGCTGGCCACGCCGGTGCTGCTCACGGACTCGGAGGAGCTCGCCGGGGCGGTCTCCCGTTCCCTTGCCGAGCAGCTTGAGGACTTGGAGCGCGCCGAGACCGCCGGCGCCGCCCTGGAGGGCCAAGGCTTCATCGGTGTCGTCGATTCGATCAATGAGGCCATCGAATTGGCCAACGAGTTCGCGCCGGAGCACCTGTGCCTGCTCGTCGCCGACCCGGCGGCGGTGCTGGGGCGGGTACGCAACGCCGGGGGCGTCTTCGCCGGGGCCGACTCGGCGGAGGCGCTGGGCGACTACGTCGCGGGGCCGAGCCACGTGATGCCGACGGGAGGAACAGCGCGTTTCGCCTCGGCGTTGGGCGTCCACGACTTCCTGCGGACGGTGAGCGTGGCCGGCATCGACGGCGGCAGCGGCGGACTGGCCGAGGCCGCGGCGAGGATCGCCCGCGCGGAGGGGTTCACCGCGCACGCACGCGCCGCCGAGCTGCGCCGCCGGCAAGGAGCGGAGCGGCGATGACCTCCGGCGAGTTCGACCGTCTGCTGCGCCCGCATCTTCGCGGGATGACGGGCTACGTTCCCATCATGGTGCCCGGTGGGCAGGAGAGTGACGGGACGCGTCCCGACGGGTCGATCGTCAAGCTCGACGGGAACGAGAACGTCTACGGCTGCTCGCCGAAGGCGGCGGAGGCCGTCGCCTCACTCACGAGCCACCATATCTATCCCGACCCCGAGCAGCGCCGGCTCCGCGACGCCCTGGCGAAGTACACCGGCGTGGACGCGGGGCACGTGCTGGCCGGCGCGGGCTCGGACGAGCTCATCGAGCTGCTTCTGCGCCTGATCGCGGGGCCCGGCGACAACGTCGTGACGGCGGGGCCTACCTTCGGCTTCTTCAGCTCGAGCGCGAGGCTCGTCGGCGCCGAGGTGATCGACGTGCCGCGCGGCGAGGACTTCTCGATCGACGTGGACGGGGTGCTCGGCGCGATAGGGCCGGCGACGAAGGTCGTGTACCTCGCCAACCCGAACAATCCGACAGGGACTCTGACGCCGCGGGAGGACCTGGAACGCCTGCTCGACGCCGGCCCGCTGGTCGTGGTGGACGAGGCGTACTACGAGTTCTGCGGCGAGACGGTGGCGGACCTCGTGCCCCAACGGGAGAACCTTGCGGTATTTCGCACGTTCAGCAAGTGGGCGGGGCTCGCCGGGCTCCGGATCGGCTACGGCCTTTTCCCCGCACAGGTGATGGACGCGCTGATGAGCACGAGGTCGCCTTACAGCGTCAACGCCGCCGCGGAGGCCGCCGCCGTGGCCTCGCTGGACGACGTGGACTATCTGATGGAGAACGTGGCGAAGATCGTGGACGAGCGCGACCGGCTCGAAATCCTGCTGCTGAACCTGGACTTCGTCGACGTCATTCCCTCGCGGGCCAACTTCCTGCTCTGCCCGCTGGTTGACCGCGACGCGGTCAAGATCCAGCAAGAGCTAAGGAAGCAGGGCATCTTCATCCGCCACTTCGACACGCCCCGTGTCCGCGACTGCGTTAGAATAAGTGTTGGCCGCCCTGAAGACACCGACGCGGTGATCTGGGCGCTCCGAGCCTACGAGGACCTCTACTAGCCCGTCATGCGTTCCGCCACCGTTCGCCGCGAGACCGGCGAGACCGCCGTCACCGTCGAGATCGACGTCGACGGGTCGGGGAAGTCCGAGGTCTCGACCGGTCTGACCATGCTCGACCACATGCTGGCGCAGCTGGCGCGGCATGGAGTGAACGACCTGCGCGTCGAGTCGAAGGCGACGATGGACCCCGACGGCCACCACACCGTCGAGGACGTCGCCATCGCGCTGGGGCAGGCGTTCAACGAGGCGCTGGGCGACAAGCGGGGCATCGTGCGGATGGCGACGGCGACGGCGCCGTTGGACGAGGCGCTGGCGACGGTGACGGTCGACATAAGCGGCCGGGGCTACGCGGTGATCAACGCCGACTTCAGCATCGAGGTCGTGGGCGACCTGCTCACCGATTTGGTGCGTCACTTCCTGGAGACGTTCGCCCGCGAGGCGCGTCTGAACCTGCACGCCGACGTGGTCCGCGGCACGAACGACCACCACAAGGTCGAGTGCCTGTTCAAGGCCTTAGCCCGGGCGCTGGATGCGGCGACCCGCATCGACCCGCGCGTCGGCGGCGCGGTGCCGAGCACCAAGGGCGTCATCGAGTCGTAGGCGCGGCTCGCGCCCGCGCGCCCTGCGGGCGCGTGCCCTCTCTCAATCTCCCCTAGAGGGGGAGAGGCTTAAGGGAACGGGCGATTCGCGAATCGCCCCTACAGGGGAAGGGGAAGACCCCGCCCGCGCCCCTGGGCAACCACGAGGGTTGTCCCTACACGGACGATCCCCTGCGTAACCTTGAGCCTGCCCCCGAGAGGCCGTTCGGGGGATAGGAACGGGCGATTCGCGAATCGCCCCTACAGGGGAAGGGGGAGAGGCTTGACTAGCGTCCGGCTAGTGCTTCGTCCAGCCCTCCGCGAGGTCTTCGGACAGGACGGCTTCGAGTTCTTCTACGTCCTGGGTGAGGGGCGGCTCGGGGGCATCCTTGATGTGCTGCATGAGGTCGCTCGGGGAGAGGACGCCGCTGGAGACGACGAGCTTGATGCCCTCGGCGACGGTGAGCTGGGTGGCGATGACCTCGTCCTCGGGCAGATAGGCCATGAGGCCGGTTTGGGGCGTTGGCGTCGTGGGGATGAGCACGGAGTGGTACATGCGCCCGTCCTCGCCTTGGACGGTGCTGGTGTGGAAGCCGATGGTGTAGGTGCCCTTCTTGGGCCACTCGGCGAGGACGACCCGGAGCTTGGCGCTGCCGGAGACGGAGAGCGAGTCGATGACCTGCTTGGTGAGGTTGTAGAGCCAGCGGACGATGGGGACGCGCAGGATGACGTTCTCGGCGTAGCCGACGAGGCGGCGCCCGATGAAGTTGGCCATAACCAGGCCGGCGAGATAGATGAACACGATCATGAGGCCGATGCCGACGCCGGGAATCTCGCGGTCGAAGGCGCGCTCGACGAGGGGTTGCACGGCGTCGTCGAGCGTGGTGAAGAAGAAGCGGAGTACGAAGAAGGTGACGGCGAGGGGAATCAGCGCGAGCAGGCCCGCGATGAAGGTGCGGCGCAGGTGTTGGCCCGCCCGGCTCAGGATTCCGTGGGCTTCAGGGCGAGGGTCCGGGGTCATGGTGATGTCCCAGTAGTCCTGGGTTCGGTGTAGTAGCGGCCCAAGGCGGTGATTGCCTCGGCGCTCTCGGGAGCAAAGCCGGACTGGGCGAGCGCGGCCTCGCCGTCGCGTGTCAGCCCGTCGATCAAGCCCTCCACGTGGGCGCGCGCGCCGCAGCGCTCGATGGCCGCGACGGCGGCGTCGACGTCTTCGTCGGTGAGCGGGCCGGCGTGGGCGCGGACGCGCTCGATGGCGTCGAGGTCGGCGCCGGAGGCGTTGGCGAGGGCGTAGATGACGGGAAGGGTGCGGCCCTTGCCGATGTGCTCGATGGCGGCGGTGCGCCCGCCGATGGTGAGCCCGTCGATCTCCGCCCGCAGCCTCCAGGCCGCTCCGAAGCAGGCCCCGGAACGGGCCGCCGCCTCGCGGGCCTCGTCCCCGGCGCCGGCGACGGCGGCGCCAAGCGCGGCGGCGGTGGCGGCGAGCATCCCGTCGGTCCGCTCGACGATGCCGGTGTAGTCGGCGGGGTCGGGCGAGTCCTGCTCTTCGATCTCGATGAGGGCGTGTTGGGCCAAGAACAGGTCGAGGCAGCCCCGGTCGAGGATGTGGCAGGCGTCGAGGACGGCTTCGGCGGGGAGGCCGGTCTCGGCGGCGTCCATGAGGGTGAGGCGGGCCTGGGCATAGAGGGCGTCGCCGGCGTTGATGCCCTGCGCGTGGCCCCACGCCCACCAGAGCGTGGGCCGGTCGGGAGGGCCGGGGTCGCCCTCGCGCAGGTCGCGGTGGACGCGGTAGAAGCCGCGCACGAGCTCGATGGCCGCGGCGGCGGGCATGGCGGCGTCGCGCGAGCCTCCCGCGGCCTCCGCCGCGAG
Source organism: Dehalococcoidia bacterium (assembly GCA_964291475.2). GTDB lineage: Bacteria > Chloroflexota > Dehalococcoidia > SHYB01 > SHYB01 > DAOUKH01. The sequence continues at coordinate 44,599 of OZ220060.1, read as the reverse complement.
GAGGCAGAGGACGCCGTGAGGGCGGTCGGCGGAGCCGGCGTCGGCGGGGAGGCCGGCTCGGTCGGTCCAGCCGAGCTGGTAGTTCAGCATCTGGGAGAGGAGCGCCCCGCGCTCGCCGACGGCCCGCCTGAGGCGCGCTTCGATGAGGGGGCCGTAACGGTCGAGCGCGGCGGGCCTGATGGTTCTCATGGTTGGTGCTACTTCGCCGCGGGGGCGGTACCCAGTGCTTGCCGCAGGGTTTCCTCGGCTATGGCGCCCTGGCGCAGGACGTTGGGAGGGTCGACGGTGAGGTCGAGCACCGTCGATTCCACGCCGCCCGAGCACTCGCCTTCGATCACGTAGTCTACGCTATCGCCGAGCTGGCGCACGACCTCGTCGGCGGTGCGCGGCGTGGGCCCGCCGTGGAGGTTGGCGCTGGTGCCGACGATGGGGCCGCCGAGGGCGGCGCAGAGCGCGCGGCACAGGTCGTGGCCGGGGACGCGCACGGCGACGGACGGCCCGCCGGCGGTGACCTCCGGCGGCACCCACGGCGCGGCGCGGGCCACGATGGTCAAGGCGCCGGGGATGAAGGCGGAAAGCCGCGCGAGGATGTCCTCGGGGACGCCGGGCGCGGCGCGGCGGAGCATGTCGAGGTCGGCGGCGAGGAGAGGCAGGGGAAGGTCGAGGGAGCGCCGTTTTGCGGCGAAGACGCGGCGGACGGCGTCGGGGTTTGCGGCGTCGGCGCCGAGGCCGTAGACGGTGTCGGTGGGGTAGGCGACAAGGCCGCCCCGCTGGAGGACCAAAAGAGCGGTCTCAATCTGTTGGCGCACGCCTGTGACTCCTTGACTGAGTATAGCACAGGTGCTACGCTAGGCCCCCATTTTCCCAGGAGGGCTCGGTGGAGCGAGCGGTCGAAGACCAGGGCCCGCGTGTCTCCGTCAGCGGGGACGTCGAAGTATCGACCTACCTGGGAATTGCGAAGGAGAAGGAGCGCCGAGAGGCCGTCTCCACTCCCCCGCCCCCCGCGAAGCGCCAGGAGACCGTGGTCGTCCTGGACTTCGGCTCCCAGTACAGCATGCTGATCGCGCGCCGCGTGCGCGAGATGAACGTCTACTGCGAGCTCCTCCCTCACGACACGCCGTGGGAGAAGATCGAGGAGCTGAACCCCAAGGGGTTCATCCTCTCCGGCGGCCCGGCGAGCGTCTACGAGAAGGACGCGCCGATCGCCCCCGCCGGCGTCTTCGACCAGCGCGTGCCGGTGCTCGGCATCTGCTACGGGATGCAGCTCATGGCGCACCAGCTCGGCGGGCGAGTCGAGCCCAGCGAGCGCCGCGAGTACGGGCATGCCGTCCTTCACCAGAACGACGAGGAGTTCCCGCTGTTCGAGAACGTGCCCTCGTCGGTGCCGGTGTGGATGAGCCACGGCGACAAGGTCGCCGAGATGCCGCAGGGCTTTCGGAGCCTGGCCTTCACCGACAACAGCCCCGTCGCGGTCATGGGCAACGACGCCGGCCTCATCGGCCTGCAGTTCCACCCCGAGGTCGTCCACACACAGCAGGGGAAGGAAGTCATCCACAACTTCCTCTACAACCTCTGCGGCTGCTCCGGCGACTGGACCCCGGACAACTTCATCGAGGAGCAGGTGGAGAAGATCCGGGCTCAGGTGGGGACGGGGCGCGTGGTCTGCGCGCTTTCCGGTGGAGTGGACTCCACCGTCGTGGCGGCGATCGTCCACCGCGCCGTCGGCGACCAACTGACGTGCATCTTCGTGGACAACGGCCTGCTGCGGCTCGAAGAGTCGGAGCGCGTCTTCCGGCAGTTCGACCACAACCTGCGCATGAATATCATCCACAGCAAGGCGGGCGAACGGTTCCTAACGTGCCTCGCCGGCGTGACCGACCCGGAAGAGAAGCGCAAGAGGATCGGCAGGGAGTTCATCGCGGTCTTCGAGGAGGAGGCGGCGAAGATCAAGGACGCCGACTTCCTGGCCCAGGGCACGCTGTACCCCGACGTGATCGAGAGCGCGGCATCGTCGAAGAACGCCGTCACGATCAAGACGCACCACAACGTCGGCGGCCTGCCCGAAGAGATGAAGCTCAGCCTGATCGAGCCGCTGCGGAACCTGTTCAAGGACGAGGTGCGCGAGGTCGGCCTCGCGCTGGGGCTTTCCGAAGACATGGTCTACCGGCAGCCGTTCCCCGGGCCGGGGCTCGCCATCCGCATCATCGGCGAGGTGACGCATGAGAAGCTGGAAACGCTGCGGGGCGCCGACTGGGTGGTGATGAACGAGATCAAGAAGGCGAAGCTCTACCGCGATCTGTGGCAGACCTTCGCGGTGCTGACGGGCAGCTCGAGCGTCGGCGTCATGGGCGACCACCGCACCTACGGCCACGTCGTCGCCATTCGGGCGGTGACCAGCGAGGACGCGATGACGGCGGACTGGGCCCGCCTGCCTTACGACCTCCTCGCCAAGATATCGAACCGGATCGTCAACGACGTGCCGGGCGTGAACCGGGTCGTCTACGACATTACGAGCAAGCCGCCGGGCACGATCGAGTGGGAGTAGCGCCGCGCCTGTCCGCGCCCCGGAAATGAGCGAACTGAACGTCCTCATCATCGGCAACGGGGGCCGCGAGCACGCCCTTGCCTGGAAGCTGAGCCAGAGCCCGCGCGTGGGCGCGCTCTTCGCCGCGCCGGGGAACGCGGGCACCGCCGAGCTTGGTACTAACCTGCTCTTCGACGCGACCGACGTTCCGGCGCTGGTGGCCGCGGCCAAGGAGCACGCCATCGATCTCGCCGTCGTCGGGCCGGAGGCGCCGCTGGCCGCCGGGGCCGTCGACGCCCTGACCGCCGCCGGGGTACGGGCGTTCGGCCCCACCCGGAAGGCTGCGGAGATCGAGTCGAGCAAGGCTTTCGCCCGCTCCGTCATGGAGGCGGCGGGGGTGCGGTGCGCCGAAGGGCGGGCATTCGACGACCCCGACGAGGCGAGGGCCTACGTGCGCGCCCTCGACGAGCCGCCGGTGGTGAAGGCGGACGGCCTCGCCGCGGGCAAGGGCGTGGTCGTGGCCGATACTACCGAGGAAGCGCTTGCCGCCGTCGACGCGATGATGATCGACCGCGTCTTCGGCGAGGCTGGGTCGCGGGTGGTGATCGAGGAGCGCCTGCCCGGCGTCGAGGCGAGCGTGTTCGCCTTCTGCGACGGCGAACACGTCCTGATGACGATTCCCGCCTGCGACTACAAGCGGGTCTTCGACGGCGACGCCGGCCCGAACACCGGCGGCATGGGCAGCTACAGCCCGCCGGAATTTCTCGACGATGCCGCCGTGGCGGAGGTCGAGCGCACCGTGATCTCGCCGGTGGTGCGGCAGATGGCCGCAATGGGCCGCCCCTACACCGGCGTGCTCTACGCGGGCCTGATGTTGCATGACGGCAGGGTGTCGGTGCTGGAGTTCAACTGCCGCCTCGGCGACCCCGAGACCCAGGTGATCCTGCCGCGCCTGCGGACGGACCTGCTCGACGTTATCGAGGCGGCGCTGGACGGCCGGCTCGACGACATAACGCTTGCGTGGGACGAACGCCCCTGCGTCGGCGTGGTGATGGCCTCCGGCGGCTACCCCGGCTCGTATGAGACGGGCAAGGCCATCGACGGCCTCGACCGCGTGGACGAGTCGGCGGCGGTCTTCTACGCGGGGGCTCGACGTGATGGTGCTAACGTCCTCACCGACGGCGGGCGCGTCCTGTTGGTGGCGGCTTTGGGCGACGGCATCGCCGAGGCGCGGTCCCGCGCCTACGAGAACGTCCGGCGCATCGGCTTCGACGGCGCGCACTACCGTGAGGACATCGCCGCCCGCGCCGTCGAGACGCAGCCGGGCGCACAAGGAAGGGAAGTCATAGGCAGGGCCGCGTCGAGCGGCGGACGGGTTTGACGACGGAAGGACGAAGGAAACGAAAGGGAGTCTGATGGCGCTAGTTTCGGTACTGATGGGCAGCAAGACGGACCAGCCGTACGTCGACGAGACCGCGGCGGTGCTCGACCAGATGGGCGTCGCGCACGAGGTACACGTGATCTCGGCGCACCGCACGCCGGAGAAACTGCGGGACCATATCCTGGCCGCCGAGGCGGCGGGGGTGGAGGTCTTCATCTGCGCCGCCGGCGGGGCAGCCGCGCTGCCGGGCGCGACGGCGGCGTGGACGACGCGTCCCGTCATCGGCGTGCCCCTGCCCACCAGCGAGCTCAAGGGCGTCGACTCGCTCTACGCCATCGCGCAGATGCCGCCGGGGATACCGGTGGCGACGGTGGCCGTGGGGTCGTGGGGGGCGCGGAACGCGGCCTTTCTCGCGGCGCAGATACTCGGTGCAAGCCACCCGGAGATCCGCAAGAACTACGACGATTACCGTGCCGGCCTGCGGTCGGGCTAAGGCTCGAAGCGCCGGGCGGCCGGGTATAGAATGGAAGCCCCTCCGGTACGACGCCGGAGGGCCGCGGTCGAGGTCCACCGATGATCGATAAGTACTCCAGACCTGAAATGGCGCGCGTCTGGAGCGAGACCACCCTCTACGACACCTGGCTCGAAGTCGAGATTGCCGTCTGTGAGGCGTGGGCCGCCGAAGGCGAGATCGACGCCGACTCGATGGCGAAGATCCGCGGCGCGCGGTATGACATCGACGGCATCAACCGCGCCCTCGCGGAGACGCGCCACGACATCAACTCGTTCCTCCACTCCGTCGCCGAATCGCTGGGACCGGAGAGCCGTTTCGTCCACCTGGGCCTGACGTCGAACGACGTCAAGGACACCGCCCTCGCGCTGCAGATGCGCGCCGCCGCCGACCTCTTGGCCGCCGGCGTCGCCGAGCTCAAGCAGGTCTTCATCGAGCGGGCCAAGGAGCACCGCCGCACCCTGATCATGGGGCGCACCCACGGCGTCCACGGCGAGCCGACGAGCTTTGGCCTGAAGCTGCTGGTCTGGGTCGATGAAATGACGAGGCACGAAGAGCGGCTGGCGGATGCGCGGCGCAACGTTGCCGTCGGCAAGATTTCGGGCGCGGTGGGGAGCCACGCGACGGTGCCGCCGTCGGTGGAGGAGGAGACCTGCCGTCGGCTGGGCCTCGACGTCGCCAAGGCCTCGACGCAGATCACCCAGCGCGACCGTCACGCCCAGTTCGTCCAGACGATCGCCCTTATCGGGGCGTCGTTGGACAAGTTCGCCACCGAGATTCGCGGCCTGCAGAAGACCGAGGTGCGCGAGGTCGAGGAGCCGTTCGGCGAGGGACAGACGGGCTCGTCGGCGATGCCGCACAAGCGCAACCCCGAGCTCTGCGAGCGGGTCTGCGGCCTGGCCCGCGTCCTGCGAGGGAATGCGACCGCCGCGCTGGAGAACGTCGCGCTCTGGCACGAGCGGGACATCAGCCACTCGTCGGCGGAGCGGGTCATCCTGCCCGACTCCTGCCTCGCGCTCGACTACATGCTCGACACCTTCACCTTCGTGATGCGCGGGCTGCGCGTCTTCCCCGACCGGATGCGGGCGAACCTGGAAGGGAGCCGCGGTCTGGTCTGCTCGCAGCGAGTCCTCCTCGCCCTCATCGGCAAGGGGATGACCCGCCAGGCGGCCTACAAGCTGGTGCAGCGCAACGCCATGGAGGCGTGGGAGACCGGCGAGCACCTGCGCGACCTGCTCCAAGGCGATGAGGAGGTCACCGCAGTCCTCCCAGCGCCGGAGATCGCCGAGGTGTTCGACTACGACTACTATCTGAAACACGTGGACGAGGTCTACGCCCGCTTCGGGCTCTGACCCGCCGTACGCAGGAGGACGGCCGCATGCCGAGCACGCTCACTTCGACGCAGCTTCCCGAACCGCGCAAGCAGGGGAAGGTGCGCGACATCTACGACCTTGGCGACACGCTGCTCTTCGTCGCCACCGACCGCATATCGGTCTTCGACGTGGTGTTGCCGACGGGGATTCCAGAGAAGGGCGTCGTCCTCACCGAGCTGTCGCGGTTCTGGTTCGAGCGCACGGGGCACATCGTCTCCAACCACATGCTGGCGATGGGGCGCGACACCGAGAACGCAAGCGCCTACTACCCCGATCTGCCCGAGGACATCGCGCGCCGGGCGATGATCGTGAAGAAGGTCGATCCCCTTCCCGTCGAGTGCGTGGTGCGTGGCTACCTCGCGGGCTCCGGCTGGGCCGAGTACAAGCGCAGCGGCACCATCGGCGGCAATCCGGCGCCGGAGGGGCTCGGCGAGAGCCAGCGCCTCGACACGCCCCTCTTTACCCCGACGACGAAGGCGCAGGAGGGCCACGACGAGCTGATCTCGCTGGCCCAGATGGCCGACCTCATCGGCCAGGAACTGACCGACCGCCTGCACCAGTACACCCTCGACGTCTACGGCTGGGCCCGCGACTACGCGGCGGAGCGGGGCATCATCATCGCCGACACCAAGTTTGAGTTCGGCATGCTCGACGGCGAGATCGTGCTCATCGACGAGGTCCTGACGCCGGACTCCAGCCGCTTCTGGCCCGCCGACGAGTACGCCGTGGGCCGCGGCCAGGACTCGTTCGACAAGCAGATCGCCCGCGACTGGACGGCGTCGACCGATTGGGACAAGGAGCCGCCCGGCCCCGAGCTTCCCGACCACATCGTCGAACGCACCGCGGCCCGCTACCGCGAGGTCTACCAACGGCTCACCGGGGAGGAGCTTCCGTCTTGACGGCCTACGCCGCCCGCGTCTTCGTCACGCTGAAGCCGATGGTCAACGATCCGCAGGGCCTCACCGTGATGGGCGGCCTGGAGAAGCTGGGTTTCTCGTCGGTGCGCAACGTGCGCGTCGGGAAGCTGATCGAGATCGTGGTCGAGGCGGCGGGTGAGGAGGCGGCGCGGCGCGAGGTCGACGACATGTGCGAACGGCTGCTCGCCAACCCCATCATCGAACGCTACGACTTCGAGATCGAAGCCGCCCCCGAGGGCGCCGGATGAAGAAGCGGAGCCTGCGCGACGTCGACGCCGCCGGCAAGCGCGTCCTCGTCCGCGTGGACTTCAACGTACCGCTCGACCGCGATTCCGGCGCCATCACCGACGACAGCCGCATCCGCGCCGCGCTCCCCACGATCCGCTATCTGACCGAGCGCGGGGCGACCGTGGTGCTCTGCTCGCACATGGGCAGGCCGAAGGGCAAGCCCGACCCCAAGCTGAGTTTGGCGCCCGTGGCGGCGCGGCTGGGGGAGTTGCTCGGCTCACCGGTCCCCTTCGCCCCGGACTGCGTAGGCGAGGCGGCGGAGGCCGAGGCCGCTGCGCTGCCGCCCGGCGGCGTGCTGCTCCTGGAGAACCTCCGCTTCCACGCCGAGGAGGAAGCCGACGACCCCGCCTTCTCGAAGGCGCTGGCGTCGCTCGCCGACGTGTACGTCGACGACGCCTTCGGCGCGGCGCACCGGGCCCACGCCTCTACGGAGGGGGTGACGCGCTACCTGCCGTCGTCGGCGGGCTTGCTGATGGAGCAGGAGCTGGAGGCGCTGGGCGGCATCGTCGAGTCGCCGGAGCGCCCGCTCGCCGCCGTCTCGGGCGGGGCCAAGGTCAGCGACAAGCTGGCGCTGCTGGAGCACATGGCGGAGAAGGTCGACGTCATGATCGTCGGCGGCGGGATGTGCGCCACGTTCTTCAAGGCGCGCGGCTACGAGATCGGCGACTCCCTGGTCGAGCCGGATATGATCGAGGCTGCCGCCGGCATCGAGCGGCGGGCGGCGGAGCGCGGCGTGGCGCTGCTGCTGCCGGAGGACGTGGTCGTGGCCGACCGTTTCGCCGCCGACGCCTGCGCCAAGACGGTCGCCGCGACGGAGATCGAGCCCGGGTGGATGGTGCTCGACATCGGGCCCCGCGCCCTGGCGTCGTTCGGCGCCGCGCTGCGTCCCTGCCGGACGGTGGTGTGGAACGGGCCGATGGGTGTCTTCGAGATGCCGAGGTTTGCCGCGGGCACCAAGGGCATGGCCGAGATCGTCGCCGGCCTGGACGCGACGACCGTGCTCGGCGGCGGCTCGACGGCGCAGGCCGTCTACGAGCTCGGCCTCGCCGACCGCGTCACCCACGTCTCGACGGGCGGGGGCGCGTCGCTGGAGCTGCTCGAAGGAAAGACGCTGCCCGGCGTGGCGGCGCTGCCCGACCGATAGACCGAACGGGAGGTCTGCATGACGCCCGACATGATTTCGGAAGCCGCCGAACAGACGTCCAGCAAGATCGTGCTGCTGGTCGCCGACGGCCTCGGCGGCCTGCCCGACGCCGACACCGGCAAGTCGGAGCTTGAGACGGCGCACACCCCGAACCTCGACGCGCTGGCGGCGCGGAGCGCGCTCGGGCTCACCGTCCCGGTGCGGCCCGGCATCACGCCGGGGAGCGGGCCGGGGCATCTGGGGCTCTTCGGCTACGACCCCGAGACCTATCTGATCAAGCGCGGCATCATGGAGGCGCTGGGCATCGGCCTCGACGTGGGGCCGGGGCAGATCGCGGCGCGCGGCAACTTCTGCACCGTCGACGGCGAGGGCAACCTCACCGACCGGCGCGCGGGGCGCATCGCGACGGAGCTTTCCACCCCCCTCGCGGCCCTGCTCGACACCATCGAGCTCGACGGCTGCAAAGTCAGCGTCTACCCGGTGCGGGAGTACCGCTTCGTGGCGGTCTTCGAAGGGGAAGGCTTGGAAGACGACGTCTCCGAGTCCGACCCGCAGAAGCTCGGCGTGCCGCCGCTCCCCTTCGAGGCGCTGAGTGCGGGGTCGGCGAAGATGGCCGCCGCCGCTACGGAGTTCGTCGACAAGGCGAGGTCGCTCCTCGCCGGACGCCATATCGCGAACATGGTGATGCTCCGCGGCTTTTCGCAGTTCCCCACCGTCTCGTCCATGAGCGAGCTTTACCGCCTCGACCCCGTCGCCATCGCGACCTATCCGATGTACCGCGGCCTGGCGCGGATCGTGGGGATGAACGTCGTGGACACGGGGCCCACGTTCGACGACGAGATCGACACCATGGCCGGGCTCTGGGACCGGCACGACTACTTCTTCATCCACTACAAGGCCACCGACGCCGCCGGCGAGGACGGCGACTTCGCCAAGAAGGTTGCCACCATCGAGGCGCTCGACCGCTGCCTTCCCCGCGTCCTGGCGCTGGAGCCCGACGTGCTCATGATCGGCGGCGACCACTCGACGCCGTCCATCTTCGCCGCCCATAGCTGGCACCCGGTGCCCTTCCTGCTGCACTCGCGGTACTCCGGGATGGAGGGGCCGGACGCCGGCGGTTTCTCGGAGCGCGCCTGCGCCCGGGGTCTGCTCGGCCGCTTCCCCGCCAAGGACGCCCTGCCGCTGGCGCTGGCCAACGCCGGCAAGCTGGCGAAGTTCGGGGCGTAGTCCACAGACCGTCACCAAAGGAGAGGTTTGGCCCATGCGTACGCCGGTGATGGCGGGCAACTGGAAGATGCACACCTCGCTCGACGAGGCCGTCGCGCTGGCGTCCGGCATCGCCGAGGGCGCCGGCGGCGTCAGCGGCGTCGAGTTGATCGTCTGCCCTCCTTCGATCTGGCTCGCCAGGGTCTCGGAGATCGTGCGCGGCGGGCCGGTGCAGGCCGGGGCGCAGAACATGCACCACGAGGCGGCCGGCGCCTTCACCGGCGAGACCGCCCCGGCGATGGTGAAGGAGCTTGCCTCACACGTCATCCTGGGCCACTCGGAGCGCCGGTGGATCTTCGGCGAGACCGACGATCTGATCAACAAGAAGGTCCGCGCCGCCCTCGACGTCGGCCTCGCGCCCATCCTGGCCATCGGGGAACGGCTCGACGAGCGCGAGGGCGGCATGACCGAGGCCGTCATCGAACGGCAGCTTCGCGGGGGACTAGACGGGGTAGAAGAACCCGGCGACCTCATCGTCGCCTACGAGCCGGTGTGGGCCATCGGCACGGGCCGGGCGGCGACGCCGGAGACGGCCAACGAGACCATCGCCTTCGCCCGCTCCATCTTGGGCGACCTCTACGGCGGCCCCTTCGCAAACGCGGTGCGCATCCTCTACGGGGGCAGCGTCAACACGGAGAACGTAGCCGGCCTCATGGCGATGCCGGAGATCGACGGCGGCCTCGTCGGCGGCGCCTGCCTCAAGGCCGATTCCTTCCTCGCCCTGGCCCGCGAGGCCGCCGCGGCGCGAGCCTGAGCCCCGTAGCGCTCGTTTGACGCCGTTTCTGGGCGCGCCGTAGAATCGGCTGAAGGAGAGGCCGTTGGAACGGACCGCGGAAAGCGGAGCGCTGGTCACCTACCTCGCCGACCCCGCCACGATCCCGTGGCGCCGGGGCGCGACTGAGGGGATCACCTTCAACTGCCAGGTGCTCCTCGACGGCGAGGAGGGCGGCCCGGAGGCGATCCGCTTCCGCTTCGACCCCACGCTCTCCGTCTACGCCCACATGCACCTGACGGCGCAGTTCCAACTGCTGCTCGGCGGGTCCATGAACTTCTCGCGGGACGCGCTCAACCTGCGGCCCGTCGGCGTCCACTACACCGACCACAATACGCCGTACGGGCCGTTCTCCGTGGGCGAGGGGCACGACGTCCTCGTGCTGCACCCCAGGCAGGGCGGACTGATGACGATGGGCAACCTCACGGCGCGGCGGGAGATCAACCTCGCGGGCCGCGTCCTGCAAGGGCTGGACAGCGAGACGGAGTGGACGTCGGTAGACGGCGCGCCGGACGTGCGCTACAAGGTGCTCATCCCGCACGCCGCCGGCCCGGAAGTCGTGATGTTGGAATGCGCGCCGGGCCTGGACGTGCCCGTCGAGGCGGCGCCCTACGGCCGCTACGAGGTCGTGCTCTCCGGTTCGATGATCGCCGACGGGCGGGAGCTCGGCCCGCCCGGCTTCCGTTACACGCTCGGCGAGGATCGCCCCGAGCCGGTGCAAGCGGGCGCGGCGGGGGCCACGCTGATCTTTTTGACCTTCGACGCGAACGCGCTCGAAGGCGGGCTGACCGGTGAGGGCATTGCCCTTGCAGCCGCCGAGGCGATGGCGCAAGCTATTTGAAGACGAACGGGACCGCGAGCGAAGGAGGGGTCATGAGCGAGGCAGTGGAAGAGAAGGGCTACAAGAGCAACGCCGAGGTGCCCGTCGTCGTTTTCGCGGACTTCGTCTGCCCCTGGTCGTACATCGTCCAGGACAACATCGACCGCCTGGCGGTGGAGTACGGCGTCAAGCCGCAGTGGAAGCCGCACTGGCTGCACCCCGAAGTGCCGCCGGAGGGCCAGCCGGCCCACGGGTCGAGCTCGGAGCGCCGCGACGCGATGAGGGAGTGGATGAAGGAGCTTTCGCCTGACCGGGCGGCGAAGATGCGGTCGCCGGACAAGCTGCAGTTCAGCTTCCTCGCCTTCGAGGCCCTCACCTACGCCGAACAGTACGACAAGGCGCTGCCCTTCAAGGCGGGCGTCTTCGAGGCGCTCTGGGTCGAAGGCAAGGACATCGCCAACGTGGAGACCCTGAAGGAGGTGGCGGAAGGCGCGAGCCTCGACCCCGAAGACCTCCACCGCGCCCTCGCCGAGGGCGAGCACCGCCAGCGCACCTTCGAATACGTCAAGGCCGCCCAGCGCGCCGGCATCCACAAAACGCCCACGATGATCCTGGGCCGAACCATGATCCCCGGCTACCACTACTACGAGGTCATGCAGACCGCCCTCGAAAAACAGGGCGTCATGCCGATGGCGTCGGCCGCGGGCTGAACGGGGCGGAATGATCCTTAGCTCAGGTCACAGGGTGCGAGCGAAAGGAGAGCGATGGAGCAGGTGAGCGCCGCGCTCATGAAGGAGTTCGAGTTCTACCGGGCGCACCAGGACGACATGGTGTTGAAGTACGACGGGAAAGTCGTCGCCATCAAGAACTGCGAAGTACTGGGCGCGTACGACAGCTACCTGGACGCGCTCAAAAGGACGTCCGAGCGGCATGAAGTCGGAACGTTCCTGCTCCAAAAGGTCAGCGAGGGCGATGCGGACTACTCCGCAACCTACCGTTCTCGGGTGACCTTCTTATAGCGACGCCCTGGCCCTTCAGTTTCACGACCTCTCATCCGGGGCTCGTGGATGTCCTGAAGAACGAGTGCTCCGTGTCCATGGCGTGGACCGACGGCCCAGAGTCTGAACCTTCGGCGCATACCTTCACCGCCCTGTGGGACACCGGCGCCACTGTCAGCGTTATTTCGCAACGAGTTATTGACGACTGCGGTCTCAAGCCGATAGCGCCGGTGGAGGTGCATGGCGTTCATGGCCCCTCGATGACTTCCGCGTTCCTCGTGAATCTCCGGCTGCCGAGCAACGTGCTATTTCCAGGGCTTTTCGTCACTTTGGGGGTGTTGAAGGACGCCGACGTGCTGATCGGCATGGACATCATCACTAAGGGCGACTCGCGGTTACGAACTTTGAAGGTAGGACGATGTTCACGTTCCGCATGCCGTCTCTCGGCGCCATCGACTTCACGCAGGATGAATAGCACCGCCAGTCGTCGGACGCCACCGCGTACAATGCCGGCGTGGCGCGCCTGATTCCCCTTGTCGCGATTGTTGGGCCGACTGGCGCCGGCAAGTCGGCGCTGGCGATGGCGCTCGCGCCCCGCTTCGACGGCGAGATCGTCGGGGCGGATAGCCGCCACGTCTACCGGGGCCTCGACGTCGGGACGGGCAAGCCCAGCCCTGAAGACCTCTCCCGTATCCCTCATCACCTGATAGGCGTCGTCGAGCCCGACGAGGAGTTCAGTGTCGCCCACTACCAGGAGCAGGCCTCCGCCGCTATCGCGCACATCGACGAGCGTGGCCGCCTTCCACTCTTGGTGGGCGGCTCAGGGCACTACGTCCGCGCGCTGCTGGACGGCTATCGACTGCCCAAGGTGCCGCCCGACCCGGAGCTGCGCCGCGAGCTAAGCGCGCGGGCCGCGTCCGAGGGCTCTGAAAGCCTGCTGCGCGAGCTAGAGTCACTGGACCCCGTGTCGGCGGCCCGCATCGACCCGCGCAACACGCGGCGGCTGGTCCGCGCCATCGAGGTCAGCCGCGCCACGGGGCGACCCTTCTCCGAGGTCGGCGGGCGAGGGCCGTCGCCGTACCGGACGCTCGTCATCGGGGTCACCGCGCCGCGCCCCGAGCTCTACCGGCGCATCGATACGCGGGTCGACGTGATGATCGCGGCAGGCTGGGCCGACGAGGTGCGCGGACTGCTGGAGCGCGGCCTGGACGCGGCGCTGCCCTCCATGTCGAGTCTGGGCTATCCGGCCATGGTCGAGCACGTGCGGGGCGATCTGACCCTCGACGAGGCCGCACGCCGCATCCAACTCCTCACGCATCGCTTCGCGCGGCGCCAGTACACGTGGTTCAAGCCCGCCGACGAGCGCATCCGGTGGGTCGATGGGACGAATGTCGGCCATGTCGGGGAAGCAGAGACCCTTGTCCGAGAGTTCTTGGAGCGCTAAACCTTTGCGTAACCGCAAATGGGGCATGGCCCAACAGGGTTGGTGGGGAGGTCTTGCTTCTCTCCCAGCGGAGACCTTTGCGTAACCTCGATCAAGGTCCACGAGGCCGTTCGGGGGATAGGGAACGGGCGATTCGTGAATCGCCCCTACAGGGGAGTGCGACCACAAGGGTCGCCCCCACGTGGAAGATCCCCTGTAGCCAGCGCGGATTTTGCAAAGGTCTCCCCTGGGAGAAGATTGAGATGAGGGGCCCTCTCACAACCGCCCCGGGGCCTTTCCAGGCATAGGGGGCCCTACTCTGTGGGGCGAGGCATCACCCTAGCCCTCCCCCGCAGGGGGAGCACCTTAAGCCTCTCCCCCTCTGGGGGAGACTGAGAGAGGGCCGGCGGGGGGAGCGGGCTCAACATAATCCGTCGAAAATTGGTGACGAAATTCGTTGACGCCTCGAAAAGAGGGGGCGTATAATCAGGCGTCAAACACCGGACTCATGGCCCCGGACGCGGGCCGCCGGACCGGTCTTTGGCCGACCCGACTTCCCCCGGACGCCGCCCTGAGCCTTCGCGCCAATTCTCTCAGGAGGAATGATGGAGCGGCCGCAGTTCAAGCCCCTTCGCAGAGCGTACGGTTTCGACGAAGTCTCGATCGTGCCCGGCGACGTCACGATCAACCCCGAGCAGGCGAACCCCGAGCTTGTCATCGGGAAGCACCGGCTGAAGATCCCCGTCGTCGCGGCGGCCCTGGACGCCCTCTCCTCACCGGAGACGGCGATCGCGATGACCAAGCTCGGCGGCATGGCCGTCATGAACTTGGAGGGCTTGCAGACGCGGTACGAAAACCCGAATGAGGTGCTCGAAGCTATTGCCTCGGTACCCCAGGAGGAAGCGACCGCAATACTCCAGGAGACATACGCGCGCCCCATTGAGGAGCGCTTCATCGGCCAGCGGGTCGAGGAAACAAAGAACGGCGGCGGACTCGCCGCCGTTTCTGTAACCCCGGCGAACACGAAACGCTTCGCCCCGGCGGCGGTGGAGGCAGGCGCCGACATCGTCGTCGTCCAGTCGACGGTGACCACGGCTCGCCACGTCTCCAAGAGCCCTCGCGGCCTCATCATCTCCGAACTTATCAGCCAGCTCCGCGTTCCCGTCGTCGTGGGTAACGCGGTCAGCTTCAGCGCCGCTCTCGAACTGATGGAGACCGGCATCGACGGTCTCCTCGTGGGGGTCGGCCCCGGGGCCATCTGCACCACCCGCGAGGTCATCGGCGTCGGTGTGCCGCAGGTGACGGCGACCCTCGACGTCGCCGCGGCGCGGCAGGAATTCCTGCGCCGCACCGGCAAGTACGTGCCCATCATCACCGACGGCGGCATCCGCACCGGCGGCGACCTCTGCAAGGCCATCGCCAGCGGCGCCGACGGGGTCATGCTCGGCTCGCAGCTCGCGGCGTGCGACGAGGCGCCGGGTCGCGGCTACAGTTGGGGCATGGCCAGCCCGCACATGGACCTGCCGCGAGGCACCCGTGTCCACGTCGGCTCGAAGGGCTCCTTGGAGAAGATCCTCTTCGGCCCCTCGACGACCTCCGACGGCACCGAGAACTACATCGGCGCGCTCCGTACCTGCATGGGCTACTGCGGCGCCTACACGGTGCAGGATCTGCAGCAGTGCGAGGTCGTTATTGCGCCGTCGGTCCGCACCGAGGGCAAGTACCTCCAGATCACCCAAGGCCGCTAGAGGCGTCCATGGCCGGCGAGACCATCGCGACTTACGAGACGATCAAGCTCGAGATGGCGGGCGACCGGGTCGCCCTCATCACGCTCAACCGTCCGGAGCGGCTCAACGCGCTGAACCGAATCGTCTTCGAGGAGCTCGGCGACGCGCTGGAGCGCATCGAGGCCGACGACGGCATCCGCGTGTACATGCTCACGGGCGGGCCGCGCAAGGACGGCCGTCCTTGGTTCTCCGCCGGGGCCGACCTGAAGGCCTACGCCGAAGTGGGGCGCACGCCGGAATGGCTGGCCAACTCGGTAATGAACCGTATCGACGACATGCTGAAGCCCTCCATCGCCGTCATCGACGGCTTCTGCACCACCGGCGCCCTCGAGCTCATCCTCCCATTCGACTTCCGCGTCGCCTCGGAGACGGCGACGATCTCCGACTGGCACCTGAAGAACACCGGGGCGGGCATCGGCGCGTGGGGCTCGGCGGTGCGTCTCACCCGTTTGGTCGGCCACTCCAAGGCCAAGGAGATGCTGCTGACGGGGATGCAGGTGAACGGCGTCGAGGCCAAGGCCATCGGCCTGGTCAACCGCGTCTTTCCCTCGGAAGATCTGATGGAAGGAGCCCTCGCCTTCGCCGCCGAGATGGTGGCGATGCGCGCCGAGGGCGTGCGCCTGACCCTCGGCTTCCTGGAGAACCAGGCCGAAATGGAGAAGCACTCCGCCCTTCGCTACGCGCAGACCGTCCCCGGCCTGATGAGCATCGACCGCTCCTCCGACAACTTCCGTGAGGTCACCGCGGGCCGCACCGACCCCACCAAGGAAGGCCCGCTCACCAAGTCCTAGCAGCCCACACCGCAGCGGCCCCCTTTGGGGGAGCCTGAGGGAGCGCCGTGACCCCGTCCGTCTACATTGTCGGCTCCATCGCCTACGACCGGATCATGGACTTCCCCGGCCGGTTCGGCGACCACATCCTGCCGGACAAGGTCCACATGCTGAACCTCTCCTTCACCGTGGACGGCTTGGTCGAATACATCGGCGGCACGGCGGGCAACATCGCCTACGCCTTGGCCAAGCTCGGCGAACGGCCCGTCATCTTCGCCACCATCGGCCGCGACCGCGAGCGCTACTTCGCCTGGCTGGCCGAGCACGGCATCGGTACGGAGAGCATCACCACCTCCGACGACGAGTTCACCGCCTCCGCCTACATCACGACCGACCTGGCCGACAACCAGATCACGGCGTTCAACCCCGGCGCGTTGAAGCATCCCTGCCACATCGAGATCGACCCGTCCGAGGCCGGCGGAGCGATCGGTATCGCCGGCGCGAGCAACCTCGACGACATGGAGCGGAGCCGCGCCGCATTCCTGGACCACGGCATGCGCTACGTCTTCGATCCCGGCCAGTCGCTGCCGCTGTGGAGCGACGAGGCCTTGGCGGGGATGATCGAGGGCGCAGAGGTGCTCATCGCCAACGACTACGAGGTCGAGCTGATCATGTCGCGCACCGGCATGGACCGCGGACGGCTTCTCGACCGGTGCGGCGCGGTGATCACGACGAAGGGCGAGCACGGCTCGACGGTGACCACGCGAGACGGCGAAACCGAGATTCCCGCCGTCGTCCTTGGCGCGCCGCCCTCGGACCCCACCGGCGCCGGCGACGCCTACCGCGGCGGGCTGATCAAGGGGATGCTTGGGGGCGCCGACCTGGTCGACTCGGCCAAGTTGGGGACGGTGGTGGCCTCGTTCGCGGTCGAGGTGCAGGGCACGCAGAGCTACGACTTCACCCCGGCCGAGTTCGAGGAACGCTACCGGCGCACGTTCGGTTAGTCCGACTCGAAGCCGGTGAAGCGCCCGTCTGCGCCGCGCCGCAGCCGCCGGATGCCCACGACGGCACTCCGCTCCAACGGTCCGTAGATGTGCGGATAGCGCTCGCCATTCGACGCCGCCTCCCGCTTGACCTCGGCACGGACGCGGCCCTCGTCGATCGCCAGGGCCGCGAGGTCGCCGGCGTTGCCGTAGAGCCGGTTCGCCACGGCGACCGCCTGTGCTTCGTCCTCAGAGGCATGGATGAAGCCTTCGGCGGCCAGGCTCGGTGGCGCGATCTCCGCGGCGGCTAGGGCGGCCTCGACGTCGGCGGCGGGCATGAGGTGGTAGATCACGGCGTCCCAGTGTGCTCGCCGAGGTAGACGCCGGTGTACCCGGCGTCGGCAGGCTGTTCCAAGGTCACGAAGACCAGCTGCATGATGCGGGCGTTCCGGTATAAGCGGAAGCCGCTGGGGTTGTAGACGGTCAGCAGACTCTGAGACCGGCCGGAGTAGCCGGCGTCCCAGACCGCGGTGTGCAGCGCCGCACCGCCTCGCAGCAGGCTCGACCGGGTGCGCCCCAGCGCGGCGAGGTCGAGGGGCAGGTTGACCGTCTCGTTGAACCGCACAAGGTAGGACCCTGGTCCGAGCATGACGGCGTCGTCGCCGTCGAACGGCAACATCGACTCCGTAGGCAGGGCGCGGCGCTCGTTGGAGAAGTCGGCGGCGCCCGCTCCGTCATACGACGACACGCTCCGCAGCGTCAGGTCGACGCCGTTCGGCTGCACTTGGACATCGGGGCTGACCAGCCCCTCGATCAAAGGCGGCTCGGAGGCGATCCGGTCGAAGATGGCGCGCCTATCGAGGAATCCGGACATAACGTCGCGTACTATACCGGCTCCGGCCGCCACTGGCGAAGGGTGTGCCGGCGCGCCTGCGGCGCGTGCCCTCTCTCAGTCTCCCCCAGAGGAGGAGCGGCTCAAGCGCTCCCCTCTTGGGAGCGTACGTCGGCGGCGCGGACGGCTTGGATGAAGGCGCGGATCTTGGCCGCATCCTTCACGCGGCCCGTCTCCACGCCGCTGGAGACGTCGACGCCCCAGGGGCGGACGTTGGCGACGGCCTCCGTGACGTTCTCCCGCGTCAGGCCTCCGGCGAGCAGGAAGTCGTGCTCGCGTGCGGCGTCGCGGGCGGCGGCGTGGTCGAAGCGGCGTCCCGTGCCCCCGTAGCGCGCGTCCACCTTGGCGTCGAGGAGCGGCGTCGCGCCCAGCGCGCGCAGGGCGTCGAGGCGGGCGGCGAGCGCCGCCGGATCCGGCCGTTGCCCCGCGCCGGCGTCGACGTGCACCGACCGGATCACCGGCGCTTCCACGCGCCGGACGAAGTCGTCGGGTTCGTCGCCGCTGATTTGGACGTAGTCCAACGCAAGGGCGCGGGCGGTCTCGTTGACCTCGTCGAGCGGGTTGTTGGCGAAGACGCCCACGGCCTTGGGCGGTGCGGGGCGTGACCGGACGGCCTCGACGAGCGTGCGGGCCTGCTCCAGAGTGACGCGCCGGGGGCTCTCGGCGAACATGAGGCCGATGAAGTCGGCGCCGGCGGCGGCCTCGGCGTCCTCTTGGCGTGAAATGCCGCAGATCTTGACGTGAGTCATCGCCGCCGCCCCTAGTCGCGTGTGAGGAACGTCTTCAGCAGCGCGCCGGGGTTGGGCGCGGTCATCAGCGCCTCGCCGATCAGAAAGGCGTCGACGCCCCACGACGCGAGGCGCGCGGCGTCTTCGCTGGTCTTGATGCCGCTTTCGCTGACCACCGTCGCGCCCTCGCCGACGTGCGGCCGCACCCGCCGCGTCGTCTCTAGGTCGGTGACGAAGGAGCGCAGGTCGCGGTTGTTGATGCCGACGACCGCCGCGCCGGCTGCCGCGGCGCGCTCGGCCTCCTCGGCGTCGTGTACTTCGACCAAGCACCCCAGGCCGAGGTCGGTGGCGGTGTCCATGAGCTCGGCGAGCTCTCCGCCGGACAGCGACGCCACGATGAGCAGCAGCGCGTCGGCGCCCCAGGCGCGGGCCTCGTAGACCTGGTACGGGTCGACGATGAAGTCCTTGCGGAGCAGCGGCGGGCAGGACTCGCCGAGGCCGGCCTTGATGTCGGAAAGGTAGGAGAGGCGGCCCTTGAAGTGCGGCTCCTCGGTGAGCACGGAAATGGCGGCGGCACCGGCCTCGGCGTAGGCGCGTGCGGTCGCGACGTGGTCGGCGTCGGGGGCGATGTCGCCGCGGGAGGGCGACGCCTTCTTCACCTCGGCGATCACCTGGATGCCGGGAGCGGCGAGTGCGCCGCGGAAGTCGAGCGCCGGCGGCATGGCCGTCGTACGCGCCTTCAGGTCGGCGAGCGGCGTTGCGGCCTTGGCCTGAGCGAGATCGGCCCGCTTGCGTTCGACGATGGCGTCGAGGTAGGTGGCCACGGCTAGTCCTCGAATTTCTGGGTGAAGGCGGCGAACTCGTCGACCTTCGCCGCCGCCGCGCCGCTGTCGATGACCTCCGCCGCCAGCGTGACGCCCGCGGCCAGGTCGTCAGCCTTGCCCGCCACGACCAGCCCCGCGGCGGCGTTGGCGAGCAGCGCGTCGCGCTTCGGGCCGGTCTCACCGGCGAACAGCGAGCGCAGAATGGCCGCGTTCTCCTCCGGCCCGCCGCCAACCAGGGCGTCGCTGGGCGCTCCGGCGAGGCCGAGGTCTTCCGGCGTCACCTCGTAGGAGGTCACCGTGCCGCCGCGCAGGTCGTGGACGGTCGTGGGGCCGGCGAGGGTGATCTCGTCGAGGCCGTCGCTGCCGTGGAAGACGAGCGCGCGCTCGCAGCCAAGTCCGCCGAGGATCGCCGCCATGCGCGGGGCGAGGTCGGGGCTTGCCGCGCCGAGGGCCTGCCGCTTGACGCGGGCCGGACTGGAGAGCGGCCCCAGGATGTTGAAGACGGTGCGGATGCCGATCTCGCCGCGCGTGGGGCCCGCGTGCCGCATCGCGGGATGGAAGGCGGGCGCGAACAGGAAGGCGATGCCCACCCGTTCCAAACACTGCTCGGCCTGCTCGGCGGTGACCGCGAACTTCACTCCCAGGGCTTCGAGCACGTCGGCGCTGCCGCACCGGCTCGACGCGCTCCGGTTGCCGTGCTTGGCGACGGTGACCCCGGCGGCGGCGGCGACGATGGCCGAACCCGTCGAAATGTTGAAGCTGTTGGAGGCGTCGCCGCCTGTGCCGCAGGTGTCGATGGCGTCGGGCGGCGCGGCGACGGGCACGGCGGCGGCGCGCATGGCGCGGGCGAAGCCGAGGATCTCGTCGTCGCTCTCGCCCTTCATTCGCAGGGCGGTGAGCAGCGCCGCGAGCCGGGCCGGCGAGACCTCGCCCGCCATCACCGACGCCATGACGCGCTCGGCCTCGGCGGCGTCGAGCGAGCCGCCCTCGACGATCTTGTTCAGCGCCTCGATGACCACGTCAGCCGCTCCCGCCGCGCTCTTCCAGGTTCAAGAAGTTGGTGAGTAGTTCCTTCCCCACGCCGGTGAGGATCGATTCGGGGTGGAACTGCACGCCCTCGATGGCGTGCTCTTTGTGCCGGACGCCCATGATAACGCCGCGGCTGGTGCGGGCGGTGACGTCGAGGCAGTCGGCGACCGTTGCCGGGTCGATGGCGAGGGAGTGGTAGCGGATCGCCTCGAAGTCTTGGGGCAGGCCGGCGAAGACGCCGCGCCCGTCGTGCCGCACCTCCGACGTCTTGCCGTGCATGATCTCGCCGGCCCCGACGATGCTCCCGCCATAGACCGCGCCGATGCACTGGTGCCCCAGGCAGACGCCGAGAATGGGCAGGCGTCCCTCGAAGTGGCGGATGACGTCGTTGGAAATGCCGGCGTCGTCGGGCGTGCCCGGCCCCGGCGAGATCACGATGCGGTCGGGCGCCATCGCCTCGATGTCGACCAGCGTGGTCTCGTCGTTGCGGCGCACCTCGACCTCCGCCCCAAGCTCGCGCAGGTACTGGTAGAGGTTGTAGGTGAAGCTGTCGTAGTTGTCGATGAGGAGGATCATCGCGCCGCCTCCTCGCCGCGCTGCTGCAGCGGCCCGTAGCGCAGGTCCATCGCCTCGGCGGCGTCGATGGCCCGGATGAGCGCGCCCGCCTTGTGCAGCGTCTCCTGGTACTCGCCCTCGGGGTCGCTGTCGAAGACGACGCCGCCGCCCGCCTGCGCGTAGGCCACGCCGTCCTTCATTACCAGCGTCCGCAGGGCGACGCAGGTGTCCATGTTCCCCGCAAAGCCGAAGTAGCCGACGGCCCCGGAATAGGGCCCTCGCCGGTGCGGCTCGAGCTCGGCGATGATCTCCATGGCGCGGATCTTCGGCGCGCCGGAGACCGTCCCCAGCGGCGAGCAGGCGCGGAAGGCGTCGTAGCAGGTGCGGTCGTCGCGTATCCGGCCCGTCACGTTCGACTCGATGTGCATGACGTGGGAGTAACGCTCCACGGTCATCAGCGCGTTCACCGACACCCCGCCGACGCGGCTCACCCGTCCCAGGTCGTTGCGGGCCAGGTCGACGAGCATGACGTGCTCGGCGCGCTCCTTGGGGTCGGCGAGCAGCTCGCGCTCCAGGGCCAGGTCTTCCTCCGGCGTGGCGCCGCGGGGGCGCGTCCCCGCGATGCAGCCGACGGTCATGACGCCGTCTTCGAGCCGCACCTGCGTCTCCGGCGACGCCCCGACGAGCTGGAAGCCGTCGAGGTCGACGTAGAACATGTACGGCGACGGGTTGATCCCGCGAAGCGCGCGGTAGATGTCGAAGGGATGCGCCTCGGTGCGCCGCTGGAGGCGCTGCGACGGCAGGACTTGGATGACGTCCCCGGCGATGATGTACTCGCGGCCCTTCTCAACGGCGCGGTGGTACTCCTCGCGGGTCATGTTCGACCCCATCTCCGCCGCCGGCGCCGCGCCGTCGCTGACCGTCGGGCGGCCGCGCGGCTGGGCGAGGCGGTCGACGATCTCGTCGATGCGGGCCGTCGTTTCTGCGTAGCGGGCGGCTTCGCCGTCGGGGTCGGGCTCGTCGTCGATCTGGACGTGCGACAGCACAAGGATGCGGTGCTTCAGGTGGTCGAAGACGACGAGGGTGTCGGCGAGCATCAGCACCGCCTCGGGCAGGCCGTTGGGGTCGGGCGCCGGCTGGGGCAGGCGCTCGAAGTAGGCGGCGGTGTCGTAGGAGAGGTAGCCGACGGCCCCACCGTGGAACCGGGGCACGCCCTCGACGGCCACGGGCCGGTAGCCGGCAAGCTCGCGCTCGATCACCTTCAGTGGGTCGACCGCGCCGTGGTCTTCGGTTGGCACCCCGCCGTTGGCCGGCTGAAGGTCGGGGCCGGTGCGCAGCACCTTGCGCGGCTCCGTCCCGATGAAGCTGTAGCGCGCGACGTGCTCGCCGCCCTCGACACTTTCGAGAAGGAACGAGTAGCGCCCCCGCGCCACCTTCAGGAAGGCGGAGACCGGCGTCTCCATGTCGGCGAGGATCTCGCGGTAGACGGGGACGAGGTTGCCCGCGCCCCGCATGGCGCGGACTTGCTCCAGCGTCGGGTAGTGCATCACGACGCTCCCCCGCCGGTGTAGGCGCTGATCCCCATCGCCGACCGCACCTCGTCCATCGTCCGCTCGGCGACGGCCTTGGCGCGGCGCGTGCCGTCGAGCAGCGCCTCGTGCACCTCGTCGGGGTGCTGCTCGTAGTGGGCGCGCCGCTCGCGGATGGGCTCCAGGAACGTGTTCAGCGCCGCGGTCAGCTTCTGCTTGACCTCGACGTCGCCGACCGCGCCCCGGCGGTAACGGTCCTTGAGGTCGTCGACCTCCTCCGTGTCGGGGTTGAAGGCGTCGTGGTACATGAAGACGGGGTTGCCCTCGACGTGGCCGGGGTCGGTGGCCCGGAGGCGGGTGGGGTCGGTGTACATGCTCCGCACCATCTTGGTGACGGTGTCGGCGTCGTCCTTCAGGAAGATGCAGTTGTTGAGGCTCTTGCTCATCTTGCCCCGGTTGTCGGTGCCCACGAGCCGGGGGACGCGCCGGTCAGGCCCCGGGGCTCGGGGAAGACCTCGGCGTACTGCCGGTTGAACTTGCGGGCGATCTCCCGCGTCATCTCGATGTGCGGCATCTGGTCCTCGCCCACCGGGACGAGGTGCGCCTTGGGCAGCAGGATGTCGGCGATCTGGCTGACCGGATAGGTGTAGAAGCCGACGGAGAGCCCCGACGTCTCCTGCTCGACCCGCTCCGACTCCGACTTCAGCGTCGGGTTGCGCTGGAGGCGGCCAGCGGCGTGATCATGCTGAGCAGCATGGTCAGCTCGGCGTGCTCCGGCACGTAGCTCTGGATGACGAAGGCGCTGTCCTTGGGGTCGAGGCCGACGGCGAGCCAGTCCATCGCCACGTCGATCACCGACTGCCGGATGCCGTCGACGTCGTCGGCGTGGTCGCCCAGCGCCTGATAGTCGGCGATCAGGAAGAAGCACTCGTACTCGCGCTGGAGGCGCAGCCAACTCTCCAAGGCCCCGACGTAGTGCCCGAGGTGGAGCGCCCCCGTGGGGCGGATGCCGGTCAAGATGCGCTTGCGTTCCATCGCTCTCCGTTCGCTTTCCCTCGTTAACAACAAAAGACCCATCCCTCAAGGGACGGGTCTTGCCCGCGACTGCCACCCTCGTTCCCCCGGCGGACCGGGGACACTCTGCCGGGCGCGGCCCCGCGTCTCTCAACGTAAGGGCGATGCCCCGGGCTCTGATAACGGTGCCCTTTCCGTCGCAGCCTACGCCCCCGTGAGGGTTCGGTGCGCAGCTCCCGAGTCCATTCACCCACCGCGCCGGCGCCGGGATTCCACCAATCCCCGGCTCTCTGCGGCCCCGCTCGCGGGCTACTCCTCTCGTTCGCAGCCTTTGCCTATCAGGAAAAACGATACGCCCGCCGCGGCAGGGGTGTCAAGGCGCGTCGGCGCCGGAAGGGACGGCAAGCCTAGTTTTGCGAAGCCCCGAGCTTCTTCAGGGTCTCGCTGGCGGCGCGGGCAAGCGTTACCACCGTCTTCCTTCCTGCCACCGCCATATCGGACAAGACCGGTGCCAACAGCAGGGCTGGGTTACGCCATAGCCGCTCCCGTCGCAGCGCCTCCTTCAGTTGAGCGTTCTCGTGCCTGAGTGAGGAGATCTCGTTCCATTTCTCCTGCTGATCCTTCTCGACGTCCGCCCGAAGGTTGTCGAACTTGTCCAAAATATCCATTGCGGTATCCCCCTGGGAATTCCAGTCTGTGAGTTTAGAACTGACATTCTACTTTGGGTCTTGGCGTCTGTCTACCCCGCGGCTCGTCGGAGTTAGCACGGCCCAGCGCGGAGGTCCATTGGGAGACGACCGCCTGATGGGGCGCTCGCCACGGCGCGGATGGTCCGCCCTGACGAATACCGTAGGAGCGGAGTCGCGATGCGCGCATTCCCCGACTCCAGCGCGGCCCCGTTCGCTGACTGGGATTTGCCGCATTTGACCGGCTGATCTTGTGCTACCGTGAAATTGCCATGCGAACGACGTTAACGATCGACGAGGACGTAATGGTGGCCGCACGGTCGCTGGCGGAACGGAAGGGCATCAGCCTCGGCAAGGCCGTGTCGGAGTTGGCCCGGCGTGGCTTCGAGCGCGCACCTGTCACTGTGCCTGGTGGGGACGGCACCACGTTCGCTGTCCCCGCCGACGCGAAGCCCATGACCAGCGAGGATGTCGCCCGGGCGCTGAACGGCTGACTGAGGCCGATTCGCGAATCGCGCCTACGGGGACAGGCGCGCCCTGCGGGCGCGTGCCTTCTCTCAATCTCCCCCAGAGGGGGAGAGGCTTAAGTGCCCTCCCCGATCCGGTAGACGCGGACGCAGTTGCCAGCGAGGATGGCGTGCTTCTCGTCGTCGGGGACGCCGGCGAAGTGCTCGTCGATGACGCGCCAGGAGTTGGGGAAGTCGGCGCCCAGGTGCGGGTAGTCGCTCGACCACATCATCTGGCTCACGCCGATGAAGTGGCGGTTCACCACGCCGTAGTAGTCGGTGATGTAGGTGGTGAAGATGTGGTGGTCGAAGTAGTAGCTGGGCAGCTCTTTGATCTTGGGGCGCAGCGTCGGACTGATGCGCTGGAACCTGTTGTCGAGCTGCTCCTTGACGTAGGGCACCCACGACGAGTCGCACTCGGCGAAGACCACGTTGAGGTCGGGGAAGCGGTCGAAGACGCCGTCGTTGATGAGCTCGAGGCAGTTGTTGGGCGTGGCGGTGTGGCGCAGCTCGCCGCGGGCGGTGAGGCCGGTGCGGTTGGGGTCGTTGTCGCCGGTGACGCCGGGGGAGACGCTGATGTGGATGCTCACCGGCTGCCCCATCTCGGCCATGGCCGCCCAGAAGCGGTCGTCGTCGGGCGTCACCGTCGCTCCCGATGACGGCCACTGCGCCAGCATCGGCGTCTGGAGCCCCGGAGCCGCCAGGGCGCGATCGAGTTCCGCCAGGGCGGCGTCGATGCCCAGCGTGGGCATCATCGCCGCGCCGACGAGACGGCCGGGGTCGTGGCCGCAGTAGGCGGCCAGCCAGTCGTTGTAGGCGCGCAGCAGGGCGAGGTGGAAGCCGGGGTCCTTGGGCGCCATGGCCCACACGGCCATCGACTGCCGCGGCGTGGGGTAGAGCACCTCGGCGTCGACGCCGTCGAGGTCCTGCGCTTCGAGGCGCGCCGCGGGGTCGTAGCCGGCGCGGGGGACGTCCTCCCACCGCTTCCAGGGGACGCATTGCTCAGGAGGAAGGCCGCCGTTGATGTTGTTGCCGAAGTTGATCGGAGCCGGCGCGCCCTCGAAGATCCAGGCGTCGCCCTCCTCGAAGGATTCGAGGCGCGGCGCGCGGTCGGCGTACTCGGCCGGCAGTCCGTCCTTCCACACCTCCGGCGGCTCGTTGACGTGGCCGTCGCCTGAGACGAGTCGGTAATCGCGCATGGGTCCACTCCATACCCGGCCTCGGGCCGGGCCTGCCGCTAAAGAGAACGACTTTCGCCGCCGCTTGTCAACGGCTGCGGGGGGGGGGCCGGGTAGTCTTGCCCCTTCTCCCCGCGGAGACGCTTGCGAAATGGGGCCACAGGCTGCGTCGACGTTAGCGCTCCCCTCCCCGGCCCCCCGCCCTCACCCCAACCCTCTCCCAGCGGGAGAGGGTGAAGGACCTCCCCACCCCTCCTGTTCCTAACCGAGCGCGAGTTCTGCAAAGGTCGCCCACGGGAGAAGATTGAGATGAGGGGCCCCGCGCCAACAGCCTTTGCTTGTCGGAGCCCACGTCTCCGCGCCGCCCGTCTCCTCCGGCCTCTCCCCCTCTGGGGGAGGCTGAGAGAGGGCACGCGCCCGCAGGGCGCGCCACCCGCGCTAGTCCCGCATGTTGGCGTATTGCAGCGGGCGGTCGAGGTCGAGGTCCTTCACCAGCGCGATCACCTGCTGGAGGTCGTCGCGCTTCTTGCCGCTGACCCGGAGCTCGTCGCCTTGCACGGTGGTCTGCACCTTGAGCTTCGCGTCCTTGATCGCCTTGGTGATGCGCTTGGCCTCGTCGGCGGGGATCCCCTGGCGCACGACGGCCGTCTGACGCAGCGCGCCGCCCGAGGCCCGCTCGGGGTCTTTGTACTCGACCGCGGCGGGATCGACCTTGCGCCGTACGAGGTAGGTGCGGAGCAGGTCGTGCATCTGCCGCAGGTGGAGGTCGTCGTCGGCGAGCAGGGTCAGGACGGCGCCGTCGCGGTCGACGCGGGCCTTGCTGCCCTTGAAGTCGTAGCGCTGCTTGATTTCGCGGAGCACACCTTGAACGGCGTTCTCCACTTCTGTCAGATTAGCCCTGGAGACGATGTCGAAGGTGGGCACGCGCGGCCTTTCTTAACGTTTAGATTAGGAGTTTCACCGGAACGGGCTGCGGCGAGGCCGGGGAGGCCGGCGGGGGCGCCGAATCGATGACGGGCGTGCGCCTGGCGAGGTCGGCGATGGAGGTGCCGGCGAGGATTTCGTTCACTGCGTCCTCGACGTCGCGCCAGATGTCGCGCTGGCCGCAGGCGCCGGAGTGGGAGCAGCAGCCGGGGTCGTCGATGCAGGAAACCGTAGAGACGGTGTCGCCGAGGGCCTCCATGACGGAGCGCAGGTCGATGTCGGCGGCGTCGCGGCCCAGGACGTGGCCGCCCTGCGGCCCGCGCTGGCTGGAGACGATCCCCCGCTTGTTCAGCGTGCTGAGCAGCCGCTCGAGGTAGGCCTCGGGGATGCCCTGGCGGTGGGCGACGGCGGCGGCCCGCTCCGGCCCCGAGTCGATGTGTTGGGCCAGGTCGACGAGGGCCCGCACCGCGTAGTCGACTTTGATCGGCACGTGCATCGCTCTCCTCCTCCGCTTCCGCCCGCCGGCGAGCCCCTACTCGGTGCTCACCGGCTCCTTTTGCCCCTTCAACGCCGATAGCATCGAGTGCCACGACAGCGTCGCGCACTTCACCCGCGAGGGGAACTCGGCGACGCCCGCGAGCACTTCCAGGTCGCCCAGTTCGTCGTCCTCCTCCGGGTCGCCCTCGCCGGTGACCATCTCGTGGAAGGCGCCGAAGAGGCGCTCCGCCTCGTCGATCGTCTTCCCCTTGATCGTGGTGGTCATCATCGAGGCCGACGCGCGGGAGATGGCGCATCCCGACCCCTGGAAGCTCACGTCCTCGATCCGCCCCCCGCCGAGCTTGACGTAGACCGTCACCCGGTCGCCGCAGAGCGGATTGTACCCCTCCATGCGGGTGGTGGCGTTCTCCATCTCGCGGAAGTTGCGCGGCCTGCTGTTGTGGTCCAAGACCAGCTCCTGGTACAGCTCGCGTAGCTCCGACACGTCCGGCGCGTTCTCCTCTGCTCCGTCTAGCCCAGGACTTCGAAGACCTTGTCGATCCCCTCGACCAGGGCGTCGATCTCCTCTTTGGTGTTGTAGAAGGCGAGGGAGGCGCGCGCCGTCGCCGGCACGCCGAACCGGTCCATCACCGGCTGCGCGCAGTGGTGGCCGGTGCGGATGGCGATCCCCTCGGTATCGAGAATGGTGCCCACGTCGTGAGGGTGGATGCCCTCCAGCGTGAAGCTGAGGACGCCCGCCTTGTGCCGCGCCGTCCCAATCGGGCGCAGCCGCTCGACCCCGGCAAGCCGCTCCGTGCCGTAGGCGAGCAGGTCCGCCTCGTAGGCCTCGATGGCGTCGTGGCCGATGGACTCGACGTAATCGATGGCCGCGCCGAGCCCGATCCCGCCCGCGATGTGCGGCGTCCCCGCCTCGAACTTGTAGGGCAGGTCGTTATAGATGGTCTTCTCGAAGGTAACCGACTTGATCTGCTCGCCGCCGCCTTGATACGGGGGCATCGCCTCAAGGTGCTCCGCCTTCCCGTAGAGCGCACCCACGCCGGTGGGGCCGTAGAGTTTGTGGCCGGAGAAGACGTAGAAGTCGCAGTCGAGGTCGGCCACGTCGACGCGGAGATGCGGCGCGGCCTGGGCGCCGTCGAAGAGGACGGGGACGCCCTGGGCGCGAGCCATGGCGGCGATCTCCCGCGCCGGGTTGATCGTCCCCAGCGCGTTCGAGACGTGCACGACCGAGACCATCTTGGTTCGTGGCCCGATCAGCTCCTCGAAGGCGTCCATCTCCAGCTCGCCGTCGTCGTTGAAGGGGACGACCCGGAGATTCGCGCCGGTCTGCTCGCATACGATCTGCCACGGCACGATGTTGGAGTGGTGCTCCATCGCGGTGATCAGCACCTCGTCGCCGGGGCCGAGCCGGGGACGGGCGAAGCTCTGCGCCACCAGGTTGATCCCCTCGGTGGAGCCGCGTACAAAGATGATCTCGCGGTCCTCGCGCGCCCCGATGAAGCGGCGGATCTTGGACCGCGCGCCCTCGTACTCCTCCGTCGCCGCTTGACTCAGGGCGTGGACGCCCCGGTGGATGTTCGCGTTCAGCGTCGTGTAGTAGCGGGTGAGCGTGTCGATCACCGCCTGCGGCTTCTGCGCCGTCGCCGCGTTGTCCAGATAGACCAGCGGCCGCCCGTTCACCTGCTGCCGCAGGATGGGGAAGTCGGCGCGGACGCGCGCGACGTCGAGGGCGGCCTTGGCGGTCGAGTGGTTGGACGTGGTCATGCGGCCGTTCCCGTCTTGGCGAGCTCGCGGCGGAGGCGGCGCGTCAGATAGGCGCGGAGCTCGCGGGGCTCCGCCGTCGCGACGATCTCGGCGGCGAAGGCCTCGATCAGCATCCGCCGCGCCGTTCCCTCTTCGAGACCGCGGCTCCTCAGATAGAAGAGGGCCGCCTCGTCGATCTGCCCCACCGTCGCGCCGTGGCGGCACTGCACCTCGTCGGTCCAGATTTCGAGGCTCGGCTTGCTGTCTGCCTCGGCCTTCTCCGAGAGCAGCAGACTCCGGCTCGACTGGTCGGCGTCGGCCTTGACGGCGTCGGCCGCGACGTGCACGCGTCCCGAAAAGACGCTGCGAGACTGGCCGTCGAGGACGGCGCGGTAACGCTGCGCGCTCGTCGTATGCGGGGCCAGGTGCTCGATCGACGTCTGGTTGTCGACGTGCTGCGACCCGTGCGTCAGCGAGAGCCCGTCGAGGCGGCAAGATGCCCTCTCGCCTTCGAGCCGTACATCGAGCGCGTTGCGGACGAGGCCGGCGCCGCCGGCGTAGACCGTCGACGTCAGGCGCGCCTCCCGTCCCAGCCGGGCCGACGTCGCCCCGACGTGCGACGCGCCCCGCGCGCCGAGCACGAGCTTGGCGTGGACGACGTCGGCGCCGTCGCCCGCCTCGATCTCGGTGACCGCGTTGGCGACCTGTCGGTCGGAGGCGGTGTGCAGATGCGTCTCGACGATGGCGGCGCGGGCGTTCGGCTCAACCACGAGGAGCGCCCGGGGGTGGGAGATGCCGGCCTCGCCGGTCGTGGCGAAGACGAGGTGGACCACCGCAGCCGTCTCGCCGGAGGGGATGCGTACGACGGCCCCGTCGGTGAGGAAGGCGGTGTTCAGCGCGGCGAACCCTCCGGCCTCGAAGGACGCCGTCTGGGCGAGGTGCGCCTCGACCCAGGATGTGTCGCGCTCCAGGGCCGATGCCAGCGGCATGGCGCGGTCATTGGTGACGCCGCCGGAAAAGCGCCCGTTGACGAAGACCAGCGTGGTCCACGGGCCTTCCGGCGCGGCGCGCAGCGAAGGTGCGCCGCGCAGCGCCTTGGCGAGCGAGATATCCGCCGCCGGGGCGAGGCCGAGGTCGGCGTTGGCGATCGGCGAGACGTTGGTGTACTTCCACGCCTCGTTGCCGCGCCGCGCCGTGGGGAAGCCGGTCTCGGCGAAGCGCTCCATAGCGCGCTTGCGCAAATCGGCGAGCCAAGCGGGGGCGGAATCGCCCGCCGCCCGGAAGTCGGCGCGGTAGCGCTCGGCGACGTCCGCCGCGGCGGCCATCGCTACGCCTCCGCTCCCGCGGGCATCTGTTCCCGGACCCAGTCGTAGCCCTCGGCTTCGAGCTTGAGGCCAAGCTCCTTGCCGCCGGAGTGGACGATGCGCCCGTCGATCAGCACATGGACGCGGTCGGGGACGATGTAGTCGAGCAGGCGCTGGTAGTGCGTCACCACGACCATGGCGTTGTCGGGGCGGCGCAGGCCGTTCACGCCGGAGGCGACGGTGCGCAGCGCGTCGACGTCGAGGCCGGAGTCGGTCTCGTCGAGAAAGGCGAGGCGCGGTTCGAGGACGGCCATCTGCAGCACCTCGTTGCGCTTCTTCTCTCCGCCGGAGAAGCCCTCGTTGAGCGCGCGGCTGGTGAGCTTGGGGTCCATGCCGACCAGCTTCATCTTCTCTTTGATGAGCTTGTTGAACTCGCGCAGCTCGCACTCGGGCAGGCCCTTGTGCACCCGCACCGCGTTGTAGGCGGAGCGGAGGAACTGCGAGAGACGCACGCCGGGCACCTCGACGGGGTACTGGAAGGCGAGGAAGAGGCCCTCGCGGGCGCGCAGGTCGGGGCTCATCGCGAGCAGGTCGGCGCCGTCGTAGCGGACGCTGCCCGCCGTGGCCTCGAACGAGGGATGCCCGGCGAGCACGTTGGCGAGCGTGCTCTTGCCCGACCCGTTCGGCCCCATGACGGCGTGGACCTCGCCCGCGTTCACCGTGAGGTCGACGCCCTTGAGGATTTCAACGCCGTTGGCGGCGGCCCGCAGTCCTTCGACGACGAGTAGCGGCTCGCTCATCCCGTCGCTACCCCACCGAGCCTTCGAGGCTGACCTTCAGGAGCTGGGAGGCCTCGACGGCGAACTCCCAGGGAAGCTCCTTGAAGATGTCGCGGCAGAAGCCGTTGATGATCATGAAGTGGGCGTCCTCCGACGAAACGCCGCGCTGCATCAGATAGAAGAGCTGGTCGTCGCTGACCTTCGAGGTCGAGGCCTCGTGCTCCACCTGCGCGTTGGGGTTCTTCACCTCGATGTAGGGCACCGTGTGCGCTCCGCAGGCCCCGCCGATGAGCAGCGAGTCGCACTGCGTGTAGTTGCGCGCGCCGTCGGCGCCCGCGTTGACCTTCACCAGGCCGCGGTAGGTGTTGTTCCCCCGTCCCGCGGAGATGCCCTTCGAGACGATGTTGCTCTTCGTCCGGCGGCCGACGTGGACCATCTTCGTCCCCGTGTCGGCCTGCTGCCGGTTGTTGACCAGCGCCACCGAGTAGAACTCGCCGGTGGAGTCGTCGCCTTGAAGGATGACGCTGGGGTACTTCCAGGTAATCGCCGAGCCGGTCTCGACCTGCGTCCACGAGATCTTCGAGTCCTTGCCGCGGGCCGCGCCGCGCTTGGTGACGAAGTTGTAGACGCCGCCGTTGCCGTCGACGTCGCCGGGGAACCAGTTCTGCAGCGTCGAGTACTTGATCTCGCCGCGGTCGAGGGCCACCAGCTCGACGACGGCGGCGTGGAGCTGGTGCTCCTTCGCGACGGCGCGGTGCAGCCCTCCAGGTAGCTGACGTAGCTGTCGTCGTCGGCGACGAGCAGGGTGCGCTCGAACTGGCCCGACCCCGCCTGGTTGATGCGGAAGTAGGTCATCAGCTCGACGGGGCAACGCACGCCCTTCGGAATGTAGGCGAAGGAGCCGTCGCTGAAGACCGCCGAGTTCAGGGCGGCGTAGAAGTTGTCGCTGTAGGGGACGACCGACCCGAGGTACTTGCGGACCAGCTCGGGGTGGTTCTGCACCGCCTCGGACATGGAGCAGAAGATGATCCCGGCCTTCTCCAGGCTCTCCTTGTACGTCGTGGCCACCGAGACGCTGTCGAAGACCGCGTCCACGGCCACGCCCTGCAGCCGCTTCTGCTCCTCCAGCGGGATGCCCAGCTTCTCGTAGGCCGCCAGGATTTCGGGGTCAACCTCGTTGAGGCTCTTGGGGCCGTCCTCCGGCGACTTCGGCGCCGAGTAGTAGATGATGTCCTGGTAGTCGATGGGCTGGTGCCGCACGTTGGCCCACGAGGGCTCCTCGCCGGCCAGGGTGAGCCAGTGCCGGTAGGCCTTGAGCCGCCACTCCAGCAGCCACTCCGGCTCGCCCTTCTTCTCCGAGATCGTGCGGACGATCTCTTCGCTCAGCCCCTTCGGGATCACGTCGGACTCGACGTCGACGGTGAAGCCGAACCGGTACTCCTGCGGGACAAGCGCCTCCGGCTTGGTCGATGAGGTTGTCAAGAGCCCCTCGCGTTCGGTCGGTACGTATCAGGTGTGCCAATTCTTGACCAAATTGGTCAAGAACTCACTTGCAGGATACCACCAACCCCCCAACGGTGTAAAGAATCCGGCAGCGCCTCACCTGCTTCCCTCGCCCGCCGCCCGCCGTCGGGGCCGCCCTTGGGGACGCCCTTCTCCCGCCGGAAGCTGACCGCGCCATTGCCGCCACCACCGGACCAAATGGACAAAGTGGTCGTAAAGACTATAATGACTATTGCGACCCATAGCGGCATGACTCGGAAGGGGGACTCCCTTGACTACAACAGTGAGCACGGCGCAGGCAAAGTCGGGGCTCTCCGCGCTCGTGTCCCGCGTAGCGTATGGAGGCGAGCACGTCATTATCGAGCGAAGGGGCAAGCCACTCGCCGCTTTGGTGAGCGTCGCCGACTTGGAGCTCATCGAACGGGCACGGTCGTCCTCGGCCGAGCCACGGGGAGCGCTGGCCCTCGTCGGCGCATGGAGCGCCATGGGGGATGATCACATCGACGCGCTCGTTGCGGACATCTACGCCGAACGGGAAAGGGACACCGGCCGCCTCGTCGAGTTCGAGGACTGATGTATCTGCTAGACACCGATGTCCTGAGCAACTTGATGAGGCGACAGCCCTCGACAGGTTTGATCGCCAAGCTGGCTGTCGTACCCTTCGTGAGGCAATACGTCTCCAGCATAGCGCTTGGGGAATTGGTGTATGGCGCCCTCCGGCGGGGCCTACTGCCTGAGGATTTCATAAGCCGGATCGAAGCAAAGGTTCTGGCGAACTTGGCGGTACTCCGTTTCGACGCCACCGCCGCGAGGCACTACGGCGAGGTGAGGGCGGCCCTAGAGCGCCGGGGCACGCCGCTGGGCGAGGCGGATCTGCGGATTGCCTCCATCGCGCTGGCCCAGGATCTCACCTTGGTCACCGGGAACATTCGCCACTTCGAGCGGGTTCCTGGCTTGTCGATAGAAAACTGCCTGTAATGCCCCTGGGCAACTCTCGACTCCTACATTCTCATCTCCCGCCGGAGCTGCTCGATGACGAGCTCGTCGGTGGGGAAGGCTAGCGGGCCGGGGAGCGCCGACGGGTCGTAGAAGCCCGCCTCGTCGAGGTCGTCGCCGGCCTGGAGGCGTCCGCCGACGGCCCGGCCCCGGAACCAGATGCCCACGGTCAGCGAATCGGGGTTGTGGAAGTTGGAGTGGACCGCGTAGACGTCGCCGGTCTCGATCTTCAGGCCCGTCTCCTCCAGGAACTCGCGCCGCGCCGCCTCGCGGATCTCCTCGCCCCACTCGACGTAGCCCGACGGGATGCACCAGAGCCCGGCCCGGTCGCGGCCCGGAGCGCGCCGGCCCAGCAGGACGTGCCCGTCCTCCACGATGACAACGGCAACGCCAACGACGGGATTGCGGAACTGCACGTAGCCGCACGACTCGCAGGCGGGCCGCTCGATGCCGCCCCGGAGGCGGCGTCCCAACCGGGTCGCGCAGTGCGGGCAGTAGACGAACTCGGTCATGCGCCTGCTTCCGACGTCACCCGATCTCCGCCGCGACCCGGCCCATCTCCCGCGTGTCGTAGCCGCCGAGCGCTTCGACTTCGGCCCGAAAGGCCTTGCCGCGTTCCGATCCGCCGTCGAGCAAGTCGAGAATAGGAGCAAGCAGGTCGGAGTCGAAGAACTGGCGGGGGATGACCAGGTCGTAGCGCTCTTCGAGGAGCGGCGTGAAGCCGAGGTCGAGCGCCCGCGCCGCCGCCATGACGCCGAGGCCGGCGTCGGCGGCCCCGCTCGCCACCTGCGCAGCGACGGCGAGGTGGGTGTACTCCTCGCGCTCGTAGCCGCGGACGCTCCTAGGGTCGATGCCGAGCTGCGCCAGCTTGTAGTCGAGCAGGACCCGCGTCCCCGACCCGCGTTGCCGGTTGACGAACGAGACCTCGCCGTCCGCAAGGTCCTCCAGCGACGTCACACCCTTCGGGTTGCCGGGCGGCGTCATCAGCCCCTGCACCCGGTGGGCCAGCGTGATCATGACCATCGGGCGTCCATCGCGGTAACGCTCGACGTAGGCGAGGTTGTACTCGCCGGTCTCCTCGTCGAGCAGATGGCTGCCGGCCACGTGCGCCTGACCCCGCGCAGCGCCACGAGCCCGCCCAAGCTGCCGACGTTCGATGAAGCGAGCGAGCGCGGCGGTTGGCGTCGCCGCAGGTGCGACGCCAGCAGGTCGAGTGTCACGTCGTGGCTGCCGATGACGACAACGGTGTTCTCGACCTCGGCCAGGGGCCGCCGCAGGTGGACGGTGATCGCGTCGCCGGCGTCGACGCCCTCCGAGAAGCGAGGAATCAGCGCCAGGCCGTCGGCGCGCACCAACGACATAATCACCCCGGCCCCGCGCTGCAGCGGCGCGGCGATGAGCTTGCCCCCGACCCGGCCTAGCTTGACCCGCAGCCACTCGTCCTCGCCCATCGGCGAGAGCACCTTGCGGCTCATCACGGCCTCGACCTCCTGCGGCGGCGCGCTCTCCCGTCCCAGCATCCGGTCCAGCAAGGGCTTCAGGAACAACTCCGAGGTCACCACCGCGGAGGCGGGGTAGCCGGGAATGCCCAGCACGGGCGTCCCGTCGACCACACCGAGGACGACGGGATGTCCCGGCCGGACGGCGACTCCGTGCACCAGCAGCTCGCCGAGGTCGCGGACGACGGAGGCGGTGTAGTCCTCCGTGCCCGCCGAGGAGCCGGCATTGACTACCACCACGTCGCAGTCGCGGGCCGCCGAGGCGACGGCGTCGGCGATCAGCGCCGGGTCGTCGGCGACGATGGGCCTGCGGTCGGGCTCGCCGCCCCACTCGGTCACCTGCGCCGCCAGCATCAAGGAGTTGTACTCGACGATGTCGCCCTTGGCCGGGGCAGCAGTCGGCGGGACGAGCTCGCTGCCGGTGGGAATCACGGCCACACGCGGCCGTCCGCCGCACCGGTATCGAGGTTGCCCCCGCCGCCGCGGCCGCCCCCACGTCCTCGGGGCGGATGGTGTGGTTCTCCGGCAGCACCAGCTCCGTGGCGACGATGTCCTCGCCCATGGGCCGGACGTGCTGCCAGGGAGCGGCGGGCGCCATGATCTCGATCCCGCCGTCCGCCTCGTGGATGACCTCGCGCATGATCACCGCGTCGAAGCCGTCCGGCATGGGGTCGCCGGTATCGACCCAGACCGCCTGCGATTCCAGCCGCAGCCGGATGGGCGCGGTCTCGGTGGCGCGGGCGGTGTCGGCGGCGCGGACGGCGGCCCCGTCCATGGCCGCGGCGTGGTAGTGCGGCGACGAGCGCCGCGCCCAGACCGCCTCCGCGGTCACCCGGCCCAGCGCCTCGTCGAGCGACACCGGCTCCGCCTCGAGCGCGCCGATGCCGTCGGCGTCGAGCCGCCCGAAGAAGCGGCGATACGCCTCCTCGATGGGCACATCCTCGAGGTAGTACTCCCGCCGCCGCCCGTGATGGTGGTGCTCCCGCTCCATGACGCCATTCTAGCGCCGGGGACGGCCCAGGGCCGAACGCGCTATAATCCGCCGCGACCTTCTCCGAAACCGTCGCCCTCCTGGGCGGCTGGAGCGTCCGAAAGCGGGGTGCGGCGTGAGTCTCAAGAACAAGACCGCGATTACCGGCATCGGTCAGACCGAATACTCGAAGGGTCTGGGCCGGCCCGAGCTCAGCACCGCCGTCGAAGCCTCCCGCAAGGCCATCGAGGACGCCGGCCTCACCCCCAAGGACATCGACGGCATCGTCCGCTTCGACATGGAGGCCACCACCGAGGAGGCCCTGCACTCCGTCGTCGGGACCAACGACCTCACCTTCTTCGCCGAGACCGGCTACGGCGGCGGAGGCGGCGCGGCGACGATCGCCCTCGCGGCCCAGGCCGTCGCCACCGGCCAGGCGAACCACGTCCTCTGCTTCCGCTCCCGGAACCGCGGCAAGCTCTCCGCGAGCAGCGCCCAGGCGGGCAGACCCTGGGAGAAGCAGTCGATGCTCGTCGGCGGTCACCAGCAGTACCACATCCCCTTTGGGATGGTCTCGCCGGTGCAGCAGGTGGCGATGCTCACCCGCCGCCACATGCACGAGTTCGGCACCAAGGCCGAGCACCTCGGCGCCATCGCCGTCACCCAGCGCGACAACGCCACCCGCAACCCCGCCGCCGTCATGCGCCAGCCCATCACCATCGAGGACTACCTGAACGCCCGCTGGATCGCCGAGCCGATGCGCCTCTTCGACTGTTGCCTGGAGACCGACGGCGCGGCGGCGCTCGTCGTCTCCTCCGGCCGAGTGGGCCCGCAACTGCCCCAACCCGCCGGCCTACCTCCTCGCCGTCTCCCAGGGCATGGCCTACATGACCACCGGCATGACCAACTACTACAAGGACGACGACTTCTTCCGCACCGACTCCTCCGTCGCCGCCAAAGCCCTCTACGAGCGCGCCGGCGTCCGACGCCAAGGACATCGACGTCGCCCAGCTCTACGACGCCTTCAGCACCGTCGTGCTCCTGTTGCTGGAAGACTACTTCTGCGGTCGCG
Source organism: Dehalococcoidia bacterium (assembly GCA_964291475.2). Lineage (GTDB taxonomy): Bacteria > Chloroflexota > Dehalococcoidia > SHYB01 > SHYB01 > DAOUKH01. The sequence continues at coordinate 7,416 of OZ220060.1, read as the reverse complement.
GCAACGGCGGCCCCTACGCCGCCTCCGGCGCCATCGGCTTCCCCGACGGCGAGATTCCCATCAACACCAGCGGCGCGGGCCTCTCCGAGGTCTACCTGCACGGCTTCAACCTCATGGTCGAAGCCGTCAAGCAGATCCGCGGCACCTCGACCTCCCAGGTCAAGGACGTCGAGCTCTCCCTCTACACCTCGGCCGCCCCCGTCCCCTCCAGCGCCTTCCTCCTCAGCAAGAACCCGTAGGGGCGATTCACGAATCGCTCTCCGCCATTCAAGGGGCGCCGCTCAAGCCTCCCTCCCCCCTGGGAGGGACTTAGGACGGGCCGGGTGGGGCGCGGTGGTCCGGCCTCTTCTCCCCGTGGGAGAAGATCGAGATGAGGGGCCCCTCTACAACCGCTACGGCCGTCCGAAGTCCGCCCGCTCCCCTACCCCAGCAGCCGCACCTCGACCTCGGCCCCCGCGTAGAGGCCGCCCGCATCGAGGGGTATTTTGAGCAGGCCGTCGGCGCGCACGAGCGTGTAGATCAGGTTCGACTTGCCGAAGACGGGCTCGGCGTAGCGGACACCGTCCCGCTCGACGAGGCGCGCCGGGACGTAGTCCTCCCGGCCCGGCGCCGAGGCGACGTCGCGGGTGAGCGTCGCGCGCGACGTCGGCGGCTCGGGCGGGTCGTCGCAGCCGCTGAGCCAGGCGATGGCGGGCCGTACGAAGAGGTCGAAGACGATCATCGCCGAGACGGGGTTGCCCGGCAGCCCGAAGACCGGCTTCCCACCGACAACGGCGAGTACCGTCGGCTTGCCGGGCCGCAGCGATACGCCGTGGAGCAGCACCCCAGGCTCGCCGAGCCCCTGGACCACCTCGGCGGTGAGGTCGCGCGCGCTCACCGAGCTGCCTGCCGAGATGACCAGCGCGTCGTGTGCGTCGAGGCCGTCCGCCGCCGCCCGGGCCAGGGCGTCTCCATCATCGCCCACGATGCCGAGCATCGACGGTTCGCCGCCGGCCCGCTCGGTCAGCGCGGCCAGGGTGTAGCTGTTCACGTCGCGGACCTGGCCCGGCTCGGGAGCCGCGTCGGGCGGCACGACCTCGTCGCCGGTGGAGAGAATACCTACGCTGGGACGCCGCGCCGCCTCAACCGTCGCCGCGCCGACGGCGGTCAGCCCGCCGAGGTCCTGCGGCCGCAGCCGGTGGCCCTTAGGCAGCACCAGGCCGCCCTCCTTCACGTCCTCGCCGGGCTGGACGACGTTCTCCCCCACTGCCACCGCGCGAACGACCTCGATGGTCGTCTCGTCCACCGGCTGGGTGTGCTCGACCATGACCACGGCGTCGGCGCTCGGCGCCAGCATGCCGCCGGTGGCGCCCGCGCCGCCTCGCCCTGGGCGACGTCGAACGTTGGGCGGCTGCCGGTGGGCACGTCGCCGGCCACGCGCAGGTAGGCGGGGAGCCCCTCGCTCGCGCCGAAGGTGTCCCGGGCGCGGACAGAAAAGCCGTCCATGCTCGATCGAGGAAACGACGGCAGGTCGCCGCCGGCGAAGACGTCGCGGGCCAGGTAGCGCCCCAGCGCCGCCTCGGTGGCGACCCGCTCGATGCCCAGCACGCGCACCTCGACGTTGCGGCGCAGCAGGGCCAGCGCCTCCCCTGGCGGCAGGACGTTGAACAGCTCCGGCATGGCGCCATTCTAGCGCGGCCTTCGCCGCCCCTTGAAGAGCAGCGCCCCGCGGGCGCTCGCGCGCCTGACGGCGCGCGCCCTCCCTCGAATCTCCCCCAGAGGGGGAGAGGGAAGAACCGCCCCGCTCCGCCCGTTTCCCGGCCTCACACCGCCGACGCGCTACGGCGCGTGCCCTCTCTCAAATCTCCCCCAGAGGAGGAGAGGCCGGAGGGGGCGGGCGACCTCACCGCCGCTCGTAGACGGACACGTGGTTGGTGCTCGAGGCCGTGAATGGGCTGCCCTGCCAGTCGCTCGTCCGAGACCGCAGCGTGAGGCCGGCCAGCCTGCCCATCAGGTCCAGCTCCGACGGCCAGGCGTAGCGGAGCTTGATGGGGTAGAGGCGGACCCCGTCCTCCGTGAAGTAGACGTGGGATGAAGTCACCATCTGCGTGGCGGCATCGTGATGGGCCATGTCGATGGAGGCGGTGTTGGTTGTAAGCATGCCCGTGCGGATGCTCTGGCCGCCCACGAATCTCGCGACGTCGGGCACGAAGGCTTCGATGACGAAGAAGCCGCCATCGTTCAGATGGCGGGCGACGTTCATGAAGCACTTGACCTGGTCTTCCTGCGTCAGCGGCGCGAAGAAGGTGTTGAAGACCACGTAGATCAGAGAGTAGCGGTCTTTCAAGTCGAAACTCCACGAAGTCGCCCATGGTGACGGGAATTGCCTCGCCGCCGGGCTTTTCCCGCAGCTTTTCGACCATGGCCTCGGAGGAGTCGATGCCGTGGACCTCAAGCCCGCGCGCCGCCAGCGGAAGCGCGATCCGGCCCGTGCCGATTCCAAGTTCCAGGCAGGTCCACTGCCCGCCAGCCCGGCCAGCATGTCCACCATAGAGGCAAGTTGCTCTGGACTGTTTAGGTTTGCGTACATCTCGTCGTAGACCTCGGCGATGCGGTCTCCGTACGTTGACTCGTCGAAGTCTTTCATGTGATCCGTGTCCTTCCCGTGCAATCGCACATGCCTAGTACGCCCGCGCCCGGTCGACGACGTTCCGCAGCGGCCGGCCTGCGAGGTAGCGCCCGAGGTTCTCGACGAACAGGTCGACGACCGCCGCGTCGTAGCCCGGATACAGTCCGGCGACGTGCGCCGTGACCAGCGCGTTGTCCACCTCCCACCAGGGGCTGTCGGGCGGCGGCGGTTCGCTCTGCAGCACGTCGAGGGCGGCCCCCGCGATGCGCCGCTCCGCCCGCGCCGCCAGCAGCGCCGCCTCGTCCACGACGTCGCCGCGCGCCGGGTTGATGAAGTATGCCGTCGGCTTCATCAGACCGAGCTCGCGGGCGCCGATCATCCCCCGCGTCTCCGGCGTCGACGGCACGGCCAGGACGACGAAGTCGGACTCGCGCAGTACCAGGTCAAGTTCAGATAGCGGCAGCACCTCGACGCCGCCGCCGGCTTCGGCGGGGTTGCGCTTGACCGCCAGCACGCGCATCCCGAAGGCGGCCGCGAGGCGCGCCGTGGCCCGTCCGATCTCCCCGAACCCGACGATCCCCATCGTCGCGCCGCGGAGTTGCGGAAGCTCGAAGCGGTCCACGCCCGCGCCCGCTGGCCCCGCACCATGCGCCCCACCTGCTTCGCAAGGGTCAATGCCTGCGTCATCACCCACTCGGCGACGGGTCGAGCGTTGACCCCCGCCGCGCTGGTGATGACGACGTTCGGGTCGTGCCACACGTCGAGGTCGCGTGCGAACTCGGTGCCCGCCATGGGGAGTTGGACCCAGCGGAGGTTGGGCGCTCGGCGCCCCACGTCGGGAGGGAGCCGGCGGGCCGCCAGCACCACCTCCGCGTCCGCCAGCATCGCGTCGAGCGAGCGCCCGCCGCTCCGGTCGGGCGCGGGCTGCTGCATGGGCCGCAGCGCCGACGGCAGCTCCTCCAGCAGCTTCGCCGCCGCGTCGGCCACGCGCACCCGCGCATCGGCCCGCTCGATACGCGCGATCAGGTCGTCGGCAAGGCTGGTGGTGACGACGACGTTCACAAGCTCTTCGGTCATGTCCGCATTATGCGCCGTGCCCGCGTCCGGCGTAACCCAGCGCCCGCTCCTTGACACCCATCGCCCCGTCGCCAAGAATCCGGCCCACGCCGGAGGACCTTCGATGACCGATCGCCCCGACGAGCCGGGCCGCCCCGGCTCATCGCTCGCTCCCTACCGCGTCCTCGACCTGACCGAGGGCGGCGTCAACTGGGCGGGACGCCTGCTCAGCGACATGGGCGCCGACGTCATCCGGATCGAGCCGCCCGGCGGTAGCCCCACACGGAAGCGCGGGCCTTCTACCAGGACGAGCCGCATCCCGAGCGCAGCCTCTACTGGACGGCCTACAACCTCAACAAGCGCGGCGTGACCCTCGATCTGGAACGCCCCGAAGGACAGGACCTCTTCACCCGCCTCGCCGCCACGGCCGACTTCATCCTCGAATCGTCCATGCCGGGTACGATGCGCGACCTCGGCCTCGGCTACGACCGGATCAGCGCCATCAACCCCGGCATCATCTACACCTCGATCTCGCCCTTCGGCCAGTCGGGCCCCTACGCCCGGTACAAGACCACCGACATGGTGCTGTGGGCCATGGGCGGCGCGCTCTACGTCTGCGGCGACGCCGACCGTCCCCCGGCACGGGTCTCCGTCCCGCAGGCGGAGCACCAGGGCGGGGCGCAGGGCGCGGCCGGCTCGATGATCGCCCTCTTCGCCCGCCACGCCACCGGGGAAGGCCAGCACGTCGACGTCTCGATCCAGGCCGCGGTGATCCGCGTGCTGATGAACGCCGCGGCCAACTCGATTCTCATGGGCGTCAACATCGAGCGCGGCGGCGGCACCAAGCGGTTCCCGGACTTCACCGTCCGCGACGTCTTCCCCACGCTCGACGGCTACGTCGTCGGTACCGTGTCGGGCGGCAACGTCGCCTGGCGGTCGACCGAGTCCCTCATCCGTTGGATGGACGCCGAAGGGAAGGCGTCGGACTTCCTGAAATCGCGGGACTGGCGAAACATGGACTACTTCAAGATCATGACCGTCGGCGGCGAGTTGGCCCGCGAGTTCGAGCGCTGCCAGGACGAAGTCGCCGCCTTCTTCGCCACCAAGACGAAGGGAGAAATCTACGCCCGCGCCGTGAGCGACAAGCTCCTGCTCGCCCCCGTGAACAACATGCAGGACCTGCTGGAGAACGAGCACCTTGCCTTCCGTGAGTTCTGGCAGGAGGTCCACCAGCCCGGCATGGACGCGACCTTCGCCGTCCCCGGCCCCTACATAAAGATGAGCGAGACGCCCATAGAATACCTCCGGGCCGCGCCCCTTATCGGCGAGCACAACGCCGAAGTCTTCGCCGAAATCGGCCTCACCGAAGACGACCTGGAACGCCTCCGCGCCGCCGGCGTCGTCTAACCCCGCCCAACCATGTAGGGGCGACCCTTGTGGTCGCCCATCCCCACCCCCGAACCGCCTTTTGGGTGCCCCTGAGGAATATCTACGGCAGAGCATCATGCACGACGACACCGCATTGACCCGTAGCGGGCCGTTCGGTAGGGTCTAGCCGCGCCGCGCAGGCCCATCGAACCCTATGCAGCCACGCGCGAGGAGCATGGTTTGCCGCGTTTTGCGCTGACCATGGCGAAACAGTTGGTGGGCGCCCTTCGTGATCTGGCGCCCATCGTCGCGGTCATCGTCTTCTTCCAGATCGTCGTGGTCCGACAGCCCTTTCCCGACGTCGCTAGCGTGGCGGTCGGGTTGGTGTGCGTAGTCCTGGGACTGGCGTTGTTCATCCAGGGATTGGAAAGCGGCCTGTTCCCGCTGGGCGAGGTGCTGGCGCAGGGGCTGGCGCGCAAGGGGAGCGCGACGGGTGCTGCTGGCGCTGGCCTTCTGTCTCGGCTTCGGCACCACCGTGGCCGAGCCCGCGCTGATCGCCGTGGCGGCCGAGGCGGCGAAAGTGGCGGCGGAGGCGGACTTCATCGGCGGCAGCCAGGCGGCCCAGGACCGGTACGCCCTCGAGCTGCGCATGGTGGTTGCCGTCGCCGTCGGCCTCGCCATCGTCTGGGGGTGCTGCGCATCTTGAAGGGGTGGCCCATTCACCGCTTCATCATCAGCGGCTACGTGCTGGTCATGGTGATGACCCTGTTCGCGCCCGAGGAGATTGTGGGCGTGGCCTACGACTCCGGCGGGGGTAACGACCAGCACGATCACGGTGCCGCTGATCACCGCCCTAGGAGTGGGCCTCGCCTCCACGATCCGGGGGCGCAATCCGATGCTCGACGGCTTCGGACTGATCGCCTTCGCCAGCCTCACTCCCATGATCTGCGTGCTGGGCTACGGGATGGTGACGTGATGCTGGAGTGGCTGGCGCTCTTCGGCGAGACCCTGCTGTATACGCTGCGGGACGTGACGCCCATCGTCGTCATCCTCGTCGTGTTCCAGGTGGGCGTGCTGCGGCGCAGGGTGCCCAACGTCGGGGGCATCGTTACCGGGTCGGTCATGGTGCTGCTGGGGCTGGCGCTGTTCCTCATCGGGCTGGACCAGGCGCTGTTCCCCATCGGCGAGACGATGGCGCGGCAGCTCACGGAGATGGCGGGGGAGTCGGCGCTGGCGGGCGTGGTGCGGTGGGAGGACTACTGGGTGGTCTACCTCTTCGCTGCCGCCATCGGTTTTGCGACGACGGCGGCCGAGCCGTCCCTCATCGCCGTCGCGATAAAGGCCCAGGAGGTCTCGGGTGGCGCGGTGAACGCCTGGGGCTCCGCATCGCGGTGGCGGTGGGCGTGGCTGCCGGGGTATCCCTGGGATGCTTCCGCATCGTGACGGGCTCGCCGCTCCCGATGGTACATTCTGGCCGCCTACGTCGTCGTCATCGTGCTGACGTACCTGAGCCGCCGCACCATCATCCCGCTGGCCTACGACAGCGGCGGCGTCACCACCTCGACCGTCACGGTGCCGGTGGTGGCGGCCCTGGGCTGGGCCTCGCCGCCAGTGTCCCCGGGCGCAGCCCGCTCATCGACGGCTTCGGACTCATCGCTTTCGCCAGTGTCTTCCCCATCATGTCGGTGCTAGGCTACGCCATCGCCGCCGAATGGGTGGAACGCCGGCGCACCCGGAAGGAACGCCAGGGGGTGGAGACATGAAGATGGCGCTGATCGTCGCGCTGGTGAACAAGGAGAAGACGGACCACATCGTTGATGCCGCGCGGGCGGGCGGCGCGACGGGCGACACCATCATCAGCGGTGTGCGCGGCGAGGGGCTGGAACCGGCAAAGACCTTTCTGGGGCTGGACTTGACCGCGAGCCGGGACGTGGTGCTGTTCCTGGTGGCGGAACCGAGGGCCGGGATATTCTCGAACGCATCGCGGCGGCAGGCGGGATGGACCGCGATCACGGCGCCGGCGTCGCCTTTCAAATCGCCGTTGAAGACGTCGTCGGTCTCTCAACCAGTTGCCCACGCTAATGGAGGAGTTGGAAGGCACGCTATGAACGAGCAGGGCGATAACAGGTCAATACGTGTACTCGACATCTTGGGGCCGGAGGTCCACGCCATCGACGGACTGGCGACGGTGGCCGAGGCTATGGCGACGATGAAGCGGCTGCACATCAGCTCGCTCATCGTCAACCGCCGCCACGAGGACGATGAGCTGGGACTGATCACGGTGAGAGACTTGGCGCGGGAGGTTATCGCGCGCAACCGCGCGCCGGAGGGGTCAATGTCTACGAGGTCATGGCGAAGCCGGCGCTGTCGGTCCGCCCGGATAT
>OZ220059.1:0-16706 GCA_964291475.2 Dehalococcoidia bacterium | reverse complement strand
GCCGGCGTCGACGTCGTAGAGCGAGATCAGGCCCAAGCCGTAGAGACGTTTGGGGACTGGTCGCGGCGTACTCGGCGACCCAGTCGTTGTAGGCGCGGAAGGTGTCGCGCTGCATGGCGGGGTCATCGAGGCCGAAGAGCCGCATGGCGAAGCTGGGGTAGAGGACTTCCGCGGCAATCCCGTCCTTGTCCATGTCGACGATGCGGGCCTCGGGGTCCCATCCCCCGGACAGGCCCTCCGAGAGCCGGGTGGCGAAGCCGAGCCCGGCCTTCGCGGGCGAGATGAAGCCGCCGACCACGGCGGGGCCGGAGACGCCGTTGACCTCGAACTTGGCGCCCTCGGCGTCCTCCGTCAGGCGGGGCGCGCGGCCCTCATATTCGGCGCCGAGGCGCGACGTCCAAAGGTCGGCGGCTCGACGACGTGGGAGTCCGCGGAAACGATCTTCGAACCCATGTGCCTGCTCCGTGGGCCGCCGCCCCGAGGCGCCGGTGCGGGGCCGTGTTCGCCCTCCCTGTAGGGGCGATTCGCGAATCGCCCGTCCCCCATCGCCACAGCGATTATGCGAGGTCTCCAACGGGAAGAAGCGGTGCCGCAATTCTGGTGTGGGCCCTTGCCCCTGTCAAGAACGGCGGCGGTTGGGCGCGCCTTCGCCTGGATGAGAACGCGCCCACCGTCCTCGACGTCGACGTCCAGGTTGTGCCTGTGCAGCAACGACATCCCGATGAGGGGTGTTGTGTCTGACACGTAGGCAACGACCTCTCTTGGCTGCCCGTCCCACAGCACCGTTACGCCGTAGACCTCAAGAGTCGTTTCGCTGCCGTCGGCCAGGATCACGCGGTTGACCCCTCTAAAGTCCAATCCCAGCTCGGCGACCATCGTCGGCGGCAACGTGAGGAAGCGCGTAAATCCCGTGTCGACCACGGCGTCCACGTCCCGGGCTTGTCCTGCCCGGACCTCTCAAAGGAAGGGCCACAACCGCCTCGTAGGCTGCGTTAACGGTCCCTCTTCGCTCGGCCTCCGCAGAGACCCGCCCCCGATGCTGGCGACCGCCCTATACCCCACGCGAAGCAGCCAGACGTCGATAGCGTCCGGGCACTGCGCAGCAGAAGGTCCGATGCGGCAAGCTCGCTTTCGGCGGCGGCCCAGTTCCACTGTCCACGTCAATGGCAACGTACTCCCCGTCGCGGTCGGCTTCCACCTGCGCCTTGACGTCCCGTCTGTAGATCTCGTCGCCGAGACGGGCCGTCTCTTCCTTGGGTCTGCGCCGGCGCGCTGGGGTCTCCGCGTTCGCCATTCCCGCTCCTTCTCAAGTCGTTCTTCTGCAAGGCCATTCTACGTCAACCGTCGATTTCAGGACAGTAAAGAGACCCCCGCGGGCGGCCGTGAATGGGAGGAAAATCGAGAGGGTTGAGAGTCGAGCTTTCCGTTGACTCGTCGGCCGGCCTTGCTCCTCGGCTTGTGTTCCTCAGTCACTACGCGTCACACACTGGAATCGCGAGTCCCTGGTGCGCCGACATCTACCCTAAGCGGTGGCGCCCCTTGCCTGTAAGCCCTTGCTTGTAAGATAGAGGCCGGCGCCGGGCGCGACGCCCGGACAGGGAGGGCGCCGTGGCGCAACCGCGATCGCTCGTGCAAGGCCGGACCGCGGTGAGCGCGCTGGAAGGTCTGCGCGTCCTCGACCTGTCGCGCGTGCTCGCCGGCCCCTTCGCCACGCAGATGTTCGCCGACCTCGGCGCCGAGGTGTGGAAGGTCGAGCCGCTGTGGGGCGACGAGACCCGCGCTTGGGGGCCCCCCTTCACCGAAGGGGAGAGCGCCTACTACCTCTCGACGAACCGCGGCAAGCAGAGCCTCGCGGTGGACCTCAAGGACGAACGCGGAAGCGACCTGGTGCGCCGCCTCGCCGCCAAGGCCGACGTCTTCGTCGAGAACTACAAGACCGGCGACCTCGCCCGCTTCGGCCTCGACTACGACACCGTGTCCGACGGCCACCCCGAGCTGATCTACGTCTCGATCACCGGCTTCGGGCAGACGGGGCCGCGCGCCGCCGAGCCCGGCTACGACGCCGCCCTGCAGGGCATGTCGGGGATCATGAGCGTGACCGGCGAGCCCGGCGGCCCGCCCACGAAGATCGGCGTGGCGTGGATCGACGTCATTACCGGCCTGACCGCCACCGCCGGCGTCCTCGCCGCCTACGTCGAGCGGCTGCGCGGCGGCGCCGGTCAGCGGATCGACCTGTCCCTGTTCGACGTCGGCTTCATGGCGATGGCGAACCAGGCCCAGGGCTACCTCGCCACCGGCGAGCCGCCCGGCCCCCTCGGCAGCGCCCACCCCCAGATCGTGCCCTACCAGGCGTTCGAGGCCGCCGACGGCTGGCTCATGCTCGCCGTGGGCAACGACCGGCAGTACCAGCGCGCCGTCGAGGCGCTCGGCGAGCCCGCCCTCTGGGATGACGAGCGTTTCCGGACCAACGCGGGCAGGGTGGCGCACCGCGACGAGCTCGTCCCCAAGATCGCGGCGTCGATCGCGGGTCGCTCGAAGGACGACTGCATGCGGCTCTTCAACGAGGCCGGCGTTCCCGCGACGCCGATCAACAACCTCCGCGAGGTGCTCGCCGACCCGCAAGCCGAGGCCCGCGGGCTCGTCTGGGAGCAGGCCCACCCGAAGCTGGGCAACGTGCCGCTCGCGGCCAACGCCCTGCAGCACATGAGCGGGACGCCGGCGCGTCCTTCGTCGCACCCGCCGCTGCTCGGCGAGCATTCGCGGAGCCTGCTCGCCCGCGAGCTCGGCCTCGGCGCCGACGAGACTGGACGCGCTCGAGGCCGACGGGGTGATCAAGACCGCCGGCGGGAGCTGAACCGCAGCTGCAGCAGGTGGCGCAGGTAGTGGACCTGCTCGCGGAGGCCGAGCTTGCTCGTCCCGTGCTGCCGCGTCTCGAAGGTGTAGGGAACGGCGGCGACGCGCTCGACCGCGCCCCGCGCGAGGACTTCCAGCAGGATCTTGTACCCCACCGGGTCGAGCACCACGCCCTCGACCACCTCTCGTCGCAGGAGGAAGTAGCCCGACATCGGGTCGGGCGTCAGCCGCGCCGCCGGCACGATGAGCCGCCCCAGCAGCGTGGCCCCCAAGGAGACCACCCGCCGGGGCAGGCTCCACGCGCCCAACGCCGCCGCCTGGGACGTAGCGGCAGGCGACGGCGACGTCGGCCTCCCCGGCCGCTGCGAGCAGGCTCGGCAGGACCTCCGGCGGGTGCTGCAGGTCGGCGTCGATGACCGCGACATAACGCGACGCGCTCCGCCGGATGCCCTCGACGACCGCCGAGGCGAGTCCCCGCTCGCCCGTCCGCACGATCACGTCCACGGGGTAGCGCTCCGCCGAGCGCGCGCGCCGCCTCGGCGGTGCCGTCGGGGCTGTCGTCGTCGACGATGACGACACGGTAGCGACGTCCCCGCGAGCGCGGCGTCGATGCGCTCGACGAGCGGTCTCAGGTTGTCCCGTTCCTCGTAGGTGGGAACGACGACGGCCAGTTCGGGCGGCTCTCCGTTGGGGTCCATCGCGAGGGCGGCCATTCTACACCGCGCCGGGTGTCTTGCTCCCGGCGGTGGGCTCCCCCTTCCGCGCATTCGTGGCGCACTCACGTCGAAAAAACGCTCATGGCGCTCACGAACGCTCACGACGCCCATCTGTAGCGCGTTCACGAACGTTCACGAACGCTCACGAACGCTCACGACGCCACACCTGTAGCGCGTTCACGAACGTTCACGACTTCCACGGCCCCAGACCCGCGATTGCCCCCGGCGTTGGGGGCGGGTATCCTCCGGGGGCGCGCTCCGGCGCGCCGAGTCACGCACAGCAGCATTCGCACGGGAGGCGACATGTCCGACTACCGATTCGTAACCTATGAAACCCTCGAAGAGGGCCGGATCGCGCGCATCATGATGAACCGGCCGAAGCAGCGAAACGCCCAGAATCGCGGCCTCCTCGTCGAACTGAACGACGCCTTCCTGAAGGCCGAGGCCGACGACGAGGTCCGCGTCGTCATCCTGGGTGGTGTCGGCCCAGCGTTCTCCGCCGGCCACGACCTCGGCTCCTCCGACGCGCGCGCCGAGCGGGCCCCCGGCCCCGACCAGCACTACACCATGCAGGCCTACGGCGGCACGAAGGTGGGCGCCGAGCAGCGCACCCTCCAGGAGTGGCACTTCTTCTTCGACAACACGCGCCGCTGGCGCAACCTCCGCAAGATCACCATCGCCCAGGTACAGGGCAACTGCCTCGCCGCCGGCCTCATGCTGGCCTGGTGCTGCGACCTCATCGTCGCCGCCGACAACGCCGTCTTCGCCGACGTCGTGGGCACCCGGCTCGGCATGTGCGGCCTCGAATACTTCGCCCACCCCTGGGAGTTCGGCGTCCGCAAGACGAAGGAGCTCATGCTCACCGGCGACTCCATCGACGCGGAGGAGGCCTACCGGCTGGGCATGGTCAGCAAGGTCTTCAAGCTGGACGACCTGGAGCAGCAGACCCTCGCCTTCGCCAGCCGGATCGCCAGCCTGCCCTCGATGACCTCACTGATGATCAAGGAGTCGGTCAACGAAACGCAGGACAACCAGGGCTTCTACAACGCGCTGAGCGCCTGCTTCACGCTCCACCAGCTGAACCACGCCCACTGGTCCGAGGTGAGCAAGGGCGAGATAGCCGCCGCGCGTCCCGAGGACGGCATCCCCCACTGGCGCGAGGCGCCGGCGGTGAAGCCGGCGGTGAAGACGATGGCCGAGGCGAGCGTCTAGCCGAGAACGCCGCCGCCTAGAAGACTTCGGTCTCCTCGGTCGGCGGTTTCTCCTCGATGCGGTCGGGGCAGTCGGCGGCGGTGATTTCGCAGAAGCCGCACTCCCAGTGGCTGGGAGTCTTGCGCGGTGCGGCCTCCGCGGCCAGCCGCTCGATCAGGGCGACGGTCTTGGCCTGGAACTCCTCGTCGATAGCGTCGGTGGGCACGTCGACGGCGTGGTCGGCGTAGACGACGCGGCCCTCCAGCGCGGTGTCGCGGTAGCGCGGTTTCGCCAGCGGCAGCGCCCACATGTAAAGCATGACCTGGGCGGCGTCGGCGGCGTTGGGCTCGCCGGTCTTGACGTCGTGCACGACAGTGCGCTCTTCCCCGATTGAGACGAGGTCGGGCTGGCCCGACAGGGTCGCCGCCCGACCGCGGACCCTGAAGTGGTTCTGCTGCTCGGCGAGGACCTCCGCGCCCTCGGCCTCCAGCCGGTCGCGCTCGTCCTTGACCAGAGCGGCGTGGCGCATCGTCCACGCGGCCAGGTCGAAGTCGGTGGGGGTCTTCTTCCAGCTCCAGCCCTCGTGCTGCGTCTTGAACCACGAGGCCCACTCGCAGGAGCGCATCCCCGCCAGCAGGCGCGCCATCCAGGTCACGTAGATGTAGGGCTTACCGCGTAGCTCGGCCATGGTGTCGTCCTTGGGGAGCGTCGCCGCCGGGTGAGGGTGGCGGCGGCCTTCACTTGAGGCTGATGACGCCCAGGCCGTCCCGGATTTCTACCTGCGTGCCGAAGGGCTTGGAGACTTCGACCGAGTAGTCCAGCACGCGTTCGGAGAGTGGGCTTCCGGGCTCCGGCATCAGGGGGAGTCCCCGCCGGAAGCGTGGGCCGGAAGAGGGTTCCAAGGGCTGAATCCGAATCTCCTTCAGGTCGAACTGGTGGTCGAAGATGCAGAGGTGCACCGCGGTGCCTCCCGAGCTCTGCCGTTCCGAGGCGCCGGGGCCGAACTCTCGGGCCGCCGCCGCCGCTTCGGCGCGGAGGTCCAGGAAGTCCCCGGCCAGCCCGTCGGTGCCGGCTCCCACGCGAGACATGAAGGAGCTGGGGACATGGGTCACCGCTTCGGTTTGTAAGAAGAGGCTCGGCTGGCCGTAGATGAGGGCCTTGCCCTTGTAGATCTCGACTCCCCGGTGCTCGCCGGCGTTGCAGAAGTAGATGTCGGCACCGGCGTCGATGACGCCGTGCGAGAAGGTGTCGATGTAGGGGTGGATGCCCAAGCCGTGGCTCTGGTCGTGCAGGGCGACTACGACGATGTCGGCCTGCTTCCGGGCTTCGCGAACGTGCTTGTAGATGCGGTCGAGGTCTTCCTGGTAGGGGAAGGGGGCGTTGCCGGGCGGGTCACCGACCATGAATTTTCTGCCGAGGAAGAAGAACTCGGTCTCCGTGTCCTCCTCCCAGCCGAAGTTGGTCTGCGGACCGATCAGCGGGGCGCTTCTCGAGCCGCCGCCATGGCGTCGGAGGAGCTTTTCGTGTTCCCACCCGAGGTCTTGGCTGATCTGGCGCAGGGCATTGATGGCATCCTCGCTCACCACGTGGGCGGTGTCGTAGCGGAGGAGGTTGACTCCGGGGCCGGCTCTTGAAAGGAGGCAGGTTATCGGCGGGCAAGTAGCCATGGGGCCAGGGAAAGACGAGCCCCATGTTCGCCCTGGGGCCGTAGTCGCAGGCGGCGAGGAAGGCGACCCGCGCGCCGGTCGGCGTGTCGTAGTAGCAGGCCTCGGAGGCCTCGGTGAGGCTTGCCCCTATTCCGGCGTAGGGCATCCCGGCGCGCTTCAGGTAGCCGATCATCGTCAGGATGCCGTTCTCTCCGAAGTCCGAGACGTGGTTGTTCCCGGCGCAGAGGGCGTTCACGCCGAGGAACTTCAATTCGTCGATCATGCTTGGGGGCGAGGCCATGTACGTGGCGTGCGAGCCCATCCCCGCGGTGTAGGCGGGCCAGTCCTCGCCGTCCTGAATGACGCACTCGAGGTTCGTCGTGGTGCAGTCGGCCTGCCGCAGGAGCTCCACAACTCTTCAGGAACCGCTCGTTGCGGTAGCCGGATATCGGTTGCGCCACGTACGTGTTGCCGGTCAGCGCCAGCGTCGTGTCGCCGTCTGCCACGGACCTACCCCCTTCAGGCCGTAACGGCTCTTATCATGAGGCGCTTCAACTGCTAGTTTGCCTGTGGAAAGCCGTACACCCGGATGAAGTTGTCCGCCAGGATTGTCTTCTTCTCATCCGAGGGGACGCCTTCGAAGTGGCGCTCGATGGTGTTCCAGGAGCGAGGCCAGTCGGTGCCGGTGTGGGCGTAGTCGCTGGACCACATCATCTGGGAGAGGCCGATCCAGTGGCGGTTCGCGACGCCGTAGCTGTCGGTGATGAAGGTGAAGAAGAGGTTGTTATCGAAGTAGTAGCTGGGAGGGTTCTCTGATGGCGGGACGGCTCTCTGCTTCCAACCTGTGGAAGCGGTCGTCCATTTGCTCCTTCACGTAAGGGACCCAGCCGCAGTCGGTCTCGGCCCAGACCAGCTTGAGGTCAGGGGTAGCGGTCGAGGAGGCCGCTGTTGATGATCTGCTTGGTGCGGAGGGGGGCGTCGAGGTGGCGCATGTCGCCGGTGGCGCCCTTCGCCTTGGCCCCGGGGGCCGCGGTGCTGAAGGAGACGTGGATGTCGATGGGGATGCCGGCCTCGGCGGCCTCGGCGAAGAACGGCTCGTCTTCATCGGTGATCTCGAAGCCGCCCGACGGCCATCGGCTGAGGAGGACGCCGCGCGGAGCCCGGGCATCTTCGCGACGCGGCGCATCTCGTGGAGGCACTCCTCGATGCCGAGCGTGGGCATCATGGCGATCCCGCCCAGCCGGCCGGGGTCCGTGCTCGACCACTCGGAAAGCCAGTCGTTGTAGGCGCGGACGAGGGCGAGGTGGAACTCCGGCTCTTTATTGGTGAACTGGATGCCGGCGGAGACGCGCGGGGTCGGGTACATGACCGCCGCGCCTACGCCGTCCTCGTCCATTGCCTCCAGATGTGCGACCGGATCGTAGGTGCCTTTGGGCACCTCCTCCCAGAAGACCCACTCCCGTCTGCCCTCGGGGGTGAGGCCGCCGGGGGTCCCGCCCAGGACGTTATGGCCGAAGGTGATGGGGTCGACGGCGCCCTCCATAATCCAGGCGTGGCCTTTCTCGAAGCGCTCCATGCGGGGGCCCTGTCCTTGTACTTGGCCGGGACCCGGCTCTGCCACAGATCGGGCGGCTCGATGACATGGCTGTCGCCGTCCATCAGCTTGAACTCGCGCATGCTTCTCCCCCTGCTCCCAACGACCTCATCGACATCCCGTTGGTCTTCCACCGGCTACCCGGTGGCTGCGGCTCTTATAGCACCTTCGGTGCATGCAGGCAATTGAAACGCCCGGTAAGCGGCGAGGCCGGCGGCAGTCGCAGACCCTCCGCGGCCCCCATCACACATTGACAGCGCCCGGCTCCAGCCTCAGATTGTCGCCAAGGCGGCGGACGGCCATGCCCTTATCTTTCCACACGGCCATGACAATCGTCCGCGCGGCCGTTGAGGAGGCCGCGGCGGCGCAGGTTGCCGCTGATGTCGCGGTGGTGGACGCCGGAGGGCGCCTCATCGCGTTCAATCGCATGGACGGGGCGGAGCCTGCCGGCGTCTTCGGCGCGCCCGGGAAGGCGAGCCTCTCCTCGGCGTTCGCCGCCCCAAGCGGCGAGTTGAGAGAGGCGGCGGAGGAGTCCTGGGCGCGGGGCCTGCTCGCCGTCTTGGCCTCCGGGTCGTGGTATGGTCTGGAGCCGAGCCCATCTACCAAGGCGGAGAGCTCGTCGGCGCCATTGGGGTTGCGGGGGCCGCGGCGAAGGACCGGGAGATCGCACGGGCGGCTCTGGCCTCGGTCGGGCTGTCGCACCAGGCGTGACTTCAGGAGTCTCCACATGCACAACGGCGTACGGCTCAACAAGGTCATCGATCTCCTTGAGCAGCGCGAGGTTGTCTTTGGCCGCGTCGTCATGAACGGCAACCTCGACGAGTTGATGTATTGGAACGAGTCCGACTACGACTTCGTCCTCATCGAGATGGAGCATGAGGGTTTCAACTTCACGAAGCTCCGCCAATCGCTGTCGCAGATGTTGAACCGGCGTCAGATCGTCGAAAAAGGAAGTCTGCAGCCGGAAACGATGCCGTTCGCGTGGGTGGCCCCCGACGCTCGCGAGCTGCTCGTGAACCAGTGGGTGGTCCAGCAGACACTGGACGCGGGCCCCTATGGCCTCATCGTGCCCGGCCTGACGACCGTGGAGGAGGCGAAAGGCGTCGTGGCCGCCGCGCGCTATCCGCAAGCGCCGGGCGCCAAAGACGCTGATCCGCCGGGCATCCGCGGGTGGTGGAGGCGGTATGCGCCGCGCTATTGGGGGCTGGCGCCGCAGGACTACTTCGACTCGGCGGACCTCTGGCCGCTCGATCCCGATGGCGAGCTGTTGCTCATCGCCATCATCGAGGATGAGGAAGGAGTCAAGAACATCCGCGACATTCTCCGCGAGGTGAAGGGCATCGGCGCCATATGGATGGAGCACTTCGACCTGGCCTTGTCGGCCGGCGTCAGGATGGGCGAGCCGTTCCCGGAGCAGGAGGAAGCCCTGCTGAAGGTGCTGGACGCCTGCAAGGAGTTCGACGTCCCCTGCGGAGTCGGAGCGAATGACGCGGCCGAGGCCGAATTGCGAGTCGAGCAGGGCTTTCGCATCATCATCACCGGCATGTTCCGGCCCGATAACTCGATACTAGACGCAGGCCGGAGGGCTGCCGGCCGCACGTCCAGCGACCGGCCGCCTCTGGGTTACACTTGAGCGACCCATGGCAGACCATCGGATCATCTCCGCGGACACCCACATCGTCGAACCGCCCGACATCTATTCGGCGCGCATAGACCCGAACCTCCGCGGCCAGGCTCCGGTCATGCGGAAAGCCAAGACGGAGGACGGCCGCGACTACGACGGCTGGTTCTACAACGGGGAGCAGGTCGCAACCGTAGGCGTGGCGGTCCAGACCGGACGGCGCTTCGAGGACCCCAGCACTATCGATTGGGTGAGCCCTGGGAGGAAGTGCCCAAGGCTGCCTACGACCCCGATGAGATGGTCAAGGCGCTTGCCGAGGACGGCGTGTGGGGCGCCCTGCTGCAGCCCAGCATCGGCCTTGTGTGGTGGAAGCTCCCCGACAGCGCCTTGCTCAGCGGTCTGTGCCGCGCCTATAACGATTGGATGGCGGACTTCGTCAAGCTCCACCCCGGCCGCTTGAAAGGGTTCGCCTGCCTGAATCTCGACGACATCGACGAGGCGGTCGCCGAGCTCGACCGCTGCGCCAAGATGGGCCTTCCGGCGCCATGATTCCGGTCAGTCCGCCGCCGGAGGAAACGTACATGGACGAGCGGTATGAGCCGCTCTGGGCCGCGGCTGAGGACGCCCGGATGCCGCTCAACCTCCACCTCGGCACGAACCGTGCCGGTCCCGGCGCGGCGCTCAGCGTCACCGCCAACACGGCCATGGCCGGGCGACGAACGACTACTGGGTGCGGGTCTCCCTGGCAGCCATCATCTTCGCCGGCGTCTTCGACCGCTACCCACGGCTCTGCGTCGGCTCGGTGGAACACGAGGTCGCCTGGGTTCCCCATTGGCTTAACCAGATGGACTTCGCCTACCGGGAGCGGCGCATGTACACCGGCGGTTGGACGTCGAAGTCGGGGCTGCTGCCGAGCGAGTTCTGGAAGCGCAACATGTTCGGCACCTTCATCGACGACTTCGTGGGCGTGAAGATGCGGGACTACATCGGCGTCGACAACATCATGTGGGGCACCGACTACCCCCACGCCGAGTCCTCCTGGCCGAAATCGCTTGAACTGTTCGGCAAGATGTTCGAGGGCGCTTCCGACGATGACAAGCGAAAGGCGAGCTTCGACAACGCTTCGAAGGTGTTCGGCTTCGTCTAAGGCTTTGCCGCGCCTACCCGGCGGCCTGCTCACCGGCGAAGAAGAAGCGCCGCAGCCTTTCGGCCACTTCCTCGGCCCGTAGATCGCAGATCAACGAGCCCACCTCGTGAAAGACGGCCTGTTTGGCGTCCGGCATGGCGTTGCCCGCCGCGTCGAAGTGGGGCCAGAGCGTGTCCAGATCGCCGGCCATAAGCAGCAGCGGCATCTTCAGCTGAGTTAGTTGCCCGGCGAAGTCATGGTTGAACACCGCCAGATAGGCCTCGTGATAGCGTTCCCCGGCATGGAGATTCAACACGGTCTCGCGATGGGCTAGCGCCGCGGCATGTCGGGCTGCTTGGCCCACGTCCGCTCCCACGTAGCCGTGAGATGCGAGCCGTCCCTTGCCACCACGATCGGCTGCACCGCCGCCCTCCGCTCGGCTTTCTCCTCATCGGAGAGGAAGGGCGGTCCAGAGAGCGCCAACTTCAGTACTAGGTCCGGGTGGTCGTAGGCCATCCGCACCGCGATCGATGCGCCGGTGGTGTCCGAAGGACCAGCAGCGGTCGATGCCCATGGCTTTGACGGACGCGTACAGGACGTCGGCGTAGTACTCGATGGAGGCCGTTTCCGGGGGAGCCGCCGTGCCGCCGAACCCGGGAGTGTCGAGGTGCGAAGAGACCAGACCTCATCGCCAAGCTCGTTGCAAAGTGACTCGTACATCACCGACGAGCTGGCGGTTTGATGAAAGAGCACGAGCGGTATGCCCGTCGGCGGCCCCGGCGACGACCGGTAGTGGACTTGGCCGTAAGGCGTGTCCACATAGCCCTTTACCATGTGTTCTTTGTTGGGCATCCCGGAGGCGTCGTACGCTATGGTTGTGCGGCTCGCCGTGTCAAGCGCCCGCACCGTCCGGCGCCTATAATGGCGGCAGATCGGGAGGGGAGGGCCTCGTGACCGCAGAACGTGTCGTCATCGCGGGAGGCGGCCCGGTGGGTCTGACGGCCGCCGTGGCGCTCGCCCGCCAGGGCATACCGTCGGTCGTGCTCGAAGCCCACACCGAACTGCAGCGGGAGTTGCGGGCATCGACCTTCCACCCGCCCACCGTCGAGATGCTCGACGACCTTGGGCTTGGTCAAGCCTTGCTCGCCAAGGGGCTGAAGGCGGACAAGTACCAGTTCCGCGACCGCCACGAGGGTCTCGTGGCCGAATTCGACCTGGGGCTCCTCAAGGACGACGCGAGATACCCCTTCCGCCTTCAGTTGGAGCAATATGCGCTTTGTGTCGAAGCCCTGAAGGCGATTGAGGAGAGCGACCTCACGGAGGTGCGGTTCAGTCATGCCGTGACCGGAGCCGAGCCCGCCGGCGATCACGCCGTCGTGACCGCCGAGACGCCGGAGGGGCCGCAGCAGTTCAAGGGAGCCTTCGCCATCGGGGCGGAGGGGCTCAGCTCGCCGACCCGGGTGTCGCTGGGCCTGAAGTTCCAGGGCATTGCCTACCCGGAACGCTACCTGTCCCAATTCGTGACCTACGATCTTCAATCCTTGATCGACGGGTTGTCACACGTGGCCTACGTCGGCGACTTTCCCGACTGGCATGCCCTGATCCATACCCCCACCGAATGGCGCGTGTTGTTCCCCACTCGACCCGAGGAGACCTTTTTCGACGATCCCGACCTCGATGAGGAAACGCTGGAACGGGTTGGGCAGGAACGGCTTCAGCGGGTGCACCCGACAGGAAAGCCCTATCCGGTGAAGATGCGCCGCATCTACCGCGTGCACCAGCGCGTGGCCGAGGATTACCGCCGGGGCCGTGTGCTCTTGGCGGGCGACGCCGCGCATGTGAATAACCCTCTGGGAGGCATGGGCCTCAACGGCGGGGTCCACGACGCGGTGAACCTGGCCGAGAAGATCGGACGCATCTGGCGCGGCGAGGCCGACTTGGACCTTCTCGACCGGTACACCAAGGAGCGCCGCACCGTCGCCATCGAGGTGGTCCAGCGGCAGACCGAGCAGAACGCCCGCGACATCGGCGAAAAGGACCCCGAGACGAGGCGGCGCCGCAACGACGACATGCGCCGCCTCGCCGACGACCCGGCGAAAGCCCGGCAGTACCTGCTTCGCAATTCGATGATCGAAAGCCTCAGGCAAGCTGCAGCTATGGAATAGAGAGGGCTTCTATGAAGGCCGCGGTGCTCCTGAAGAACAACACGCCGCTTTTGGTGGAAGAGCTGGACCTTGCCGAACCCAAGCAGGGTGAGGTCTTGGTCCGCTACGTCGCCAGCGGCGTCTGTCACACCGACCTCAGCATGATGCAGGCGCTGCGTCCCATTCCGCTCCCCATGGTCCTGGGGCACGAAGGCGCCGGGGTCGTCGAGGCGGTCGGGCCCGGCGTCACGCGTACCAAGCCGGGCGACCATTTCATCGCCAACCCCGAGCCTTTCTGCGGCAGATGCAAGTTCTGCGCCTCCGGGCGGTCCAACATCTGCCTGATGCGGGGCACGCCGAAGAACCTCTTCAAGATGCTCGACAACACCTATCGGGTCCACCGCAACGGCGAGCCGGTGCACACTCTGCTCCAGATCGGCACCTTCGCCCACGGAGCGGTCGTGCCCGAGGAGTGCGTCATCCCGATCAGGAAGGACGCGCCGCTCGACAAGGTCTGCCTCGTCGGCTGCGGGGCTATGTCCGGCGTCGGCTCGGTCTTCAACCGGGCCAAGGTCGAGCCGGGGAGCAGCGTCGCGGTGTTCGGTTGCGGCGGTGTCGGCCTCTGTGTCGTGCAAGGGGCGGCCATCGCGGGCGCCGGCAGGATCATCGCCGTCGACATTCTCAAGGAAAAGCTCGATATGGCCGAGCATTTCGGCGCCACCCACGTGATCGACGCCTCCCGTGAAGAACCCGTCGGCCGCATCCAGCAGCTCACCGGCGATCTGGGCGTCGACTACGCGTTCGAGGCGGTCGGCACGGCAAAGACCGTGGAGGATGCATTCGCCAGCGTGCACCGCGGCGGGACCTGCGTCATGATCGGCCTTCCCCCCGTGGGAACGAAGATCACGTTGGACGTGGACGTGATTCGC
Source organism: Dehalococcoidia bacterium (assembly GCA_964291475.2). Classification (GTDB taxonomy): domain Bacteria; phylum Chloroflexota; class Dehalococcoidia; order SHYB01; family SHYB01; genus DAOUKH01. Next base: position 2,886 of record OZ220059.1, on the reverse strand, counting down.
CCCGAGCGTGTGCTCATGGCCAGCGGCTTCGGCGGGGCCAGGCAGTCGATCGATCTCCCGATGCTCGTGGATCTGTACATGTCGGGCAAGCTCAAGCTGGACGAGCTCATCAGCCGGACGCTGCCGCTGGAAGAGGTGAACACCGCCCTGGGCGAGTTGCAGCATGGGCGCGTGGCCCGCAGCGTCTTGAAGTACGACGCCTGATCGGAGGTCCGCCGTGAGCGAATACAGAATCATCTCAGCCGATACCCATATCGTGGAGCCGCCGGACCTGTTCGAGGAACGGATGGACCATCGCTTCCGCGACCGCGCGCCCCGGCTCAACGTTGCGAAGAACGAGGATGGGATCAATCACCACGCCTGGTTCGTCGACGGCAAGCTCATGGCGCCGCTCGGCGTCACCGTCCAGACCGGCCGCCGCTTCGACGACCCCGACACCATCGACTGGCTCGCCACCTGGCCTGAGATCCCCAAGGCAGGGTACGAGCCAGGCGAGTACCTGAAAGCTCTGGAGGAGGACGGTCTGTGGGGAGGCATCCTCCAGCCCAGCGTCGGCTTGGTGTGGTGGCGCATCGAAGACTCGGCGCTCTGCACCGCGATCCAACAGGCCTACAACGACTGGATCGCCGACTTCGCCAACACCTACCCCAAGCGCCTCAAGGGAATGGCGTGCATCAACGTGGACAACGTGATCGAGGCCTGCGAGGAGCTCGAACGTTGCCGCAAGATGGGCCTGACGGGGGCGATGATTCCGGTCTACCCCGGCCCCGACCGGCTCTACAGCCATCCCATACACGAGCGGCTGTGGTGGACGGCCCAAGACCTGGAGATCCCGCTGTGCCTCCACGTCGGCACCAACCGGGGGTCGGGCGGCGCGGTTTCGCTCTCAAGCGAAGTCACGAACCTGGCCCCGTCGAGCCGCGCGACGAACGACTACTGGGTCCGCTTCGCCATGTGCGACATGATCTTCGCCGGCGTGTTCGACCGCTTCCCCAAGCTCAAGGTCGGCTCCGTCGAGCACGAAATGGGCTGGATTCCCCACTGGCTGAACAACATGGACTTCACCTATCGCGAACGGCCCGTCTTCACCGATTGGTGGAAGTCGAAGTCGGGCCTCACGCCCAGCGAGTTCTGGCACCAGAACATGTTCGTGACCTTCACCGAGGACGACTTGGGCGTCGAGCTTCGGGACAAGATCGGCGTGGACAACATGCTCTGGGGCAACGACTACCCCCACGCCGAGTCCTCGTGGCCGCGGTCGATGGAGTTCCTCGACCGCATCCTCGCCGGAATGGACGAGACCGAGCGACGCAAGGTGACGAGCGACAACGTGACCAAGCTCTTCGGCTTCGATCTCGACTGACGGTGAGGCGGGCGCCTAGTGCTCCCGCAGCAGCCTGCCGCAGCCATAGACCTTGTCGTCGATGCCGTTGTCGCGCAGCGCCATCCACCAGGTTGAGGCGTTGATCGCGATCACCGGCTTCCCAAGCCATCGCTCGGCGGCGTCCGCGAGCTCGACGCAGGCGAGGTTCGTGCCAACCTGCACCAGCGCGTCCACGTCGTCCCCGTCAAGCGCCTGGAGTGCCGCGCGCACCTCGGGCTCTTGCACGTGCGCGATCGACACGGCGTTGTGCATGCGCATTCCGTGAATCCGCTGGACGGTGACGCCCACGTCGGAGAAGAACCGCAAGACCTGTTCGTCGCCGTTGGCCTGGTACGGTGAGAGTATCGCGATGCGCTTCGCGCCAAAGGCGCGCAACGCGCGCTCGCACGATTCCGCCCCGGCCGCGACGTCGACGCCGCTCATCTCCTTCAGCCGCGCCTTGAGCGCTTCGCACCCTTCCTTGCCGCCCCAGAAGGTCTCGGCGCTCAGGCCCATGATCAGATAGTCCGGCTCGCAGGTGGCGGCGCGGTCGATGGCCTCCTGGATGTTGGCGCGTATCTGCTCGAGGAAGCGGATATTGGCGTCGTTGCTGCCAAGGTCTTGGACGGGGCAGTAGATGCGGGAGACGTGAGCGGTCACGCCGGGAACGGCCATCCGGTAGGTCTCGGGCTCCACGATCGTGTTGGTGCTGGGCACCAGCACGGCGAATTTCTTTCGCCAGCCGAGAACGTCGGTCATCGAACGAAGCCGGTCAATTCAGTTGGTAGATTCTCGCCGCGTTGTCGCAGACGATCTTGGACTTCTCGTCCTCCGAGCAACCTTCGAGGATCTCGCCGATGATCTCGCGGCTGCGGGGGAACGTCGACTCGATGTGGGGGTAGTCGGAGCCCCACAGTAGGTTCTCGACGCCGATGTACGCGCGGTTCCGCACGCCTATGGCGTCCTGCTGGAAGCTGATGAAGCAGTTCCGGTGGAAAAAGTCGCTGGGCTTCATATCGTCCCTGAACACGTACCGGCCCGGCTTCTTGGGCCGGTACAGGTAGGTGTAGTCGATGCGCTCAAGGAAATGCGGCGCCCAGGAAACCTCTTGCTCGATTGATCCGACAAGGAGCTTGGGATGCCGCTCGAACACGCCGGAGAAGATCATGTCCGCCAAGGAGACCCGCACCCAGTGGTCGATGTTCGCCACGAACGAAGGGCGGAGCAGCAACGGCTTGTCGAACTGCTGCCCGGGACCGGGCCGGTTGGTCCCGAAATGCAAGCCAAGCGGCATGCCCAGGTCTTCCGCCTCCGCCCACAGCGGCTCGTAGTCGGGGAGGTGATAGCTGCGGCCTTCCGTGGGATAGGTCGTGATCATCGCGCCGATGAGGCCGAGCTTGTGAATGCGCGTCAACTCTTCCACAGCCGACGGGATGTCGTCGACGTTGAGGAGGCCCACGGCCTTCAGCCGCTTGGGGTATGCGGCCGAGAACTCGGCCACCCAGTCGTTGTAGGCGCGGAGC
>OZ220058.1:0-97309 GCA_964291475.2 Dehalococcoidia bacterium | reverse complement strand
AGCACGGGACGGAGGAGCAGAAGCAGCGCTTCCTGGGCCCCATCTCGCGCGCCGAGATCGACTTCCACCAGGGGTTCTCCGAGCCCAACGCGGGCTCCGACCTCACCGGCCTGACCACCCGCGCCGTCCGCGACGGGGACGACTACGTCATCACCGGCCAGAAGATCTGGGGTGGCCACGTCGAGCGGTCGGCGTACAGCTTCCTCCTGGCGCGGACGGACCCAGAGGCGCCGAAGTCGAAGGGGATCAGCCTGTTCATCATTCCTACCGACACCCCGGGCCTGCGCGCCGACACCTTCGCGAACATGGGCGGCGGGCACCAGCAGGTCGTGTACTACGACGACTGCCGGGTCGACGCGAATGAGTGCCTCGTCGGCGAGGAGAACCAGGGGTGGTACATCGCGGCGACGGCGCTCAACCATGAGCGGGCCTTCGTGGAGCACGCAGCCAACGGGCAGCGCCTCCTGCTGGAGCTCATGGACCTGTGGCGGGCCCAGGGGCGCGACAAGCTGCAGGACCACCGCACCCAGCTCCTGCGCCAGAAGCTGGCCCAGGTCGCCGTCGAGATCGAGGTCTGCCGCGTCCTGAACTACCGGTTCATCTGGCTCTACGGCGCGGGGAAGGACCCGAGCTACGAGGCGTCGCAGGTGAAGATCTTCGGCAGCGAGATGACGCAGCGGTTCATGCACGTGGCCGGCGAGGTCCTGGGTCTCTACGCCCAGGTCCAGCGCGGGAACGGCGACGCGCCGCTCGCGGGCCGGATCGAGCAGCAGATCCGCTACCAGCCGGGCTACACCCTGATGGGCGGCACCAGCGAGGTGCAGCGCAACCTCATCGCCGTCCGCGGCCTCGGCCTGCCCCGCTAGCCGCGACGACGGGAGGCGCCACCATGACGGTCCAGGGCTTCGATCACGTATCGCTGCCGACGGCCGACTCCGACGCCTTCATCGACTTCTACCGCCGGCTGGGTTTTAACATTCTCTACGAGGACGAGTGGCGGGCCGGCAAGGCGAAGTGGTTCGCGGTGCAGATCGGGCCGAACGCCAAGCTCAACGTCCACCCGCCCGAGTTCTGGCAGAACCCGCGGTTCACCGCCCGGGCCCCACGGCGGTCCCCGGCTGCGGCGACCTCTGCTTCTACTTCGACGGCACGATCGAGGAGGCTAAGCAGCTGATCCTCGACGCCGGCGCCGAGATCGCCTACGGTCCTTACGACCAGAAGGGCGGGGGCGACGCCGGACAGCGCGACGGGACGAGCGTCTACACCCGCGACCCCGACGGCAACATCCTGGAGTTCATGACCTACCCGCCGCGGTAGCCCAATCACACCCACCGGAGCCGACCATGCACCCAGTCTTTTCTCCCGAAGACGAAGCCTTCCGCCGGGAGGTGCGCGACTTCTTCCGCGAGGAGCTGCCCGACGACTGGTACGGGATGCAGGGCCACGAATCGGAGGAGGCCGCCGAGGTCATCCAGAACATCCGCAAGAAGCTGGCCGAGAAGGGCTGGTTGACGATGGCTTGGCCCAAGGAGTACGGCGGCCAGGAGGCCACGATCACCAAGCAGCTCGTCTTCTCGGAGGAGAGCGCCCGCCACCGCGTCATCGTGCGCGAGGCCGGGGTCGGCTACCTCGGCCCCGCCATCATGCAGCATGGGACGGAGGAGCAGAAGCAGCGCTTCCTCGGCCCCATCGCCCGGGCCGAGATCAAGTTCCACCAGGGCTTCTCCGAGCCCGACCACGGCTCCGACCTCGCCGGTCTGCAGACCCGCGCCGTCCGCGACGGCGACGACTACATCATCAACGGCCAGAAGATCTGGGGCGGCCACCTGGAGGAGGCCCAGTACAGCTTCCTGCTCGCGCGGACCGACCCCGAGGCCCCCAAGCACAAGGGCATCAGCTTCTTCGTCATCCCGTCGGACACGGAAGGGCTGCGCCCGGAGACCTTCGGCAACCTCGGCGGCGGCAAGCAGCAGATCGTCCACTACGACAACTGCCGGGTGAACGCGGCGCAGTCGCTCATCGGACAGGAGAACCAGGGCTGGTACATCGCGACGACGGTGCTCAACCACGAGCGGGCCTTCGTCGAGTACGCCGCGATGGGGGAGCGCATGCTCCAGGACCTCACCGTGCTCTGGCACGAGCGGGGCATGGACAAGAGCGACGACCCGGTCGTGCGGGTGCTGCGGCACAAGCTGGCCGAGTTCGCCGTCGAGATCCGGGTCTGCCGGATGCTCCAGTACCGGTTCGTCTGGCTGTACAACGCCGGCAAGAACCCGAGCTTCGAGGCCTCGGAGCTGAAGATCTTCGGCAGCGAGATGACGCAGCGGTTCGCGCACACCGCGCTGCAGGTGCTCGGGCTCTTCGGCCAGGTCGACCGCGACACGCCCAACCGGGCGCACCTCCTGCTCGACGGCACGGTGGACCACGCGCTGCGCTACTCGATCGCCTATTCGATCATCGGCGGCACGAACCAGATACAGCGGAACGTCATCGCCACGCGGGGGCTGGGTCTGCCGCGGTAGGTAGGGTTGCGGGCCCGCCCTCAGTCCCTCCCAGGGGGAGGGAGGCTAAAGGCGCTCTCCAGAGCGGGGGAGGGCGATTCGTGAATCGCCCCTACGGGAGGGGTGGAGGGCGCCTAGCGCCGGGTCCGCTGAAAGGCGCGCCAGATCACCGAGCCCACGAGGACGACTATGAGGACGATGATGAGCTTGGTGAGCATGGGCTTTGCGGCCCCGTCGCGGCGCTTGGGGGAGACCATGATAGCACCGCTTGACCCCTTCGAGGCCGCCCTGTAGCGTACCGACCCGGCTCCCGGACTCCGTCCATGATCTGGTCTGCCGCGCTCCGCGTTGCCGTGATCGCCGTCCTGCTGGCCGTCCTGGCGGGCGGCATTGCGGCGCTGGTCGTTGGCGAGGGCTCGTCCGGCGGGATTGAGATCACCATGCCGCCCGACGACGGCGAAATCCGGGTGCACGTCGCGGGCGCGGTGGCGCGCGAGGGCGTCTACGACCTGCGGCGCGGCGACCGCGTGATCGAGGCGGTCGAGGCTGCGGGCGGCCTGCTCGCCGACGCCGACACCGGCTCATTGAACATGGCGGCGCGGCTGAGCGACGGGGAGCGCATCGACATCCCACGGGTGAGCGCCGTGCCGGTACCGGCGGCGACTCCCGCACCGCTCGACCTCAACCGCGCCACCGCCGACGAGCTCGAGGCGCTGCCCGGAATCGGCCCCCGGCGGGCCCAGGCCATCCTCGACTACCGCACGGTGAGCGGGGGATTCGGCCGGGTCGAGGACCTGCTGCTCGTCGAAGGCATCGGGGCGGCGACGCTCGAAGCGCTCCGGCCGCTGGTCGTGGTGCGTTAGACGATGCGAGTCATCGCGCTCGCCGGGGGCTGGCTGCTCGGCGTCTTCCTGGGCGCGGAGCTTGGCCTGGCCGCGGCGCTCGCGTTCGGGGCCGCCGGGGCGTTGGCGGCGGCGCTGCTCATCTCGGCGGCCGCCGCGCCCCGTCGACGGTGGCTCCTCGTGGGGCTGGCGGTGGCCGGGGCGCTGATCGGCGTCGTTCGCTTCGACCTGCACGACGGCGCCTCCGATCCGGCGGGCTCGCCGCCTTCCATGGGACGCCGGTCGAGCTTCGCGGCTACGTCGACTCCTACCCCGAACGTGCCGGGACTGCGCTGCGCTTCGAGTTCCATGTCGAAGCGGCCCGCGGCGCCGGCGATTGGCGGGAGACCGAGGGCCGTGTGTTGGTGACGGCGCGTCCGGCCCCCGCCCTGACTGCCGCCCGCGAGCACCCCTTCTTCCGCCAGGGCGACGCGCTGCACCTTGCCGGCGAGATCGAAGCGCCGCGGCGCACGGGCGACTTCGACTTCCCCAGTTATCTGGCGAAACAGGGCGTCGGCTCGGTGATGGCCTTTCCCCGGACCCAGGTGCGAGGAACGGGACAGGGTCCCTGGCTCGACCGCGCCCTGTTCACCGCGCGCAGCGAAGTCGCCGGCGCGCTGGGACGGGTGCTCCCCGAACCGCAGGCCTCCCTCGCCCAAGCCCTGACCGTCGGCGTGCGGTCGGACATTCCCTCCGACGTCGTGCGCAACTTCCGCGACTCGGGCGCGGCCCATCTGCTGGCCATTTCCGGCCTGCACGTCGGCATGGCGCTGGTGATGACGCTGGCGCTGGCGCGGCGTTTCGTGCCGCGGCCCCGGTGGCTTGCTCTTTGCGCTGCCGTTGCTCGCGGTGTGGGGCTACGCGATGCTCGCCGGACTGCCGCCGTCGGCGCAGCGGGCGGCGGTGATGGCGACGTTCTACCTTGCGGCGCTCTACTTCGGACGCCAGCGCCACGGACTCACCGCCCTGATGCTTGCCGCGCTGGTGCTGACGGCGTTCGACCCAGGCATGCTGTGGGAGGTCTCCTTCCAACTCAGTTTCCTGGCGATGGCGGGGATCGTCGTGGTTGCGCCGTGGATCACCGAGCGCATCGAGTGGGGCGCCGGCGGGGGCCTCCTCGACTCCGTGACGCGGTTCGCGGCACGGGCAGGGGTCGCGGGCTTCGCGGCGACGCTGCTGACCTGGCCCGCCGTCGCCTTCTACTTCCACCAGATCGCGCTCACCGGCATCCCGGTGACCGTGCTCGCCCTGCCCCTCCTGCCTCTGGCCTTGGTGTTTTCCCTCCTCGCCGGCGCGATTGGCGTGGTCTCCGAGCCGGCGGCGTGGCTCTTCGCCTGGGGCGGATGGGCGGCGCTCGGCCTCCTGGCGTGGACGACGCAGCTCTTCGCCGCGCTTGCCTTCTCCAACGTTCAGGTGGGCGACATGAGCCGTGTCTTGGTTGCCGTGTACTACGCCGCACTAGGGGCCGTGGCGCTCGGGGCGGCGAGGGTGGCGCCGCTCGTCCGCGCCGCAGGAAGGCTGCCCCTGCCGGCACTGCCGCGCATGGAGGTCGGCCGCTTCGGGCTGGCCGTTACCGCACTGGTTGTGGCGTCGGCCCTGGTGTGGACCGCCGCCCTCCGCGGGCCGGACGAGATGCTCGAAGTGACCTTCGCCGACGTCGGCCAGGGCGACGCCGTCGTGGTGCGGACGCCGTCGCGGCATACGCTGCTCGTCGACGGGGGTCCCACTCCCGGCGGGGCCCTGGACGCGCTTGGCGCGGCGCTGCCGTTCTGGGACCGCGGCATCGACGTCATGGTGCTGACCCACGCCGACACCGACCACGCCGGGGGGCTCGCCGACATCGCCGCACGCTACGACGTCGGTCTGGCGTTGGAGCCGGGTTCGCCGTCGGGCGATACCGAGCACGCCGCGTGGAAGGCCGCGCTGGAGCGCGCGGGGACGCCGGTCTCCCTGGTCTTCGCCGGCCAACGCATCACGCTGGGCGAGACGACCGTCGAGGTGCTGCACCCGCCGCCGCGCCCGCTGCTCGGGACGGGGTCCGACGGCAACAACAACTCGCTCGTGCTGCGGGTCGCTTACGGCGAGGTCTCCTTCCTGCTGACCGGCGACATCGAGGCCCTCGCCGAACGCTTCCTTGTCGATCAGGGCGTGGGGATAGAGAGCACCGTGCTGAAGGCGGCCCACCACGGCAGCGGTACGTCGACGACGGACGCCTTCGTCGAGCGGGTCGCGCCCGCCGCCGCCATCATCAGCGCGGGAGCGGACAACCCGCTCGGCCACCCGGCGCCGGAGGTCGTCTCGACGCTCCGCGCCGCGGTCGGCGACGGCCTCTTCTCGACCGCCGAACACGGCCCGGTCACGTTCCGCACCGACGGCGCCCGCCTCTGGGTCGAGGGCGACTAGGCGCGGGGTGTGGAGGGTTCTTCGGCCTCCGCCGCGCGGTCGAAGCGGCGGAGGACGATGCGCGGGGTGTGGAGGGTTCTTCGGCCTCCGCCGTGCGGTCGAAGCGGCGGAGACGATGCCGCCGATGATGAGGAGCAGTCCGATCACCGACGACGCTCGGATCGTCTCGCCCACGATGATGTTGATGAGGACGAGCGAGAGGAACGGCGAGAAATAGACGAGGTTGCTGACCTGCGCCGTGGTTCGTGACAGGGAGAGCGCGCGCATCCAGAGGACGAAGGTCAGGCCCATCTCGAAGACGCCGGCGTAGGCCGATCCGCCGATGCCGCGCAGGTCGAGGGGCGGCGGGCCGGAGAGGGCAAGCGCCGCGATGGTGACGAAGACGAGCCCGAAGGCGAAGTTGAGCAGCAGCTTGACGACCTCGTCGCGGTCGTCGCGGACGTTGGTCAGCCAGAAGGTGGCCCAGATGAGCGCGCTGCCCACCGCGAGCACCGTGCCCAGGGGGTCGCTGACGCGGAAGGCGAGCAGGTCGCCGCGGGTGGCGATGACGAGCACGCCGAGGAAGCTCACCGCGATCGCAGCCAGGGATATGCGGCCGATGGGCTGCTTGAGCAGCGGCACCGAGAGGATGACCACCACCATCGGCCAGGTGTAGTTGAGCGGCTGCGCCTCCTGGGCGGGGAGGCGGTCGTAGGCCTCGAACAGTACGAGGTAGTAGAGGAACGGGTTGAGGAAACCGAGCGCCGCCGACCGCAGGTACTCCTTGCGCGAGCAGGAGAGGGCCTCTCCCAGCTTGCCCCGCCAGACGGCCACGATGAGCAGCGCCGCCGTCGACACCAGGGCCGCGTAGAAGAGCATGTGCGGCACGTCGACGTACCGCAGCGACAGCTTGAACGCCGAGGCTACGGTCGACCAGAGGAGGACCGCGGCCCCCGCGTAGAGATAGGCTTGGGATTGTCTGCTCATGGCGTTCCCATGCTGACTGCCAGGCCCTATGGTAGTCCGTCGTTCTTTGGGGCAGGAGGTCGGGAGAAGAAGCGGCGCCCTGCGGGCGCCCGCGCGCCTGACGGGGCGCGCCCTCTCTCAGTCTCCCCCAGAGGGGGAGAGGCTTAAGGTGCTCCCCAGCGGGGAGGGTTGGAGGGCCGCCGGCGGGTGTTGGTGGGGGCCCCTCATCTCAATCTTCTCCCGTGGGGAGAAGAGGCCGGAGGGGGTTGTGCAAGGGTCTCCGTGGGGAGAAGAGGGCGGAGGGCGGCCCTTGCTATAATCCCGCGGCGGCGGCACGAGCCGGCGCGGAGGAGATACCTGGCGCGTATCGACGGGCGAGCGAACGACGAGATCCGGCCAACCGTGATCACCCTCGGGGCCCAGCCCTACGCCGAGGGGTCGGCGATGATCCAGACCGGCGGCACGCGCGTGCTCTGCGCGGCCTCCGTCGAGGACGGCGTCCCGGGCTTCCTGCGCGGCCAGAAGCGGGGGTGGGTGACCGCCGAGTACGGCATGCTGCCCCGCTCGACGCTGACCCGGCGGCAGCGCGAGGTGGGCCGACGCGACGGGCGCTCCGTCGAGATACAACGGCTGATCGGGCGGTCGCTGCGGGCGGTGGTCGACATGGAGGCGCTCGGCGAGCGCACCGTCACCATCGACTGCGACGTGATCCAGGCCGACGGCGGCACTCGCACCGCGGCGATCACCGGCGCCTACGCGGCGCTGCACCAGGCGGCAAGCGGGCTGGTTGAGAAGGGCGCGGTACCGGCGATGCCGCTGAAGGACTCGGTGGCCGCGGTCAGCGTGGGGCTGGTGCTCGGCGAGGCGCTGCTCGACCTCTGCTACGAGGAAGACCTGCACGCCGACGTCGATTTCAACGTGGTGATGACCGGCACGGGCGACTTCATCGAGGTGCAGGGGACGGCGGAAGGCGATCCGTTCTCCCGCGCGCAGCTCGATGGGCTGCTCGACCTTGCCGCGAAGGGCGTACGCGCGCTGGGAGAGGCCCAGAAAACGGCGCGCAATGGAGCCGCGTCCGGCGCGTAGCCGCGCCGCCGCGGGCGGACCATGAAAAACCGGCTGGCGAGTCTGCTAGAGCAGCCGCCCAAGGAGCTGCGGCGCGAGGTCGACACCGACCTCGGGGCGGGGGCCCGCGCCTTCGTCCTTTTCTGCGCTCGGCAGACCCAGTATTTCCTTACCAACAACAGCATGCAGATGGCCGCGGCCATCGCCTTCTACTCTTTCTTCTCCCTCTTCCCGCTCTCGATCCTGATCATCCTGGCGTTCGACTTCTTCGTGAACGAGACGGCGCTGCAACAGGTCGAGCTCCAGCGGGCGCTGGGGACGTTCATACCGGTGTCGCAGGAGACCATCGCCGACGCGGTGCGGCGGGCGGTGGGGTCGGCGGACATCACCGCGCCGCTGGCGATCATCGGCCTGGCCTGGGCCTCGACGGCCGTCTTCGCCACCCTGCGGAAGGGGATCAACACGGCCTGGGACGTGCGGACGCCGCGTTCCTTCCTGCTGGAGCGCGTGATCGACTTGAGCTTCACCATCGGCGCCGGGATGGTGTTCACCGGCCTGCTCCTCTCGAACACGATCATCCGGGCCTTCGCCGAGACCAACGACCCGACCCAAATCAGCGGCCTGCTCGCCGGGCCGGCCTACCTCGCCGTCAGCACCTGGGTCCTGACGTTCCTCGCCCTGGTCATCCTCTACCGGTTCCTTCCCAACACGCACGTCCAGGTGAAGAACGTGCTCTTCGGGGCGCTGATCGCCTCGCTGGCCTTCGAGATCGCGAAGGGCTTGTTCTTTTACTACACCCGCGCCCGTGCCGACGTCACGCAGGTCTACGGCGAGTTCACCTCCGTCGCCGTGCTGCTGGGGTGGCTGTATATCTCGGCGGCGATCGTCCTCATCGGCGGGCTGATCGCCTCGATCCACACCAGGCTTGTCGAGCAGGGGATCGTGAGGCAACACGACATTTGGACGCTGGGCATCGCGCCCGCCCTGGAGTACCTGCACCGCCGGGTCGGGACGCAGACGTGGCCCTTGCGGCGTCTCTGGCCGAGGCGCGGCGAGGGAACCTAGCGCCGTCCCGCCGGTATACTTGCCTGGGTCGATCGCGAGCGCGTGCAGGAAGAGGAGGGCCGCGTGAAGGTCCGCAAGGCGGTGATTCCGGCGGCGGGGTGGGGCACCCGGTTCCTTCCCGCGAGCAAGGCCGTCCCCAAGGAAGCCCTGCCCATCGTCGACAAGCCGGTGATCCAGTACGCCGTCGAGGAGGCCGCCGCCTCCGGCATCGAGCACGTCGTGCTCGTCACCTCGCACAACAAGAAGGCGGTCGAGGACTACTTCGACCGCAACGTCGAGCTCGAAGGCATTCTCGAAGGGAAGGGCGACACGGCGCGGTTGGAGCAGGTGCGCGCTCTTGCGGGGCTCGTCGAGGTGTCGGCGGTCCGCCAACAGGAGCAGCTCGGCCTCGGCCACGCCGTGCTGACCGCCAAGAACGTGGTGGGCGGCGAGCCCTTTGCCGTCCTGCTCCCCGACGACGTCTTCGATGCGGGCACGCCGGTCACGCGGCGACTGCTCGATGTCTTCGAGCGCCACGGCGCGGGGGTCGTCGCGGTGAACCCCGTCGCCGACGAGGACGTCAGCCGCTACGGCATCATCGAGGGTGAGCGCGTCGAGGGCGGCGCGTACAAGCTGTCGCGGCTCGTCGAGAAGCCGCCGCTGAGCGAAGCGCCGTCGCGGCTCGCCATCGTCGGCCGGTACGTCTTCACTCCCGAGATCTTCGACGCCCTGGAGCGAACGCAGCCCGGCGCCATCGGCGAGATCCAGCTCACCGACGCCATGAACGCGGTCGCCCAAGAGCAGGGGCTCTACGCCGTCGAGTACGAGGGCGAATACCTCGACGCGGGCACGCCGCTGGGGATGGTGAAGTCGTCGGTGCACGAGGCGCTGAAGCGCCCCGACATGGGGCCCGCGCTCCGCGCCTGGCTCGCCGACAAGCTGCGCGGCTAGCCGGCGGTCTGGAGTCCGAACAGCCGCGCCGCGTTGCCGCCCCCGATGGCGGCCTTCTCCTCCGCGCTCAGAGCCGAGCCTTCGAGCTGCTTGAGGACGCGCTCCTGCGCGAGCAGCGGGAAGTCGGAGCCGAAGAGGATGCGGTCCGCGCCGACCAGTCCGGCGACCGTCTCGAAGACCCGCGGGTCGTAGAGGAACGGGGTTGCCGCGGTGTCGAAGTAGACGTCGGCCAGGGCGTCGCGCACCTCGGGCATCAGTGCGTAGAAGGGAAGGCCGCCGCCCCAGTGGGCCATGACGATCGTGGCGCCGGGGAAGTTCCGGGCGAAGGCCAGCAGCGTCTCCGGCCGCTGGTTGCCCTTGCCGGGGTAGAGGTGGCCCACCGGCTCCGAGGCGTGGGTGAGGACGGGCATGTCGTGCGCTCGCGCCACCTCCATCACCGGCTCCAGCGCGCGCCGGTCGGCGAGGTCGAAGCCCTGGGTGTCGGGGTGGAGCTCGCCGACGCCGCGGGCGCCCAAGGCGGCGCAGCGCTCCACCTCCCGCCCCGCCGCGCGGCCCGCGAGCGGGTTGACCACGCAGAAGGGGACGATCCGGGCCGGATGGGCAGCGGCGGCTTCGAGCATGAAGTCGTTGATCTCGACGCAGTGCTCCTGCGCCGACCAGCCGATGCTCGTCAGGCAGGCGCGGTCGATGCCGTTGCGGTCCATGCTCTGAAGCAGGTCGTCGAGGCTGCCGAGCTTCGCCTCCGGGCTCGCGTACATTGAGCGAAAGGTCAGGTCGCGGCCGAGGTAATCGTCGCGGCGGTGGCGGACGCTGTCGGGAAAGGCCTTCACGTGGGCGTCGATTCGCATGCGCCCATCGTAGCAAAGCGGGGCTGGGGGGGCGTCCAGGGGCGCTCGTTTTTGATTGACCCTTTGAAACGGGAATGCTAGACTTCCGCGCGCACTTCCGAACCTAGCGGAAAGGGCCGCGAACCCGATTCGCAACCGCGCCATCGCGAGGTCTTCTTGAAGCGTTACATCGCGAAGCGGCTCCTCCAGTTCATTCCCGTCCTCCTCGGTATTTCGATCCTGATTTTCGGGATTATGCGCATCGTGCCGGGCGACGTCGCGCTCTCGATTCTCATCGGCGACGGCTCGGGCACCCCCGACCCGGCGGCCTACGACCGGATCCGCGCCGACCTCGGCTTGGACAAGTCCTACGTCGCGCAGTATTTCGACTGGATCGGCGGCATCTTCGTCGGGGACTGGGGCGACGCGGTCTTCAAGGACAAGACGGTCCTCCGGGAGATCGGCGACACCTTCCCGCTCACGTTCCAGCTGGCGACGATCACGGTCATCATTTCCTTGGTCATCGCGCTGCCGCTCGGCGTTTTGATGGCGGTGCGCCAGAACACGTGGATCGACTACGTCGCCCGGATCTTGACCATCGGCGGGCTGGCCCTGCCCAACTTCTTCGTCGCCGCGCTCATGTTGCTGGTCATGGTGCTGGTGTTCGAGTGGATACCGCCGATCAAGCCGGCCAATTTCTGGGACGATCCTTGGACCAACTTCCAACAGGTCATCTGGGCCGCCCTCGCCCTGGGCTACCTGCTCTCCGCCGTTGTCGCGAGGATGACGCGTTCGGCGCTCCTCGAGGTGCTGCGGCAGGACTACATCCGCACCGCCTGGGCCAAGGGCCTCGGAGAGCGCTCGATTGTGGTCCGGCACGCGTTGAAGAACGCCTTCCTTCCCGTCGTCACGATCGTTGGGCTGCAGTATGCCGCGCTCATCGGCGGGACGGTCATCATGGAGCGGTTCTGGAACCTCCCCGGACTCGGCCACAGCCTCGTTGAGGCGATCGTCCGCCGCGACTTCCCCATCGTGCAAGGCATCGTGCTGATGTTCTCGGGGATCGTGCTCCTCGCCAACCTCATCGTGGACATCCTCTACGCCTGGCTCGATCCCAGGGTCCGGTACGGCTAGGGGCGCGGGGGCATGGCAGTCCAGACCGGAACGATGCAGAACTCCTCCCGCGTGGGCGAAGTCCTTAGAGGCTTCCGGTCCTGGCTCGTCGGGTTCTGCAAGGCGCAGCCCCTGGGCGCGGTGGGCCTCTTCTTGGTGCTGGCCGTCGTCTTCCTCGCGATCTTCGGCGAATGGCTCGCCCCCGGCGACCCGCAGAAGATCGACGCGGTGAACACGTACGCGCCACCCGAATGGACCGAGGGCTACATCCTGGGTTCGGACAGTCTCGGACGGGACAATCTGAGCCGCCTCATGGTCGGCACGCGCGCGTCGATCAGCATTTCGGTCATCGCCATCTTCTTCGGTTCGCTGGCCGGGTTCTTGATGGGCCTCATCAGCGGCTACTACGCCGATTGGCGCGACTCCATCATCCAACGCGCCGTCGACATCGTCATGTCCATCCCGACGCTGGTGCTGGCGCTGGCCATCGTGGCGACGGCGGGGCAGTCGGAGCGCAACGTCATCATCGCCATCGCCGTGATTCAAATACCGAACACGGCCCGCGTGGTGCGGTCCGTCGTCCTGAGCGTCCGCGAGATGGAGTTCATCCAGGCCATACGCGCCGTCGGCGCCTCCGACCTCCGTATTCTTGTCCGGCACATTGCGCCGCAGACGTTCGCCCCGGTGATGATCGTGGTCACCTCGTTCCTCGGGCTCGCCATCATCATCGAGGCGTCGCTTAGCTTCCTCGGCCTTGGCGTTCCCCCGCCCAACCCCTCTTGGGGAGCGATGGTCGCCGAAAACGCCACCGCCACCGTCTTCAACCGGGCCCCGTGGAACGCGGTCTTCCCCGGCCTCGCCCTCACGCTGACCGTCTTCGGGTTCAACCTGCTCGGCGACGCGCTCCGCGACACGCTCGACCCCCGCCTCCGCCGCGGCTAGGCGGGGACCGCCCGGTTGCGGGTGGCCAAAGGCGGTGATCAGGGGGCCCCTCATCTCAGTCTTCTCCCCACGGGAGAAGAGGTAAGAGCAGCGCCCTGCGGGCGCTCGCGCGCCTGGCGGCGCGGGCCCTCTCTCTAATCTCCCCCAGAGGGGGAGAGGCCGGAAGGGACGGGCGATTCGCGAATCGCCCATACGGGGATGGGGATCGGGGACCGCAGGTTTCGAGTGGCCGTTGGTGGTGATCAGGGGGCCCCTCATCTCAATCTTCTCCCGTGGGGAGAAGAGGGGAACCTCCCCAGCCCCGCCGCCCCGACGCGCCTGGCGGCGCGTGCCCTCTCTCTAATCTCCCCCAAAGGGGGAGAGGCCGGAAGGGACGGGCGATTCGCGAATCGCCCATAGAGGGAAGGGGGATCGGGGACCGCAGGTGCCGAGTGGCCGTTGGTGGTGAGCAGGGGGCCCCTCAGCTCAGTCTTCAGAAGAGGTAAGAGCAGCGCCCTGCGGGCGCTCTCCAGCGGGCCCTCTCTCTAATCTCCCCCAGGGGGGAGAGGCCGGAAGGGACGGGCGAGCGAATCCCCATACCCCGCAGGTTTCCCGTTGGTGGTGATCGGGGGCCCCTCATCTCAATCTCCCCCCTCCCCAGAGGGGGAGAGGCGGCGCGTGCCCTCTCTCTAATCTCCCCCAGAGGGGGAGAGGGTTGGGGTGCTACCCCAGAGGGAGGGAGGTTTAGGTGTGCTGCCCCAGAGGAGAAAAAGAGAGGGCCCGCATGTGCGGGCCCTCTCGGCTACGGCCTTGTGGGGCGGGTTAGATGTCCAACCACATGCGGTCGTACATCCAGTTGTTCGTCCGGTTGGTGGTACCGGGGACGTCACCGCTCGCCGGACGGTCCATGATCTGCGGGTGGTGCGCACCAGGGCTCCTCGGCAGGTGGGAGATGATCCGGTTGTGGTGCCGGAGCACTTCTCGCTGGAGCGAATGGATCAACTCCCTCCTCGCCTCGTCGTTGCCCACGACCGCATCCTGCTCCGCGTAGAGCGAATCGATGGTGGGATTCGGATCGAAGCCCGACCACGGGATGAAGCTCCCGGGCGCGCCGTACCAGAAGCTGGTGCTGATCCAACCGCCGTCTTCCGTGAGGCTCTGCGGATCGTCGAGGCCGGCGGCGCCGTGGTTGCCCCAAGCGATGCCTTCCCAGTCGCCTTGGAAGATGTGCTGGGTCCAATAGACGGAGGCGTCGGTCGAGATCTTCAACTCCCACTGGGCCTCGAAGAGCTCGCTGAGCTGCTGGGTGACGACGGGACCGACGCGGTCCTGCACGCCGCCGCCCTGGACGATGATCGTTGTCGTAAAGCCGATCGCGCCCGCTTCTTGCAGCAGTTGCTTCGCCCGCGCTAGGTCATCGGGGTGCTTCTGCAACTCGTCCTTCTTGGCCTGGAACTCCTCGGACGAGAGCACGGTCTTGCCCGACGCGTCTACGTAGCGAAGGCCAGGCCAGTTGTAGATCTCCACCTCGGGGAGGCCCCATCTGCCGCCCAGGTCGGTCGGCGTGACGCCCGATCCGAAGATCGAACCAGAACCCCCGGTGTCAATCTCGAGGACCTGCTTGCGGTCGAGCCACAGGAAGATCGCTTCCCGCACCCTCGCGTCGTCGAACGGAGGCCGGTTGGCGAACGCGACGCCATACTGCGTCTGGATGTAGTAGTCGAAGACGATACCGGGGACGGCATTCGCGAGGTCTTCGCGCACCTCCGCCGGGCCCAACTGCGGCCCGTGGAAGTGGTCGACCATCTGGGTCTGGCCCGTCTTGAGCGCGGCGAGCCAGAGCTCGAAGCCGGTGAACTGCGTCCAGGTCAGCCCATCGAGGAAGGGCAGCGCCCTGCCTTCGGGGTCGGTCCGGAAGTAGTTCGGGTTCTTCACCAAGACCGTCTCGACATCCAAGTCCGTGCGATCGTGCATCCACGGGCCGGTGCCGACAGGGTTGGCGATGAGCTCTTCCAAGTCGGGAATGTGGGACGGGATCATCTGGGTCCGCGTTTCGGTCAAGAGGTCGAAGAAGAAGGCGCTCGGCCGATACGTCGTGAACTTGACCGTGTGGTCGTCGACCGCCTCGGTGCTTGCCACCCGGCTCAACAGCAGGCCCTGGTAGTCGGAGCGCCAGCCCTCCGGCGGGAAGCTGAAGGCGTTAATGGTGTGGACCACGTCCTCGGCGGTGAAGGCCTCGCCGTCGTGCCACACGACGCCCTCGCGCAGGTTGAGCGTGATCTCGCGGCCATCGCCGCCGAGTTGCCATTCGACGGCCAGGTGCCCCTCGACGTTCGTGTGCGGGGGATCCCCGAACGGGTCCTTGATCATCAGGTTGTTGTAGACGTTATTGCTGATGGTGATCGAGGACGCGCGGGCCGCCGGCCTGACCGGATACGGAGGTATCAGGCCCGTCGCCGAGTTGGTCGTCTGGCTTCCCAACACTACCGTGCCGCCGTACTTGGGCTCGGTCTTCGGCTCCATCATCGCCTCGGCCGTCGGCGTCGCCGTGGGCGCGGGGGCGGGAGCCGCCCGTGTCGCCGTGGGGGCCGCCGTCGCCTCGGGCGCCGCCGTCGCGGGGGCCTCGGTCGGGGCGGGCGCTTCTGTCGGGACCGCCGTTGGCTGCGGCGCCGCCGTCGGGTCCGCGTCGCCGCCGCAGGCCGCGACGACGAGCGCCACGACCATGGCGCCTACTAAAATGCTGAAGAACCGGCGAATCTTCATCGCCTCTGCCTCCCTTTTGCTCTCATTCGAGCCCTGTCCAACGGATCGCAAACGCCACCGGATGAACCCGTGGACCCGGCTTCTTTAGGCTGAGGGAATGTAGCCGAGCCGGTGCACACTGTCAACCGAAAAAAGGCAGCGAACTAGCTCGCAGGAACGAGCGGACCGCCGGCAGCCTCCCGATGGCGCGTCGTGCTGTGTTTGGGGTCCTTGTCGAACTCGGGAATCACGTACTTGCCGAAGAGCTCGATCGACTCCAGCACCGCCTCGTGCGGCTGGTTGTTCGGCACGCCGAAGACGAGCTGGTCGCAGCCGATGGTGGCGTAGTTCGCCACCTGCTTGATCACCTCTTCCGGCTCGCCGCATAGGGCCAAGCCTCCCTCGATCAACATGTCCATCTGGTCGACTTGCGGGTCGGGGAAGAGGTCGGGCCACCGCGGCATCCCCTCCAGCTTGGGGAAGGTGTCGTGATAGCGGTAGACCAGCGACACGAGGTAGGAGGCGCCGGGCAGGCAGGCGAGCTCGCGGGCCCGCTGCGGGTCACGCGACACCGTCATGGCGACCGTGACCATGACGTTGTCGTTGACGTAGTCGCCGATGGGCTCGGCGTCGCCGATGTGCTTCTTGTAGGTCTCGATGTTGGGCTGCATGGCCCACACCGGCCCGACGTTGAAGCCGAGCAGTCCCAGGCCGCGCTTCGCTGCCCGCTCATACGTCCCCGGGTTCCCCGCCGCCACCCAGAGCGCGGGATGCGTGTGCGCGTAGGGCTTGGGCAGGACGTTGAAGGCCCCCTCGCGGCCGGGCATCATCTGCGTCCCGGTCGACGGCACCTGGAAGGCCTTGCCGTCGGGGTACGAGTAGCCCTTCTGCCGCCACATCTTGGGGACCTCGCGGATGGTCTCCTCCCAGTTGTCGCGGGTGATGTCCGGCGTGAGGCCGAAGCCGCCGATCTCGTGGCTGCCCGCGCCGCGCCCCGTGCCGAACTCGAACCGGCCCTGGCTCAGCAGGTCGAGCATGGCCACGCGCTCCGCGAGCCGCACCGGGTGGTTCACCACGGGGTTCATGTTGAAGATGCCGGAGCCGAGGTGGATGCGCTCGGTCTTCGCCAGCGCGTAGGCGATGAAGGTCGCGCTGTCGGAGAGGTGGGAGTACTCCTCGAGGAAGTGGTGCTCGGTCACCCACACGTACTTGAAGTTGTGCTTGTCGGCCGCCTGGATGAGCTCCAGCTCGCGCTTGACCCAGTCGGCGGCGTAGGCCTGGCTATGTGCCTTCTCCTGGCCCGGCGAATGCCCTTGGACGAATATCCCGAACTCCATAGGGGAGCCTCCTCGAAAACGCGGGTGATGCCTGCTGTGTGTACGTTCGCCGGCGCGCCTTGGACGCATCGCGTCCCGGCGGCGCGCAACCCAAGCATTCTAGGGCGCGGCCATCCGAGGTTCAAATGTACGCCGGCGCGCCTTCTACAGCTTCTCGATGATGTCGTTGGCGAACTGCTCCAGACCTGCCTCGATGACCTCCGCCGTCGTGTCGGGGCCGGGGAAGCCGTAGGGGCCGCAGAGGAGCCGGCCGATGCCGGCCTCCTCGTACCTGCGGACCGCGTCGATGGAGGGCGGCTCCATCAGCGCGCCGGTTACCTCGAACGGGAGGTGGTCGCGGCCGTACTCCTTGCGGAACTCGTTGATGCTCGCCATGCCGGCGACGATCTCATCCCTGCCCATGTAGGCGGGCATCCAGCCGTCGCCCTCGCGGGCGGCCCGGCGGTGGGCGGCCTTGGTGTTCCCCCCGAAGATGATCGGTATCGGCTGCTGGACGGGCTTGGGCACGAGGCTGATCTCGGGGAAGTCGTAGAACTCCCCATGGAACTCGACCGTGTCCTCGGTCCAGAGCCGCCGGAGGATCGTCACGATCTCGGTGGAGCGCGGGCCGCGGTTGTCGAAGTCCTGGTCCGCCGCCGCGAACTCCTCCGGCCACCAGCCGACGCCCGCGCCAAGAATGACGCGCCCGCCGGAGACCACGTCGAGCGTCGAGACGGCCCGCGCCGTCACGAACGGGTGCCGCAGCGGCAGGATGTAGACGTTGGTGGCGAACTTGATGTTCTTCGTGATGTTGGCCAGCGAGCTCAGCAACACCCAGGGGTCGTGCCACTCCCAGTCAGGGGTGAAGGGGGGCAGCTTGTCCGGCGAGTAGGGGTAGGTGGGCGAGATGCTGGTGAGCGGCATCAGGTGGTCGGAGCACCAGAGCGATTCGTAGCCGAGCTCGTCGGCCTTCTTGGCCAACACCGGCAAAAGGTGAGGCCGCAGCCCGAACAGTCCGAGCGCAAACTTCATGGGAGTCCTCCAGCGGGCGGCATCGATGCCCGCCACATCTTAGAAGCCGCCGCCTCCGTGTCAAGGAGTCCGGCCCCGGCGCGCCGCATCAAGCGCGCCGCATCCTTCCACACAAAGGCGGCAGGCCGCCGCCGTACAATGCGGCCAATCTCGACCCCGCCGGAGGCCAGAGGTGACGCCAAAACAGATCATCGATCCAACGCCGGGAGGGACGCCGCCCTCCATTTCTCAGGGCATCCGCGTCGGCGACACCATCTACGTGTCGGGGCAGGTGGCCTTCGGCGCCGACGGCGAGATCGTCGGCGTGGGCGACGCCGCAGCCCAGGCCGAGCAGTGCTTCAAGAACCTCCAGGCGGTGCTCGAGGCCGCCGGGGCGAGCCTCGCCGACGTCGTCAAGCTCACCAACTTCTTCACCAGCGCCGACTACTTCCCCGCCTACCGCGACGTCAAACAGCGCCTGCTACCCAAGGACCCGCCGGCCAGCACCTCCGTCGTCGTCGCCGCCCTGCTGCACCCCGATTTCATGATGGAGGTCGAGGCCGTCGCCGTCGTCGGCGCGGGAGAGGAGACGCCATGACCGCCGACCTCAAGTCGCTCTACACCGACACCGCCCGCTTCGGTCTCCCGATCTTCTTTCCGTTGCCCAAGAGCCCCGTCTTCTACAACTTCGACATGGGCCTCGCCGCCGAGGAGACCTTCCCGCTTGAAGACTTCAAGCGCCTCAGCAAGGAGGTCGTCGCCCGCGACGGCGGCGGCGCGTTCCAGTACGGCGACACCTCCGGCGGCTATGCCGACATGGTCTACGGCTACACCGCACTCCGGGAGCGCATCGCCGGGCGGATCGCCCAACGCGACGGCGTCGACGTCGGGGCCGACGGCGTGCTCCTGACCTCGGGGTCGGTGCAGGCCATCGCCTTGGCCATCAACGGCTTTCTCGACCCCGGCGACGCGGTGATCATCGAAGCGCCGTCGTTCCCCTACGCCATCCGCTACATGCAGACCCTCGGCGCGCAGGTCCATGCCGTGCCCGTCGACGGCGACGGCATGGACGTCGACGCCGTCGAGGAGAAGATCGACGAGCTGACCGCCGCGGGGACCCGCGTCAAGGCGGTGTACACCATCTCGACCTTCCAGTTGCCCACCGGCACCTGCATGTCGCTGGAGCGGAGGAAGAAGCTCGTCGGCATGGCCCACGACCGCGGCTTCATGATCATCGAGGACCACGTCTACGGCGATCTGCGCTTCGAGGGCGAGCGCCTGCCGACGCTGCTGAGTCTGAGCGGGGGCGACCTCGTCGTCCAGGCCGACAGCTTCAGCAAGACCATCGCGCCGGGGCTGCGCCTCGGCTGGCTCGTGGGCAAGCCGGAGGCCATCGACGCGGCGCTCGCCGTCCGCCAGGACCTCGGCGTCTCCCACTGGATTTCGCGGATGATGGACCTGTTCCTGGCCGAGGGGAAGCTCGACCCCCACATCGAGATGGTGAACCGCGTCTACCGCGCGAAGCGCGACGCGGCCGCCGCCGCCCTCAGCAAGCACTGTCCCCACGTGAGCCTGCCCTTCGGCATCCCCAAGGGGGCCTTCTACCTCTGGTGCGAGCTCGAGCAGGGCATCACCTCGGCCCGCGTCCACGAGCTCGCCCAGGAGGAAGGCGTCTTCGCCCGCCCCGGCGAGGCCTTCTTCGGCTGGGCCACCGACCGGCAGTTCTTCCGCATCTCCTACAGCCATGTCCAAGAAGACGAGATCGAGCGCGGGATGGCCGCCTTCGGGCGCGCCGTCGCCAAGGCCGCGGCGGAGGTCCGCTGATGGCGGTCGACGTCGCCACGCTCTTCTCGCAGGCCGCGCGCAAGGGGCCGCCCAACCCAGGCGGCAAGCCGAAGGAAGCAGACGTTCCTATCGTCTACAACTTCGACACCGGTGTGGCCGCGCAGGAGACCTTCCCCGCGGATGAACTCGCCCGCATCGGCGCCGAGGTGATCGCGCGCGACGGGGCCGAGGCCTTCGAGTACGGCAACACCGACTACAACGAGCTCGTCTACGGCTACCCAGAGCTCCGCGACCAGATCGCCGCCCGCATCCTGGAACGCCAAGGGCGGGACGTGGGCCGGGAAGGCATCCTCCTGACCTCGGGATCAATCCAGGCCATCGCGCTGGCGGCGCGCGCCTTCGTCGGCCCCGGCGACGGGGTCGTCGTCGAGGCGCCATCCTTCCCCTACTCCCTGCGCTACCTGGAGGCGGCGGGCGGTGCCCTCCTCGGCGTCCCCGTCGACGACGACGGCATGGTCGTCGAGGAGATCGAGTCCCGCCTCGACCGCTTCGAGGCCGAGGGGATCCGTCCCAAGTTCGTCTACACCATCTCGACCTTCCAGCTTCCGACCGGTATGTGCATGTCCGTCGAGCGGCGCGAGAAGCTGCTCGAGCTGGCGGAGCGCCGCGACCTCGTCGTGCTCGAAGACCACGTCTACGGCGACCTCCGCTTCGAGGGCGACCCCCTCCCGACGCTGTTCTCCCTCGACACCACCGGCCGGGTCATGCAGGCGGACACCTTCAGCAAGACGATGGCCCCCGGCCTCCGCCTCGGCTGGCTGGCCGGCGACCCCGCCGCCGTCGCCGGGGCGGCGGCCACGCGGCAGGACCTCGGCGTCAGCCTCTGGATCTCCCGCGTCGTCTCCCAGTACATCGCCGAAGGTAGACTCGACGACCAAGTCCGCCGCGCCAACGACGTCTACCGCCGGAAGCGCGACAAGGCCATCGCCGCCATCGGCGAGTACTGCGGCCCCTGGATCACCTACACCGTCCCCCGGGGCGGCTTCTACCTCTGGCTCGAGCTCGACCCGCGCGTCGACGCCGCCAAGGTCCGGGCGGGGGCGCTGGAAGAAGGCGTCCTCTGCCGCCCCGGCGACGCCTTTTTCGGCGACGAGTCCGGTAAGCAGCTGTTCCGCCTCTCCTATAGCCACGTCTCCGAGGAGCAGGTCGAGGAAGGTATCGCCGTCCTCGGCCGCGCCATCGCAAAAGCCGTCGCGGAGGTCAACTGATGACGATCGACGTCACCACCCTCTTCTCCAGAGCCGCCCGCAGCGGACCGCCCACGCCCGGCGGCAAGCCGATGAAGCACGCCGACCGGCCCATCGCCTACAACTTCGACAGCGGACTCGCCGCCGAGGAGACCTTCCCCATCGACGACTTCGCCCGCATCGGCGCGGAGATCATCGAACGCGATGGGGCGGAGGCCTTCGAGTACGGCAACACCGACTACAACGAGCTGGTCTACGGCTATCCCGACCTCCGCGACCAGATCGCCGCCCGCCATCTCGCCCGCGACGGGCGGGACGTGGGACGGGAGGGCGTCCTCCTTGCCTCAGGCTCGGTGCAGGCCATCGCGATGGCCATCCGCGCCTTCGTCGGTCCCGGCGACGGCGTGGTCGTCGAGGCGCCCTCGTTCCCCTACGCTCTGCGCTACATCGACGCGGCGGGCGGCGCCTCGCTTGCCGTGCCTGTCGACGACGACGGCATGGTCGTGGACGAGGTCGAGTCCCGCCTCGACCGGTTCGAAGCCGAAGGCATCCGGCCCAAGATGGTGTACACCATCTCGACCTTCCAGCTTCCGACCGGCATGTGCATGTCCCTCGAACGGCGCAAGAAGCTGCTGGAGGTGGCGGAACGGCGCAATCTCGTCGTCCTGGAGGACCACGTCTATGGCGACCTCCGCTTCGAGGGCGAGCCGGTGCCGACGCTCTTCTCCCTCGACACCGCCGGCCGCGTCATGATCGCCGATAGCTTCAGCAAGACCGTCACCCCCGGCTTGCGCCTGGGCTGGCTCGCCGGGCACCCCGACGCCATCGCCGCGGCCGCGGCGACCCGGCAGGACCTCGGCGTCAGCCTCTGGCTCTCCCGCGTCATGTCGCAGTTCATCGCCGAGGGTAAGCTCGACGACCACATCCGCCGCGCCAACGAGGTCTACCGCCGGAAGCGCGACAAGGCCATCGCCGCCCTCGGCGAGTACTGCGGCCCGTGGGTCACGTACCGGGCCCCGCAGGGCGCCTTCTACCTCTGGCTGGAGCTCGACCCGCGCGTCGACGCGGCCAAGGTGCGGGAGCGGGCGCTGGAGGACGGCGTACTCTGCCGCGCCGGCGAGGTCTTCTTCGGCGACGAGTCGGGCAAGCAGCAGTTCCGCCTCGCCTACAGCCAGGTCTCCGAGGAGCAGATCGAAGAGGGCATCGCCGCCCTCGGCCGCGCCATCGCGGCGAGTGTTGAGGGGTAGCGCGCACTTTTGAGAACATCGATACCCCAAGCTCTGTTGGCTCGATGACGGCCCTTCGCATCTGTTCGGCGATGCTTGGGCCTAGCGAGTTCGGATGGCGAAGGTTATGGCCTGATTGTTGTACCAAGCCCGCCCATACAAGACACCATCGGCGGCGGTTACTGGGCCGCAAATGTCACTGTAAACGGCCTGCAAATTTGGGACTCCTGTCGAAGCGTTTAGCGAAACCAAATCGCTATAAGATGGGACGTAGACGTTTCCGTCAAACACCGTTGGCTGCTGGAGCCCTTGGCCCGGCTTATACTCCCATTTGAAGTTGCCGGTCTCGGCATCAATGGCGTGCACGGCAACGCGGGCGTCCTCCTCCGCACCATAGATGAGAAGGTAGATGGTTCCGTCGGAAAAGACCGGCGTCCCCCCGGGCCACCCACCTTCCGGCCGATATTCCCAGTTCACCCGCCCGCTCGACAAGTCCATGGCGTAGAGGGTCCCCGAAGGTATGTAGGCGTTGCCGTCGACAATGAGCGGTGTATAGAATGACCCCCCCGCCGTTAGTTGATATCGTCGATTTAACTTGCCAGTGTTTGGATTGATGGCATAAAGAGAGTCGTCTCCAGCGTAAGTACCAAAGTAAATGTTGTCGTCAGACTCAACCGGCGAGGTGCCGATATACTTGTCCACTCGGTATCGCCAGTTCTCTAGGCCGTCCGACGCGTTCAGCGATACCAGATAGTTGCCTTGTGGACGACTGGCGTTGATAAGGCCATTCTCAGTATAGAATATGTTCCCTCCGTAGGCCACTACGGGGCCCCTGACGGTCCCTTTCACACTATGCCGCCAAGTTTGTGTCCCACTCGTTGTCCTTAGGGAGCCGATGTAATATTCCCTGGCCCCTGTGAATGCCTGTTCTACCGTGACGAAGTACAGATTTCGACCGCCTAGAACTGGCTGGAGAGTTGGGCCTTTCTGATCGTTCAGCCAAAGCGGTTCACCGTTCGACTTTGAAACCGCGTAGAGTTTCGTGCCAAACCCTGCATATACTGCTTCGTGATCCACTGGAACAGGAATTCTACAGTTCAGTGCGCGTGAATCGTTTGGGGTTATCCAACGGAAGGCTCCGGGCTGATTAATTTCCGCCAACAAAGTCTTTGCTTGAGCACTTGAATGCCCCCTGGTTGAATCCTTCAAAGGCCAGGAAAGGTCGGAATCCACGCGGATCTCTGTATTGAAGCCAAGCTTCGAAAGTACGACCAAGTTTCCAGTTATCGATTCATACCCGTCGAGCGAACCAAGGTGGCAAACCGATTCTTCACAAGTCCCACGATCCGAGCGAACAAGCACCAAGCTGTTCGGTTCGTTCACCCTAAAGGTCAAGGTGACCTCGCCGGCGCGTTCCGCCGTCTCGTTGATGACCGTGAATGTAATCAGCAATTCCTGCCCAGCGACCGCCAGCCGGTCATCCGTTTCGAAGACCAAAGACAAGTGCGCCTCGGGCAGTGGTGTCGGCGTGGGGACAGGGGTGGGAGTGGGCGTAGCGGTAGGCTCGGCTTTAGGAGTGGGCGTGGGCGTGGGCGTAGGCGCAGGCGTGGGCGTGGGCGTGGGCGTGGGAATAGGGGTTGGGACGGGGTTAGGCGCGGGCGTGGGATACGGAGTGTAGGTGGGATAGGGCGTGTAGGTGGGGAGCGGGCTCGGAGTGGGCGATAGGGTAGGAGTAGGCACGGGAGAGGGCGTGGGAGCAGGGGTTGGAACGGGCGTCGGCGCGGGCGTGGGATACGGAGTATAGGTGGGATAGGGCGTGTAGGTGGGGAGCGGGCTTGGGGTGGGTTGAGCGGTCAGCGTTCCCCGGACTTGACTAGCAAGTCGCTCCCGTCGCTCAACTTCGGCTTCTTCCGTTGCCGGAATGTCCGGGGTCGGAGGGCGAACCGCGATTGCGGTCGGTTCCTCTTCGGAAGTGCACGCAGCCAGTGCAAGCAACAGGGCCATCGCCGCCACTGCCACCGCCAAGAGACACTTACAACGGCCCACCAAAACGTCCTTCCCTCCCCTTATCGCCGCTCGCCGTCATACTACCAATGAAGCCCAGTGCACGGTGAAGGTGGGGAGTACGGGCAATCTAGGCGGGAGATCGGAGAGAGGGCGCCCTAGCGAAGCCCTACGGGGAGACTCGGAACCCGCGCCTGCGGTGGGCTCCGCTTCCGGCCCAAGGCGCCCCTGTGCTATCATGCCGTGCAGGGAGTGACATGGACACCATGCGCGGAAACTTCTTCGAGGGCTTCTTTTATGCGCCGGCGCGACGCGCCCGGTAACTGAGCCCGCGCCTCCCGACAGGACGACGGCCCCCGGTTACCGGGGGTCTTTTCTTGTAATTCGGGACGGATACGCGCAAGATGCGCCAACGATTGTGAGACGGATGCTATGACGGAGCCTGATCTCGGAGCGAACGGGCCCTCGCCTTCCCAGGCGGCGGCGCCGCCGTGGGACGGGGCCGACGCTGCTCTCGGCGCCCTGGCCGCCGTCGTCGCGACGTTCGTGGCGGTGATCATCGTCTCCCTGGCACTTCAGGGCGAGGACGAGGCCTCGAGCGGGACCATCCTGCAGCTTGCGCTCACCGGCGCGCTCAACGTGGTCTTCATCGGCATCGTCTGGGGTCTGGCCGTGCGGCGGCGCGGGGCGTCTTGGTCGGAGCTTGGCCTGCGGCACTGGACCGGCGGCGGTGCGCTGTGGGCCGTCCCCGCAGCCGTGCTGGTCATGCTCGCCATCGTGATCGCCTACGGCGCCGCTATCGACGCGATCGGCTGGGGCGAGGAGCTCGAAGTCGAGTTCTTCGACGACCGCCGTATCGGCGTGCTCGCCGCCGCCTCCGCGCTCGCCATCCTCGCCGCCCCGTTCGTGGAGGAGCTCTTCTTCCGGGGCTTCGTGCTGCAGGGCCTGACCAGACATATGACGCCGGTGAAGGCGGCGCTCCTCAGCTCGGCGCTGTTCGCCATAGCCCACGTGCGGCCCGTTACCTACGTGCCGATCTTCCTCATCGGGCTGGTGCTGGCCTTGCTGTTCCTGAAGACCCGCTCGCTGCCGTTGGCGATGGCCGCCCACGCCGTCTACAACGCGGTCGTGGTCGCGGTGACGCTATCAACGGATCCGGCCGCCTGGATGGGACGGCTATGAGCCGCATCGCCGACGGGTTCGCCAAGGCCAAGGGCGAGGGGCGGCCCGCGCTCCTCGCCTACGTCACCGCCGACTACCCGGAGGCGGGCGCGACGGAGGCGCTTGCCGCCGCGATCATCGACGCGGGCGCCGACATGATCGAGATCGGCATCCCCTTCAGCGACCCGCTGGCCGAGGGCCCCACGATCCAGCGTTCCAGCCAGGTCGCCCTCGAGCAGGGCGCGACGCTCGATACGTGCATCGATGCGTGCGCCGCGCTCCGGAAGCGCTACTCTGTTGTTCCACTGATCCTCATGGGCTACTATAACCCGGTATTGTCCTACGGGTTGGACCGCTTCGCCGAGCGGGCGGCGGGCGCCGGAGTCGACGGCGTCATCGTGGTCGACCTGCCCGCCGAGGAAGCCGCCCCGCTCTTGCAGGTCTGCCGCCCCCGCGGCATCGACGTGATTCTCCTCCTAGCCCCCACGAGTACGGACGAACGCATCCGCAAGGCGAGCGAGGTCGCCTCCGGCTTCGTCTACTGCGTGAGCGTGGCCGGCGTCACCGGCGCCCGCGAGCGGCTGTCCGAGGGGCTCGACGGGTTCCTGCAGCGGGTGCGCCGATATGTCGACCTGCCCCTCGCCGTCGGCTTCGGCATCTCCACCGCCGAGCACGTCCGCGCCGTCGGCGCGCTCGCCGACGGGGCCGCCGTCGGGAGCGCCGTGATCAACGCCATCACCGACGGCGGCGCCGAGGGCGTGCGCTCCCTCATCGCCGACCTCACCGGCGCGGAGCAGCCATCATGACCGCCCGGGGCGTTCGCGGCGCCATCTCCATCGAGGAGAACACCGCCGAGTCGATCCGCGCCAACACCCGCGAGCTCCTCACGCGGATGATGGAGGTCAACGGCTTCGAGCGCGTCGACGTCGCCTGCGCCTTCTTCACTACCACCAGCGACCTCAACGCCGACTTCCCCGCCGCCGGCGCGCGGGAGCTCGGCTGGACCGACGTTCCTCTCCTCTGCGGCCACGAGATGGACGTGCCCGGCGCGCTGCAGAGCATCCTCCGCGTCCTCCTCCTGGTGAACACGGAGAAGCCTCAAACGGATATCGTCCACGTCTATCTGAAGGAAGCGCAGCGTCTCCGCCCCGATCAAGGCGGCGGAGGACACGCATCGACTACACTAGAAGGAAGCGCCTCGCCATAGGGACACCGCGGGAAGGGCGCACCGGACCGGAGAAAGCCATGATCGTCGTGATGAAAGCCGATGCCACGGAGGAGCAGCTCGACGCGGTCAAGGACCGCATCGTCGAGGAGGGGCTTCGCCCGAGCGTCGTCGAGGGAGCGGAGCGGAACATCGTGGGCGTGCTCGGCACGATCACCCGCGATCACGAGAGCGCGCTGGAGCGGATGCCCGGCGTGCTGCAGATCCTGCGGGTGTCCCGGCCCTACAAGCTGGCGAGCCGCGAGTTCCACCCCGCCGACACCGTCGTCGAGGTCGGCGGCGTCAAGATCGGCGGCGGCGACCTCGCCGTCATGGCGGGGCCTTGCTCCGTCGAGTCGCAGGAGCAGGTCCTCAACACGGCGCGCGCGGTGAAGGCCGCCGGCGGCAACATCCTGCGCGGGGGCGCGTTCAAGCCCCGCACCTCGCCCTACAGCTTCCGCGGCCTCGGCGTCGAGGGCCTCGAGTTCCTCTCCAAGGCGCGTGAAGAGACCGGCCTGCCGGTCATCACCGAGGTCATGACCATCGAGGACATGCCGGCGGTCTCCGAGTTCGCCGACATCGTGCAGATCGGCGCCCGCAACATGCAGAACTTCAACCTGCTCGACGCCGCCGGCGCCCAGAGCAGGCCGGTGATGCTCAAGCGCGGCCTCTCGGCCACCATCGAGGAGTGGCTGCTCGCCGCCGAGTACATCCTCAACCAAGGGAACCCCAACGTCATCCTCTGCGAGCGCGGCGTCCGGACGTTCGAGACCGCCACCCGCAACACGCTCGACATCTCCGCCGTGCCCGTCGTGCAGAAGCTGAGCCACCTGCCGATCGTCTGCGACCCTAGCCACGGCACGGGCAAGTGGTATCTGGTGCCGGCCATGGCCGCCGCCTCCGTTGCCGCCGGGGCCGACGGCCTCATGGTCGAGGTCCACCCCGACCCCGACCACGCCAAGTCCGACGGCGGGCAGTCGCTGACGTTCGAGAACTTCGCGCTGCTGATGGAGCGGGTGCGCGCCCTCGCCGAGGTCGCCGCGGGCGCCGTGCCCGTGGGCAACGCGGGGCAGTTCGGGCAGTAGGCCCGCCGCCGCCCGTGGCCCCGCAAGGCCGCTGATGGGAGAATGACCACGAGGCGATGAGCGACCTTCCTGACTTTGCCGGCGCGGCTCCCGACCGGCCCGCCGCCGTCACCATCGGCGTCTTCGACGGCGTGCACCGCGGCCACCTTGGCCTGCTCGCGCAGCTCCGGAGCGCCGCCGCTGCCCGTGGGCTCGCCACCGCCGTGGTGACCTTCAAGAACCACCCGCTCACCGTCCTCCGTCCCGAGGTGGACGTCACCTACCTGATGCCCTTCGAGCGCCGCCTGGCGCTGCTCGAAGCGGCCGACGTCGACCACGTCGTCCCCATCGACTTCACCCGCGAGATCTCCCAACTCACCGCGCGCGAGTTCGTTATCGCGCTCCGCGACCGCCTCTCGATGCGGCACCTCGTCGCCGGCCCCGACTTCGCCCTCGGCAAGGGCCGCGCCGGTACGCTCGACGTGCTCCGGGAGTTGGGCGCCGAGCTCGGCTTCGAGGTCACCGAGGCCGACCCCAGCGTTGCCAGCGGCGTTCGCGTCAGCAGCACCGAGACCCGCCGCCGCCTCACCGAGGGCGCGGTCGACCAAGCCGGTGAGCTCCTGGGCCGGCCCTTCCGCCTCACCGGCGAGGTCGTGAAAGGCGACCAGCGCGGCCGGGCCCTCGGCTTCCCAACCGCCAATCTCAAGATTGCCCCGCGGATGGCGCTCCCCGCCGACGGCATCTACGCCACCCTCGCCCACATCGGCGGCCGTGCCCTTCCCTCCGCCACCAGCGTCGGCGTGCGCCCCACCTTCGAGGTCGCCGGTCGCACCGTCGAGACGTTCGTCTTGGACTTCGACGAAGACCTCTACGGCGCCGAGGTCTCCATCGACTTCATCGAGCGCATCCGCCCCGAGGCGCGGTTCGACAGCGTCGAGGCCCTCATCGAGCAGATGGACCGGGACGTCGAGCAGGCGCGCGGCATCCTCGCCGCCGAGGCGCGGCGGTGAGCGCCCGCGTCCCCACCGCCGCCGAGATCGACCGCCTCCTCACGCGCGGCGTCGCCGACGTCATCGTCCGCGACGAGGTCGTCCGGCTGCTCCAGACCGGCGAGCCCCTGCGCCTGAAGCAGGGCTTCGACCCCAGTGCGCCGGACATCCATCTCGGCCACGTCGTGGGGCTGCGCAAGCTCCGCCAGTTCCAGGAGCTCGGCCATACCGTCGTGCTCATCGTCGGCGACTGGACCGCGCAGATCGGCGATCCTTCGGGTAAGTCGGCGACCCGGCCCATGCTCACCGCCGACGAGGTCGCCCGCAACGCCCAGACCTATATGGACCAGTTCTTCAAGATCGTCGATAAGGACAAGACCGAAGTCCGCCGCCAGACCGAGTGGTTCGACGGCTTCGACCTGACCGACGTCATCAAGCTCACCCGCAAGTTCACCGTGGCCCAGCTGCTCAAGCGCGACGACTTCGCCAAGCGCTACGAGAGCAACCAGCCCATCGCCATCACCGAGCTTCTTTACCCCCTGCTCCAGGCCTACGACTCGGTGATGGTGCGCGCCGACATCGAGTTCGGGGGCGCCGACCAGCGCTTCAACAACCTGCTCGGGCGCGAGCTGCAACAGATCGAGGGGCAGCGCCCCCAGCAGGTGCTGCTCGTGCCCCTCCTCGTCGGCACCGACGGCGTCCAGAAGATGAGCAAGAGCTTGGGAAACTACGTCGGCGTCACCGACCTGCCCGAGGAGATGTACGGGAAGACGATGTCCATCCCCGACGATCTCGTACTCACCTACGCCGAGCTTCTCACTGAGCTGGACGCCGCCGACCTCACCGGCCCCGGCGTCGACCCGATGCAGGGGAAGAAGCGCCTCGCCGCCGGCATCGCCGCCGCCTTCCACGGCGCGGAGGCGGCCGCGGCTGCGGCGTCCCACTTCGAGCGGGTCGTCCAGCGCAAGGAGGCCCCCGACGACATCCCCGGCGTGGCCGTCGACGACCTCAGCCGGATCAATCTCGTCGGCCTGCTCGTCGAGGCCGGCTTCGCCGCCAGTAACGGCGAGGCCCGCCGGCTGATCCGTCAGGGAGCGGTCGGCATCGATGGGGAGCGCGTCGGCCCCGACACCGTCGAAACCGCGGCCGCGGCCGGTGCGGTCGTTCGCGTCGGCAAGCGCCGCTACCTGCGCGTCGTTTCCCGCTAGACGGCGACGGCCGTCTTTGGGGGCAGGGCCCCCATCGTGGTGAGGTCGGACTCCTTCACGCCGTAGAGCCGCATCGCGTTGCCCGCGAGGATCTTGCGCTGCTCGTCGTCGGGCACGCCGCGCATGTGGTTGGCGATGGTGACCCGCGAGTTCGGCCAGTCGGCCCCCGAGTGCGGGTAGTCCGACGACCACATGATGTTGTCGATCATGTACTCGCGGTTCTTGATGCCGTAGGTGTCCTGCTGGAAGGTGGAGAAGAGCTGCCGCTTCAGGTAGTCGCTGGGGAGGAGCTTGAGGTGGTTCCCCGTCCAGAACCGGTGGCGGACGTAGTTGTCGTCGGTCTGCTCCATGAAGAAGGGGAGCCAGCCCACGCCCACCTCGGCCACGCCGATGCGCAGTTTGGGATGCCGTTCCAGGACGCCGCCGAGGATGAGCTCCGAGAAGATCGGAATCGTGCTGGCGCCCTGCCGGCTCACGTTGAGCCTCGGCAGCGAGATGCGCGGCGTGGAGTCGCTGTCCTCCGCCGAAGCCTCGCCCACTTCGCCGCCGCCGAAGAAGCCGACGTGGATGGTGCAGGCGATGTCGAGGTCCTCGACCAGGTCCCAGAACCGGTCGTCCGTCTCATGGTCGGGCAGCGCGCCGCCGTTGGGCCAGCAGGTGAGCAGCAGGCCGCGGATGCCGGTTAGGCCGCGGACGCGCTCCGCCTCGGCCATGGCGTCCTC
Source organism: Dehalococcoidia bacterium (assembly GCA_964291475.2). Classification (GTDB taxonomy): domain Bacteria; phylum Chloroflexota; class Dehalococcoidia; order SHYB01; family SHYB01; genus DAOUKH01. Next base: position 66,979 of record OZ220058.1, on the reverse strand, counting down.
GACGCTGGTCACCGGCAGCGTGGCGAGTCCGAAGAAGCGCCCCGGGTTCACCGAGCAAAACTCGCTCATCCAGTCGTTGTAGGCCCGGACGCAGGCGAGCTGCAACTCGCGGTCCTTCGTCGTGTACTCCTGCGCACCCGCCATGACGTAGGTGGGGTAGAGGACGTGCGCCGTGGTCATGTCGACGTCCATGTCCTTCAGGCGCGCCTCGGGCTGGAAGGCGCCCTGCGGCAGGTCGGCGTACGACTCGCAGAAGAGGCCCCACTGCACCGGCGACACCCCGATCACGTTGCACAGCAGCGTCACCGAGCGCATGCGCTTGCCGCCCTCGTACAGCCACACCTCGCGGCCGTTCCGTCGCTCCACCCTGGGGACGCGGTCGTGCAAATGGGAAGGAGTCCGCGTCAGCCACACGTTGTGCGGCTCGTTCATGTGCGTGTCGCCGTCGATCGCAAAGTAGCCCATGTTGCGCTCCTCCGGCAGGGGCCCGTACCGGTTCCCGGCCTCGCCGCGATTATAGTCTCGCCCAAGCCCCAAGCGCGAGGCGGCGTCCCGCTCGCGGGCGGTCAACGGGAGGCCGTGTGATAGAATTTCACCACTCGCGTCCACGCTGTTCCCACCCCGACGCTCCCTCAGGAGACCCGCGTTGAACCTCCGCACCCCCGGGCCCACGCCGTTGCCCGATTCCGTCCTCGAAGCCATGCGCGGCCAGATGATCAATCATCGCGGCCCCGAGTTCGCCGAGATGGCCGCCGAGATCGCCGACGGCCTCAAGACCGTCTTCGGTACCCGCCACGACGTCGTCCTGCTCACCTGCTCCGGCACCGGCGGCCTCGAAGCCGCCGTCGTCAACACCCTCTCCCCCGGCGAGCGCACCGTCGTGATCTCGATCGGGGTCTTCGGCGACCGCTTCGCCGACCTTGCCTCGGCCTACGGCGCCGACGTCGCGGTGGTCCGCTTCGAGCAGGGCCAAGCCGCCGACCCCGCCAAGGTGCGCGAGGTTCTCGCCGCCGAGCCCGATGCCGGCGTCGTCTTCGTCACCCACAACGAGACCTCCACCGGCGTGACCAACGACCTGGGGGCCCTCGCCGCCGTCATCAAGGGCGAGTTCGACCGCACGCTCGTCGTCGACGGCGTCAGCAGCATCGGCTCCATTCCCTGCCCTGTCGACGAGTGGGGGATCGACGTCGCCGTATCCGGCTCGCAGAAGGGGTGGATGGCGCCGCCCGGCCTCGCCATGGTCAGCGTCAGCCCCCGCGGGCGGGAGGTGATCGAGAAGGCGACGATGCCGCGTTTCTACCTCGACCTCGCCAAGGCCCTCAACGCCGCCGGTCAAGGTCAGACCCCGTGGACTCCGGCCCTCTCCGCCATCTACGGGCTACGCGAGGGGCTGCGCCTGATCCTCGACCACGGCGTCGAGCAGGTCCACGCCGCCCACCGGCACTATGGCGACCTCACCCGCCGGCTCGTCACCGAGGCCGGCCTCGATCTCTTTGCCGACCCCCGGCACGCCTCCAACACCGTCACCTCGATTCGCGTTCCCGACGGCGTGACGTGGAAGGACCTCTCCGGCATGGCGCGGCGCGACTACGGCGTCGTGCTGGCCGGCGGCCAGGGCCCGCTTTCGGGGAAGATCTTCCGCATTGGCCACCTTGGACTCGTCGACGACCGCGACATCGAGGAGGCCGTCGACGCCGTCACCGGCTGCCTGGAGCGATTGCGAGAGAAGCCCGTTCCGGCCAAGGCGCGATGACATGCGCGTCCTCGTAGCCGAGCCGGTCGCCGAAGCGGGAATCGACCTGCTTCGGAACGCCGGCTTCGAGGTCGTCGTGCAGACCGGGCTCGACCCCGCCGCTCTCGAGGAGCGCATCGGCGACTACGACGCGCTCGTGGTGCGCAGCGCCACCCAGGTCAACGCGTCCCTCTTGGAACGGAGCCAGCGGCTCCACGTGGTGGGCCGGGCCGGTATCGGCGTCGACAACATCGACGTGGACGCTGCCACCCGGCGGGGCGTGCTCGTCGTCAACTCCCCCGCCTCGAACGTCATCGCCGCCGCCGAGCACACCATGGCCCTGATGCTGTCCCTGGCGCGCAACGTCCCCCAGGCCGATCATTCGATGCGCGACGGACGCTGGGAGCGCGGCGCGTATACCGGCGTCCAGCTTCGCGGCAAGACGCTCGCCGTCATCGGCCTGGGCAAGGTCGGGTCGGAGGTGGTGCGACGCGCCAACTCCTTCGAGATGCGCGTCATCGGCCACGATCCCTTCGTCTCCGAGGAATACGCCCGCCGCATCGACGTCGAGCTCGTCTCGATGGAGGAGATGCTGGCCCAGGCCGACTTCCTCACCATCCACGTGCCCCTGACCGCGGGAACCCAGACCCTCATCGGCCCCGCTGAGCTTGCCAAGATGAAGCCCGGCGTCCGCATCATCAACGCGGCGCGGGGCGGCATCGTCGACGAGCGGGCCCTGGTCGAAGCAGTCTCCAGCGGGCGCGTCGGCGGCGCCGCCGTCGATACCTTCTCCGTCGAGCCGGCCACCGACACGCCGCTGCTCGATAGCGACCGCATCATCGTCACCCCCCACCTCGGGGCTTCCACTCAGGAGGCGCAGGAGCAGGTGAGCGTCGACGTCGCCGAGCAGATCATCGACGTGCTCGCCGGCAAGCCGGCGAAGTTCGCGGTCAACGCCCCGATGATGAACCCGGAAGCGCTGCCCGTCATCGCGCCCTACGTCGACGTCGCTCACACCGTCGGGCGCTTCGCCACCCAGCTTGCCCAGGGCCAAATGGAATCCGTCTATATCGAGTACGCCGGCGAGATCGCCCGCTACGACACGCTTGTGCTCAAGGCGGCGGTCATTCAGGGCCTCCTCGCTCCCGTCAGCGAGGAGCGCGTCAACGTCGTCAACGCCGACCTCGTCGCCCAGCAGCGCGGCTTGGTCATCAAGGAACAGAAGATCGCCTCGCCCGAGGTCTACCGGAGCCTGCTCTCCATCTCCCTCAACACCAGCACGGGTCCGAAGCTCATCTCCGGGGCCAGCGTCATCGGCCGCCCCATGCTCGTCTCGGTCGACCAGTACCTCGTCGACACGCCCGTCGGCGAGGGCTACATGCTGTTCGTGGAGAACCGGGACAGGCCCGGCCTGATCGGCAGCGTCGGCTCCATCGCAGGGGCCCACGACGTCAACATCAGCTCGATGCACGTGGGGCGGCGGGCCTCGCGGGGCAACGCCATGATGGTGCTCGGGCTGGACGAGGGCATGCCCGATGAGGCGCTCGCCGAAATCCGCGCCCTCGAGGGCATCCTGAGCGTCACCCAGGTCCGCGTCTAGCGGACGGCTACTCCAGCGTGCTGATCTCCGCGTCGATGGCGTCCACGCCGCTGTAATCTTCGTCGCAGAGCAGATAGCAGCGCCGCAGGTGGAGTTCGGTGAGGCGCCGGCCCTTGTCGCCGGGCATGCGCGCCGCCTCGGCCAGCCGGCTCAGCTCGTACGTCCCCGTGAGGCGCGCCCCCATCGACGACACCTCCGCCAAGGCCTCCTCCGCCAGCGCCGCGTCGTTGCCGTCGACGGCGTAGCGGACCTTGCCCAGCAGCTTCGACATCTCGCCGAGCTTCTCCTTCTCGGTCATGAAGCTCGCCAGCACGTCGTCGACGCTTTCGCCGATGGCCGGCGCCGCCTCCGGCTCGGGGGCGGGCGCGAGGCTGTCGATGTACACGGTGTACAGCTCCAGGTACGTCTGGGCCGCCTGGCTCACCTGGGAAAGCATGTGGTGGGCGTTCATCGTGTCCAGCGCCCCGAGGTTGATCACGTCGTCGTTCCGCGCCTCCGCCAGCCGCAGCACGAATTCGACGCTCTCCACCTTCTCCGGCACCGGCGGCAGCGGGATCGCCGACACGCTCTCCGCGTCCGCCAGCGTGACCTTGTCGGCGAACATCGGCGGCATGTACTTCGAGAGGTTGATCGAGATCGGCGGCACGACGAGGTACGCGGCGTAGACGGCGTTGGGCTCGGTGAGGCTGGACGCGTAGGCCAGCGCGTGGCCGCGGGGTTCGGCTTGGCTTCCTCGCTCGAAGTCGAGGATCATCGCTCACTCCTACAGAAGGCCCAAATCATACCACGGGGCTTGCGCCGTCCCCAGGAGCGGCTGAGTAGGGCGCCGTGATGGAGTCCTACTCCTCGGGCTCCTCGGGCCCGCGCCGGCGGCTGACGAGGTAGGCTCCCCCGGCCGCCACCGCCACCGCAACGATCACGATCGCGACGAGCGCGATGCTCAGACCGCCGTCGTCATCGGGAACCGCGGGCGCCGGCGTGGAGGTCGGCGTGGGCGATGGCGGGGTCGGCGGCGCCGTTGGCGTTGCCGTCGCGGTCGGCGTGGGTGTTGCCGTTGGTACCGGGATTGGAGCCGGTGTTGGCGTTGCCGTTGGCGCCGGGGTTGGATTCGGCGTTGGCGTTGCCGTTGGCACCGGGGTTGGAGTCGGTGTGGGTGTAGGGCTTGCCGTTGGTACCGGGGTTGGCGTCGGCGTGGGTTGGTACCAGGGTTGGCGCCTTGCCGTTGGTACCAGGGTTGGCGTCGGGCTTGGCGCGACCGTTGGCGCCGGCGATGGAGCCGGCGTCGAGGTCGCCCTGGGTGTCGGCGACGGCGTGGGGGTTGCCGTCGGCCGCGGCGTCGGTGACGGGGTTGGCGTCGGTTCCGGCAGGACGGCCCCGCAAACATCGCCGTCGTTGGCGAGTTGGAACGCCGGAGACCAGTTCGAAAGAGGGGTACCGTCCGGCCCCATGATGCGGACGGTGATGATCGCCTTGTCGATGTCCGACCAGATGTGCCGCCAGAAGCGGGCGTCATGGACCGTGATCTCTGATCGATCATGGTTCACGAAAGCGCGGCCGAAATGCATCCACTCTCTGTGCCGCACCGTGACTCTGCGGAATTGCAGCCTGAGGTCACGCCCCTCCGGGAGTCCTTCGACGCTGAGATTCAGGTTCCTTTCACGCGGGAGCGTTGCGCTGCGAAGGACGCAGTAGGGCGGTGCCGGGTCGACCGAGGTGATGGTGACGGGGTACTCAGGCACGGGGCCGGTTTGTGGGGAGGCGTCCGGTGCGGTTTGCCCCGCCGGGTTCGGCGGGCCGCCGAACGGTCTGAAATAGACGAGCACCCGGCTCCGGTTGAGGTCGCCCACGTACAGGTTGTCCTGGTCGTCGAACGTCGCGGTGTACGCCATAGAGCCCACGTCGTGCAGATAGGAGTTCGGCAGTGGCTCCCGTCCGAGCGGGTCGTCGTAGAGCCCCACGAACCTGGATCCGATATAGGCGTTATAGCCGACGGCCATTCGATTCCAACTGTCGAATGCGGGTTCCCACGTCGCTGCCGATCTCGTGCGGAAGTAGGAAGGGTAGTTCTCGACCATGGCGTCCGGTAGCCACTGGGGAAACGTGAGGCCGCTGTCCGTGCCAACGGAATCGTTGAATTCTTTTGCGGCCTTGGGGGCGAATAGGGTGGTCCTGTTGCCCGTGGGAATCGACGACGCCAAGAAGATGAGAAGGCGCCAATTCCCCTCGACCTCCAGGGAGTGGTCGGAAACGTAGAGATTGCCCAGGCGGTCAATCGATAGCGCGCCAGGGAAGCAAATGGTGTCGGCGACAAAGACGGTGCGGGGACGCGCGTCGTGCGCTTCCCGTTCCAGAGTCCGATTGCATAATCTGCCGCGAGCGGTCTTTTGTCCCAGCACCACGTCCACGACCGGGTCGGTCAGCGGGTCACGAATTCGCACGACGCGGTGGTTGTCGGTATCGGCCACCCAGAGGAACTCTCCGCGCCCCACGGGTGCGATGCCGAAGATCCGGCGCCCCAAGGTGATCCGATCGTCTGTTCCGAGGACTGGGAAGTCGGCTTCTTCCTTCCATATCGTATGAATCGGGGCGGAGTGTTCCGTCAAGGGGAGCTGGTACACGTCGAGATAGCCGAGCCCTTCGAAGCCCAGCACCCAGAGCCGCCCCGCCGCGTCTGCTTTGATCTTGCCGCAGCAGTCGGCCCATCTCCCGGGCCGGGTTTCGTCGCCCACGACCCCATCGGCGGGACGGCCGTTGGTCAGCCCGTCGAGTCCATTCCAGAACATCAATCGCCGTATGTCGGAAACGATGAGTTGGTCCTCCCAGACCGCGACCCCCCGCGCCGAGTCCAAGCCTTTAATGCCCGTTTGGTTGTATTGCCAGCCCCTAGCGAAGACGCGCCGGTCGGGCTGGATGAGCGCTGCGCTGCCCCTATCCAACGTGGGGTCGGGAAAGCGGAGAACGTCCTGGCTAAACCGCGGCAATGAGACCAGGAGCCCACCCTCGCGGTCTATACCCATGCCCCCGGTCGCATCGCAGAGGTTTGGGTGTCCCGCGACAGTCGAGAAGCGGGGGCCGCACTTCCCGTCGGGCTCGTAGGACTCCTTCCCCAGCACCCGCGAAACGGTACCCGTCCGTAGCTCCCAGAGCTCGATCATGGAATTACCGGTATCGTTGACCCACAGGCCGCCGCCGCCCGGGTCGATAGCCAGCGAGGTCGGCCGCTTGAACTGGGACCCGAACACCCGGGTGGCCGCCATGCCGGACAAGAGGGGCGGCTCGAACATGACGACTCGGTTATTGAACGTGTCGGCCACGTAGACCGAGCCGTCGCGGCCGATCGCCACGGCCGAGGGAGCATGCAGCCCCTGGAGGCTGGTTCCGGGCCGTGCGGTATCGAAGCCGGGCTGGCCCAACACCCGGTCGGCGGCCTTCGCGATCTCGCCCGTGCTCGGATCGATTGGGAAACGGAGGACCCGGTTGTTCCCACCGTCCGCGACCCACAGGTTACCCTCGCCATCTACCGCAACGCCGTTGCCGTACCGGTTCAGTCTCAGCCGGTTGGTGAAGGAGTGAAAGCAGAGGGTCTCGGCGGTCGGCGCCACGAAGTTCCCGTCGTTGCACAGGATGCCCGTGAAGTCTTCCTGCCCCCAGACCTGGTCGGCGACCGTATCGTTTTCGAAGGGGTTCTCGTACCGCAAGACCCTGTTGTTATGCGAGTCCGGGACGAACAGGTCGCCATCGTCGTTGACCGCCATCGTCACGTAGGTGTGCTCTTCGCTCGGGCTGATGGCGGTGTCGGGCATCCCGCACAGCGTGTCCGGGCCCGCCAACGTGCGGAAGGGGAAGTTCTGGAAGCCGCCGTCCGCGTTGCACGCCGAGTGGTCGTAGCCCGACGGCTGCCCAAGGACGACATCGGCGGAGCACGGGCCTTCGCCGGCGTAGCACTTCGCCAGATCGATCCCCAGGATGCGGCTGTTTCCCGAGTCCCAGACGTAGGCCCTGCCGGGGTCGACCGACCGGTCCACGACGACCCCGCCCGGATTGAAGACCTTGTGCGGGACGACCTCGTTGGGGGAGATCTCCGAAAAGTCCGGCTTGCCAAGAATAAGGTCGGCCCACAGGTCGCCCGGCTCTCCCCGCACCGGCGGGCCTTGCGGCAGCAGCGCCGACGCGGGCAGGGAAGGCGGCGGGGGCCGTTCGGCGCCGCACGCGATGGCATCCGCCGCGACAACAAACGAGTCCGACCATTCCGACAGCGGGTTGAGAGAAGCGTCGGTGATCCTGACCAGAACGGAGAAGTTGCGCGCGTCCGGTAGATGGTGCGCGATCCGGGCGATGTCCACCCGGATCTCCGTCGAGCTCGCCCACTCGGCCTCCGGCCCAACGTGGAAGGTTGGGTTGCCCTGGCCTATGACCCGAAAGTTCAGGCGGCTGTCGTCTTCCGTGCCGAAGTTCTGTCCGGTGATCGTCAGCAGCCGCTCCCAACGGCGCGGCGAGTTCCGCAGGACGCAGTACGGCTCCCCCGGCTCCACCGAGTGAATGACTGGATTCTGTTGCTGGGCTTGCGCGCTGTCCGGCCACGCGCCGGGCCACAATGAGGCGACGACGACGGCCGCGAGCGCGACAACCATCAACGCCGCCCCTCGTGAATGGATGCGGGCCGACATGGGCCACACTATGCCACACCTCGCGAGATCGCCCGCGCCCCGCTTCTTGCATTGCGCCGCCGACCGGCTATCATGGACGCGCCTTCCACCCTGCGGGCCCCTGAAGGAGCACCCCCATGGCCCTCGATAAGTCCCTCGCATCGCTCGACGGCCGCGCCGCCATCGTCACCGGCGGCGCCATGGGCATCGGCCGCGGCTGCGCCCGGGGCCTCGCCGCCTTCGGCGCCGGCGTCGTGATCGCCGACAAGGACGGCGACGCCGCCAAGCAGACCGCCGCCGACATCGAGGCCGCCGGCGGCTCCGCCCTCGCCCTCACCGTCGACGTCCGCGACTTCGACCAGGTCAAGGCGATGGTCCAGGCCACCATCGACCGCTACGGCCGCGTCGATTGCCTGGTGAACAACGTCGGCGGCGGCTTCCGCAAGGACTTCGTCGAGGAGAGTGAGAACGCGTGGGACGCGCTGGTGAGGATCAACCTCAAGACCACCTACTACTGCACCAAGACGGTCGTCGACGAGATGGTCCGCCTCGGGATCAAGGGCTCGATCATCAACATCACCAGCATCGAGGCCTACCGCGCCGCGCCCGGCTTCGCCGTCTACGCCTCCTGCAAGTCCGCGATGGAGAACTTCGCCCGCACCATGGCCTTGGAGGCGGGCCACCACGGCATCCGCTTCAACACCATTGCCCCCGACGCCACCCCCACGCCCGGCACCACCGGCATCGGCGTGACGACCCCCGGCCGGCCCGGACGCGCCCGCAGCATCCCCGCACTCAGGGAGGGTGTCGAGGACGACTACGCGGGCCCGACCGTCTTCCTCGCCTCCGACATGTCGGCCTACCTCACCGGCATCACCATCCACGTCGATGGCGGCACCTACGCCTCCGGCGGCTGGGTGCGCAACGAAAAGATGGAATGGACGGGGTCGGCGTAGCCGCGATGCCCAAAGGCGACGTGGTCCTCATCAAGGCCTCGCGGGGCGAGCCCGGCGCGCGGCGCATCTGGGACGATTCCGGCGAGGCGCCCTACGTTTGCCTCGAGGTCTACTGGGAGCGCTGGGAGCAGTACGGCGTCGAGCCCGTCTGCTGGCCCGTCGGCCACGACCAGATCTTCGAGCCCGACGAGGCCCTGTTCGCCAAGCTGCAGACCGCCTTCGAGGAGGCCGACGGCCGTCTCGACGGCCTGTGGTCGAAGGCGAAACCGTACAAGGGAGACGGTCGGTGACCAAGCCCCTGCTCGAGATCGTCTACTGCAACGAGTGAGGCTATCTTCCTGAAGCCGTCATTTTGGCGGAGAAGATGCTCCAGGAGTTCTCCCGCAAGCTGGGCGGGGTGACCCTCACCCCCGGCGGCAAGGGCCAGTTCGAGGTCTCCCTCGACGGCGCCCCCGTCTTCTCCAAAGCGGAGAAGGGCCGCTTCCCCGACAACAAAGAAATCCGCGACGCCATCCGCGCCGGCTAGCCCGCCGATGCCCGCGTTGACGAGAGCCCGCCTCATCGCCGTCGTTGCCGTTGTCGTGGTTCTGGCTGGTGTGATCCCCTTCGCGATAGCGGTCTCCGCCCAGGGCGCGAGCGTGCTGACAGGCCGGGTGACGCTCGATGGACAACCGGCCCCGGCGGGGACCGTGGTCCGAGCGTTGGACGAAAACGGTGCCGAGATCGGGCGGACCACGACGGGACGCGATGGACTGGACGTAGATCAGTACCGGCTCGACGTGAGCCTCGGATCGGGCGGCCCGCGAATCGGCTCGACGCTGAGCCTCCAGGCATTCACCGCGACGGGAACGTGGTCCCCTCCAAGCGGCGCGGCGAGTGTGCAGCTCACCCGCAATCAGATCCTTACGCGTGATATCGCGGCGACGACACATCCAGCGGGCCCTGTCGACCCCGAGACGGCGCTGCACGAGCTCACATCGCGAGGGCTGCTGCTGTTGGCGTCGGCTGCGCCCCCCGGCGGCACGCACTTCGGCGCTTACGCACCGGGTCTGGCGGGCGACACGCTGACGCAAATCGAACCTCATGGAGTCCTCGTCCTGACGCTGACCCGTGACGCCCGAATTTCGGTGAGCGGTCGCCCTGCGGTGCTTGTAAGGGCGGAGACTCCGACCTACTTCTCCATTGGTCCGATCGTGTCGGTCCAGGTTGTTTTCGGGACCGTTGCGACGCCGGCGCCACGTCCCACCGCTGCACCGCAGCCCACGGCAACACCGACCCCCACCCCAATCCCGACAAGAACCCCCACACCGACGCCGACACCGAGCGAGACCCCCACGCCGACGCCGACGCCCACGAACACGCCGCCGGCCACGGCCGTCGCCGTGCAGGCGATGACGGTCCCCTTCGAGACGGTGCTCCGGGACTACTCGGGCAGCGGCTCAGAGACCACGGGCAACCCCTTCGTGTACACCGGAGCGAGGGGCGCGCCGGTGGTGTTCGACATCGACTATCAGGGCTCCGACAGCTTCAAGATCTTCGTCGTGGACGCCGTCGGCGAGGACTACGAGCTGCTCCTGACGACCGACCGCACGCGCGGGCCCTATCGCGGCGTGCGGGCGCTGTCGTATCGCGACAACCGGTTCGAGGACCACTCCTCCGAGATCTCGGCGTTCAATATCCGAGTAGAGGGCGACGGCGCCTGGCAGGTACGGGTGTTCCTGCCCAAGCTTGCGCCGCCGTCGATCTCGGCGGTAACGGGATCGGGCGATCAGGTCATCGGGCCGTTCAACATGACCAGCGGGAACCCGTTCACCGCCGACTTTCTGTTCGACGTCACGCATACGGGGTCGAACTTCTCGGCGCGGCTGATCGCCGACGACGGGACCGCGGCCCAGTTGGTACCGCCCCGGCAGGCGTCCTTCAGCAACCTCAGGCGCCCGGTGACGGTGTATTCCTCGACGAACACGGACAAGACGGATGACGACCTGCCCTACGGCAACTACGTGCTCGCCATCCAGGCGGACGGGCCGTGGACTGTGCGATTGATCGAGCGCTAGCCCCCGCGTTGACAACAGGTTTGGCGCTCCATACCATCCCGTGAGGTTGGCGTCCGGGCACGGCGCCGGGCGAGAAGGAGAGCGCGATGACCACCGAGACCCGCATTAAGACCAAGATCGTGGACGCGGACGGCCACTATCTCGAGCCGCCCTACGCCATCCCCGACTACATCGAGCCGAAGTACAAGGACGTCGCCCCCCGCATCGTCCGCAACGCCGACGGCGTCGACGAATGGGTCGGCAAGCACTGGTCGTCCTACAACCAGCAGATGGGCGCGGGCAACGTCTCCAACTTCGTCTTCAAGCGGGACTCCGATTCCGGCCACCTGCTCGCCGCCCAGGAGCGCGAGGAGGCCAACAAGGCCCCGATGATCCGCAACTATGCCGACCAGGACGCCCGCATCATGGGCTCCGAGGAGCGCGTCGACATCCTCGACGAGGAGGGCATCGACCTCTCGGTGCTCTATCCGACGCTCGGCCTCCAGTGGGTCAGCGAGCCCGAGTACCACATGGCGCTCAACCGCGCGCTCAACGACTGGCTCGGCGACTTCGTGAAGGCCGATCCCAGGCGGCTCTACGGGGCGGCCAACATCGTGGCTATCTGGGACGTCGAGATGGCCTGCGACGAGCTCCGCCGCTCCGTCGGCGAGCACGGCTTCCCCGCCGCCTTCCTGCGTTCGGCGCTCCCCGACGCCGAGTCCCGCTGGTGGCGCGACACCTACGACCCCTTCTGGGCGACCTGCCAGGACCTCGACGTCGCCGTCGGCTTCCACCCCTTCCCCGGCGACGTCATGTACGGCTCGGGCCGCTACTTCGACTACGTCGGCCCCACCGGCGCGCAGATGTTCATCCGTACCCCGTTCAACCACATGGTCGACTCGATGAACACGCTCACCGCCCTCATCGTCGGCGGCACCTTCGAGCGCTTCCCCGACCTCCGCGTCGGCATCCTCGAATCGAGCGGCGGCTGGCTCCTCACGCTCCTCGAACGCCTCGACAACCGGTTCGACCACCTCGGCCAGATCGTCCCCGAGATGCAGATGGCCCCCAGCGACTACTTCCGCCGCAACTGCTGGATCTCGTTCGACCCCGAAGAGGCGCCGCTCGCCCTCACCGCCGACATTCTCGGCGCCGACCGCATCATCTGGGGCTCCGACTACCCCCATCCCGACGCCTTCTACCCGAACTTCGTCGAGATGCTGAACGAGAACCTCGCCGACATGTCCACCGAAGACCAGGACCGCATCCGCGGCCGCAACGCCCTCGACTTCTACAAGCTCCCCGACGAGCGGTAGGGCACGGGCGGGCACCCCGCCCCGGCCCTCTTTCAGTTTCCCCCGGAGGGGGAAGGGTTTGAGGTGCTCCCCCTAGCCGGGACCCTTGCGTAACCTTGGGCCTGCCCCCGTGAGGCGGTTCGGGGGATAGGAACGGGCGATTCGTGAATCGCCCCTACAGGGGGAGGGAAGGGAAAAGACCCCGCCCGCACCCCTGGGCAACCACGAGGGTTGCCCCTACATGGATGATCCGTCGGCGTTGTCGGAGGTTGTGCAAGGGTCTCCTACCGGGGGAGATGTTGGGCATAGCCCCCACCATGGCCGTCTCTGCGTTCGTTTCGTTGACACCCAAACCGGCGCAAACCTAGAATCGCGGAAGAGGGCCGGGGCGGTGGGCAAGCGCCCCGGCGGAGGAGCCTGATGACCACCGAGACCCGCGTCAAGCTGCAAATCGTCGACGCCGACGGCCACTTCATCGAGCCGAACGACCTGCGTCCCTACATCGACCCCAAGTGGCGCGACCAAGCGCCGTACCGCATTCCCGGCAGCGGCAACGCCTGGGGCGGCCGCGACTGGCAGTCGGAGGGGTGCCCCCAGTTCGGCACGCCGCTCTTTACCCGCCCCAACGAGACGCAGATGACGGGGCTCATCGGCGTGCACCGCAAGGAAGACCTCGCCCAGGGCAGTTCTTCCGCCACGATGTACGAGAAGATGGACCCCCGCATCGTCGACAACGAGGGCCGGCTGGTCGTCATGGACGAGGAATCGATCGACGCCTCCGTCCTCTACCCCACCTCGGCGCTGGCCTGGGTGCCCGACGGCGAGTACCACCTGGCCCTCAACGCGGCGCTCAACAACTGGCTCCACGAGTGGTGCCAGGCCGACCCCAGCCGCCTCTACGGCGCGACCAACATCGTGGCCCTCCACGACGTCGAGGCCGCCTGCGACGAGGTGCGGCGCTGCAAGAAGGACTTCGGCTTCCCCGCCGTCTTCCTCCGCACCACGCTCCCCAACGGCGAAGTCCGCTGGTGGGACGAGAGCTTCGACCCCTTCTGGGCGACCTGCGAGGAGCTCGGCGTCGCCGTCGGCTTCCACCCCTTCCCCGGCGACACCATGTACGGCTCGGCCCGCTACTTCGACATCATCGGGCCCACGTCCGAGCTCGTCTTCATGCGCACCCCGTTCAATATTCCCGTCGACTCGATGCACGCCGTCATGGGCACCATCATCGGCGGCGTCACCGAGCGCTTCCCCGACCTGCGCCTTGCCATCCTCGAATCGAGCGGCGGCTGGCTCGTCTCTTTCCTGGAACGGCTCGACAGCCGCTTCGAGCATATGGGCCACACCCTCCCGCACCTGACGATGAGCCCCAGCGAGTACTTCAAGCGCAACTGGTGGATCTCCTTCGACCCCGAAGAGGCGGCGCTGAAGATGACCATCGACTGGCTCGGCGCCGACCGCATCATCTGGGGCTCCGACTACCCCCACCCCGATGCCTTCTACCCCGGCTTCGTCCAGATGCTGAACGACAACCTCGAAGGCGTTCCCGAGGAAGACCAGGCCAAGATCCGCGGCCGCAACGCCGTCGATTTCTACCAGCTCGAAGGCTAGCGCGGGGGCTGTGCACCAAGCACTGAATGGAGACTGATCGGCAACGGATACAGCAACGGCTAGAGCGCGAGGGCTGGCGGTTGGCTCGGCGAGGCTCAAACCACGACATCTACCGGCATCCCAATGTCAGTGATGTTATCCCGCTACCCCGCCATCGAACCGTCTCCAATGGAGTAGCGCGAGCCGTTGCAAAGAAGGCGGGTTGGCAGTAGGAGGAAGCATGGTTAGGTATCCGGCGCTTATAGACGGCGAGGAGGGTGCCTATGGTGTCGTGTTCCCAGACCTTGATGTCGGTGCGATGGGGAACACGATAGAGGAGGCCATCCTGAACGCGGAGGATGTGCTGCGGGACTATGTTTCCGAGATGGAAAAGAGCGGCTGGCCCGTTGCGCCACCTAGTCCACTCGACAGCATCGAGACACCGCCTGGGAACCAGTTAGTCTCGATCCCACTGGTTCAGTCGTCCGGCACTCGACCCTGATCCCTCTCCCGTCTGCTACTTCACCGTCGGGAGGTAGCCCTCGCCGATGAGGCCGAGCTCCTTTTGGCGCTCGATCTCGGCGGCGGGGAGGCCGAGCAGGTCGCCGTAGACCCAATCGTTGTGCTCGCCGAGCAGCGGCGGCGGCGACTCGAAGCGCAGCTCCTTGCCCGCGAACTTGAAGATGTGGCCAGGGTAGCGGTGCCGCCCGCACGCCGCCTGCTCCATCCAACGGTAGAAGCCGCGCGCCTCGAGCTGCGGGTCGAAGTAGGGGTCGGCGTCGTCGGAGCACATGCCGGCGGGCACGCCCTCGTTCTGGAGCCGCTCCATGGCGTCGCGGTCCTCGAGGCCGGCGCTCCACGCTGAGATCATCGCGTCGAGCTCGTCGTGGCGGGCGCGGCGCGCCAAGTTGCCGACGTAGGCAGGGTCGTCCGACAGCTCGGGGCGGCCCAGGGCCTTGCAGAGACCCGACCACTCGTCGTCGGTGCCCACGCTCACCGCGACCCACCGGTCTTCGCCCCGGCAGCGGTAGATGCCCTGCGGCGCGCGGAATTCGTCGCGGTTGCCGATGGGCGTCCGGTCGCGGCCGTTCATCGCCGCGTCCATCAGTGCGCCGCCCACCTGGTGGGTCATGTGTTCCGTCTGCGACACCTCGATGAACTGGCTCTCGCCGGTGCGGTCGCGCTGGTAGATGCCCATCAGCGTCGCGTAGGCGGCGGCGATGCCGCTCGACGCGTCCATGTGGTTCGACCCGTGGTTCGTCATCGGGCCGTCGTCCTCGTAGCCCCGCAGCAGCAGGTAGCCGGCGGTCGCCTCACCCTGCGACCCAAACCCCACGTGCTGGTGATACGGCCCCGTCAGCCCGTAGAGCGGCATCGTGACGTAGATGATCGACGGGTTGAGCTTGCGCACCGATTCGTAGTCGAGCCCGTGGCGCGCCATCATCCCCATCGAGTTGTTCTCGATCAGCACGTCGCAGATCTTCACCAGCTCCTCGACGGTGCGGTGCCCCTCCTCCGTCCCGATTTCGGCAACGACGGAGCGCCGGTTGCGCCCCAGGCTGTTGAACAGCGCGTGGCGGTTCCATGGGTTGCCGGCGGGGTCCTTGTCCACGTAGCCGCCGGCCATGTGGCCCAGCCGGGAGACGAACTCTTTGTCGGGCGGCCAGGGCACGAAGCCTCGCGTGTTGGTGATGTGGTGGCGGCGCGACTCGACGCGGACGATTTCCGCCCCCAGGTCGCCGAGCATCATCACGGCGAACGGCCCCGCCCATACCAGCGAGAAGTCGAGGATGCGGATGCGCGAGAGGGGCAGGCCGCTCATCAAATCGCCCCCTGCCCGCGAAGAATGGAAAGCTCGTCCATCGAAAGGCCGAGGCGGCCGCACAGGATCTCGCGGTTGTGCTCGCCGAGCAGCGGCGCGGGGCGGCGCATCTCCCAGCCGCCGCCGTTGACGAACATCGTCGGCCCCGGATGCGGGATGCGGCCCGCTTCGGCGTGGTCGGCCTCGACGAAGAAACCGCGCGCCGTGTAATGCGGGTCCTTCAGAATCTCCGACGGCGTGTTCATCCCCGCCACCGGCAGGTGCTGCGCCTGGCCCGCCTCGACGACCTCCGCCCTGGTGCGCTCCATCAGCCACGGGTACAGCAGCCCGTCCACGAGCTCGACCGCCTCCGGCGTCTCCCAGAACGAGGCGTCCTGCATGCGCTCGTCCTCGATGTACTCGGGGTGCCCGAGCATGTGGAAGAGGTTGGGCCAGCGTCGCGGCGGCGAGATCATGAAGTTCAGATAGCCGTCGCCGCAGGGAAAGTTCCCCGCGGGAAGCGCCATGTGCTGCGTCTCCATCCGCTCGCTGACGGCGCCGGTGTACTGCCAGCCCAGCGCATAGGTGAGCCGCCGGTCGGCGCTGCCCGCCGCCACCTCGTACACCGAGACGTCGATGTACTGTCCTTCCTCGGCGAAGTGCTGCTGCACCACCGCCCCCATCACCGTCATCGCCGCCATGTTTCCCGCCTGGTACTCGGTCAGGTGGTCGACGTTGCGCAGCGGCTCGCGGCTCGGCACCCCCATCGTCTTCAGCGACCCCGCCAGCGCGTACATCGTCATGTCCGTCGCCTTCCAGTCGCGGTAGGGGCCGGTCTGCCCGTACGAGCTGAGCGAGCACATGACGAGGCGGGGGTTCACCGCCCGCAGCGCCTCGTAGCCCAGCCCGAAGGCGTCCATGACGCCCGGCGAGAAGCTCTCCATCACGACGTCGGCCTCGCGGGCCAGCTCCAGCGCGATCGCCTTGGCGGAGTCGTCGCGCAGGTCCAGCGTGATCGAGCGCTTGTTGGTGTTGACGTGCAGGAAGAGGCCGGAGCGCTCCGGGTGCGGCCGGTCGCCGGGGAAGGGGCCGTAGCGGCGGGCGGGGTCGCCCTCGCCGGGCCGCTCGACCTTGACCACGTCGGCCCCGTAGTCGGCGAGCAGCTTCGACGCATACGGCCCGGCCAGGTGCCAGGTAAAATCAAGGACCTTGAGGCCGGCGAGCGGCTGCTTCGGACGTGCTGTCATACCAGAGAAGACCCCAGAAACCGCGCGAAGCTTACCGCAAGCCCCGGCAAACTTCTACCGAACGCCGCGGTACGACTCACCGGAGGGCCACATGCCCGAGCTCCCCTACATGACCGACGAGGCGAAGCGCTGGATCGGGCACGAGACCGTCGAGGTCAGCGACCCGGTGTCGCTGCGCCAGATACGCGAGTACCTCGCGGGCACCGACGACTGGAACCCGCTCTACTACGACGAGGAGTATGCCAAGGGCACCCAGTACGGCGGGATCATCGCGCCCCGCATGTTCTATCGCGCCCCGCTCCGGAAGGTGCTGCTCGAATCGGAGTTGCAGGAAGACGGCCAGTACCCCGACCGCTCCGTCCCCGGCGTCTACGGCCGCTCGATGGCGGGAAGCCAGGAGGTCGAGGTCTTCGAGCCGGTGCGCCCCGGCGACGTGCTCACCCTGACCTCCACCGTGCTCGACATCTACGAGAAGCAGGGCCGCAGCGGGCGCTTGATCTTCCAAATCAACCGCGACAGCTACACCAACCAGCGCGGCGAGCAGGTCGCCGTCGAAATCAAGACGACCATCTTCCGGTAGCGCCATGATCGAGACGACCACCTACGAAGCCACCGCCGTCGACCAGGAGATCGGGCCGTTCGTCAAGACGCCGACGCAGATATCGCTGTTCCTCTACGGTGTCGCGATGTGGACCTCCCACCGCATCCACTACGACCGCGACCATGCCCTCTCCGAGGGCTACCGCGATATCCTGGTCGCCGCTCCCCAGATGGTCGCCTACATCGAGCAGATGCTCGTCCGATTCGCCGGCGACCCCGGCGCCATCCGCAAGATTTCCGCCCGCAACCACGCCCAGACCCATCCCGGCGAGCGGTTGACGGTGCGGGGCCTCGTCCGCGAGCGGTGGGTCGAAGACGGCGCCGGCATGTTGCGCTGCGACGTGTGGATCGAGAAGGACGACGGCTCCACCTCCGTGGCCGGCGAGGCCGTGCTCCGCCTTCCCCTCGGTGGCAACCCCCCGCGTTGACACCGTCCGGCGGCCTCCCTATGCTCCCGCCATCTCAGGGACGGGGCGCATCTTGGAGCCACTCTCCTCGGAACAGTACGACGTCGACGGCTTCGAAGCGGCGGTCGAGCTCTACCACGCGAAGGGCTGGACCGACGGCCTGCCGATCATCCCGCCGACCGAGGAGCGGGTCGCCCGCTTCGTCGAGGCGTCGGGCCGCCCGGCCGGCGACGTCGTCGGCGAGTACTACGAGCGCCGCCGCGTCCTTACCGTCGAGAAGCTGGCCATCAACGCGGTGATGGCCGGCTGCCTGCCCGAGTACTTCCCCGTCGTCATCGCCATCATCGAGGCGATGGCGAGTCCCAGGATCGGGCTGCACGGCGGCAACGCCTCGACCGGCGGCATGGCCGTCGGCTTCGTCGTCAACGGCCCCATCCGCAACGAGCTTGGGATGAACTACCGGGGCAACGTCCTCGGGCCGGGGAACCGCGCCAACTCCTCCATTGGGCGCGCCGTTCGCCTCGCGCAGATCAACGTCATGGGGTCGGTGCCCGGCGCCGGGCACGGCGACCTCGCCGGCCGCGACATCCTCGACCGCTCGACGATGGGCCAGCCCGGCAAGTACGCCGGCTACCACATCGTCGAGAACGAGGAGGACTTCCCCTCGCTCGTCCCGCTCCACGTCGAGCGCGGCTTCGAGGCCGCCCAGAGCGTGGTGACGGTCTTTCCCACGGCGGGCCATCTCCAGATCTCCGCGCACGCCGACCACGGCGCCGAGGCCGTCGTCGACACCATCGCGCACTACCTCGCCGAGGGCGGCCACGTCGCCAAGGCCTTCTCGATGCTCGTCATCCCGCCCGAGTGCGCCGAACACTTCGTCCGCGACGGCTGGACCAAGGCCGACATCCGTACCGCCTTCTTCGAGAAGACGACGCGCACCGCGCGCTGGGCCAAGGAGCACGGCTGGCCCTCGATCCCCGGCCCCATCTCGCCCCGAGGCGGGACCGTCGCCCCCGGCGACGACGAACGCCGCGTGGGCTGCGCCCGGACGCCGGAGGACGTCAACGTCGTCATTGCCGGCGGCCCCGCCGGCGCCTTCGTCCACGCCCTCCTCCCCTACGGCGGCCTCGTCGAGTCCAAGCCCATCCACTAGCCCCGCCCTCCCCCCGCCCTTCCGCAAAGGGCGCGCCGGGGCGGTCTTCCCTCTCTCCCTCTGGGAGAGACTGAGAGAGGGCCGGGGTGGGGCCGGGTGGTCTTACCTCTTCTCCCCCCGGAGGCCTTGGCACAACCTCCGACCCCGGCGGATCATCCATGTAGGGGCAACCCTCGTGGTTGCCCAGGGGTGTGGGCGGGGTCTTCTCCCCTCCCCTGTAGGGGCGATTCGCGAATCGCCCGTTCCTATCCCCCGAACGGCCTCACGGGGTAGGCCCAAGGTTACGCAAAGGTCCCCCCGCGAGAAGATTGAGATGAGGGGCCCCGCCACCCCCGCCCGTTGCCCTAGCCCGCCGGTATAGGCTAGATTCCTTCGGGCCGCCCGCGCCCTCCGCGCGGGGCCGTCTGACTATGGCGCAGTTGCGAATTCGAAGGGGACCCCCGGCATGAACCCGCCGCCGACGGGTTCCGGCGAGCGTGTCTTCACCCGCAACTTCGTCTTCATATTCTTCGCCACCTTCGCCTTCTTCGGCGGCTTCGTCTTCTTCTTCCCCATTCTCCCCATCTTCATCGACGCCCTCGGCGGGACGCCGGCCCTCATCGGCGCGCTGATCGGCGGTTCGAGCATCGTCTCGATCTGCCTGCGTCCCTTCTCCGGGCGGCTCGTCGACGAACAGGGGCGCAAGCGGTTCATCACGCTCGGCGCGGTGATCCTCACCGTCAGCGCCTTCTCCTACGGGTTCGTCTCCGACACCGTCTTCCTGTGGCCGGTGCGGCTCGCCGCCGGGGCCGGCATCTCGCTCTTCTTCACCGCCTCCCTGGCCTACGCCGGCGACATCGCCCCCGCCTCGAAGCGGGGCCAGGCGATGGGCTACTGGGGCATGGCCAACAACCTCGCCTTGGCGCTCGCGCCCCTGCTCGCCACCTTCATCCTGAAGGCCGGCTTCCTCCACGGCTTCGAACAGGAGCTGCGGCGCTGGTACCCCGGCTCCGGCAGCGACGTCGGCGGCGCCGACCTGAACTTCGCCACCGCCTTCCTCATCGCCGGCGTCATCGGCCTCATCTGTATCTACCTGACCCGCCAGCTCAGCGAGGTCTACACGCCGGTGAAGCAGCCGGACGTCTCGCCCCTCACCCGCATCAAGCAGATGATCAACCGGAAGGCCCTCCTGCCCGCCGGGTTGCAGCTTCTTTCCGTGGTGAACTTCGTCTCCCTCAACATCTTCGCGCCCATCTACGCCGAGGAGATCGGCGTCGCGAACGTGGGACTCTCGTTCTATACCGTCACCGCGGTGAGCATCGTCCTGTCCCGGTTCTTCAGCGGACGGCTGCTCGACCGGTTCCCGCGGGCCTACTCGATGGTGCCGGCGTTCGTGATGATGTCCGCCGCCACCGTCCTCATCGGGCTGGTGCAGACCCCGTGGATGCTGCCCATCGGCGCGGCGCTGGCCGGCTTCGGCGCGGGATTCGTGCAACCCGGCCTCCAGGCGCTGCTGCTCGACAGGGCCGGCGGCGAGCGCCTCGGCTCGGCCTCGGCGACCTTCGCCCTGGGCGTGGACATCGGCCTCTTCGGCGGCGCCTTCGTCATGGGCCTCATACTTCAAGAGGCCGGCTTCCGCACCATGTACCTCGCCGCCGGCATGACGGGGCTCACGGCGGCGGCGGTCCTGGCGGTCGCCTCCTGGCGGGAGGCGCGGGCTGCGGCGCGGAGCTAGCCGAGCACGAGCAGCGGCTGGCGCATGGCGACCTTGTCGCCGATCTTGGCCCTGAGCGCCTTGACGACGCCGTCCCGCGGGGCGCGGATCTCGTTCTGCATCTTCATCGCCTCGATGACGAGCAGGAGGTCGCCCTTGCTCACGTCCTGCCCGCGCTCCACCTGCACGTCGACCACCACCCCCACGATGGGGCTCTCGATGGCGACTTCCCCCGTCGCGTCATCCCCGAAGCCGCCGCCCTGCCCCGTGGCCCAGGCCGGGCGCACCGTCACGTCGTAGCGCTCGGTCAAGCGGAGTACGGAGTAGCGGTCGCCGGTCTTGTCGACCAGGAACTCGAGCGAGCGCCCGTCAAGGATCAGCGAGACGAGGTTGGTGCCGCTGAACTGCTGCAGGTCCGCGACCCACTCCTTTTCGTCGGACTTCACGACGAGGCGGCCGTCTCCCTGCTCGACGGTCAATTCATACGGCTCGCCGTCGACGAGCACGCGAAAGCGCTCTACGGCCATGGCCGGTCCCAGCTGCGCAGCCCCTGCCGCCACGCCGACGACTTCTTCCCGTTGGACGGCTCGGCGACAGTTCCGTTCCTGCGGGCGCCCTTGTTCTGATGGTCGAGCACCGTCGCGACGACGGCGGCGAAGTCCGGATTCTCGTTGGGCCGCTCGTCGAAGAGCTCGACGTGTTCTTCGAGGAATCCGGTGTGGATGTTGCCCGAGATGAAGTCCGGCTCCTCGATCAGCGAGATCAGGAACGGGATGTTGTTGCGGATGCCGAGGATCTGATAGTCGCGCAGCGCCCGCTTCATTCGCCGCCGCGCCTGGTCGCGGTCGGTGCCCCACGTGATCAGCTTCGCGATCATGGGGTCGTAGAAGATCGGCACCTCGAACCCCTTCGACACGCCGGTGTCGACGCGGACGCCGGGGCCGCCGGGCTCGTAGAGCAATTCGATGAGCCCCGGGCTCGGCATGAACCGGTTGTAGGGGTCCTCGGCCGAGATGCGGCACTCGATCGACCAGCCGCTGAACTGGACGTCCTCCTGCGACAGCTCCAGCTCCAGGCCGCTGGCGACCTTGATCTGCTGCTCGACGAGGTCGAGGCCCGTCACCATCTCGGTGACGGTGTGCTCCACCTGGAGGCGCGTGTTCATTTCGAGGAAGTAGAAGTTGCCGTCGCCGTCGAGCAGGAACTCGATCGTGCCCACGCCCAGGTAGTCGACGGCGTTCACCGCGTTGATGCCGGCCTGCACGAGCCCCGCGCGTACCTTCTCGTCGACGGCGACCGAGGGGCTCTCCTCGATGATCTTCTGGTGGCGGCGCTGCACGGAGCACTCCCGCTCGCCGAGGTGGAGCACGTTGCCGAAGTTGTCGCGCACCATCTGGATCTCGATGTGGCGCACCGGCTGCAGGTACTTTTCGAGGTAGAGCGTGGGGTCGCCGAAGGCCGACCGGGCCTCGTTGGCCGCGATCCGCAGCGCGTCGGCCATGCCGCCGGGCTCGTGAACGACGTGCATGCCCTTGCCGCCCCCGCCGCCGGAAGGCTTGACCAACACCGGATAGCCGATCCGCTCGGCCAGGGCCAAGGCGTCGTCGAGGGCGTCGGCGGGGGTGTCGCCGCCGGGCACGACCGGCACGCCGGCCTGCTCCATGATGCGGCGCGCCTCCAGCTTGTCGCCCATCTGCCGGATCATCTGCCCGCTGGGGCCGATGAAGGTGATTCCCGCGTCGGCGCAGGCGTCGGCGAAGTCGGCGTTTTCGGCGATGAAGCCGTAGCCCGGGTGGATGGCGTCGGCGCCCGACTCCTTGGCGATGCTCAGGATGCGGTCGAAGTTGAGATAGCTTTCGGTGGGCGGAGGCGGGCCGAGCAGGTACGCCTCATCGGCGTAGACGACGTGGGGCGACAGCCGGTCGGCCTCGGAGAAGATCGCGACCATGCCCAGCCCCATGTCCTCGCACGTCCGCATGACGCGCAGGGCGATCTCGCCTCTATTCGCGACCAGGATTTTTCGGAGCACGGGCGTCTCGCGGGGCCTCAGGACGTGGACGCGGACAGCGTTTCCCGCTGCCTGCGGAGCAGGTCGAGGAAATCGGTGCTCTTCATGTCTTGTTCGAGCACGTGGCGGATATATTGCCTGAGTACGTGCTCCAATTCAACCGCGAGCTCTTCCTGTACCCGCACCCCCATCGCGGCGTCGAGGTCGGAGCGCAGGAAGAGCCGCAACACCTTGAGCGCGTTCAGGCTCAGGGCACGCAGCCCGGCGCCCTCCCCGCCCCGGCAGGAAGGGCAGATGACGCCCCCGGCGGCGGGACTGAATGCCTGGGGCGCGGGGGTCAGGTCGGCGCCGCATTGCACGCAGCGGAAGACCTCGGGCTGGAAGCCGGTCAGCGCCAGCATCCGCACCTCGAAGTAGCGGGTCAACAGGTCGGGACTGGGCGCGGTGGGGAGGTCGCCGAGGCAGCGGCGCAACAGGTGGTACAGACCGGTGTTCTCCAGCTCCTCGCGGCTGAACCGGTCGACCAGCTCCGCGATGTAGAGTCCGCAGGTCGTGCGCCAGAGGTCCTCGCGCAGCGGGGCGTTGCTGTCGAGCGTCTCCGCCTGGGAGAGCACGTCGAGGGTCTTGCCGCGCCGGATGAGGACCCGGACGCGGGCCAGCAGCTCGACGTGGCCGCCGACCCGGCTCTTCACCCGCCGCGCGCCCCGCGCCACCGCCCGCGCCTTGCCGTGCTGCGGCGTGAACAGCGTCACCACCCGGTCCGCCTCGCCGATGGGGACGAGCCGGATGACGATCCCCTCCGTCTTGTAGAACCGGGAGTCGGACATAAGGAACACCCCAGCGCAAACCGAGTGTAGCACGGGCGGAACGCATGCCCCCCGCACCGCCGGTGCTATCCTTGGCCGACGAGACCCTAGGGGAGGCAGAGCGTGCTTCGAAAGGCCTTCCGCGCACTGTGGCGCCGCCACAGCCCGACGCGCGCGGCGACCCCGCCGGAGCGCCACGTCCTGGTCTACAACGGCGACTGAGCCTTCTGCGCCGCCTCGGTGAGGTGGGTGACCGGCATGGCCAAGACGCCCATCACCGCCATTCCATTCGACGATCTCCCGGGCAACGGCCTCCTCGAATCGCTCACCCCCGACGACGTGCGCCGCTCCGTCCACCTCGTGACGCCCGATGGCGTCGAGTACCACGCCGGCGAAGCCATGCGCCGCGCCGCCCTCCTCACGCGTCTGGCCCCCATCGCCGCCCTCCTCGGCCTGCCCCCGCTCTGGCTCCTCCACGAGCTCGCCTACGGCCTCGTCGCCACCCTCCGCCGCCCCCTCGGCCTCTTCACCCGGGGCTAGGACCTGCACTAAGCCTCCCTCCCGCCGAGAGAAATTGAGGGAGGGCACGGGCAGGCAGCGCGGGACTAGGTCTTCCCTCTCCCCCTCTGGCGGAGATTTGAGAGAGGGCGCGCGCCGGTGGGCGCGCCGGTGGGGCAGGGCCGAGAGGTCTTGCCTCTTCTCCCCAGGGGAGAAGATTGAGATGAGGGACCCCCTTCCTGACCGCCTCGGGCCATCCGCGAGCGCCCGCCCTTCCCTTCACGCCGCCGCGGCGTCTACAATCCCTCACACTCTCCGACGCTCCCGAGGAGGCCTTGCATGAAAGCCGCCGTCCTGCATGAAGTGAAGCAGCCCGTCCAGGTGCAGTCCGTCGAGATACCCGAGCCCGGCCCCGGCGAGGTGCTCGTCAAGGTCATGGCGAGCGGCGTCTGCCACTCCGACTGGCACGTCGTGAAGGGCGACTGGGACATCGTGCCCCTGCCCAGCATCCTCGGCCACGAGGGCGCCGGCATCGTCGAGGCCGTCGGCCCCAACGTGCAGGGCGTAGCCCAGGGCGACCACGTCGTCCTTTCCTGGAAGACGAACTGCGGCCGCTGCGAGACCTGCGAGCTTGGCTACCCGAACCTCTGCGAGCGCTCGCCCCGCCCCAGCGCCAACCCCACGGCGGGCGACGTCGCCCTCTACCCGATGGCCGGCGTCGGCACGATGGGCGAGTACACCATGGTCCCCGACGTCGCCGCCGTCCCCATCGACAAGGACATTCCCTTCCCCCAGGCGGCGCTGGTAGGCTGCGGCGTCACCACGGGAGTCGGCGCGGCCATCAACACCGCCCGGGTCCATGCCGGCAGCACCGTGGCCGTCTTCGGCTGCGGCGGCGTCGGCCTCAACGTCATCCAGGGCGCCCGCATCGCCGGCGCGACCACGATCATCGCCGTCGACGTCCTCGACAACAAGCTCGACATGGGCGTCGAGTTCGGCGCGACCCACACCGTCAACGCCTCCAAGGAAGACCCCGTGCGCCGCATCAAGGACCTCACCGGCCGCAAGGGCGTCCACTACGCCTTCGAGGCCATCGGCCTCGTCGAGGAGCCCTTCGTCCAGAGCGTGCACTGCACCCGCTTCCGCGGCATCACCGTCTGGGTCGGCCACGCGCCCGTCCGCACCGCGGTCAACCTCGACGCCCGCGACCTGATCATGGAGAAGAGCATCATCGGCTCGATGTACGGCACGGCGCGGCCCCACATCGAGTTCAACAAGCTCCTCGGCCTCTACAAGGCGGGCAGCCTCAAGATCGACGAGCTCATCACGAAGCGCTTCCCCCTCGAAGAGGTCAACACCGCCTTCCAGGCCCTCGATCGCGGCGAAGTCGCCCGCGGCGTCCTCGAAATCGGCTGACCCGACGCGCCGCGCCTAGCCTAGAGGCCGGGGCCCTTGGGCCTGCGGCCCGCCGCTTCGTAGATGCCGCCGACGGCGACGCTTTCGTCGTCTCACTTCGCCATGACGACCATCATTTGGTCGTAGGCGCAGCGGGAGAGCGGCTCGACGGGCCGCGCGTGGGCGCTGCCGTTGAGCCAGTGCGCGGCCTGCACCGCCCACCGCCAGACCAGAGTCCAAACGGTCGCGCGGCGCCCGCTCATTGCAGCGGGAGCGGCGGCTGCCACCACTTGCTCGTGTCGTTGACGTTGATGTGCGTTACCCATTTCACCCAATCATAGCCCCGCTTGTCGGGGGCCACTAAGCGCACCGGAAAGCCGTGCCCCCTCGAAAGCCGCTCGCCGGAGACGTGCGTCGCCAGCAGGTAGGCCTGCGCCTCTTCAAGGCTGAACCGCCGCCAGTACCCCGTCGCCGAGCGGACCGTGATGCTCGCGGCCTCGTCCGTCAGGCCCGCACGGTCGAAGAGGCGGCCGAGCCGGACGCCGCGCCACTCCTGCGTCGAGTGCCACCCGCCGGTGCAGTCGATCGTGGCCACGACCTCGTCCCGGTAGCCCAGCGCGGTCTCGTAGTCGAGCTCGACGGGCCGCGCCACGTGCCCCTCGAGTTGGAGCCGCCACGCCGACTCGTCGAGCGTCGGCGCGCTGTCGGAAAGCCAGATGACGCGGGGAAAGTCGTTGCCGGTGAAGTCGCCGGCGTTGTACGACCCGGTGAACCGCCGGTCGGCGGCCTGAAGGTTGAGCAACGGCGCCGCGGCCTCGCCGATGCGCCACAGCGCCAGCCCGCCCAGGGCTGCGGCAACCGTCCGCAGGAAGGTGCGGCGTTCGGCCCAGTACCGGGGGCGCGCCGAGTAGGTGCGGCCGAGAAAGTGCCCGAGCACGAGGAAGACGGCGGGAATGGCGAGGACGCCGTGCCAGGTCATCCCGCTCAGACCGAGGAAGTTGAACGGCCCGATGTTGCTCCAGTAGACCCCGCTGAAGACGACCCCGATCAGCACCATCGCGAGCAGCACCGAGGCCACCGTTGTGGTTGGGCGCCGGCGCCACTGCTGCAGCCCGCCGGCAATGTTCCACGCCTTCCACCAGAACACCGCGACGACCGCGAGGCTGGAGGCGGCGTGGATGTCGCCCAGGAAGGGGGAGTGGTTGCTGGTCAGCGTCAGGAAGCCGGTGACGACCGAGACCGTCAGCGCCACGCCGATCAGAATGTTCGCCCACGGATAGCGCATGTCGCTTCGTAGCTCCCGACCTCGCCATTATGGGGCCGGCGGCGGGCGATTGCCCGGCGTGCGCTTTGGGGATTGTGGGGCGCGGCCCCCGCCTGTCTCCGCACCGCAACTCGGAGGTTGCGCGAGGAGGTGTCGGAGGGAGCGGGGGAAGGCCGCGCCTTGTTGGTGTATACGCCGCGTGCTACGGTTCGGACGCTTCCGGGAAGGGTTTGTGATGCGCTTCATCGTCTTCGCCCTTGTCCAGTCGCCGGACGGCGATGCCGACGCCGAGGTTTACCGCAACGAGACCGACCTCCTGGTCTACGCCGAGGAGCTGGGCTTTGACGCCGTCTGGATGGCCGAGCACCACTTCCACAACTACTGCATCACCCCCGACCCCCTGCTCCTCGCGACCCACGTCGCCGCCCGCACCAAACGCATCCGCATAGGGACGGCGGCCAACGTCCTGCCCCTCTCGCACCCCGTCCGCATCGCGGAGCAGACCGCGATGCTCGACATCCTGAGCGAAGGGCGCCTCGACGTCGGCTTCGCCAAGGGCTACGGCCCCCGCGAGTTCATGGGCTACGGCGTCGACCAGCGCGAGGCGGAGGAGCGCTTCCGCGAAGCCCTTGAGATCATCTTCGCCGCCTGGACGCAGGACGAGTTCTCCTACGAGGGGCGGCACTTCACCATCCCCAAGGCCTCGATTCGCCCCCGCCCCCGCACCAAGCCCCACCCCAGCGCCTACGTCGCCACCACCGGCTCGCAGCCGACCATCGACCTCGCCGCGAAGCTCGGCCTCCCCTTCTACGTCGCCTACCGGGGGCGCAAGCACTTCGCCGAGATCAAGGAGCGTTACCGCGCCGCCGCCGCGGCCCACGGACACGGCGACGCAGCCATCGACGCAACCCTCGAGCGCGCCGCCGTGATGCAGACCTCCTACCTCGCGCCCACCAACGAGGAGTCCTACGCCGAGGCCAAGCCCGTCGTCGCCCACTTCAGCGAAACGATCGATTCGGTGAACTTCCCCACCGACCTCGACACCTGGCCGCCCGACCTCCAGGCGCTCGTCCGGGAGAACTACCGGCACCCCGGCGGACGGGGCTACCAGGACTACGACGGCTACTGGAACGCCTTCATCTACGGCGACCCCGAGCGCGGCGTCGAGCGCGTCCGCCACCTGGAGGCGTCGGGCTTCCGCAACGTCCTCATCGGTTTCAGCTTCGGCGGCATGCCTTACGACCGCGTCCGCCGCTCGATGGAGCTCTTCGCCGAAAAGGTGATGCCCGAGTTCCGGTAGGACATCGTTACGAAACCTGCACGCAGGTCAAGCATCGGAGGGCCGGGCTCTTGCCTCTTCTCCCCACGGGAGAAGATTGAGATGAGGGGCCCCCGCACAGCCGCCGGGGCTATCGAAGTCCACCCCTCCTCGCGCCATCCAGTCCGAATTTCGCGAGGTCTCCGCCAGCGGCGGCTAACCCATCTCCTGCCGCCCCTCAAGGGCGCGCGAGAGGGTGACCTCGTCGGCGTACTCCAGGTCCGCCCCCGAAGGCAGGCCGCGGGCGAGCCGCGTGATCTTCAGCGGCCTCCCCTGAAGCTGGCGCTGGACGTACGTCGCCGTCGCCTCCCCCTCCAGGTTCGGGTTCGTCGCCAGGATGATCTCCGAGACCTCCCCGGCCTCGACGCGGGCGACGAGCTCGTCGAGCTTCAGATCGCGTGGTCCGACGCCGTTGAGCGGCGAGATCGCCCCGTGCAGCACGTGGTAGCGGCCACGAAAGGCCGACGTCTTCTCCAGCGCCAGAATGTCCAGCGGCTGCTCGACGACGCAGATGACGCCGTCGCTGCGCCCCGGGTCGGTGCAAATCGAGCACGGGTCAACGTCGGTGATGTTCTGGCACTCGGTGCAGAACACGATCTGGTCGACGACCGCCGCGATCGCCGCGGAGAGGGCGCGGGCCTCCTCCTTGGGCGCGCGGATCAGGTGATAGGCGAGGCGCTGCGCCGTCTTGGGCCCGACGCTCGGCAGCTTCCCCAGCTCTTCGACGAGCCGGACGATGGGCGCGGCGGCGGGCAGGAAGTCCATGTGAGCCGGGCGCTAGGTGAGCCCCGGAATGTTGAGCCCGCCGGTGGCCTTGGAGAGATGCGCCGACGCGGCCTCCCGCGACTTGTCCAGGCCCTCGTTCAGGGCCGCGATCACCAGGTCTTCGAGCATCTCCACGTCGTCGGGGCTGACGGCCTCCGGGTCGATCTTGAGCGAGAGCACGCGCTGGTCGCCGGTGACCACGACGGTGACGACGCCCCCGCCGGCACTCCCCTCGGAGGTCAGCGACCCGATCTCCTGCTGCGCCTTGGCGATGCGTTGCTGAAGCTGCTGGGCCTGCTTCATCAGGTTCTTATTCATCATGGGGCGCTTGCTCTCCTTCCGCCGTGGAGCCCGGCGTCGCGGGCCCGTCGACCAACCGCGCGCCGGCTTCCTGGGCGGCTCGAATCAGGTGGCCGCCCGTCGCCTTCGGCGGCTGCGACTGCAAGACGCATTGTACCGAATGGCGGCTTCCCAGCACGCCGGCGAGCGCGTCTTCCAGCGCCTTGCGGCTGGCGGGATTGTCCAGCTCTTCCTTGAACATCTCCACGAACTTTTGGTGCGTGAAGCCGATGACGACGACCCCGTCCTCGACGGACAGCGGCTTCGACCCGCTCCGTAGCACCGCGTCGATCTTGATCCGTCCCGCCCCCTTTGAAGCCGCCACTACGTCCCGCCAGCGCCGCTCCAGCGTGGCGAGGCGCGCCGGGTCGCTGCCCGGGTCGGAGGCCGGCGCCGGTGGCGGCGCGGGCGCTCGCGGCTGCGCAGGAGGCCGCCGCGCCGGAGCCGGCCTTGCCTCCGTCCCATTAGACGGCGCCGGGGTGGGTGTCCTTGCCGCGGGCGCAGCCGGTCTCGGTGCGGGACGGGTGGGCTGCGGCGGTGGAGCGGCCCGCTCCGGTGGGGCGGGCGCTGCCACGGGTGCTGCTGGGCCCGTTACCGTCTCTACCAGGGCAAGCTCCAGGGGAAGGGTCAGGGCCGCGGCGTCCTTGAGGTCGGCCGCGCCGAAGGCCCGCAGGACGGCCACGATCCGGTCGAGGCCGGCGGTTCCGAGCAGCCCCTTCGCCTCCTCCTGCTCCTCGGCGGAGAGGTCGTCGACGGAGGCGGCCTCGGCCTTCAGCAGCATAAGCCCGCGCAGGTAGGTGAGCAGCTCGCGGTGGAACTGGCCGAGGTCGAATCCACCGCCCGCGACCTCTTCGAGGGCGGCGAGCCCCTTCCCAAGGTCGCGTTCGATCGCGGCATGGGCCAGCGCACGCATCTGCTCGCGCCCGCCGATGCCGAGCGCGGCGCGCACCGCCTCTTCGTCGATCGTGCCGCCCACGCCGACCACGAGTTGTTCGAGGATGTTCTCGGCGTCGCGGAGCGACCCGCCGGCGGAGCGGGCCACCAGGCCCAGCGCCCCCTCGGTCGCCTCCGCGCCCTCAGACTCGCAGATCTGGGCGAGTCGGCGCACCACGTCCGCGCGCGAGATGCGGCGCAGGTCGAAGCGCTGGCAGCGCGAGATGATCGTCGCCGGCAGCTTGTGCGACTCCGTCGTCGCCAGGACGATGATGGTGTGCGGCGGCGGCTCCTCCAGCGTCTTCAACAGCGCGTTGAACGCCGGGGCCGTCAGCATGTGGACCTCGTCGATGATGTAGACCTTGCGCCGCGCCGTGTTCGGGGCGAAGCCCACCTTCTCGCGCAGGCTCCGGATCTCGTCGATGCCCCGGTTGCTGGCGGCGTCGATCTCGATGAGGTCGAGCGCCCGGCCCTGCGCGATATCCGAGCACATGGTGCAGTCGTTGCAGGGCTCGCCCTTGCCGTTGCGCAGGCAGTTGACCGCCTTGGCCAGGATGCGCCCCATGCTCGTCTTCCCCGTGCCCCGCGGCCCGCAGAACAGATAGGCGTGGGCGACGCGCTCCGAGCCCAGCGCGTTGAGCAGCGTCGTCGTCACGTGCTCCTGTCCCACGACCTCGGAGAAGGCCTGGGGTCGCCACTTGCGGTAGAAGACTTGGTCCGTCATGGGCTCACGTTGTTGGGGTCCGGGGCGCTAGCGCCCGCCGGGGACGGCGAGCCCGAGGCCGGTCAAGATCGCGTCCTGCCTGCCGAACATGCGCCGCTCCTCGCCGGGGCCGCCGTGGTCGTAGCCGAGCAGGTGAAGCACGCCGTGGACAAGGAGGAAAGCTACTTCCAACTCGGCGGCGTGGCCGTACTCGCGCGCTTGGCTCACGGCCCGCGGGAATGATAGCACCACCTGCCCCAGACTTGGCGCCTCGTCCGGCGCGGTAGGAAACGATTCCGTCTCCTGAAAGGCGAAGGAGAGCACGTCCGTGGGCCGGTCGACCCCGCGGTGCTCGCGGTTCAGCGCGTGGACCTCCTCGTCGCCCGTAATCCACACGTCCACCGCCGACCCCTCGGCGACCTCCTCGGCCGCCAGCGCCGCCTCCACCACCCGCCGCACCCAAGGCGCGTCGACGGCGCCTTCCCCCGCCCCGTCGATCTCGACGTCCACGGCGTAGCGGATCCGGTCATCCGGCGGGTTGGTCATTAGCCGCTGCTCCCCATCAAGCCAACCTTACCCCCGTAGGGGCGCCACCTTAAACCTCCCTCCCTCTGGGAGGGACTGAGGGCGGGCGCGCCGCGAGGCGCGTCTTAATCCTCTCCCCCTCTGGGGGAGATTTGAGAGAGGGCGCGCGCCTCGCGGCGCGCGGGCGGGGCGCCGGAAGGTCTTCCCTCTTCCCCCCACGGAGACCTTTGCGCAACCCGCGACGCCGACAGGGGATCGTCCCTGCAGGGGCGATTCGCGAACCGCCCGTCCCCATCCCCAGAGCGGCCTCGTGGAGGCTGAGCCAGGCCGGGGCGTGGCGGAGGTGTCAACGCGGGGGTGAAGGCCTGGAGCCGGCGGCCCTCTCCACGTATCTCTGAAGCGCTGCTCTGTGCCCTTCCAGCGCCCCGCAGCCTGGATGCCCCTGCCGGCGGGCGATAAGGTCATCCACATACTTCGAGAAGCGTTCCGCATTGTGGGGGTGGAAGTCCTTCCAGAATTGACTACACAGATAGTACTCGCCTGCGTACGGTCTCTTGTAGAACCTGGCGTGGCCGGAGATATCCATTCCATCGGACCGTCTTCGCAGAAGTGGGAAATTGGCAATCTGAAGCCCGAGCTCACCCTTGCAGTAGTTCGAGTCCATCAAATTGCGTAGATCGCGGTCGTCCAAAAGCGTCGGATGCTCCTCCAGGAGCGTCCTCGCTAGGGCTTGCACAAGGTCCTGGAACCCTTTAGGGCTGCCCTCCCCGGCCCCCTCCCGACGGATTGGCCGGCTGCTGTGGCGCCGCTGAACCCCTTTCGGCGTGCCCTGTTCAACGAACCCCGACAACTCCAACAGCTTCGCCGCCCGTGCAAACAACTCCGAGGTATCTGCAACCGAACTGGTCTTTTCGAGCGTAGGGCGGACGATCTTCTCTGCAAAGGCGTCGTTTGTCAGCAAATGCCACTCGATTTCTGGATACGTGCGCTCCAACTGCGCAAAAGCAGCCTCCAACGGTTCCTGTGCCGCCGGATGCACCCTCGGAGAAGCAAAATAGAGATGCGATTTCCTGGTCGGGAGGTACGCTTTCAGAATCAGTACCGCCCGCAGTAGCTTCTTCAGGACTCTGGTGTCTACCCCGCCGCCGTAATTCAAGCCGTTTTCATGGAAAGCGATTTCCATTGCATGGACGCTCCCGTCCTGATCCACGCCCACGACGTCGATTTCCCCTTGCTTTAGGAACTGTGCTGCATCCTTGGTCTGCTTGAACACGCTCCCTTCTGGATCGAACCGCTCCCGCATCGACTCGAACAGATCATCCAAATCCGTACCGGATTGCTGCCAATGCTCGGAGGTCTTCCAATTCGCCTGCACCAGCCAGCACCGCTTGACGTGCCGCAAATACGAATAGCAAAGGGATTCTCCGATCTCAATCTTCATGAGCTCACCAGTCCAGGCGCCATCACGGCTCGACGCTCGGCGAGCCTAGCCGTGCCCCGGTGGGGGTGTCAACGCGGTGTAGAGCGGGCTGCGCTGCCGGCTGCCAGCGTGCATTGCCCCACTCCGCGCCCCCGGAAATCCCAGAAGCGCCTCCGGAACGCACTGTAGAATACCGTGGGTATGAAATCGCAGCCCTCATCGTCCACTCCCGGTCCGGCGGGGCAGGCCCCCGAACAGGGACAGGACCCGGAGTCGGACCCCCTGCGGCGGGCCGTGGCGGCCTGCGCCGCGCGGCTCGATCTCATCCTCCTCGCCCTCCTCGTCGGCCTCTCCCTCTTCTTCCGCTTGTGGGGCTTGGACTGGGACGACGGCGGCCTCTATCACCCCGACGAGCGCGCCATCCTCCTGCGGGTCAGCGAGATGACCTTCCCCTTCGGGGACCTCGGCTCGCTCTTTTCCGTTGAGAGCGCGTGGAACCCCGGCTGGTTCCCCTACGGCTCGCTCCCGCTCTACCTCCTCAAGGCCGCCGGCTATCTCGCCCCGCCCGTCTTCGAGAATCCCCCGCTGATCGAGCTCGCGCAAGCGGGCCGTGTCGTCTCCGCGCTCCTCGACACGCTCACCGTCGTCCTCGTCTACCTCATCGGACGGCGGCTCTTCGGACGCTGGGAGGGCCTGCTCGCCGCCACCATGATCGGGCTGGCCGTCCTCCACATCCAGCAGAGCCACTTCTTCGTCAGCGACCTGATGCTGGGCACGTTCATCATGGGCGGCCTCTACTTCCTCAGCAAGGCCGCCCTGTCCCCCGGCGAGCGGCGGGGAACGTACAAGCGCTTCGCTATCGCCGCGCTCTTCTTCGGCATGGCGCTGGCGAGCAAGTTCAGCGCGCTTCCCTTCGCCTTCGTCTTCGTCACCGCCGCGGCCCTCTGGGCGCTGCCCGAGCACCGCCGCGAGCCGGTCCTCTTCGCCATCGGCGCGGTGGCCCTGGTGGGCATGGCCGTCGGCTTCAGCCAACCCGTCTTCTGGGTACTTTGCATTGGTGGCGCACTCGGTCTCCTGGCGTGGGCCGGGTCGCGCCTCCTCCGCGCCGCCGAAGAAGACCCCGACCTCGTCCCCAGGCTCCTCCACGCCGCCAAGCTCCTGCTGCTCGCGGCGGGGGTCACCGTCGTCGTCTTCACCATCCTCCAGCCCTACGCCTGGATCGACTACCGGACCTACGTCGGCGACATCGGCAACGAAGGCGAGATGGTCCGCCGTATCGCCGACTTCCCCTACACGCGCCAGTACATAGAGACGACGCCCTACCTCTACCACGTCCAGCAGCTCGCCCTCTGGGGCGTGGGACTGCCGCTCGGCATCCTCATGTGGGCCGGCTTCGCCTTCAGCATCGCCGTCGCCCTCCGACGCCGCGACCCGCGCCATCTGCTCATGCTCGCCTGGGTCGCCCCCTACTTCGCCACCGTCGGCGCCTTCGACGTCAAGTTCCTGCGCTACATGCTGCCGATCACGCCCCTCCTCGCGGTCATGTCGGCGAGCCTGGCCGGCGAGGCCCTCACGGTCCTGCGCGAGCGCCGCCTCCCCGACGTGCGCTTCATCCGGGCCCTGAAGCCCTCCTTCGTCTACGTCCCGCTCGCCGCCGTCCTCCTCCTCACCCTCCTCTACGCCGTGAGCTACATGCGCGTCTACGACGGCCCCCACCCCGCCACCGCCGCCGCCGACTGGATCCGCGAGCAGGCCCCGTCGCGAAGCACGGCCATCGTCAAGGAGCACTGGGAAGAAGGCCTTGGCGGCGTCCGCAACGGGCTCTACGGCTACCGCATCAGCGAGCTTGAGATCTACAACCCCGACAACCCCGTCAAGCGCGACGGCATGGCGCGGCTCTTGGCCGATGCCGACTACCTGGTCTTCTACAGCAACCGGATGTACGGCACCATCCCGCGCCTCCCCGAGCGCTACCCCGCCACCAGCGACTACTACCACGCCCTCTTCCGCGGCGAGCTTGGCTTCGAGCTCGCCCACTTCGAGACCGCCTACCCCAACCTCTTCGGCGTCTCGCTCAAGCACGACACCTTCGGCAGGCCCGGCCTCCCCGAGCCGCAGGCGTTGCGGGACTACAAGCAGAACGCCGTCGACCTCAACCTCGGCTTCGCCGACGAGAGCTACAGCGTCTACGACCACCCCCTCGTGCTCGTCTTCGAAAAGACGCTCGACGGCACGCTATCGGAACAGCTCGACTTCTACCGCACCAACCTCCCCTGGGGCCCGCCGACGGCGCAGTCGGTAGGAAGCGAGCTCCTGCTCCTCTCCGACGACGACGCCCGCACCCAACAAGAGGGCGGCACCTGGTCGGACATCTTCAGCCGCAACCTGTTCGTCAACAAGATTCCCGGGGTCGTCTGGTACCTCGCCGCGCAGCTCGCCTTCCTGCTCGCCCTGCCCATCACCCTGATGGTCTTCCGCTGGCTCCCCGACCGGGGCTACTTCCTCGGCAAGATGTTCGGCGTCCTCCTCGCCGCCTACATCCCCTGGTTGCTCGCCAGCCTGCACTGGCTCTCCTTCTCCCGCCTCTCCGTCGGCGTCGGACTCCTCCTGCTGGCGGCCATCTCGGCGGCCATCCTGTGGCGCAAGCGGGGCGAAATCCTCGAGTTCCTGCGCGAAAACCGCCGCGTCATCATCGCCGGCGAGGTCCTCTTCCTCGTCGCCTTCGCCGGCATGTTCGCCGTCCGCATGTGGAACCCCGACCTCTGGGACCTCTACCTCGGCGGCGAAAAGCCCATGGACTTCGCCTACTTCAACGCCGTCCTGAAGTCGACCTTCATGCCGCCCTACGACCCCTGGTACGCCGGCGGCCAGCTGAACTACTACTACTTCGGCTTCTTCATGGGCGCCGCCTTCACCAAGTTCACCGGCGTCCTCCCCTCCATCTCCATCACCCTCATCGTCCCCCTCTTCTTCGCCCTGACGGCCGCCGCCGCCTTCTCCCTCGTCTACAACCTCGCCGCGCTCGTCAAGCGCCGCCTCGACGAGAACGGCGGCCCGCGACTGCCCTCGCCGATCTTCGCCGGCGCGCTGGCCGCCCTCTTCGTCACCGTGCTCGGCAACCTCGACGGCGCGGCCCAGCTTCTGCAGGGCCTCGGCCGCATCCTCCGCAACCAGGACTTCGGTGCCTTCGACTTCTGGCGCAGCAGCCGCATGCTCGGCCCCGAAGGCGACCACGGCATCACCGAGTTCCCCTTCTTCACCTTCCTCTTCGCCGACCCCCACGCCCACCTCTTCGTCATCCCCCTGACGATCCTCGCCATCGGCCTCGCGCTCGCCTTCATCGCCGCCGCGCGAGGGCCGGCCGGGCGTCTCGGAGTCATGTCCTGGCCCGCCTACATCGCCCTCGGCCTCACCCTCGGCGCGATCCAGGCCACCAATAGCTGGGACGCCCCCACCTACCTCCTCATCGGCGGGGCCGCGATCCTCATCGCCGAGTACGCCGCGCGCCGCGAGCTGACCCCCGGCATCTTTGCCCTCGCCGCCGTCAAGACCGTCGGCCTCTACGTCATCGGCTACCTCTTCTTCCTCCCCTTCCAGCAGAGCTACGAGTCCTTCCTCCCCTACACCGACGCCATCGCCCGCACCGGCAACCAGGCCGTCCTCTGGCGCTACCTCGGCATCCACGGCTTCTTCATCCTCGTCATCATGGGCTTCCTCTTCTGGCGCCTCCGACTCCGCCCTCCGCCAAAGGACGAGGACGACGCCCCCTCCCCCGCACAGCCCGACCCTGTCCCCGTGAGCGAGGCCGAGCTGTCGCTCGCCCTCGCCGGCGCGGACCTTGAGCAACGCCCCCGCTTCCGACCGCCGCGCCAATGGCCCTGGCTCCTCGCCGCCGCCGTGTGCTTCACCGTCGCGGCCCTCCTCTGGAGCGCCGGCATGGCCACCATCGTCTTCCTCGGCGCACTGCTCCTAGCGCTCGCGCCGCTGGTCTGGCGCGCCGTCCGCTCCGACGACGCCGGCGCGCCGGTGGGACTCTTCGTCTACCTCCTCATCGCCACGCCGCTGGCCATCGGCATCGCCGTCGACGTCTGGGAGCTCAACATCTCGACGGGCCGCATGAACACCGTCTTCAAGCTCTACCTCCAGGCCTGGGTGCTCATGGCGCTCGCCTCCGCCTTCATCCTCTGGCGCATGCGGTTCGGCCTTGAGTTGGGGAGCGTGCTCCCGGGACGCTGGGCGGCCCG
Source organism: Dehalococcoidia bacterium (assembly GCA_964291475.2). Taxonomy (GTDB): domain Bacteria; phylum Chloroflexota; class Dehalococcoidia; order SHYB01; family SHYB01; genus DAOUKH01. The sequence goes on along the minus strand of OZ220058.1, from coordinate 30,005 downwards.
CGGCGGACGGATATGGCGGAACCTCGTGCTCGTCCTTCTGGCGGCGGCGCTCGTCTATCCCATTCTTGGCACGGAAAACCGGTCGGAAAGGCGCCTCTCGCACATCCCTCCGACGCGCGATGGCATGACCTTCATGAACGAAACGTCGCTCTACGACTACGACACGGAGACCTGGTCGCCACTGCGCCCCGAGCGCGAGGCGCTGGAGTGGATGCAGGACAACATCCAGGGCTCGCCGGTCGTCGTCGAGGGCCTGGGGCAGCGCTACCGCTCTCTAAGGAGCCGGGTCGCGACCTACACCGGCCTGCCCGTGGTCCTGGGATGGGAGTGGCACCAGCAGCAGCAGCGCTGCGGCCGCTACGCCGGCGGGCACTGCCCGCCCGAGCAGCAGGGCGTCGTCCAGCGAAGGCAGGCCGACGTCGACCGCTTCTTCAGCACGACCCGCCCCGACGAGGCCCAGGCCTTCCTCGACAAGTACGGCGTCCGCTACATCTATGTCGGCGACCACGAGCGGCTCGTCCACCCCGCCGAAGGCCTGGAGAAGTTCGAGCGGATGGCCGCCGACGGCGAGATCGCCGTCGCCTACCGCAACGAGACGGTCACCATCTACGAAGTCCCCACGTAGCCGCCCGCGACGCCGGTGCGGCGCGCCATAATGTCGCCACCCTGCCGAGACGAGGTGTGCCCAATGCGCATCGGACTGACCATTCCCAGCTCCCAACCCTGGGGCGACCGCGACGCCGTCACCGCCGTCGCGCAAGAAGCCGACCGCTCCGGCTTCGACTCGGTCTGGACCGCCGACCACCTTCTCGCCCCGCTGGGCGACATCGACGAGGTCGGCTTCGAGCGCTCCCGCTACCAGTGGATGACGGGCCGCCCCGCCGACACCCAGCGCGTGACGCCGCAACAGTATTACGGCAGCAACAACTGGTTCCTCGAAGGCTACAGCGTGATGGCCTACCTGGCCGGCGTCACCGAGCGCGTCCGCATCGGGTCGAGCGTCGTCGTGCTCCCCTATCGCAACCCGATCGTGCAGGCGCGGGCGGTGCAGACCATCGACGTGCTCTCCGGCGGGCGCATCTCCCTCGGCGTCGGGGCGGGGCACGTGCGCGCCGAGTCCGAGGCGCTCGGCATCCCCTACGACGAGCGCGCCGCGATGACCGAGGAGTACATCCGGGTCATGCGGGCAATCTGGGCGGGCGACACCGCCTCCTTCCACGGGCGCTACTTCGACTTCGACGAGGCCCTGACCCTCGGCCGCACCGTGCAGCAACCGCCCCCGATCTACTACGGCGGCATGGCCAAGGCCGCTATCCGGCGTGCCGTCCGGCTCTGCGACGGCTGGCTCGCCTCCCCCGCCCCGATGGAGCCCGAGCAGTTCAAGGCGGGCGTCGACTTCGCCCGCGAGGAAGCGAAGCGCATCGGCCGCTCCGACCCGTTCGACGTCATCTACATCCACACGGGGCGCTTGGAGGAGCCCGACGAGCGCATCCGGGCCCAGTGGTCGGAGGAGCGCATGGGCGCCTCCTACGACTTCCCCCGCAACTACTCCGCCGACGAGCTTGCCGACCGCCTGCGCCGCTATGAGCGGGCCGGCGTGGACGAGGTCGTGGTCGGCTTCTTCTCGGTCGACGCCGAGATGAACCTGCGCCAGGCCCGCACCTTCGCCGAGAAGGTGATGCCCCAGCTCCGCTAGCGGGGCGCCGCCTTGGGATACGACCCGAAGACCCGAAAGAAGCTCGCCTCGGCGCGGATGGCGTCGAGCGCGCCGGCCACGGTGGGGTCGCCGCGGTGCCCGTCGAGGTCGACGAGGAAGATGTAGCGGCCCAGGCTCTCCTTCGAGGGCCGCGACTCGATCTTGCTCAGGTTGATCCCCCGCTTGGCGAACTCCCCGAGGGCGCGGTAGACCTGCCCCGGCTTGTCCTCGTCGGCGAAGCCGAACGCGATGGAGGTCTTGTCGTTTCCCGTCGACGCGTGGTCCTCCCCGGCCAGCGCCACGAAGCGGGTGGCGTTCTCGGCGCGGTCCTGGATGGCCTCGGCGATGATCTCGACGGGGTAGAGGTCCGCGGCGCGGCGCGGCGAAATCGCGGCCCCCACGCGCTCCGACTCGAGCATGTCGGTAACCGCGGCGACGGTGCTCATCGAGGCGGTCTGGCCCGCCCCGCCAAGACGCCGCTCCATGAACTCGCGGCATTGGCCGAGGGCCTGCGTGTGCGAGAAGACTACTTCGACGTCGTCCAGCGCCGTCCCCGGCTTGGCGAGCAGGCAATGGTCGATGGGAATCACGATCTCTCCCGTGATCGAGAGCTCCGTCCCATGCACCAGCAGGTCGAGCGTCTCCGTGACCGACCCTTCCAGGCTGTTCTCGATGGCGACGACCGCCACGTCGGCGCTGCCGCCTTCGACGTCACGCACGGCGGCGGTGAAGGAAGGGTGGGGGACCAGCTCGGCCTGGGGATCGTAGGCAAGCGCCGCCGTCTCGCTGTAGGTCCCCCGAGGGCCGAGATAAGCAACGCGCCGCGTCATGCTTCGTTCCAAGGCCGCTACGACCCGCTGCCGGTCAGCGCCTCCAGCATGCGCCCCTCATGTTCGGGGTGGGCCAGCGCGATGACCTCATCCTCCGCCTGCAGCACCGTCTCCGGCGAGGGCACCTCCAAGGTGCCGTCGCTCCGTACGACGACGGCGACGGCGGCATCCACCGGCAGCGTGATCTCTTGCACCGGTCTCCCGATCGTGGGCGCGTCCTTGGGAATGTTGATGCTGATGAGCCTGGACCTGCTTTGTGGGAACGTCATGAGCCGCTGGGGGAATGGGACCGGCGCATCGTGGAGCAGGTCGCTCACCATCGCCTCGACCGTGCTCACCCAGGCTATGCCCAGCCGCTCGAAGAGCCGCTCGTTCCTGGGCTCGTTGACCCGCGCGAAGACCTCGTCCACGCCGTAGTGGTGCCGGGCGACCTGGCAGGCCACGAGGTTGTCCTTGTCCTCGTTGGTCACCGCGATCAGCACGTCCGCGCGCGATGCGCCCTGGTAACCGAGCACGGAACCCTCCGACCCGTCGGCGCACACCACGCAGCTGCCCAAGTCGGCGATGATCTGCTCGGCTCGCGCCGCGTCCCGCTCGATGATGAGTATTTCATGACCCAGGGCAAGCAGCTCCCTCGCGGTCATGGCGCCGACTCTGCCTCCGCCTACGATCATGATGTACATGGCGTTCGGTAGGGCGGCCTGCTAGGAGCCGGCGGGCCCTTTCTCCGGGCCGGGCCGCTCATCCCGCTCGATCGCATCGAGCATGTGTTGGGTCAACATAATGGTCGGGCTGAAGGTGTGCAGGCCCAGTTTCTCGAACAGTTCTTGCCGAATGGGATCGTAGATCCGGCAGACCGCCTTGGGCACGCCAAAAAGCTCTTTGGCGATCTGTGCCGCCATGATGTTGCGGTTGTCCCCTTGCGTCACGGCGACGAAGACGTCGGCCCCGCCGACGCCCGCCTGCTTCTGGACGTCCTCTTCGGTGGCGTCGCCCACGACCACGTGCCCGGAGAACGAGGCGGGGAGCCGGGCCAGCGACGCCTGGGCCTTATCGATGACGGTGACGTCGTGGCCCTCGGTGTCCATGGTCGCCGCGAGCCGCGCCCCGACGCGCCCCGATCCCATGATGACGACTCGCACGCTTTCGTCCTAGCCTAGATTTCGGTCTCGTGGAGCGGGTGCGGCCGCGGTCTCCGGACGGCTCCCGCCTCCGGCGGGATCAGGCGGCGGGAGTGCGCCCGTTCAAGAGCTCTTCGGGCGCGGCCCCGCGCGAGAGCCAGACCTGGCAGTGGGCGCGCCGCAGCACGTAGCTGACGGTCGTGCCAAGCTCAAACTCGCCGCGCGCCTTCGAAAATTCCACGCCCATGACGATCGCGTCGGCGGAACGCTCGATCGCCTCGTTCACCACCGTCGGGCCCGCCTCCCGGGCTTGCACGGCTTCCGTCTCCACGTTCCGCTTCTCGCTGTGCCCGACCCGTTCCATCCGCTCGAGCAGCGCGTCGCTGCGTTCCACGTCGGCCCGGGGCGGGGCGTCGAGGGGGAGGTCCCTGGGAACTTCGAGGACGTTGAAGAGGTAGACGGTACCCTTCTTTTCCACCAGGGAACAGGCGAGCCGCACCGCTTGTTCGTCAGAGTCGCCGCCGCTGACCGGCACAAGCACCCGGCGAAGACTGGAACGCGAGTTCATGGCGTCCTCTCAGTTGGGAATCCCACGGAGGGCGCACCAATTATATGTCGAGTAGAGCGGCGCGGCAATTGGCCTAAGACTCGCGCTCGTCGACGTCGTCCAGCCCTTGCAGTCCGGCATCCAAGCCGGCGATGACCAGGATATCGCCGTCCCGGATACGCTCGAATCGGTCGGGCGTCAGGATGATGTCCTTGCCTCGCACCAAGCCCAACACGGTGAGCCCCGAGGCGCTGCGCGGGCCCAGGTCGACCTCGTCGATCGTCCGGCCGAGGAACTCCTGCGGCGGGTAGATCTTGCTCACCCCGTAGCCTTCCTCCAGCCGGAGATAGTCCCGCACCCCGGAATAGGAAAGGTTGTAGGCGAGACGCTCTCCCGATTCGCGTTCGGGGTAGACCACCTGGTCGGCGCCGATTCTCTCCAGCGTAAGCCCGTGCAGCTCATTCTCCGCCCGCGCCACCACGTGGTGCACGCCAAGGCGCTTGAGGAGCACCGTGGCCAGGATGCTTGAGTGCACCTGCTCGCCGGTGGCCACGACGGCAAGGTCGAAGCGGTCGAGGCCGATGTCCTGCAGGGCCGTCTCGTTCGTCGCGTCCGCCACCAGGCAGTACGTCACGTGGGGCAGCATGTCCTGCACGCGGCGCTCGTCCTGATCGATGGCGAGAACGTCGTGGCCGCGCTTGAAAAGCGTCGACGCCACACTGATGCCGAACCGGCCCAGTCCTACGACCAGCACTTGTCGTCTCATCGTCCTCCTCCGGCGGCGCCGGGCCTAGCGGCCCCGGGTCCAGACTAGCCGATCCGCACACCCTCTTGCGCAAAGGACCGCACCACGGGCCGGCGCCGCTGCGCCAGCAACAGGGCGAGGGTGAGCGGGCCGACCCTCCCTAAGAACATAGCAAAGATGATGAGCAACTGCCCGCCCGTCGAGAGGGTCGGTGTCACCCCCGTCGAGTTCCCGTTCGTCCCGAAGGCCGAAATCGTCTCGAAGATCAACTCGGTGGGGCTCCCATCTTCGACGGCGAGCAGCACGAAACACAACGCGACCACCACAACGACCCCGAACATGGCGAGGGTCGCGGCATACTCGACCTGCCGGTTCGGAATCTGGCGGTCGAAGACCTCGGTGCGGGCGCGGCCCCGCAGGGTCGACAGCGCGGAGGCCAGGAGCACGCCAAGGGTGTTCACTTTGATGCCGCCGGCGGTCGAGCCGGAGGCGCCTCCGATGAACATCATTCCCATCAAGATCAGCCACGTGTAGTGGTGCATGTCGCTCACCGAGGCCGAGATGCCGGCGGAGCGTCCGCTGACCGATTCAAAGAAGGAATTGGTGAGTTTGTCTGGGATGTCGAGCGGCCCGAGCGTGGCGTCGTTGGTGTATTCCGCCCCCAGGATCACCACCATGCCGACGATCCAGAGCAGGAATGTGGTCGAGAGCACCAGCTTCGTGTCCAAGGTCATCTGCCGCGGCCGCCGGCGGTTGTCCATCATGTCGGAGATCACCACGAAGCTGATGCTCCCCAGGATGATGAGCCCCGCGCTGACCAACATGAACGACGCGTCGGTGTGGAAGCCGCCCAGATCGTCGCCGAGCAGCAGGAACCCCGCGTTGTTGAAGGCCGAAATGGCATGGAAGAAGGCATTCCACACCGCGTCCGCGAGCGGATAGTCGAACGAGAACCGGATGCTGAGCGCAATGAAGCCGAGCAGCTCGACCACGAAAACCATGACGGCGATCCGCTTGGCGAGCTGGAGCGCCCCCCCGGCCGTGGGTCTGCCCGTCGACTCCACCGCCAGCGTCACCTGGTCGCGGAGGCCCATGCGCCGCCCGAGCACCTGAAAGAGGCCCGCCGACAGCGTCATGATGCCCAGGCCGCCGATCTGGATCAGCGCCAGAATCACGCCCTTGCCGAACGGCGTCCACGCCGACGATGTCTCCACGACCACCAGGCCGGTCACGGTGACCGCCGACGTCGACGTGAAGAAGGCGGTCATAAACGGCGTCCAGCCCGGTTCCTCGCTGGCAAAGGGCAGCAGCAGGGCGATCGCCCCCACCGCGATGATCGCGGCGAAGGCGTAGACCAGAATCAGCGGCGACGTGAGGCGTACCGGCTCCGGCTCGGCCTCGGCCAAGTCGACGGTGACCGCCTGGGGTCTCGCCCGCCGGACTACCTGGTCTCCGGGCCTGGGGCGGGGAGGGTCAGCCAAGAAGGGCCTCTGTGCGCATGCCGGTAGCCTGCCCGTGGAAAGTAGGGCGCTAACAGAGCAGGCGACGGCGCGGGCCGACCCTGCCCTGATTGCGTATAATAGCAAGCGTCGGCGGAGCGTTACCACTAACGGAAGGCCGTAGGACATGGAGCAAGGCACGTTTACTCTGAAGGCCGGGCTCGCCCAGATGCTCAAGGGCGGCGTCATCATGGACGTGGTCACCCCCGACCACGCCAAGATCGCGGAGGAGGCCGGCGCCTGCGCCGTCATGGCGCTTGAGCGCGTCCCCGCCGACATCCGCGCCGCCGGCGGCGTGGCCCGCATGGCCGACCCCACCGTCATCCAGCGCATCCAGGAGTCCGTCTCCATTCCCGTCATGGCCAAGGCCCGCATCGGACACTTCGTCGAGGCGCAGGTCCTCGAAGCCCTCGGCGTCGACTACATCGACGAGTCCGAGGTTCTCACCCCCGCCGACGAGGCCAACCACATCTGGAAGCACGACTTCAAGGTCCCCTTCGTCTGCGGCTGCCGAGACCTCGGCGAGGCCGCCCGCCGCATCGGCGAAGGCGCCGCCATGGTCCGCACCAAGGGCGAGGCCGGCACCGGCAACGTCGTCGAGGCCGTTCGCCACATCCGCACCGTCACCGCGGGCATCAAGAAGGTCCGCTCCCTCGGCAAGGACGAGCTCGTCGCCGAGGCCAAGGAGCTCGGCGCGCCGCTCCACGTCCTGGAAGAGATCAACCGTACCGGCTCCCTGCCGGTGGTCAACTTCGCGGCCGGCGGCATCGCGACCCCCGCCGACGCCGCCCTCATGATGCAGTTGGGCGTCGACGGCGTCTTCGTCGGCTCGGGCATCTTCAAGTCCGACGATCCCGCGCCCAGGGCCAAGGCCATCGTCGAGGCCACCACGCACTACGACAACCCCGACATCCTGGCGAAGGTCTCGGTGGGCCTCGGCGGAGCGATGTCCGGCCTGGACGTCCGCTCGATGGACCCCGAAGAGATGCTCGCCGCAAGGGGCTGGTAGCGCATTCCGGGGAGAACGGAGGCGGTGGACGGCGGCATGGCGCTGGGGGCGGTAGCTCTGGAATGACCTCGATCGGCGTACTCGCCCTGCAGGGAGACTTCGCCGAGCACGCAACGCGGCTCGTAGAACTCGGCGCCGAGCCCCGACGCGTGCGTCTCCCCGACGACCTCGACGGCCTCCACGGCCTCATCATCCCCGGCGGCGAGACCACCACCTTCGACCGCCTCCTCGCCCTCTACGGCCTCGCCGCCCCCATCCGGCGCCTTGCCGGCTCCGGCGTCCCCGTCTGGGGCACCTGCGCCGGCCTCATCGCGCTCGCCGACCGTGTCGTCGGCCGCGACCGCCCCCTCATCGGCGGCCTCGACGTCGACGTCGAGCGCAACGCCTACGGCCGCCAGGTCGACAGCTTCGAGACCGCCATCGACGTCCCCGCCCTGGGCGGCGGCGCATTCCACGCCGTCTTCATCCGCGCCCCCAAGATCGTCGGCGTCGGATCCGGCGTCGAGGTGCTGGCGAGCCTGCCCGCCAACGGCGCGGTCGCCGTTCGCTGCGGCCCGCTGCTGGGCACTGCCTTCCACCCCGAGTTAACCTCCGATGACCGCTTCCATGCGTACTTCCTGAATATGACCAAGCAGGCAGCCGAGGAGCTCCATGCTGCGGCCCGTTAGCCCCACCGACGCCCTGACGCTGCTGCCGCTGCAGTTACGCGCCGCGCCCAACGAGGCGCGCGCGGGCTCGACGTTGGGCCGGGAGCCGGGCGTCCTACTGCCGCTGGGCGCGCTGGCTGCCGAGTGGCTGCCCCACCGGCGCAGGAGACACGCCTGGCTGCTCTCCCGGACCGGGATTCCCACCGGCGCCGTCGGTATCCGGATGCGGGCCGGCGGCTCCTGCTGGGAGGTCGACAGCCTCCACGTCGCCAGGGGCCGCGAGCAGGACGCCGCCGAGCTCCTCGAAGAGGCCGCCGCCGCGGCCGGCGGCCTCGGCGCGCAGCGGCTCTTCCTGCGCCTCTCCCTCGACAGCCCCGTCGACGCCGAGGCCCGCGCCGCCAACTTCCACGTCTGCTCCACCGACGATCTCTACTTCCGGCCCAAAGGCCCGGCCCAGTCAACCGCCAACGGGCACGCTCCCGCGCGCCCGGCCCGCGCCCAGGACCTCCACGATCTCTTCCGCCTCTACCTGCGGGCCTTCCTCGGACGCGGGCGCCGCGCCGAAGGCCTGACCTTCGCCCAATGGTCCGACGAACGCTCCGCCCCCCGGCCCGAGCGCCGCATGCTCGTCGCCGAAAACGGCGCCGGCTTCGAGGGCTACGCCGAGGCCTCCCCCGCCGGCGGGCGCGGCCTCATCGAGATCGTGACCGCGCCGGGCGCCGACGCGGCCTTCGACCGCCTCCTCGAAGGCGCAGTCGCCGCGGGCGAGGGCAAAGACCTGCTGCTCCTTGTCCCCCACGACCGCCCCTTCGACGCCGACTCCGCCGAGCGCCACGGCTTCAGTTGCATCGACTCACTGCGGCTCTACGTGAAACGCATGACCGCCGAAGTCTCACACCCTGGACTCATCGCGGTGGGCGCATGACCTCCCTGACCACCTACACCGAGCCCGGCGCCGACTCCACCGAGCTGGAACAGCTCCTCTCGGTGCTGCCGCCGAGGGTCACCGCGCCCCTGCGCGCCCAGGACGACCTCGACGAGCTGCTCGAAATCGTCCTCGACTTCGGCCGTCCCCCCACCGCGCGCTTCCTCGACCGCGAGATGGCGATCGAGGGCGGCGACGTCACCGTCGACGACCTTCAGTTCGTCGCCGAGCGCATCGGCGACTTCGGCCAGGACAACCGTGCCGGCATCGAGCGCACCCTCCACCGCATCTCCGCCATCCGCAACCGCAAGGGCAAGATCATCGGCCTCACCGCCCGCGTCGGACGCGCCGTCTTCGGCACCATCAAGATCATCGACGACCTCACCAAGTCCGGCCGCAGCGTCCTCCTGTTGGGCCGCCCGGGCGTGGGCAAGACCACGATGCTCCGCGAGGTCGCCCGCGTCCTCGCCGACGAGCACGACCGCCGCGTCGTCGTCGTCGATACTTCCAACGAGATCGCCGGCGACGGCGACATCCCCCACCACGGCATCGGACGCGCCCGCCGCATGCAGGTCCCCTCCCCCGCCCTCCAGCACGAGGTGATGATCGAGGCCGTCGAGAACCACATGCCCCAGGTCATCATCATCGACGAGATCGGCCGCGAGCTCGAGGCCCAGGCCGCCCGGACCATCGCCGAGCGCGGCGTCCAGCTCATCGCCACCGCTCACGGCAACTCCCTGGAGAACCTGATTCTGAACCCGACCCTCTCCGACCTCATCGGCGGCATCCAGTCGGTCACCCTCGGCGACGAGGAGGCCCGCCGCCGACGCACCCAGAAGAGCATCCTCGAGCGCAAGGCCCCGCCCACCTTCGACGTGCTCGTCGAGATACAAAGCTGGAGCGAGGTCGCCGTTCACAAGGACGTCGCCCGCACCGTCGACTCCATGCTCCGCGGCAACCCCATCTCGCCCGAGAACCGCTCGATCGACACCGCCGGCGACGTCGTGGCCACCCAGCCGCCGCCCCCCGCTCCCGCCGCCGCCCCCGGCGGCCAGCTCCGCCAGAACGGCGAGCGCGCCCCCAAGACCCGTGTCCGCGTCTTCCCCTTCGGCGTCAACCGGAGTCGCACCGAGCAGGTCACCCGCTCCTCGGGCCTCCCCATCGACGTCATCACCGACGTCCGCCACGCCGACGCCGTGATGACCACCAAGGCTCACTACCGCAACCGGCCCCAGGCCGTGCGCAGCGCCGAGGCGGCCTCGATCCCCGTCTACGTCCTCCGCAAGAACACCGGGCAGCAGATCGAGCAGTGCCTCGTCAGCATCGCGCAGGCCAACGCCCCCGAGCGCTCCCTGGAGACCGCCGTCTCCGAAGCCGAGGACGCCGCAGACCGCCTCAGGCAAGGCGGCGACCAGGAAAGCGTCGAGCTCCTCCCCCAAAGCTCCTACGTTCGCCGCCTCCAACACCAAATCGCCGAACGCAGCGGCCTCGAATCCCGCAGCGCCGGCCGCGAACCCTTCCGCCGCGTCCGCCTCTACCGCTCCTAGCCAGTTCCGCACTCCACTCCCAAGATCATGCACGGGGGTGTGTCCTACGGGGATTGACAAGCGACCCAGCCCGACTGCTACCCTTCTTGGGCAAGTCAGAACGCTGGGTGTCCCCTTAGCGTCGGCACGACAAGGTGTCTCCTATGGGAGCACGAGACCGGTTTCGAGGGCAACCCTCGCGGAAGCGGCCCAACGCGCGTCTCTCCCACCTTGTCCTCGCATGGAGTCCAAAACACACAGGCGGTTTCGGGAACCTCTTCCCGAGGGCTGCCCACCGGCCGAAGCAGAGGAGATCACCGCACCTCGTATCGTTTTTCGCATTGTACGATCCGATCCGCCTACGGATGACGACTTTCGTTCGCAGCGTGCGAATAACCGAAACAACCAGTTCAATGTGCCGGAGTGTCAAGCGCGCGGTTTGTCGGTTTTCTCAGAACTCCACCAGGCAGAGAAGCAACTTAAGAGGCCCACGATGAAAGGTGCAATGGTTGGGCGGCTTGCTCTGGAAGACGGTGCGGGCTACATCCAGCAGACTGGTCAGAGGACACACCACACTTGGTGGCCATTTGCCGACTTCGATGTCTTGGCTAACTGTCAGGTGCGTACATGATGAAGACCATACAACCGACAGAAACCCTCGTGTACTACGATGGCGTGGAAGTGTTCGCGGGGCAAGACTCCATTGGCGGCCACTACATCGGAATGGTAATAGACGAGTCTGGGCGATATCTGGTAGCAGGTGTATCACCAGAACAACTGCGACGATTTCGTGTCGGCAACATGGATCTACGGGCCATGTTCTTGGAGGCGCCAAACGGCGAGTGGTTTGTAACGACATCAGACGGAGAACCCGGTCAGCCGTTGGTGCTTGAGCCACAACCCACCGAAATTGCTCTACTTCCAGAAGAGGGATTCTTCTTGGACAACGTTTCTGTAGATGACTTCGCCTTACAGCAAGCCCGTCAGCGAGGCAATATCATCTTTGAGTTTAGCGCCGAACCGCCAGAGACTGCAGGCGGACATCGCATTAGGATGACGACACTAGCGGGGCTCTTGCTGCACTTGCAGACGATTGTGCAGCGCGCCTATCGCGCCGCCTTGCGAGATCTGCCTGCAAGGGAGCGACAGAAGATCGATGCCAGTGATGGTCATCTCATGGATGTGGTGATTCCAGCGGCGCCGGGTTCATATCGTGTAGTTCTAGAGGCTGCCCGACAGCCAGATTTGTTCGGTTCTTCGAAGGAGTTGGTGCGTGGCCTGAAGAAGATGGACGAAGTTTTTGCATGTGCTACCAACCCTGACGAAGCACCGCAACTGTTGCAGCCATACAAAGGCCATCTGGCAGGTTCCTACGTGAACCTTATGCGATTCTTGCAAGAGCATGGTACTGGGCTGAGGTACGGATGGGCTGACCCTGCATTTTCAGACGTGCAGCATGGTGGGGTGTCGGAAGTCGTGGCCCGGAAACTAGCGGAGTCTCTCTCGTCCATTAGCAACCTGGCCACTGAAACAGTGGCACTAGTTGGTTCGTTCGAGAGAGTAAACACAGAAACTGGTCACTGGGGTCTGCTAACCGAAGAAGGCCAAAGGAGCGGCTGGGTCAGGGAAGGCGGGCCAAGTCTGCGTGGATTGACTACCGGAAAACAGTATCGGTTCACTTGCACCGAAGAAATAGAAGTGGTGGCGGTGGGCCGTGAAAAGCACACGCTCTACCTGGAAGAAATCAAGATGCCAGAGCCGGACCGCGAGCATTCGTAAGACCAAGACGGTCCCCTGACGGCGATCAGTCTCATACAAAGGGACGATTTGGCAGGCTGAGGGGAAGATTCCACGCACGCTGACCCCACCATGAAGCAGAAGTTCACCATCACCATCGACGCCGCCCTCGTCCCCATAGCCAAGCTGTACGCCCGCGCCCACGGCGTGTCGCTGCCGTCACTCATCGAGCAGTCGCTCCGGGAGCTCGTCGGTGAGGATGCTCCCTCCTTCACCGACGGGTGGCGGGGTGCGTTCAAGCCGGCGGAGCGCGACGACCCACGCTACGAGGCGCTGGCCAAGAAGTGGCGGGTTCTCCCCGCCGGCGACGCCTGAGGGCCTGCCTCCCCGCCCCCGCCTGCCGCACTACCTCGTCGAGCGCGCCGTCCTCTGCACATGCTCGCGGAGCGCCCCGTTGATGTCGGTCTGGTACCCGCGGCCGCCGCGAGCGTGGGCCTTGAACCAGGCGACGATGTCTGCGTCGAGCCGCAGCGTAAGTCTGCTGCTTTACGGCCGGTAGAAGACCCCGCGCCTCGCGTCGGACCAATCGAGAATCTCCGGAATGTCGGAGGTGTCGATCTGGTCGTCGGGTAGAGCCTCCAACGCCCGTAGCTGCTCCTGAACGTCCGACGGCTGCTGAGAACTGTCCTTCATAGGCCTTGCTCTCATTGTATTCCGCCGCCGTTGCTCATGCGGCAGGGGTCGTCCCGCGTCGCGGCCAAAGGATCGTGAAACGCAAAGGCCGCCGCCTCGATACGGAGGCCGCGCCCTCACGCCAACGCGAGCAACCTCGCCGGGTTCTCCACCGTTATCGCCCGAATCGCATCGTCGGAAAAACCCTTGCGCCGCATCTTGGGAACGATGTTCTCGAGGATGTGGCCGTAGCCGTGCCCGCCGTAGCGGACGAGCCGGTGCTTCGTGAAGATGTCGTGACCCATGACGATGCGGTCGCCGTAGCCGGCGTCGACCGCCCGGCTTATGAAGTCCAGCCGCTGGGCGTCGCCGGGCATGTCGATCTCGGCCAGCGGGTAGTACGACCCCTCATTGCCGAAGAGGTCCCATTCGAGGTAGCAGCCCGACGCGGCAATGCGCTCGAGCGCGCCGAACTCGAACACGGTCCGATCGAGATGCGCCATGACCACCCGAGAGACATCCGCGCCGCCGTCCGCGAGGACTTCGAGGATCTCCAGCGGCGCGGCGGGATGCCGCCCGGGATGGACCGATATCGCCGCGCCCGTTTCCTTCTGGGCCATTGCCGCCGCCGACAGAGCCTTGCGCTCGTTCGGAGCCAGGGGCCATGTGCAGCCGATCTCCCCGATGATGCCCGCCTTCACACCGCTATCTCCCACACCGTCGGCGATGTCGCCGGCAATCTCCCGCGCCAGGTCCTCTATGCTTCGTTCATCCATGTCGTCGGGGTGGGCCGCTCCCACGTAGAAGCCCGCCCCCATGACGATGTGTACACCGGTTTCGCGGGATATTCGGGCCAGCGCGTCGGGCGAGCGTCCGATGCCCGGCGTGGTCGCCTCCACGATCGCCCCGCCACCGGCTTCCTTGTACTTCCGGACTTCCTCTATGGCTGCATCCAGGTCCGTCAACCGGAGGTTGGGACGGTTGCTGTAGTAGTTGCGCCGAATCCATCCCAGGTTCTCCAGCGTTACCGGCGCGTCCGCCAGCTCGGGAGCCGGCGAGTCCTGCGCCGGGCGGTACATCCGGGAGAAGTCGGCGTAGACGTGTTCGTGGGTGGTGGTGGCCCCCAGTTCCGATGGACGCACGGGGCCCAGTACGGTCTGCACCAGACCCCGGTTCCGTCCTGACGGCATGGCGCGGCTCCTCGTAGTATGGTGGCGCGCAAGCGTACCACGGCCCATTTGGAGCACGGACCGGCTGTTCCCGGGAGACAGGGAGGTTGGAGCATGAAGTTCGCGGCGTTCACCACCGTAGCGGGTTCGGCCGGCGAGGCCGCCACCGCCGACGCGCATATCGACAACCTCCGGCGGCAGACCATCCTGGCCGAGGAGCTCGGCTTCGAGGCCATGTGGCTCGGAGAGCACCACTTCGGGCCCTACGGACTGGGCGATTTGCCGAACCCCATCTTGCTCGGCGCCGACCTCGCGGCGCGCACGTCCAAGATCCGCATCGGTCAGATGGCGAACATCGCCCCCTGGTGGCATCCCATCCGGCTCGCCGAGGACCTCGCCATGCTCGACAACATGACCGGCGGCCGCGTCGAAGTCGGCTTCGGCAGAGGCATCTGGCCCTACGAGGGACCGCAGTTCCATCCCAACGCCGACCCGCGCAAGGACAAGGAGAACCGGGAGCTGTTCAATGAGATGGTGGAGATCGTGCGGGAGATATGGACCAACGAGTATTTCTCCTACCGCGGCGCCAACTACACCTTCCCCGCCGAAGGCACCGCCTTCTCCCACCCCCGGCATCCGTCGAATCCCGCCTGGCAGGACGGGGAGCGCGTCACCAAGCTGCGGGTGACCCCGAGGCCCTACCAGAAGCCGCACCCGCCGTTGTGGATGACCGTCTCCACCGACCGCTCCGTAACCACCGCGGCCGAACTCGGACTGAAGGCCTGCTACTGGCAGCCTCCGCCTCTCCGGATCAGGCAGCGGATGGAGCTCTACGCCCAGGCCAGAACGGAGCGGGAAGGAAGGCCGTTCGCTCTGGGAGAAGACCAGGCGGTCATGCGTTCCACCTACGTCGCCTCTTCCATGGAGGAGGCGCGCCGCGATGCCGAAGAGGGAATCATGTCCTCCTTCATCTTCAACGACCCCTTCCGCGGCAGGCAGGTCTTCACCAACCCCGGCGAGGTCCTGGCCGATGAGGTGAAGCTGGACTGGGACTTCCTGGAGCCGCGCACCCTGCTGGTCGGTTCACCGGAGCACGTGATCGAGCGGATCCAGGAGTTGCAAGAGGTGTGCCACCTGGACTACCTGCTCGTCGAGTTCACCCACATGGGCATTCCCCTGCGCAAGACCCTGAAGAACCTGGAAACATTCGCAACAAAGGTGATGCCGCGATTCTTAAGCTGAGGGCTTTGCGGTACGATGGCGCGCGCCATGGGCTTCTTCATAACCTTTGAGGGCGGCGAAGGCGTCGGCAAGTCGACGCAGGTCGGGCGGCTGGCGCAGCGCCTGCGCGAGGCCGGCCGCGAGGTCGTCACCGTCCGCGAGCCCGGCGGCACGCGCCTGGGCGAGGAAGTGCGGCGCTGGGTCCGCGGCGTCGACCTCTCCCGCGAGGCCGAGCTGCTGCTCTTCACCGCGGCCCGCGCGGAGCTCGTCGCCACCGCCATCCGGCCCAGCCTCGACCGCGGCGCCGTCGTCATCGCCGACCGCTTCGCCGACTCGACGATGGCCTACCAGGGCTACGCCCGCGGCATCGACCTCGACGCCGTGCGCGCCGTCAACGCCGCCGCGACGGGCGGCCTCGTTCCCGCCCTCACCCTGCTCCTCGACCTCCCCGCCGAGGACGGCCTGGAGCGGGCGGGCGTCACACGCCCCAGCCCGGGCAAGAAGACCGTCGGCCAGCTCGGCTTCAGCATGGCTGAAGACCCCGCCGCGCCCGGCCGCGAAGAGGAGCAGGGCTCGCGCTTCGAGCAGGAGAGCCTCGCCTTCCACCGCCGCGTGCGCAGCGGCTTCCTCAAGCTCGCCAAGGAGTCGCCGGAGCGCATCCTGGTCATCGACGCGTCAAAGGACGCCGACGCGGTGAGCGAGGCCGTCTGGGCCGGCGTCGGCGCCCGGCTCGGCTAGGGGTCAGTGCCCCTCGAAATGCGGCGGCCGCTTCTCGATGAAGGAGCGGAAGCCCTCGCGGAAGTCCGCGGTCGTCATCAGTCGCTCCTGGTGGAAGGTGCCGAACTCCAGGTCCTGCTCCAGCGTGCCCGCCTCGGCGCGGTAGACCGCCCGCTTCGCCAGCGCGATGGCGATCGACGGCCCCTCGGCGAACTTCCGCGCCATCGCCTTGCAGAAGGGCATCAGCTCATCATGCGGCACGACGTGCGCCACCAGGCCGAGCTCCAGCGCCTGCTCGGCCGAGATGGCCTCGCCCGAGAAGATGAGCTCCAGCGCCTTCTGCGTGCCGACGGCCTTGGCGAGCAGGTAGCTGCCGCCCATGTCGGGCACCAGTCCGCGCTTGATGAACAGCGGCGCGAGCCGGGCTTGGTCCGAGAGCACGCGGATGTCGGTGCCCAGGGCGATGCTCATGCCCGCCCCGGCGGCGACCCCGTTGATGGCGCCGATGACGGGGAAGCTGGCGTTGCGGAAGAGGTGCGCGGGCTGCCAGTCGGGACGGGGCCGCGGCCACGTGAACGGCGACCGCACCTGCTCGTGCTCCCGCGCCTTCATGTCGTTGACGTCCATGCCCGAGCAGAAGCCGCGCCCCACTGCGGTGATGATCAGCGCCTTGAAGGTAGGGTCTTCCTCCAACGCGCGGATGAGGCGCCGCGTCTCGTGGAGCATCTCGGTGCTGATGGCGTTGAGCGTCTGCGGCCGGTTCCAGGCGATGGTGGCGACGCCGCCCTCACGCTCGAACAGGACGAGTTCCGACTGCGAAACCAGGGTCATGGGTCGAAGCCTCCGGGGCCGGTGCGGCGTCAACTCTAGGCGAGCCGCGCGCCGGGCGTCAAACGCCCCTCCCCCGCAGGGGAGCACCTTAAACCTCTCCCCCGCTGGGGAGACTGAGAGAGGGCGGTGGGGTGGCTCTTCCCTCTTCTCCCCCCGGGAGAAGAGGGAGATGAGGGGCCCCCTCATCACCACCACCCGCCACCGAAACGCGCCGCCCTCCCCTGTAGGGGCGCGTCACGACGCGCCCGTCCCTGGGGCGGGGCATCACCCAAACCCTCCCCCGCAGGGGGGCGCCTTAAACCTCTCCCCCTCTCGGGGAGACTGAGAGAGGGCCGGTGGGGTGGTCTTCCCTCTTCTCCCCCCGGGAGAAGATTGAGATGAGGGGCCCCCTCATCACCACCACCCGCCATCGAAACGCGCCGCCCCTCCCCTGTAGGGGCGCGTCGCGACGCGCCCGTCCCTGGGGCGGGGCTACACCCAAACCCTCCCCCTCTGGGGGAGACTGAGAGAGGGCCCGAGGCGGGGTGGTCTTCCCTCTTCTCCCCTCTGGGGGAAGATTTGAGATGAGGGGCCCCTCATCACCCGCAGGCGCCGCCCCTCCCCTGTGAGCGCCGCGACGCGCCCGTCCCTGGGGCGGGGCTACACCCAAACCCTCTAAACCTCCCCCACTCTGGGGGAGACTGAGAGAGGGCCGGCAAAAGGCGGTCTTCCCTCTTCTCCCCCCGGTGAAGCGGAATTGACGCAGAGACGGCGGCGCCTTCAGAATTAACCCCGTGGCCGCGCTCGACATCGTCATTCCCTGCCTGAACGAGGAGCGGCAGCTCCCCATCGCCCTCGAAACGCTGTCGGCGTTCTGCGCCGAGCGCCTGACCGGCTACCGGTGGCGCATCGTCGTCGCCGACAACGGCTCCGAGGACCGCACCCACGAGATCGCCCAGGAATGGGCGGCCCGCGACCCGGAGCGGTTCGGCGCCCTGCGGCTCGAGCAGCGGGGACGCGGCCGGGCGCTCAAGGCGGCGTGGACGGCGAGCGAGGCCGACGTCGTGGCCTACATGGACGTCGACCTCTCCACCGACCTCGAGGCGCTGCCCCCGCTCGTCGAGGCGGTCGCCTCCGGCGGCAGCGACGTCGCCATCGGCTCGCGGCTGACGAAGGGGTCGAAAGTCATCGGCCGCACCCTCAAACGCGAGATCACGTCGCGTGGCTACGTCATGCTCCTGAAGCTCGTCTTCTGGGCCCGCTTCACCGACGCCCAATGCGGCTTCAAGGCGCTCAGCCGCCGAGCCGTCGACGATCTCGTGCCGCTGGTCGAGGACACTGGCTGGTTCTTCGATACCGAGCTGCTGCTGATCGCCGAGCGAAACCGCTACCGCGTCCATGACGTACCAGTGTTGTGGAGGGACGATCCCGACACGCGCGTGAACATCGTCAAGACCGTGCTCGAAGACCTGCGGGGCGTGTGGCGGCTGCGGGTCGGCGGCATGCCCAAGACGCCGCGCGGCTGAGTTCGTCTTTCTTGACTGCCTGAAACGGGGATGGCTACACTGGTTCGGTTCGCCTTCTGCCGAGGTAGCTCAGTTGGTAGAGCACAGCACTGAAAATGCTGGTGTCGTCAGTTCGATTCTGACCCTCGGCACCACCTTGTTTATCTGGAGACGCGCTCGTGGCTAGTCGTCGTTTGTGGCCCGTCGTCCTGGTGGGCGTGCTAGTCCTGGTGGCGAGCGCCTGCACGTCGGGCGGCGGCGAGATCGAGGGGCTGGAGGCGACGGTGGACGCGCGCGTCGCCACCGCCCTGGCGTCGCAGCCTGCGGTCGAGCTGCCGCCGACCGTCACCCCACAGCCAACGCCGACGCCGCAAGCGACGCCCACGCCGCAGCCACCGTCCACGCCCCAACCCCCGGCCACCCCGCAGCCGACGGCGACACCACAGCCGACGGCGACGCCCCAGCCGATCGTCATGCTCGACGACGGCGGCACCGTCGTCTTTCCAACACCGCTCCCTACCCCGACGCCGGTGACTATCCCACCACCGCCGACGCCGCAGCCGACGCCGACGCCGCAACCGACGCCGACGGCGCAGCCGACGGCGACCCCCCAGCCGACCGCCACGCCGCAGACCATCTCCGGGGCGGGGCCGTCGCCGCCAACGGTGCGCCCCACCGCAACCCCGCGGCCAACGCGCACCCCGACGCCAACGCCCGCGCCGTCGGGCCTCGGCGATATCCTCGAAAGCGTCACGCAGGCAACGGTGCTGATCCGGACACTGGAAAGGAGCGGGACGGGGTTCTTCATCTCTGAGGACATCATCCTGTCGAACGCCCACATCTTCGATCCGGACGACGTGGGCCAACCGTTCGTGGTCCGGAACAAGTTCAACCAGAAGATCGAAACGGTGTTCGTCTACCGTGGCGTGCTGGCCGACGTGGCGGTGCTGCAGCGCGTGGAACTGCCGCACGGAGGCCCACCGACGACGACGATTCCGCTGGGCCCGCCGGCGCGCCTCGGCGACCGGGTCTTCGTCGTCGGCTTTCCGTCAGTGACGCTCCAGGCCTCGGGGCCGACGGTCGTCATCACCGCCGGCATCGTCTCCGCCAAGCCATTCCTGGCGGGGACGAGGTTCTCCACCGAAGAGCCCAGGCCGATGACCTGGATTCAGACCGATACGCCCTTCAATCCCGGCAACAGCGGAGGGCCGCTGGTCAACGAGCGGGGCGAAGTCATCGGCATCGTGACTTGGAAGCTCATCGGCACCACCATCGATGGGCTGAACATGGCGCTCCCCATCGACGCCGCCCTCGAGTTCATCCCCAGGTCAATCTACGACCCCGACGCCCCGTAGCCGGCTTCTCGGAAACCGGCAGAAGCCGGGCAATTTCGGTTTACCGGGTTCAGCCTTTTGGGTTGCCTTTTGCCAGAAGTCCTTTCCGCGAGGGTGCTTACTGACAAAGATCAGGTAGTAGAGGAGCACGTTGTTTGCTCCCCGTACAGGAATCTCTGTAGGGTAGAAGTCCTCTAGGTAGCCCAAAGTCGATAGTCTGTCTTCGTAGTAGTCCAGTAGGGGACGAGTAAAATTCCTCGGGCTCTCCTTGAATATCTTGTACCAGGCTCCGTCATCGCCAAAGAGATCATTGATCGCTGGAGAGCCTGAATCCAGGGCTCGCTTCAGGCCGCCCATTTGGAAGACTATGATGAAGTCTGTTCGCCGGGCATCGGCCAAGACCCTTAGGGTCTCGAACTTAATGTTGAATCGACGAGGGCGACGAAGGCTCTCCCCAAGGTCGCAGGGTCTAAGCGGGGCGGCCCTCGCCGCGGGGGCCGAGGAGCAGGCCGCTCACCGTGACCGCGATCGGGGCCAGCGCGCTGACGACCAGCGCGGTGAACCGCACATGACAAAGGGCGCGGGCACACAGAGTCGCTGCGGCATCGCCCGCCAGGTCGGAGATGATTCCGGCGGCGCCCGGTCCCAGGATCGAGCCGAAGAGAATCAGCGACATGATGAAGGACGAGCTCGCCGCGATCGCCTTCGCTCCTGCCTGCGGCATCTGTGGAAGAGATCGGACATGCTGTTGACGAAAACAACGCGGCGAACGGAACGGTGATCGCGATCGGCATGTAGCCCCATCCTCGGCGTAGGCCGACGGCACCCCGTGTGGCGAACAGGGCCAGGAGCCAGATCTCCGTGGTCATCAGCATGCCGAACAGGCCCCCCGTCATAGCGAGGCCAGCGCGCTGACGACCAGCGCGGTGAACCGCGAGTCGCTGAGGTCGGAGATGATTCCGGCGGCGCCCGGTCCAGGATCGCCAACGCGACCACCACCCGCCAGTTGAAGGACGGATCCGCGGCGCGAAGATGCCGACGGCCAAGGCGGGCGGAATCGTGGTCAGGGACACGAGGCCGAAGAGCCACCCCGTCTGTGGTCAGTCAGTGGCACGTTTTGGTCTTCGAGCATAAAAATCGGCCAGAAGGTGCCGAAGGCGGCCCAGCCGAACGTGCCCCCGAAGGCGCCGATGCCGATGATCCACGCGGGGCGGTAGCGGAGGACGACGCCGAGCACGGAGCGGCCGACCGATGCCAGGGGGTGTTCGGTCCCCAGGCCGCGGTTCCGCGCGAACGCCACCCAGAAGACCAACACGCCCACGGCGAAGAAGCCGTAGAGGTGGTAGACCATCCGCCATTCCCCGGTGGCGTTCAGCAGGATGGGGGTGAGGAGCAGGACCAGGAACTCGGCGATGCCGGTGAGCGCGACGACGATGCCGGTGGCGAGCGGCGCCTCGCCAAGGGGATGCCAGAGCTGCGTCAGGACGGCGCGCGCCGGCCACCGGATGACCAGCGTAAAGCCATAGCCGACGCGGGCGATGAAGAGGATGGCAAGGGACGGCGAGAGCCCGTGGAGGAAGGTGAGGACGGCGCCCATCGCGAGCGACAGCGACGTGATGTGCATGGGGTTGAAGCGGCTCAGCAGCAGGGAGGCGGGCAGCATCAAGAAGGTGGGCCCGATGCGGGATCGAGGCGCCGAGCCAGCCGCCCTGCGTATCGTTGATGCCGAACGTCTTGTCGATCTCGGCAGCAGCAGGCCGAGCGAGAGTGTGGGCAGCGCCATCGCCCAGTTCGCCGCGCAGAGGCCGAAGAGGACCACCCAGCGGTAGGACGAGACGGGAAGTCCGGCGGCGGTCGTCGCCCAGGTCGACCCCCCCGAAGGCTGCGTCAGCGACAACGGCTCTTCCCCGTCAACATGCTTCCCCGATTCAGTTCAGCCCGTAGAGCCGGGCGGCATTGCCCGCGAGCATGGCCTGTTTCACCCCGGCGGGCACGCCCTCGAACTGCTCCTCGATGATGCGCTGCGAGTTGGGCCACGTCGTGTCGCTGTGCGGGTAGTCGGACGACCACATCTGGTTGTCCGTCCCGATGAGGTCCCGGGTGAGGATACCCAGCCGGTCCTCGATGAACGTGGAGAAGACGTTCGCCTTCACGTAGTCGCTCGGCAGCCGGTCGAGCTCCTGCCCGATCCAGAACCGGTGGCGGCGGAAGCTCTCGTCGGCCCGCTGCGTGAAGTACGAGAGCCACCCGGTGCGCCCCTCGCCCGACACGAACTTCAGCCTGGGGAACCGGTCGAAGACCCGCCCGAAGATGAGGTCGCCGATGGGCATGGCGTACGTGAAGTCGCGTTGCACCTGGTTCGACATCCAGGGGCCGCCCCGCACGGCGCCGAAGATTCCCGTGCGGTTCAGACCGCGGTGCACGGCGATGGGAATGCCGGCCTCCTCCACGGCCGCCCACAGCGGGTCGTAGAAGGGGTCGTGATAGCGCTTGTGGGGGAAGATCGGGACCTGCACCGACTTGTAGCCCATCCCCAGCGTCCGGTGCAGCTCCTCGATGGCCGGCTCGATGGTCTCCTCCTCCGACGGAAGCATGGCGACGCCGATGAGCCGCTCCGGGTCGGCGGAGCAGAACTCGGCAAGCCAGTCGTTGTAGGCGCGGAGGCAGGCCCGGCGCAGCTCGCCGTTCTCCGTGTTGTAGCAGGAGACGGCCATGCCGAAGTACAGGACGCTGGCGTCGACGCCGTCCTGGTCCATGTCCTTGACGTGCGCCCTGGGGTCCCAGCTCCCCTTGCCCACGTCCTCGAAGCGGAGGCCGCTGGGAATGTAGTCCTCCGGCCCCCGGACCTTGCCCTTGGCGACGGCGGCGCTGGTAAGGCCGAAGCTGGTCAGCGGCCGCCCGTCGAAGACCCACCCCTCGCCGCCGTCGGGCGCTTCGACCACCTTCGGCGCGATCTCCCGCAGCTTGGCGGGGACGCGGTCGACGAAGGTATCGGGAGGCTCGATGATGTGGCTGTCCGCTGAGATGACGCGGTACTCCATGGCGAACGCCTCCTCGGGAGCGGGTCTCGTTCCTGTGAGTGTACGGAAGCCGTCGGCGTCAGTCCACAAAGGGGCGGAGAGCCTGACTCCTGCCCGCCCTCAGTCCCTCCCAGAGGGAGGGAGGGTTGGGGGCGATAGAGGGCAAGCGGAGCCGCTAGCCCTAGCGTCCGTTCGGCGGCGCTTGGAACGCACGGTCTCCGTTCCTTGCGTCAGCGCCTCACCACGCATCGCGCCCGCGGACGGGCGGGAGCCCGGCCGTTGGCGCGGCTGACCGTCCTCGCGCTTTCGCGCCGCGTGTGCACAGCAAGACCGCGGAGTCCGGCGACCTTCGCCGGGTTGGTGGCCCTTCGCCTCGCTCCTTGGGGAGGAGGCCGCCTTGGCTAGGCTGTTGTTTCTCGGTGCGGCGTTCTTTGATTTGTACGCCTGGGGGGCCGGGCCACGCGGGGCGGTCGTTGCGCGCGCCGTCGGGTATGACGGAGCGGACGGTCCGGTCCACCACGGTGGGTGAAGCGAGGCCGGCGGTTCGCGCACCCCGTGGGCTAGACGGGGATAGGTCCCCCGGGCCGCGGTTGAGGCGGCGCGAGGTCTTTGCCGTCCGTAGCGGTTACGGAGGCAGGTCGTCGTCACGTGGCCGGCGGGAGGCGGGACGACCCTCCGGGCTTATGGTCCGTTGGGAGGACGGGCCGGGATGGACTCTTCCGCCACGGTGGCGGTGTCCACTGATAGCGCCGCACCGAGAAGTGGGCGTGTGTGGTCGGTCGGGCCGGGTCCTCCTTTGGGTGATCTTGGTGGCCCGCGTTCCGCGCGTCCGCGGTTTGCGGGCCTGGGAACATATGTTCTTTGATGATGGTAGGGGAGAGGGTTGGGGGTTGTCAAGGGCGGTGTGGCGCGGGGGACGGCGGGATGCGGTTGCGGTTGGTGGTGATGAGGGGGCCCTCATCTCAATCTTCTCCCCACAGAGACCTTTGCATGACTGGCGTTGGGGGCGCGAGGGAGGCGCCCATTGGTCACCCGTGGCGGTCGTAAGGGGGCCCCTCATCTCAATCTTCTCCCGGGGGGAGAAGAGGAAAGACCACCCGGCCCTACCCCTCCGACGCGCCTGACGGCGCGCGCCCTCTCTCAAATCTCCCCCAGAGGGGGAGAGGGAAGACCACCCCACTCCACCCGTTTTCCAACCAGCGGCGGGAGTTTTGCAAAGGAAGGGGGAAGACCCCGCCCGCACCCCTGGGCAACCACAAGGGTTGCCCCTACATGGACGGTCCCCTGCCGGCGGCGCGCGTTGTGCAAAAGGTGTCCAGCGGGAGAGGGCAAAGACCGCCCCGCGCCACGCGTCTTTCGGCTTGCCGAGGAGTTACGCAAAGGTCTCCCCCGGGAGAAGAGGCAAGACCCTCCGGGCCCCGCCGCGCCGGCCGGATCTGGCGGGGGCGATGATGCTTGACGAGGGTTGTCAAGGGGTTTACGGTTAACTTAAGAAACAAGCGTTCGTATCTGGGGCGGCCTTTGGGGCGCCGGGTGCGAGGGTCCGCTCGAAGTGAGCGGGCTTTTTCGTTAAGGTCATGGAGGGAGGGTGCTATGAGCGGCAAGGGGCGCGGGCGCCGGAGGCCGAGGGCGAGGCGGTCTGCGGCGGAACGGAGGCGGGTCTTTCTGGAAACGTACGGGCGGACTGGGGGTCTGACTATTGGGGCGGACGCAGCGGGGATTCCGGTAGAGACGGTGAATCAATGGATACGTACGGAGCGGGACTTCCGCACGGCGTTCGAGGAGGCGACGATGCGTTTCCGGGAGCGTCTGGACGCGGAGGTACTGCGGCGCATCGAGGCGGGACGTGACGGGGTGCTGCTCCGCTTCAAGCTCCAGGCGGAGCTACCGGAGAAGTATGGGCGCGCGGGGAAGAAGGTGACGGTCAAACGCGGGTTGACCTGGGAGGACATAGAGCGCGCTGCCAGGGAAGATGAGGACGAGAAGGCGGCCGAGGAAGCGCTGAAGTTCCAGGAGGGATACCGCTATAACGAGGATGTGTACCGGTAGTGGGGCTTGTTGCCCGGGGGCGCGACGGGCCCCTACAGGGGAGGGATGGCGGGTTTCGATGGCGGTTGGCGGTGGTGAGGGGGCCCCTCATCTCAATCTTCTCCCGGGGGGAGAAGAGGTTCCCGGAGGGGACCATCGCGCCCCGCCCCGGCCCTCTCTCAGTCTCCCCCAGAGGGGGAGAGGTTTAAGGTGCTCCCCCAGAGGGAGGGAGGCTTAAGGTGGCTCCCCCAGCGGGGGAGGGTTAGGGTGATGCCCCGCACTGGGACGGGCGCGGTGCGGCGCGGGTTGGGACGGTGGGCTTCGATGGCGGTTGGCGGTGATGAGGGGGCCCCTCATCTCAGTCTTCTCCCGGGGGAGAAGAGGCCGGAGGGGACCATCGCGCCCCGCCCCGGCCCTCTCTCAGTCTCCCCCAGAGGGGGAGAGGTTTAAAGTGGGCTCCGCCCGAAGGGAGAACGGGCGATTCGCGAATCGCCCCTACAGGGGAGGGAGCGGGCAACCACAAGGGTCGCCCCTACGGCGCCTCCGCGCCGGCGATGAGGGTGGCGGCGGCGGCGAACATGCCGCCGGGGCCGTGGGCGATGCCGAACTTGGCCTCCGAGACCTGACGCTCGCCGGCCTCGCCCCGCAGTTGCCGCACCAGCTCGATCATGGTGTACATGCCGTACATGCCGGAGTGGCTGTAGGAGAGACCGCCGCCGTTGGTGTTCATAGGGAAGTCGCCGCCGGGGGCGGTGCGCCCGTTCTCGACGAAGGGGCCGCTCTCCCCCTTGCCCACGAAACCGAGGTCTTCCAGCGCGGCCAGCGGGGTGAAGGCGAAGGCGTCGTAGAGCTCGGCGACGTCGATGTCCTTGTGGGTCAGCCCCGACATGTCGAAGGCGGAGCGCCCCGAGATGACCGCCGCGTCCGAGGTCGTCGCATCGCGGATGTTCGAGATGCCGTAGTGCGCCGTCGCGTGCCCGGTCCCGAGCACGTAGACCGGCGGCTTGGGGAGCGCCTTGGCCTCGTCGGCCCGGGTCAGCACGAGCGCGCCGCCCGCGTCGGTGACCAGGCAGCACATGAACAGGGTGTACGGCCAGCACACCATGCGCGAGTTCAGAACGTCCTCGACCGTGAGGTCGTCCTTCATGACGGCCTTGGGGTGCATCTGGGCCCACTTCCGGGTCGAGACCGACACTTCCGCCAGTTGCTCCAGCGTGGTGCCGTACTCGTGCATGTGGCGCGTGGCGGGCAGGGAGAACGTGGTCGGCGCGCCGAACGTGCCGTAGGGGGCCTCGAACTGGCCGCCTGGAAGGCTGGCCGCGCCGCCTGGCGCTGCGACGCCGATCCGCGACCGGCCGCTCTCGCCGTGGGAGATGACGGCAACGTTGATGATGCCTGCGTCGAGCGCGAGCATGGCGTGCTCGACCATGGCGATGAAGGAGCAGCCGCCCATCTGGGTGTTGTTGTAGAGGCGCGGCGTGATCCCCAGGTATTCGCCAAGCTGCGTCATCGGGATGCCCGGGCAGAGCAGGCCGTCCACGTCGCTCAGCCGCAGCCCGGCGTCGTCGAGGGCGTTGCGGATGCCCTCGGCGTGTAGCGTGATCATGGAGTGGCCGGGGAGCGTCCCCAGCTTGTCGGTCTCGCAGGCGCCGACGATGGCGACTTTCCCGCGCAGCTCTTTGGTGGGCATGGCCGGTTCTCTTCCTCCGGCGTCCTAGGCGGGCCGGAACCTGGGCAGGGTGACCTCGTCGGTGACCTGGACGTACTCGACTTGCACCGGCATGCCGCAGGCGATCTTGGCGGGGTCGGGCTCGACGCCGATGAGGTTGCTCATCATGCGCGGCCCCTCGTCAAGCTCGATGATGGCGATGACGTAGGGCTCGTTGTTCATGTAAGGCAACTTGCGGTGACTGATCACGAAGGAGTAGACCTTGCCATTTCCGCTCGCCTCGAACCACTCCACGTCCCACGAGAAGCAGCTCGGACAGAAGGGCCGGGGGTAGAAGTAGGGCCCGCAGGAGGCGCACCGCTGCAGCATGAGCCTGCCCTCGTTCACCCCGTCCCAGAAGGGCTTCGTCTCAGGCGTCGGCTTGGGAAGCGGGCCGGCGTAGGCGGCGGCTTGGTCGGGCATGGGGAGACCTCGTTGCGTGCGCCGCCCTCTGGTCCGCGGCGCCGGGGAGAGTCTAGCCGCAGCCGCCGCCGCGCCGCAACGACGGCGTTGACCGGCGGTGGCGCGCCAACTACGGTGTAGCGGCTATGCGCGTCGATGCGGTATCCCACGCCGCGGAGTTGGGGACCCTCTCTCAGTCTCTCCCAGGGGGAGAGAGGTTTGAGGTGGCTCTCCCAGGGGGAGAGAGGCTTAGGGAGGGGGAGCACCGGCGGGTTGTGGTCATCGACGCGGTGCGGGCCTCCTCGACGATCGCACACGCAGTCAGCGCGGGGGCCAGGCGGCTGATTCCTGTTGCAACCGTTGAGGAGGCGTGGGAGCTGCACCGGCGGCTTGAGCGGGAGCGGCCCCTGCTCGGCGGCGAACGGGGCGGCCTCAAGATCGAAGGCTTCGACCTTGGCAACTCGCCGGAGTCGTACACCCCGGAGGCCGTCGGAGGGCGGACGCTGATAATGACCACCACCAACGGGACGCGGGCCATGCGCGCCGGCGAACGGGTCGGACGCGTCGTGATGGGCGCCTTCGTCAACCTCCCCGCCGTCGTCGGGCGCCTCCTCGATTGGGGTGACGACGTCCTGCTCGCGCCGGTGGGCAGGGAAGAGGCGCCGGTGCTCGACGACACCGTCTGCGCCGGCATGTACGCCGACGCCCTCCTCGAGGCCGGGGCCGAGCTTAGCCCCGCCGCCGAGAATCTGCGCCATGCCTATCTGCCCTACACGGGGCGGTTGCTCGACGCGCTTACCGAGTCGGCGTCGGGCTGCGCCCTCATCACCGTGGGCCTGGGGAGCGACCTGCGCTACTGCGCCCAGGTCGGCGTCCTCGACTCCGTACCGCTGGCCGATGGCGGCGCGATCTGCGAAGGACGGGCGATGTGACGGCGCTGCTGCTGGTGGGCGCGGGCGGCTTCCTGGGGTCGATCGCCCGCTACGGCCTCTCCAAGGCGGTACACCGCGGCCTCGGCGAGGCGGCCTTCCCCTACGGGACGTTCGCGGTGAACATGATCGGCTGCCTTCTGATCGGACTGCTTTTGGGGCTGATCGAACAGCGGGGCGGCGGGACGAACCTCCGGCTCTTCGCCGCGATTGGCCTCCTGGGAGGCTTCACCACCTTCTCCGCCTTCGGCTACGACACCCTCGTCCTCTTCCGCGACGGCCGGACCCAGGCGGCGCTCCTCAACGCCGTGCTTCAGCCGCTGCTGGGGATACTGGCGGCGTGGGCGGGTTGGAGCGCGGCGAAGTTGCTGTAGGGGCGTCGCCTATAATGCCGAGGCTCGGACGCCGACGCGTTCGGCTCAATGGCAGGGACCCGCGTGACCTCTTCCGACGTATCGGGCGCGCCCAAGGCCGCCGCCGACAGGACCGCACCCCCCAAGATCGTCACCCTCGGCGGCGGGACGGGGAGCTTCAACCTGCTCTCCGGCCTCAAGCACCGCGACTGCCGGCTCACCGCCGTCGTCACCACGATGGACAGCGGCGGCAGCTCGGGCCGCCTGCGCGACGAATTCGGCCACCTGCCGCCGGGCGACCTGCGGCAGTGCCTCCTCGCGCTCAGCCCCGACGACCATGCAGGGATGGTGCTGCGCGGTCTCTTCAACTACCGCTTCGACCGGGGCAACGGCCTCGACGGCCACAGCTTCGGCAATCTCTTCCTGACGGCGCTGACTGAGATCACGGGAAGCGCTGAGCGGGCCATCGACGAGATGGGCCGGCTGCTGAACATCAAGGGCCGCGTCCTGCCGGTGACGCTGGCCAATGCCGACCTCTGCGCGCGGCTGCGCGATGGGTCGGTGATTGTGGGGGAGACGAACATCGACCGGCGCGGCGGCGGGAACGGCCCCCCAATCGACCACGTCTATCTCGAACCGAGCGCCGCGGTGCATCCCCCGACGGCGGCCGCCATCGAGGAGGCGGACGCCATAGTCATCGGCCCCGGTGACCTCTACACCAGCATCGTCCCAAACCTGCTGGTCGAGGGCGTCACCGAGGCGCTGGCGCGCTCCCAGGGCGTTCGCATCTACGTCTGCAACCTTATGACGAAGCCTGGGGAGTCGGACGGGTTCAAGGCCTCCGACTTCATCCGCGAGATCCGCCGGTATCTGGGGCCACGAGCGTCGCTCGACCGCGTCATCGTGAACGACCAGCCCCTGCCGGGGCCCGTCGCGGAGCGCTACCGCGGCGAAGGGTCGACGCAAGTCCTTTTCGATGAGGATGCCTGCCGCGCCCTAGTGGAGGCGATCCTGCCCCGTTCCCTCGCCGCCGTGGGCGGCGACTTGGTCCGCCACGACCCGCACCGCCTCGCCGCCGCCGTCTTCGAAGCGCTGTGAGCGCCGCCCAGCGGAAGGCGCACTCGCGAAGGCGAGGCCGCCCCCGTACAATGAGCCCGCATCCCCGAGCCGCAAACCGGCCGCGAGGACCGCGCACATGAAGATCGATCTGCTCTACGAGCTCCAGGTTCCCAAGCCTTGGACGACGCCGCAGTACGTCGGCGAGCAGCGGGTGTTCATGCACTCGCTGGACCAAATAGAGCGGGCCGACGCGCTGGGTTTCGACACGGTGTGGATGGTGGAGCACCACATGCGGGAGGAGCGCTCGCACTGCTCCGCGCCTGAGGTCTTCCTGGGGGCCGCGTCGCAGCGGACAAAGAATATCCGCTTGGGCCACGGCGTCGTGCTGCTGCCGTTCCCGTTCAACCACCCCGTCCGCGTCGCCGAGCGCGTCGCCGTACTCGACCTGATCAGCAACGGCCGGGTGGAGTTTGGGACGGGCCGCTCGACCCGGTTCGAGCAAGAGGGGTTCCTGATCGAGTACGGGCAGACCCGCGGCATGTGGCGCGAGGCGCTCGAGATCATCCCCCGGATGTGGATGCAGGAGCGGTTCTCGCACAAAGGCGAGTATTTCGAGGTTCCCGAGCGGAACGTGGTACCCAAGCCGGTGCAGCAGCCGCACCCGCCGATGTGGATGGCGGCGAGCAACGACGACAGCTATCCCATCGCCGCCGAGCTGGGCTTGGGCGCGCTGGGCCTCACGATCCTCCTGCCCCTCGAACGCCTGGAGCAACGGATTCGGACCTACAAGAAGGGG
>OZ220057.1:0-57190 GCA_964291475.2 Dehalococcoidia bacterium | reverse complement strand
GATGTCGCCGCCGAAGCGCGCCTGCACCACCATGCCGATGACGGCGGTCAGGTAAGTGTGACGGACGAAGAGGTTGTCGAGCTGCTCGTCGGTGCGGGCGATCTCGCCCAAGGCGGCAGTGAGGAGGTTGCGCCAGAGCTCGCGCTTGACCTTGATGGTGTTGAAGTCGGCGTACTCGGCGTAGAGCGCCTTGAGCGTGTCGATGTCCCGCTGGTACGACGGGCTGTTGGGGCCGAAGTTGTCCTCGATGGCCTTACTAGTTGGCTCCTTGTCCTCCTCGGCGGAGAGGGCGTAGTCGCGGAGCCAGTCGTGGAGCGCGACCCAGCGGTCGGGGTCGTCGAAGGTGAAGGCGTAGGGTTGGACGGTCCTGACCGGCCCGGCCTTCGGCCAGCGGAGCAGCCAGTACTTGCCGTCGGTGAGGACGCCCATGCGGACGCGCCCGTCTTTTTCCGACGCCTCGAGGTAGGCGTCGAGCTGGCGGACGTTCTCGGGGGCCGGGTCGAAGCCGCCGGTGGTGCCGATGCGGCGCTTGAACTCGATGAAGGTGTCGAGGGCGGTGAGGTCGACGGCGCGGCGGGAGCCCTCGGCGGGCGGGTTCTCCTCGGCGATCTCCTCGTCCTTCACCAGGCCGGTGAGGGTCAAGAAGCTGCGCACGGCGCTCGTGATGTTGGCCTCGGGCTCGCCGTTGTCGTGGCGCCGGAGGATTTCGGCGGCGGCCTGCCGGTACTTGGGGTCGCCGGTGTCGATGTGGGGCGGCATGTTGGGGGGTATTGTAGCGTGGCGGGCGGCGCGGCCCGCCCTCAGTCCCTTCCAGAGGGAGGGAGGGTTAAGGGGAGCTCCAGGGGAGACCGCGCCGCGGTTTCGTGGCGCGATCATTGCCAAAAAACGCTCACGAACGCTCATGGCGCTCACGACGCTCACGACGTCCCTCCTGTACCGACGCTCACCAACGCTCACGACGCTCACGAACCGGCGGCGGGAGCACCCCTCCCCGCTCCCGGCCCTCTCTCAGTCTCCCCCAGAGTGGGAGAGGCTCAAGGTGGGCCCTCTCTCAGTCTCCCCCAGAGGGGGAGAGGCTTAAGGTGCGCCCTCTCTCAGTCTCTCCCAGAGGGAGAGAGGCTTAAGGTGCTCCCCCCTTCGGGGGAGGGGTTAGGGTGATGCCCCAGCCCAGGGAGGCGGGTGGCGCGTTCGAAGAGCCGCCCGGAGAGGGGGAGCGGTTTCATTGGCGTGGGGGAGGGTGCTGGGCTTTGATGGCCGTGGGTGGTTGGCACGGGCCCCTCATCTCAATCTTCTCCCAGGGGAGAAGAGGCTTCCGGAGGGGCCCGCCCTCAGTCCCTCCCGGGGGAGGGAGGTTTATGGTGCGCCCTCTCTCAGTCTCTCTCGCGGTGGGGTTGCCGGTGCGGCGGGGGCGCGGCTACCATGCGCCGCAGTCCCAGGGCGGGATGACGGGAGGCGAGAGCTATGGCTTCGTGGACGGGAAAGGTTGCGTTCGTCACGGGCGCGGGGATGGGGATCGGGCGCGCGACGGCGGTCCGGTTCGCGCGGACCGGGGCGAACGTGGTAGCGGTCGACGTCGACGACGAGGCCGGGCGCGAGACGATCGCCGAGATCGGCCACGGGGACAGCAAGGCGATCTTCGTCCAGGCCGACGTGTCGTCGGAGAGCGACGTCGCCGGCACGGTCGAGAAGGCGGTCTCCACCTTCGGGCGCATCGACCTGCTCCACAACAACGCCGCGATCATGCGCCGGCACGACTCGCTCGAAGCGTGGCCCATTGAGGAGTTCCGCCGGGTCATCGACGTGAACCTGAACGGGCCGTTCCTGGTCGCCAAGGCGGTCGCGCCGGTGATGCGGGACGGCGGGGGCGGCGTCATCATCAACATGTCGTCGCAGGGCGGGCTCGTCTCGGTACCCTACTCGCCGAGCTACGCGGCGGCGAAGGCGGGCGTGATCTCGCTCACGCGCACCCTGCCCGACATGCTGCGGGGCGCGAACATCCGGGTGAACGCCATCTGCCCCGGCTTCACCGACACGCCCATGACCCGGAACCCGCGGGCGCGCGCCAACCTGGGGTCCGCGGCCATGGCCCCGATGGACGCCGACGACCTCGCCCGCGCGGTGCAGTACCTGGCCGAGCGCGAGGACCTCGACCGCTTCATCATGGTCGTCGCCCGCGACGCCGAGGGCAGGGTCGAGTACCTCCAGGTGCAGGACCCGCCGGCGCAGACCGCCATCGGCCTCGCCGACGACATCGGCCCCCAATGAAGCGCGCCGACGGCAAGGTCGCCATCGTGACCGGGGCCGCCGGGGGCATCGGCCGCGCCTCGGCCCTGCTCTTCGCCGAGCGCGGCGCGAAGGTCGTGGCCGTTGACCTGAAGGAAGGGGCGGGCGCGGAGACCGTCCGCATGATCGCCGAGGCCGGCGGCGAGGCCACCTTCGCCGCCGCCGACGTCTCCGACGTCCCCCAGGTGCAGGAGCTGGTGGGCAAGGCCCTGACCGCCTACGGGCGCGTCGACTTCCTGCACAACAACGCGGCGATCATCGCCCACCACCGCGACATCGACGACGTGGGCGTCGACGAGTGGCGGCGCATCATCGACGTCAACCTGTCGTCGCTGTTCATCTGCTCGAAGGCGGTGATCCCGGTGATGCGGGCGCAGGGCGGCGGGGCGATCGTCAACACGTCTTCGGGCGCGGGCGTGGCGGCCTACGGGGTCGCGCTCGCCTACTCGGCCGCCAAGTTCGGCGTGCTGGGCCTGACCCAGGGTCTGCAGCAGCTCGTCGAGGGCGACAACATCCGCGTGAACGCGGTCCTGCCCGGCATGACGCGGACGCCGATGCTGGAGGTCTCCGACACCGGCCGGGCCGCCCTCCAGAGGCCGGAGACGCTGCTCGACCCCATGGACCTGGCCCGCGCCGTCTACTATCTCGCGGTCAACGAGGAGATGCGCGCCGCCCTGGTCTACACGAGCCTGGGCGACGAGGGCCCGGTCTACGATCTCGTGCTCCCCAACCAGTACGAACGCCTGAGCGGCGTGGAGGCATTCTGATGGGCAAACTCGACAACAAGGTTGCGATCGTCACCGGCGCGGCGTCGGGCATGGGACGCGCCACCGCGGCGCTGCTCGCGTCGGAGGGCGCCAAGGTCGTGGTCGCCGACCTCGACGAGGCCGGGGCCGCGGAGACGGTCTCCCAGATCGCGTCGGCGGGCGGCGAGGCCGTGGCCGTGGTCGGCGACACGTCGGTGAACAAGGACGTGCAGGAGGTCGTGGGCACGGCGCTGTCGAGCTACGGCGGCGTCGACGCGCTCCACAACAACGCGGGCATCCTGCGCAGCTACGGGAGCATCGAGGAGCACCCCGAGGACGTGTGGCGGCGGGTGGTCGACGTGAACCTGACCGGCTACTTCCTCATGTCGCGGGCGGTCCTGCCGCTGATGCGGGCCGGCGGCGGCGCGATCGTGAACACGGCCTCGATGGCCGCCATCCATCCCTACGCGCCCGGCCCGGCCTATTCCGCCTCGAAGGCGGGCGTGCTGAGCCTGACCACCGCCTTCGCCGAGGCGGGGGCCGCCGACGGCGTCCGCGTGAACGCGATCTGCCCCGGCGGGGTCGACACGCCGATCCTCAAGTGGGCCTCGCAGCCCGTCCCCGACGACCGGACCGGCATGGGGCTCCTGGACCCGAGCGACGTGGCCCGCCTCGTCCTCTACTTCATCACCCACCCGGACATGACGGGGCAGATCGTCGCCGCCAACTGGGTCGAGGGCCGGCCGCGGTACCACTTTGTGGACGTGGCGGTGACGGAGCGGGAGTTGGTGGTGGGGTAGGGCGTGGGGGGGGGGCGCCCGCTCGCGCGTCAATTCGCAGCCTATGATTGCTAGTGCGTTAGACTGGCAATGCGCTACCGCGATCCACGGGGCGCCTTTGGACTGTCCAAGCGACGAAACAGGAGGGATGCACCGCTGATATGACGACTCCCGCCGATAGGGATCGCAGCCACGAAAGCGTCATCAACGACACGCTTGCCCGGTTTCTTCGGGAACGGTGCAGCCTTTCTGCGGTCGCCGAGACCCTGCACGACGGAAGGCGCCCGGACATCATCGTACGCCTGCCTGAAGGCCCCGTGATTCTAGAAACCGAGCTTGAACCCGCCTTGACCGTAGAGGCGGACGCTCTCTCCCGGTTTGGTATGGAGATAGACGGCCGGGGCGTGCAGAACGTATTCGCGGTCACGGTGCCAGAGGCGCTGCGCTCGACGAGCCAGCGCCACCTGTACGAGCGCATGGCGGGCGCGACACTAATCTGGCAGGAGTGGCGAGTCGACGGCACCGCTGGCCCCAAACTCAGCGGGACCCCGATAGAGCTTGGGGACGCGGTGCGACGTACGGCTCCGCCTCCTGGCGACATCGATGTCGCGGTTGACATATTGGACGAAGGTGCGAGGCGCGCTGGTTCTCAGCTCTACTCTTCCCCTGGAACCCTGGACCGGGTCGCAAAGGTGTTCGGGACCGATCCTGGCGACGAAGCCGCCAACACGGCAGCCCTGGTCATCATCAACGCCATGGTTTTCCAAGATAGACTGGCCAGCAACGAGGCGGCCTTCCAGCCAGTCAGTGCAGCACGGCGAGATGGGCGCTTCTCGCGCATGACCCTGCTTCAGGTGTGGGAGCACATCCTCAGTATCGACTACTACCCCATATTCAGCATGGCCAAGGATGTCGTGCAGGAGCTTTCGGAGGTTGAAGCGACGGCAGTGCTGGGCGAATGCGCTAGGACGGCCGCTGTGCTTCTGGGCATGGGCGCCATTGGACGCCACGACCTAGCGGGAAGGATTTTCAATCGACTGATTGCTGAGAGGAAACTGCTGGCCGCCTTCTATACGAGTATTCCGGCGTCCACCTTACTTGCGGGGCTGGCTCTCGCTTCGAACAGGTGGGACGGAGTGAATTGGGATTCCGCCGAAAGCCTTTCCCAGTTGCGTGTGATTGACCCTGCCTGCGGGACAGGGACCCTCCTCATGGCCGCATATCGGCAGATAGTCCAGAACCACATGGCGGCGGCCCCGACCGACTTCGAAGACATGCTCCTTCATAGAGCATTGGTTGAGAACGCAATCATTGGTGCTGACGTGGTGCAGGCCGCAATCCACTTGACCGCGGCAACGCTCGCGGCGATGTCCCCGTCGGTGAGATTTGAGCAGATGCAACTGCACACGCTTAGATTAGGAACTGAAGTGCAAAGAGACCTTCGAGGAAGAGAATCCAGGGACGTCTATCTTGGGTCGCTAGACTGGCTAAAGGCGTCCGAAATCCAGTCGTTTTTCTCCGCGACCGAAGAGCAAATAGGAGCCACGACTGGAATTGGAAGCGTTGTTCAGCGGCCGACAGCCGACCTCGTGATCAGCAATCCTCCCTTTACCCGGCGGGGCAGCGACAGAGGGAAGGAGGAGTCCATTGCCCGAGTCTTCTCTCTACCGCAAGGGGATAAGGAGTCGCAACGCGTCATCGCCAAGCAAACCTCGGCTCTGCTGAAGGGCACACCGGCCAACCAGATAGCCGGACACGGGTCGTCGTTCACGGTGTTGGCAGACCGGCTGGTGAAGCCAGGCGGTCGCATTGCCTTAGTCCTGCCGGTAACGGCCTTGTTTGGTGAATCTTGGCGTGAAGTCCGCCGGATGCTGTCTTCCAGATATGAGGTCGAATTCGTGGTCTCGTCTCATGACCCCAAGCTCCTCACCATGTCCTACGACACGGCAATTGCCGAAGCGCTGTTGGTGGCACGAAGGTTATCCGTCACCGAAAGCCCAACCGGCCGTGGAAGATTCGTTAACCTCTGGCGTGCACCCTATTTGGAGACGGACGCCTTGGCGTTAGTTCGGGCCGTGAACGCTGCGGCTTCAATTCCTCTCCACCGCTCAGACGGGCCACCCGTGGGAGGCAGCCCGCTCAGGGTTGGCGGCGAACAGTGGGGCGAGATCGTGGATGGCCCCGTTGGTGAGGAGCCCTGGTCGGCTGCCCGGTGGAAGCAGGCCCTTACCGGCCAGTTCGCCGCAGCCCTTGAGCGAGGCGAGCTATGGGTTGAGGACGGAACCCGGCTTGCAGGCAATATCCCAGTCGCGGTGATGAGGGATGTCTGCCATGTAGGGCCTCAACATCGCAAGATACGAGGTTCCCTCGGGGTGTTCGACGGATACCACGGTCACAATGAGCAAGCCCAATTCCCGGCCATCTGGAGCTTGGACTCACAAGTCCATAATTGCATGACCGCCGAACCCAACGCCTGGTTGACTCCACAGTCTAATCGTGACCATCGACCAATCTGGTCTCAAGCTGGCACTCTGCACTTTGCGACGGATGTGCGGTACAACTCGCAACCAATAACGGCGACACGGACCGGCATACGGGCTTTAGGGGTCTCCTCTTGGCACACGCTGATTGTTGATGAAGATGATCCACTACTGAATTCGCTTCGGGAAACTGCCTTGGGGATATGGTGTAACTCTACGCTCGGCCTGCTCCTTAATGCGAATCACGCCAACAGAACCCAAGAGGGTAGAGGTAGAGGCAACAAGGGGATGATCGAGAGCCTCGTGACACTTGATGTACGAAAGCTGGAATCGTGGCAACTCGACGAGGCGAAGGCAATATGGCACGATTTCAGCGATCGGGAGTTCCAGCCCTTCTATCGGTGCGCTGTTGATTCCACGCGTATCGGATTGGATGAGCGCCTCATCCGAGACATGCTCGGCCTTGGCGAAGACGCCGTGGCAACCCTTGCAAGGCTGCGAAGCCTGTTGGCGAGTGAACCGTCCATCTACGGCTCCAAGACGCCGGAAGGCGAGCATACGTAGACCGGTAGGCTTCCTGTGTTTGGCCTCCCCCCACCTCGCTTGTCGCTGCCCTTGGCGCTCCCTATAATTCAGGGTTGGGAGAGTGGGCGAGCCGGGTATGGCGACGACGAAGCGCGATTATTACGAGGTCCTCGGCGTGGGGCGGGATGTGTCCGAGGACGATCTTCGGAAGGCCTTCCGCAAGAAGGCGTTCGAGTATCACCCCGACCGCAACAAGGAGCCTGAGGCCGAGGCGAAGTTTAAGGAGTGCGCCGAGGCGTACGAGGTGCTCCGCGACGGCGAGAAGCGGGCGAAGTACGATCGATTCGGGCACGCCGGGCCCAACGGCGCCGGCGTCGGGTTCGAGGGCTTCGGCGGCTTCTCGGACATCGGCGACATCTTCGACGCCTTCTTCGGCGGCGGGGCCTTCGGCGGGCGGCGCTCCCGGGCCACGGCGGCGCAGCGGGGCGACGACCTCGCCGCCAGCGTCGCGATCGAGTTCGAGGAGGCCGCCTTCGGGGCCGAGAAGCAGTTCGACTTCTCCCGTCTCGAGACGTGCAAACGGTGCCACGGGGCGCGGTCGGAGCCCGGCACGAGCTCCGACACCTGCGCCACCTGCAAGGGGCAGGGTCAGGTGCGGCAGTCGCAGCGGAGCATCTTCGGCCAGTTCGTCAACGTC
Organism: Dehalococcoidia bacterium; assembly: GCA_964291475.2. Taxonomy (GTDB): domain Bacteria; phylum Chloroflexota; class Dehalococcoidia; order SHYB01; family SHYB01; genus DAOUKH01. The sequence continues at coordinate 49,680 of OZ220057.1, read as the reverse complement.
ACGACCTGCCCCGCCTGCCGAGGCGAGGGGACGACGATCTCGAACCCGTGCAGCGAGTGCCGCGGGCAGGGCCGGACGCGCAACCAGGCGAACATCGTGGTCAAGATTCCGCCGGGGATCGGGCACGGCTCGCAGGTGCGGCTCACGTCGCAGGGCGAGGCGGGGCGCAACGGCGGGCCCAACGGCGACCTCTACATCACCGTCCACGTCAAGGAGCACGAGATCTTCGAGCGGGAGCGCGACGACGTGATCTACACACTCCCGCTGAACATCGCGCAGGCCGCGCTCGGCGACGAGATGGAGATCCCCACCCTCGGCGGCGAGACGAAGCTTAAGGTCCCGGCGGGGACGCAGCCGGGCCAGATGTTCCGTCTGAAGGGCAAGGGCATCCAGCGTCTGCGGGGCGGCGGTCGGGGCGACCAGATCGTCTACGTCGACGTGGTGGTGCCGTCGAAGCTGAACTCGAAGCAGAAGAAGGCGTTCGAGGCGCTCGAAGGGCTGCTCAAGAAGCCCGACCTGACGCACAGGCAGGACAGGTCGATCTTCGACCGGATACGGGATACGCTGGGGTAGGGGCTAGGCGCCACGTTGGCGCGCCCCTCCCCGCGCCCCGCCCCCGACGCGCCTACGGCGCGTGCCCTCTCTCAATCTCCCCCAGAGGGGGAGAGGTTTTAACGTGCTGCTCCAGCGAGGAGAGGACGGTGGGGCGGGCGATTCGCGAATCGCCCCTACTGGGGAGGGGTGCGGACGTCGATGGCGAGAGGCGGTTGTCAGGGGGCCCCTCATCTCAATCTTCTCCCGGGGGGAGAAGAAGGAAGACCTCCCGGCCCACCCCGCCAACGCGCCTGCGGCGCGTGCCCTCTCTCAGTCTCCCCCAGAGGGGGAGAGGTTTAAGGGGCGGTGGGCGCGGCCTCGGGCTTTTTCTCGCCTTCGACCGGGACGCCGTCGGCTTTGAGGGCGTTTTCCATGGCGGCGATGGCGACCTCGATCTGGTCGTCGTCGGGCTTGCGGGTGGTGAGCTTCTGGAGGGCGACGCCGGGGGCGATCAGCATGCGCGCGACGGCCCAGTCGCCGTGGGCGGCGTTGAAGCGGATGATCTCGTAGCTGACCGCGGCGATCACCGGCACGAGCACCACGCGGGACAGCACCAGGAGCCAGAGCTCGGGGCGTCCCAGGAAGGTGAAGGCCAGGATCGAGACGATGATGACGATCATCAGGAACGCGGTCCCGCAGCGGGGGTGTTCCTTGGGGTGTTTCCTAATTGCGTCGACCTGCAGGGGGTCGCCGTGCTCGTGGGCGGCGATGGTCATGTGCTCGGCGCCGTGATAGGCGTAGACGCGCCGCATGTCGGGCATGAAGCCGATGGCCCAGACGTAGCCGATGAAGATGACGAAGCGGAGGGCGCCCTCGACGAGGTTGCTCAAGATGGCGCTGTCGACGAGCCGCTCGATGCCGACGGAGGCGAAGAGGGGCAGCAGGAAGAAGACGACGATGGCGATGGTGAGGGCGATGGCGAGCATCAGGGCCTGCGACCAGGCCGACATCTCCTCGTCTTCCTTGCCCTCCTCCTCCATGGCCGCGTTGGCGGAGAACATCAGGGCCTTCATCCCGAGGATGAGGGTCTCGACGAGGACGATGATGCCGCGGACGAGGGGGACGTTGCGCATCCATCCCGTGTAGAGGGACGACAGGGCCTCGCAGCGGGTGCGGACCTCGCCGTTGGGCCGGCGCACCGCGACCGAGACGTTCTCCCGCCCGCGGATCATCACGCCCTCGATGACCGCTTGGCCGCCGTAGTTGAAGGGTTTGGGCGTCGCCCCTACGCAAAAGGAGCGAGACTCGCCCGCTCCTTTGGGTTCCTCACGAATGGTGGGTACTCCGCGCCTATTGCAGGCCGTAGCGCCTCTTGAACCGCTCGACGCGCCCCTCGGTGTCGATGATGCGCTGCTCGCCGGTGAAGTAGGGGTGGCAGGAGCTGCACACCTCGATCTTCAGGACGGGCTTCGTCGAGCGCGTCTCCCACGTCTTGCCGCAGGCGCACTCGACTCGCGCCTCGACGTATTCGGGATGGATGCCGGTCTTCATGATGTCTGTCCCTGTTCGATTCCCTAGCCGACCGGGTGGACGCTGACCCTGCGGCGGATTGGGGTGAAGGGCTCGTACTTCTTGAAGGTGTCGTACTTCACCTTGCCGTCGATCTTGGCCCAGAGGGTGAAGTCGCTGCCGCGGCGCACGTTGTCGCCGGGGTGGATCTTGGTGCCTCGCTGGCGCACCAGGATGCTGCCGGCGGTCACGACCTGGCCGTCGTAGATCTTCACGCCGAGCCGCTGCGACTGGCTGTCGCGGCCGTTCCGGCTGGTGCCCGATCCCTTCTTGTGTGCCATGGTGGGTGTCCCTCGGGGGTTATTCGGCCTTCGCTATGGCGCCGCCCGGGGCCTCGATCTCCTGGATCGAAATCCTGGCGAACCGCTGCCGGTGCCCCTTCTTGCGCCGGTACCTGATCTTCGGCTTGTACTTGAAGACGAGGATCTTCTTCGCCCGGCCTTCCTCCTCCACCTTCGCGACGACGCGGGCGCCGTCGACGTAGGGAGCGCCGACCGAGACGTCGCCGTCGTGGCTGACCACGAGCACGTCGTCGAAGTTGACGGTGTCGCCGGGCTCGTGGTCCTTCATCCGCTCGACGTCGATGACGTCGCCGGGGGCCACGCGGTACTGCTTACCGCCGGTCTGGATAATCGCGTAGCTGGACATGGGGAGGAAGCCCGCTCGGGGCCATCGGAACTGCAACCCTTAGATTCTATCGGCCCTCTGGGGGAGTGTCAACGGAAGCGGGGGCCGTCCGCGGGCGCGCGCGCGTTTGACGCTACTGTGGCGGCGTCCTTAAGATGGCGGTTGGTTCCGAGACGGGTTTTGCATAGGGGGGACAGGTGTACGACACCAGCGAACTCAGCGACAAAGCGGCAATTGTCGGCATTGGCGAGACGACGTACTCGCGGAAGTCGGGGATGAGCAACCTCACCCTGCAGCTGACGGCCTGCATGCGGGCGATCGAGGACGCGGGGATCAAGCCGAGCGAGATCGACGGCATCCTGCCCCAGGCGGCGGGGGCGACGTCGGAGGACTTTGCGACGAACCTCGGCGTCAAGGACCTCAAGTTTTCCGCGGCGATCAATATGGGGGGCGCGAGCCCGTGCGCCGCGCTGCAGAACGGCGTCCTCGCCGTCACCTCGGGCGTCTGCGACTACGTCCTGCTCGTGTCGGGTCGCAACGGCTACTCCGGGGCGCGGACGGCCCAGTCGCTGGCCGCCGGCGGGCTGCAGGGGCCGATGCGGGCCATGGGCGAGTTCGAGTACATCTACGGCCTCGTCGCGCCCATGCTCTGGTACGGCCCCATGGCGCGGCGGCACATGGCGACCTACGGCACGACCAGCGAGCAGTTCGGCGAGGTCTCCGTCGCCATGCGGAAGCATGCGTCGATGCAGGGCAACGCGCAGATGAAGGACCCGATCACGCTGGAGGATCACCAGAACTCGCCGTTGCTGGCCGACCCGTTCCGCCTGCTCGACTGCTGCCTGCAGACCGACGGCGCGGCGGCCTGCGTGATCACGCGGGCCGACCGGGCGAAGGACCTGCCCAACAAGCCGGTCTACATCAGCGGCTTCGGCGAGGCGCACCCCGACTCGCCGAGCTCGATTACGCAGCGCCCCGACATGACCACCTTCGGCATCGCCAAGCTCGCGCCGCGCGTCTTCGGCATGGCGGGGATCGGGCCGCAGGACATCGACGTGGCGGAAATCTACGACTGCTTCACCTTCACCGTCATCAACCAGATCGAAGACCTCGGCTTCTGCAAGAAGGGCGAGGGCGGCGGTTTCGTCGAGGGCGGGCGAATCCAGATCGGCGGCGACCTGCCGATCAACACCCACGGCGGCCTGCTCTCCCAGGGCCACATCATGGGGATGAACCACGTCATCGAGGGCGCCAAGCAGATCCGCGGCTCCAGCGACGTGCAGGTGGAGGGGGCGAAGCACTGCCTCGTGAGCGGCTACGGCGACTTCGGCGACGGCGCGCTCGCCATCTTCAGGGGGAACTGATGCCGATCCCGACCAGCGACTACAAGAAGCCGATCCCCAGGCCCACAGAGGACACCCAGCCGTTCTGGGACTTCTGCAAGAAGCACGAGCTCCGCTTCCAGCGGTGCTCCGACTGCGGCACGTTCCGCCACTATCCGCGCCCGCTCTGCCCGGAGTGCGCGTCGTTCAACTTCGATTGGACCCAGGTGGCCCCGAAGGCGACGGTGCACTCGTGGGTCACGGCGCACCGTCCCTTCCACCCCGGGTTCGCCGGCGAGATGCCGCTCCCCATCGTGATCGCCGACGTCGACGAGGCGCCGGGCGTGCGCCTGATGGGCAATTTCATGGACGGCACGGGCCCGGACGACCTGTCGATCGGCATGGCCGTCGAGGTGGCCTTCGACGACGTCACGGAGGACTGGACGCTGCCCAAGTTCAAGCGGACATAAGCCCCCCGCAGCGGCTTAATTGACAGGTTTGGGGGCCTGTGCTAGTTTCTACCCTCGTTAGCCGATGTATCCTGCTCCGGCGCTGTCCGGGCGGGGCATTGGCCGACCGGGTGAGGAGGTCTCAATGACCACCCTGTTGGAACGGATCGACGCACCCCAAGATCTCAAGCCGCTCACGCACGACGAGCTCGCCCAGGTCGCCAAGGACGTGCGGGAGACCATCATCTCCGTGATCACCGAGCGCGGAGGGCACCTGGCCTCGAACCTGGGCGTCGTCGAGCTCACCCTGGCGCTCCACCGCGCCTTCGACAGCCCCGTCGACCGCATCGTGTGGGACACCACGAACCAGTGCTACACGCACAAGCTGGTAACGGGGCGGCGCGACGAGTTCAAGAACATCCGCCTCGAGGGCGGCCTGTCCGGGTTCGGCGAGCCCAGCGAGAGCGAGCACGACACGCTCGCCGCGGGGCATGCCGGCACCGGCCTGTCCATTGCCCTCGGCATCGCGGAGGGCGCCGCCATCCGGAAGGAAGGCTCCTGGACCATCGCGGTCGTCGGGGACGGCGCGATGACCTCGGGATCGAGCTTCGAGGCGCTCAACAACATCGCGCACCTCAACCCGGAGCGCCTGGTCATCATCTTCAACGACAACGGGATGTCGATCTCGGAGAACGTCGGCTTCCTGACCAACTGGCGCAGGCGCGTGATCGGCCATCCCGAGTACCGCGCGATGATCGACCGCGCCCGGCAGTTCTCGAAACGGCTGCCCACCGGCGAGGCGCTCTACCGCATCGCGCAACGATTCAGGGACGGGCTGGAGGGCTTCGTGCTCCCCACCACGTTCTGGACGGAAATGGGCTTCAACTACTTGGGCCCCGTCGACGGGCACGACTTCCGGCAGCTCGATCAGACGCTCCAACAGGTCAAGAACTCCAAGGGGTCCGTCTCCCTCGTGCACGTGATCACCCACAAGGGCCGGGGCTACGAGCCCGCCGAGGTCGACCCCGTCAAGTTCCACCAGCCGAGCTCGCCGCTGGGTTCGGGCACGGGCGCGCCCACGTACTCGAAGGTCTTCGCCCAGACGCTCATCCGGATCATGGGCGACGACCAGTCGGTCGTCGGGATCAGCGCGGCCATGCTCGAAGGCACCGGCCTCGTCGAGGTGCAGGCGGAGTACCCCGACCGCGTCTTCGACGTGGGCATCGCCGAGCAGCACGCGGTGAGCATGGCGGCCGGCATGGCGGCCGGTGGGCTCTCGCCGTTCGTCTCGATCTACTCGACCTTTCTCCAGCGGGCGTTCGACCAGGTCGTCCACGACGTCTGCCTGCAAGACCTGCCCGTGACGATGATCGCCGACCGCGCCGGCATCGTCGGCGAGGACGGCAAGACGCACCACGGCGCCTTCGACATCTCCTACCTCCGCTGCCTGCCGAACGCGGTCGTCGCCGCGCCCATGGACGAGAACGAGCTGCAGCACCTGGTGTACACCGCCTACAAGCACGAGGGACCCTTCGCGATTCGCATCGCGCGCGGGCCCGGCGTCGGCGTGCCCCTGGACGAGGAGCTGCGCGAGCTGCCGCTGGGCAAGGGGGCCACCGTCCGCGAGGGCAGCGACGTTGTCATCTTCGGGCTGGGCAAGTCGGCGCAGATGGCGCTGGAGGCGGCGGAACAGCTTGCCGCCGACGGTATTTCCTGCGCCGTGGTGAACCCGTTGTTCGTGAAGCCGCTCGACGTCGACCTGCTGCTGGAATGGGCCCGCCGCGTGCCCCGCATCGTGACCGTCGAGGAGAACGTGCTGGCCGGCGGGTTCGGCGCGGCCGTCCTTGAAGAGCTGGCCGCGGCGGGCGTCGAGGACGTCGCCGTCCACCGGATCGGCATACCGGACTCCTTCGTGGAGCACGGCACCGCCGACGCGCAGCGCCGCCGGCTCGACCTCGACGCCGAGGGGATCGCCGCGCAGGTCCGAAAGGTCTTCTTCAGCGGCGGGACGAAATCCGCAGCCGAATCTCCGCAAGAGGCCGCGGCGAGCGGGTAGGAGGCGACGACAACCGGCATGCCCACCGCCATGCGCGTCCCCGACGTCTTCACCCGCTACCGCCCCGCGGTGGACGCCGGACTGCGCAGCGCGCTTGACGAGGATTCGGCGCTGTTCGGCATGCTCCGCTACCACATGGGCTGGACCGACGAGTCCGGCGCCCCCATCGAGGCCAACAGCGGCAAGGCGGTCCGCCCCGCGCTCTGCCTCTTCAGCGCCGAGTCGGTGGGCGGCTCGGTGGAGCAGGCCCTCCCCGCCGCCGTCGCCATCGAGCTGATCCACAACTTCTCGCTCGTCCACGACGACATCCAGGACGGCGATACGCAGCGGCGGCACCGCCCGACCGTGTGGAGCCTGTGGGGCATCAGCCACGGGCTGAATGCCGGGGCCGCCATGAACGTCGCCGCCAACCTCGCGGCCCTCGACCGGCCGAATGGGCCCTCCGCGGAGACGGCGCTGCGGGTGAGCCGCATCCTGACGCATGCCTGCGCCGAGATGATCGCCGGGCAGGTGCTCGACGTCAGCTTCGAGCAGCGGCCGCGGGTCAGCGTGGACGACTACCTGACCATGATCGGCAAGAAGACGGGCGCCCTGCTGGAGGCCGCGCTCCACATGGGCGCCGTCATCGGCTCCGACGACGAGGAGACCATCGAGGCGATGCGCTCGCTGGGCCAGGGGCTCGGCCTGCTCTTCCAGGTGCGCGACGACATGCTCGGCGTCTGGGGGAAGGAAGAGGACACCGGCAAGCCCAAGGCGAGCGACATCCACCGGCGCAAGAAGTCGCTGCCCATCGTCTACGCGCTCAACGCCGCCGAGGGGGACTCCCGGGAGCGCCTGCGCCAGGTCTACGACACCGACCGCCCGCTGACGGACGACGACGTGGCCGAGGTCTTCGGCGTCCTCGACGACCTGAAGGCCGATGCCTTCTGCCGCGACCTGGCCGAGACCCACGCGGCCCGCAACTACCAGGCCGTCGACTCCATCGAAATCAGCCCCGAGGCCCGCGCCGAGTGCCGCGAGCTGACCCAATTCTTGCTGGAACGAGACTACTAGGAATGAAACGATGAGCGTCCCCGCCTCACAGGCCATGGCCGTCACGATGTACGTCCTCAAGCAGAAGCTTCTGCGGAGGAAACGCTATCCGCTCGTGCTCATGCTCGAGCCGCTCTTCCGCTGCAACCTGGCCTGCGCGGGGTGCGGCAAGATCCAGTACCCGCCGCAGCTCTTGAAGAAGAGCATGCCCGCCGAGCAGGCGCTCGCCGCGGCGGACGAGTGCGGCGCGCCGATGGTGAGCATCGCCGGGGGCGAGCCCCTGATGCACCCGGAGATCGGGGAGATCGCCGCCGGGCTCGTCGAGCGCAAGAAGTACGTGTACCTCTGCACCAACGCGATCCTGCTGGAGCAGCGGCTCGACGAGGGCATCTTCACTCCCTCGGACTACTTCAGCTTCAGCGTGCATCTCGACGGGGTCGAGGAAGACCACGACGAGGCGGTCTGCCGCGACGGGGTCTACGAGCAGGCCGTCGCCGGCGTCCGCGCCGCCCTCGACCGCGGCTTCCGGGTCACGACCAACACCACGCTGTTCGACAACGCGAACCCGCTTCGCGTCCGCGATTTCTTCGACGAGATGACCGTGCTGGGCGTCGACGGCATGATGCTGTCGCCGGGGTACAGCTACTCGAAGGCCCCCGACCAGGAGCACTTCCTCCGGCGGGAGCGGACCCACAGCCTCTTCCGCGACATTCTCAGCGACCGCAAGCGGGAGTGGCGCTTCAACCAGTCGCCGCTCTTCCTGCAGTACCTCATGGGCAAGCAGGACTTCGAGTGCACGCCCTGGGGGAATCCCCTCTACAACGTCTTCGGCTGGCAGCGTCCCTGCTACCTGCTCCAGGAGGGATACGCCGCCACGTTCGAGGACCTGATGGAGGACACGGGCTGGGACGAGTACGGGCGGGCCAGCGGCAACCCCAAGTGCCAGGACTGCATGGTGCATTCCGGCCACGAGCCGACGGCGGTCAACGCCATGTTCACGCCGAAGGGTATGAAGGACGCGGTCGCGGCGATGGTGACCGGCAAGCTGTAGGAGCCGATCGATGAGCGAAGAGAGCCTGGAGGGATGGGTCCCGGAAATCGGGCCCGACCTCACCCTTGAGCAGGTGATCGACCACGCCTTCGACTACCGGGGGAACACCACCCTCGTGTTGGCGGACGGCGAGGAGCGGGTCGCCTACGTCTCCAACCGCGACGCCTCGGCGGCCGAGCCGTTCGTCCAGATTTTCGATGAAGCGGGCGAGGGCCCGTTCACCATCCCCTATGCCGAGATCCGCGCCATCAAGTTCACCGGCAAGGACACCGCCGCGGGAAAGAGCTGGGAGGCCTGGGTGAAGCGCAAGGCGGCCGAGAAGCTGGCCGCGCAAGAGGGAGGCCGGTAGCCGATGCTCGTGTTCATTGGTGCGGTGCGCCGCGAGATCGCCGGCCTCGAGCCGTTGGTGAGCGACCCGGAGACGGAGCGGTTCGGCTCCGCCGTCGTGGTGGAGGGGACGGCCGACGGACGGCCCGTGGCCCTCATCCGGAGCGGCATCGGCCGGGAGCGGTCGGAGTCGGCGGTTCGCGACCTCCTGCTCGCCCACGTCCGGCCCCGCGCCATCGTCTCCCTCGGCTTCGCCGGCGGGGTCGCGCCCGACGTCTACGGCGGCGACCTCGTCGTGCCCCGGGCCATTCGCGGCTTGGACTACTCGGGGGCGCTGGACGGCGCCATCGCGCCCGACTCATACCTGTTCGAATCGGCGCTTGAAGCCCTCGAGGACGAGTTCATCGCGGTCCATACCGACGAGATCGTCACCGTTCCCGAAACGCTGGTTACGTTGGAGCAAAAGGTGGAGTTCGCGTCGTCGCCGTTCACCAAGGCGATCGACATGGAGAGCTACTGGATTGGAAAGCTGGCGCTGGAGGCGCGCATACCCTTCCTGGCGGTGCGCGCCATCTCCGACGAGACGGAAGACGCTCTCCCCGACTATGCCCGTTTTCTCGACGACATGGGGGAGGTGCGCCCCCTCGCCGCGGCCCGCTACTACGCCACGCATCCCTGGCACATCTTCGAAGCGCCGCGGCTGGCGGTAAACGCGAGGAAGGGAGCAAGGAACCTCGCCGTCTTTGGGGAGGCCTTCATCAAGAAGGTCTACCGGGCGGCGCCGGTGGTGACATGAAGGCGGCCGTCACCGGGGCCACCGGATTCATCGGAGGCAACCTGGTGCGAGAGCTCCTCGACCAGGGGGCTTCGGTCCGGGCGATGGCGAGGCCGGGGAGCGACCACACAGCAATCGAAGGGTTGAACGTGGAGATTGCCGAAGCGGACCTGCTGGGTGAGGAAGAGCCGATGCGGCGGGCGCTGAGCGGGTGCGACGCGCTCTTCCACGTCGGCGCGCTCTACGCCTACTGGCCGCCGGACCACGGCCTTGCCTACCGGACCAACGTCGAGGGGACGAGGAAGATCCTGAGCGCGGCGAGCAAAGCGGGCGTCAAGCGCGCCGTCCACACCAGCTCGTCGGCGGCGATCGGCCTGCCGAGGGACGGGTCGCCGGGCACCGAGGAGACGCCCGTCGACACGCGGGCGCTTCTCGCGGGTTACAAGCGCTCGAAGTACCTGTCGGAGCTGGAAGTGCTGAACGCGGGCATGAACGGCCTGGAAACGGTGATCGTGAACCCGACCACGCCGGTCGGGCCGGGCGACGTGAAGCCCACGCCGACGGGCCGGATCATCGTCGATTTTCTGAAGCAGCGGATGTTCGGGTACCTGGAGACGGGGCTCAACATCGTCCACGTGCGCGACGTCGCCAAGGGGCACGTCCTGGCTTACGAGAAGGGCAAGCCGGGACACCGTTACATCCTGGGCAACCGGAACATGACGCTGCGCGAGATCTTCCAGACCCTGGCCCGCATCACCGGCCTGAAGCCGCCGAAGGTGCGCATCCCCTACTGGCTCGCCTTGGCCTTCGCCCATGCCGACGAGGTGATCGAGGGCCGCCTGCTGCGCCGCGCGCCGCGGGCCACGACGGCGGAGGTGCAGCTCGCCAAGAAGCGAATGTTCTTCGATCCGGGCAAGGCGCGAGCCGAGCTCGGCCTTCCGCAAACCCCAGTCGATGACGGTCTGGCCGAGGCCGTCGGCTGGTTCCGGGAGCATGGCTACGCATGATCTCTTCCACCCAGAGAACAGAAGTCGCCAACCATACGCCGCACAGGAACGGGACAGCGCCGCGCTTCGGCGCCATTCCGTTCGCCGAAAAGCTCGACACCGCGATCGACCGCGCCGTCGGACACCTCTTCGACCTGCAATACGACGACGGCTACTGGTGGGGCGAGCTTGAGGCGAACTGCGCCATCCACGCGGAGTACCTGCTGCTCACGCACTTCATGGACCTCCCAGATCCCGAGCGCTGGCGCAAGATCGCCAACTATCTGAAGCAGATGCAGCTCGAGGACGGCGGGTGGCCGATCTGGTACGGGGGCCCCAGCGACCTCAGCATCGCCGTCGAGTGCTACTTCGCCATGAAGCTCGCCGGCGAGCCGTATGACGACCCGGCTCTCGTCAAGGCCCGCGAGTTCATCCTCTCCAAGGGCGGCGTCCCCGAAACCCGGGTCTTCACCAAGATGTGGCTTGCCCTCTTCGGCCAGTGGGAGTGGGAGGCGACGCCGACGATGCCCGTCGAGATCATGCATCTCCCGGCATGGTTCCCGCTGAACATCTACGAGTTCGCCAGCTGGGCGCGGGGCACCATCGTGGCCTGCACCATCCTGATGACGGAGAAGCCGCTCCGAAGCGTGCCGGAGTGGGCCAACATCGACGAGCTCTACCCCAACGGGCGGGAGAAGACGGAATACACGTTCGGCAAGAATGGGAGGCTGCTCAGCCCGGGGACGTTCTTCAAGGCCGTGGACCGCGCTCTGCGGCTGCTGGAATGGCGTCCTTTCCGCACGGTGCGCCGTCCTTTCAAGAACTCGGCGCTGAAGAAGGCGGAAGAGTGGATTCTCAGACGCCAGGAAGAGGATGGGTCGTGGGGCGGCATCCAGCCGCCGTGGGTCTACTCGCTGATGGCCCTCCGCACCGTGGGCTACGACAACGACCACCCCGTCATCAAGAAGGGGCTCAACGGGTTCGACGGGTTTGCGCGGGAGACGGACGACACCTTCCGCACGGAGCCCTGCATCTCCCCGGTGTGGGACACTTGCCTGGCGATGATTGCCCTGCAGGAAGCCGACGTGCCGGTCGACGACCCGCGTATGGCCAAGGCGGCGGACTGGCTGCTGGACGAGCAGATCCTCGAGCACGCCGGCGACTGGCGGGTGAAACGGCCGGACCTGAAGCCCGGAGGCTGGGCGTTCGAGTTCGCCAACGACGTCTATCCCGACATCGACGACACGGCGATGGTGATGATCGCGCTCCACAACATGGGGCGGCGCGGAGACCCGCGCATGGAACACGCGCTGGAGCGGAGCCGGGAGTGGCTCGAAGGGATGCAGAGCAAGAACGGCGGGTGGGCTTCCTTCGACGCCGACAATCTGAAGCGCTGGGTCTCCACCATCCCGTTCTGCGATTTCGGCGAAGTGGTGGACCCTCCCAGCGAGGACGTCACGGCCCACGTGCTAGAAATCCTGGGCCGCATGGGCTATAACACCTCACGGACGAGCGTCAACGCGGGTCTGGACTTTCTGAAGGAGACCCAGGAGCTGGACGGCTCATGGTGGGGCCGGTGGGGCGTGAACTACATCTACGGGCTTGGGGCGGTGCTCCCCGCGCTGAAGCACATCGGCGAGGACATGGGCCAGCCCTACATCCGCAGGGCCTGGACTGGATCGTCGCGCACCAGCGCGAGGACGGCGGCTGGGGCGAGGGCGTGGAGACCTACATCGACCCCTCGCTGCGCGGCAAGGGGCCGAGCACGAAGTCGCAGACGGCATGGGCGCTCCTCGGCCTGATCGCCGGCGGCCGGGCGGAGACGGAGAGCGCGAGGCGCGGCGTCGACTACCTGGTCCGCAGCCAGCAGGACGACGGCTCGTGGGACGAGCCGGAGTTCACCGGCACGGGCTTCCCCCGCGACTTCATGATCAACTACCACCTGTACCGCAACTACTGGCCGCTCATGGCGCTCGGGCAGTACCGCCGGGCCATCCGCGCACCCCGGAGGAACGTCCGTAGCTATGGCTAAAGGGTCGAAACGGGTGCTGCCCATGGCGCAACCCTCGCCGCCGGCGGACGCCGCGAACGGGCACGTCTTGGCGCGGCGGCGGCCGTCGAAGGTCGCCGTGGTGGGCGGCGTGGCCATCGGCGGGATGAACCCCATCGTCGTCCAGTCGATGACCGACACCGACACCGCCAACGTCGAGTCCACGACGGCGCAGGTGAAGCTGCTGGCCGAGGCGGGCAGCGAGCTGGTACGGGTGACGGTGAACAACGACGACGCGGCCCGCGCCGTGCCCGAAATCCGCAAGCGCCTCGACGCCGAGGGCTGCTCCGTGCCGCTCATCGGCGACTTCCACTTCATCGGACACCGACTGCTGCGGGACCACACCGACTGCGCCAAGACGCTGGCCAAGTTCCGCATCAACCCAGGCAACGTGGGGCGCGGCCCTCGTCACGACGAGAACTTCCGCGCCTTCATCGAGGTGGCCCGCGACCTGAACAAGCCGGTGCGCATCGGGGTGAACGCGGGCAGCCTCGACCCCGACATCCTGGCGCGCCGCATGGACGAAAACTCGCGGCTGCCAAACCCCGCCGACGGCGACACCGTGGAGCGGGCGGCGCTCGTGGAGAGCGCCATCGAGAGCGCCGCGGCGGCGGTCGATCTCGGCCTGCCGGAAGAGAACATCATTATTTCGTGCAAGGTGTCGCGGCTGCCCCAGATGGTCGAGGCCTACCGCGAGATCGCGGCGCAGTGCGACTTTCCCCTCCACCTGGGCCTCACCGAGGCCGGCATGGGGACGAAGGGGATCGTGGCGACGACCGCCGCGCTCTCCGTCCTGCTCTACGACGGCATCGGCGACACGATCCGGTCGAGCCTCACTCCCGAGCCCGGCGGCGACCGCGCCCGCGAGGTGCGTCTCTGCCAGGAGATCCTCCAGGCGCTCCACCTCCGGTCCTTCAGGCCGGCGGTCACCGCCTGTCCCGGCTGCGGCAGGACGACCTCGACGCTGTTCCGCGAGCTCGCGCGCGACATCCAGGTGCACCTCGATGAGAAGATGCCGGTGTGGCGGGGCAAGTACGCGGGCGCGGAGACGCTGACGGTGGCGGTCATGGGCTGCGTGGTGAACGGGCCCGGCGAGTCCCGCGCCGCCAATATCGGCATCTCTCTGCCGGGCAGCGGCGAGGCGCCGCGGGCGCCGGTCTTCGTCGACGGCGAGCGACGGACTTTCCTGGAAGGCGCGACGATCGCCGACGACTTCATCGGGATGGTCGAGGACTACGTGGAGCGTCGCTGGGGCGGCGCGTAGCCGTCACCGGCACCGCCGAGACCGGCGCTGCGATGGCTGTCGACTCGCTGCCCACCGTCCCCGAGGCCTACGAGGCCTGCCGGGCGCTGGTGCGCGAGCGCGCCACCAACTTCTACTACGCCTTCCTCCCGCTGCCGCCGCCCAAGCGGCGCGCCATCTACGCCGCCTACGCTTTCAGCCGCGCGTGCGACGACTACTCCGACGAGCCGTTGCCGCTCGAGGAGAAGCGCAGCCTGCTCGAGGAGCACCGCCGCCGTCTCCACGAGACGTATGAGGGCCGTCCCTGCGACGCCACGTTCGTGGCGCTCTGGGACGCGGCCCAGCGCTACACCATTCCGCGCGAGTACTTCGACAGCCTCATCGACGGGGTGGTGATGGACCTGACCATCAACCGCTACGAGACGTTCGACGACCTGCGCCGCTACTGCTACCACGTCGCCTCGGTGGTAGGCTTGATCTGCATCGAGATCTTCGGCTACCGCGGCGAGCGCGCCAAGGAGTACGCCATCGACCTCGGCATCGCCATGCAGCTCGTCAACATCATGCGCGACGTGAAGGAGGACGCCGAGCGGGACCGCATCTATCTGCCGCAGGAGGAGCTGCGGCGGTTCGGCTACGGCGAGGACGACCTCATGGCCGGCGTGGTCAACGGCCCCTTCGTCGACCTCATGCGCTTTCAGGCCGAGCGGGCCCGGGAGCATTTCCGAAGCGGCGGGATGCTCCTTCCGCTGGTGCCCACGCGTTCGCGGGTCTGTCCCGCCGTGCTGCGCGCGCTCTATTCGAAAGTCCTGCGCCGGATCGAGGCGAACGGCTACGACGTGTTCAGCGAGCGGGCCGCACTCTCGACCGGCGGCAAGCTGCTCACCGTCCTGCAGACGTGGAGCGGCGTCGTGGCCCGGAGCCTCATCCCGTGGCGGTGAACGGGGCGCTGATCCTCGCGCCCTTCGACGCCGCCGGCCTCGACCGCCTCCGCGCCGCGGGGCTCGACGTCACCCATGAGAGCTGGCTCGACACCGGCGAGCTGCACGACCCCGAGGAGCTGGGCCGCAGGCTCGACGCGGAGGGCAAGGGGTACGTCGTGGTCGAGGCCGACTTCGTCTTCGAGGAGACGATGGACCTGGCCCCCGGCCTCAAGCTCGTAGGTATCTGCCGCAACGCACTCAACCACGTCGACGTCGACGCCGCGACCGAGCGGGGCGTGCTGGTGGTCAACACGCCGGGCCGCAACGGGGCCGCCGTCGCCGAGCTCACCGTCGGGCTGATGCTCGGCCTGGCGCGGCGCTTCCCCGCCGCCGACGCCTGGGTGCACGGCCGCAGGTGGTCCGACCCCGCGGCCGGCTACGCCGAGTTCCGGGGCGCGGAGATTCAAGGCAAGACCGTCGGGATCATCGGCCTAGGCGCAATCGGGCGGATGGTCGCCAAGCGGCTGTCGGGCTTCGGCGCGGACCTCGTCGCCGCCGATCCGTACGTCGACGCGAAGGCGGCGGCGCGGCTCGGCGTACGGCTCATGCCATTGGAGGAACTGCTCGCGGTCTCCGACTACGTGCTCGTCCACGTGCCTCCCGGCGAGTCGACGCTCGGCCTCATCGGCGAGCGGGCCCTCGGCGCCATGAAGCGGACGGCCTACCTGGTGAACGTCTCCGCTTCCGGTGTCGTGGACGAGGCGGCCCTGGCCAGCGCGTTGCGCGGAGGAGTGATCGCCGGCGCGGCCCTCGACGTCTTCGACGGCCACCCGCTGCCGGAGTCGAGCCCGCTGCTCGATCTCGACAACGTGATCCTCACGCCGCACATCGGCGGTTCGACATACGAGACCATCGAGCGCCAGTCGGCGATGATCGTGGAGGACATTCTGCGCGTCGAGGCCGGTGAGCGGCCGGAGCGGCTGGTAAACTCCGCGGCATGGGACCGGCGGCGCACCTGAAACGCGCACCGGCGACAAGCGCCGCCGGTAAGGCGGGCCGCGTCGCCGCCATCGACGTGGGAGGCTCGTCGGTCCGCGCCGCCGTGTTCGACGAGCGGGGCCGCCTCCTGGCCCTGCGCTCCCGCCCGCACCGCTTCACCGGTGATGACGCCGCCGGTTTCGCCCGCGACCTCGACGCGGACGCGGTGTGGCGGGCCGCCGCCGCTTGTCTGCGTGGCGCGATGCGCGAGGCGGGCGTCCGCGCCGGTGACGTCGAGGCCGTGGCCGCGACGGGGCAACGTCATGGGTTGGCCCTGGTTATGGACGATGGGCGGACGCTCTATCTGGGGCTGACCTCCGAGGCGCGCGCCTTTTTTCACGGCCAGGCGATTGAGGAGGAATACGGGGACGAAATCTATGCTACGACGGGGCATCTGCCCGCGCTGATCGCCGCCCCGGCGAAGATGCGCTGGTTGGCGGAGTCGCTGCCCGATTTCGACCAAACACGGCGCGTCCTGACCCTCGACGGGTGGCTCGCGCACCGGCTGAGCGGCGAGTCCGCCATGACGCCGGCGGGCGGGATCGTGATCGGCCTCGTCGACCTCCAAGGCCGCGATTGGGCGACCGGTCTTCTTGACCGCCTCGCCTTTCCACGCCTCCTCCTGCCTACGCTCGCTGCGCCGGGGTCGGTGATCGGCGCGGTGTCGCCGCGGGCGGCGCGCGAGACGGGGCTGTCGGCGGGGACGCCGGTGGTCGCCGCCGGGCCCGATACCCAGTGCGGGTTGCTCGGCATGGGGGCAGCCGCGCCCGGAGCGGCGGGGGTGCTCGCGGGGAGCACGGCGCCCGTCCAGATGGTGCTGGACCGGGCCGCGCTCGACCCTGAGCGCCGCGCCTGGACCGGCGCGCACGTGGTCGATGACCGATGGGTTGTCGAAAGCGGGGCGACGGACGCGGGCGGTGCGGTGACGTGGCTGGCCGACCTCGTGCTGGGCGGTGGGCCGGGAGCGATGCGCGCGTTCGACCGGGCGGCGTCGCGGGCGCCGGTGGGGAGCGCGGGCGCGCTGGCCTTCCTGGGGCCGCGCCAAGCCGACGCCTCCGACCTCGGTCCCCGCTGGGGCGGGCTGCTGTTCGCCACGCCACTGGCGGCCTCCGAGGTGGGCCGCGGCGAGCTCTTTCGGGCCGCTCTGGAAAACGCTGCCTACGCGACCCGGGCCAACGTCGAACAGATCGAGCGCGTCGCGGGCCGGGCGCCGGACTCCATCGCGGCCGGGGGCGGTCTCACGGCAAGCCGGACGTTCCGCCGTATTCTGACCGACGTGCTTGGGAAGCCGGTGCGGATGGGGGCGACGGAGGCGACGTCCTTGGGGGCTGCCGTCTGCGCCGCCGTTGGCGCGGGCTGGTACGCCGACCTTGCCGCGGCGGCGCGCCGCATGACGGGCGGAGGGCGGACGCTGAAGCCCGACGCGGGGGCCGCGCTGGAGTACGACGAGCACTACCGGCGGTGGGTCGGCATGGCCCGTCACCTGGAAGAGGCCGGCGATCTGCTGTGAGCGTACGATGTCGTACTATGCTAGGAGCATGAGCCTGACCCTCTTGCGAGGGACGTGAAGATGGACGAAAACATCGTTACCAGCCGGTTCCGCGCCGAGCGGCGGGCCGTGGTCGAGGCGGCCCGCGAGATGGCCGGCAAGGGGCTCGTGGTCGGCTCCGCGGGCAACGTGAGCATGCGCGTGCTGGGCGAGGAGATGCTGGCCATCACGCCGAGCCGCAAGCCGTATCAGGAGCTCGGGGCCGAGGATATCCAGATCATCGACTTCGAGGCCGGCCCCGTCGAAGGGGACGCTCTGCCCTCGGTGGAGAGCCTGGTGCACATCGGCGTCTACCGCGCCCGTGACGACGCCGGCGCGGTGGTGCACACCCACTCGGTCTACGCCAGCGCATTGGCCGTGGCCCACCGTCCGCTGCCGCCGGTGGTCGATGAGATGATCACGTCGCTCGGCGGCGAGATACCGGTCACCGAGTACGCATTCCCCAGTACGGAAGAGCTTGCCGAGCGGGTGGCCGAAGGCGTCGCCGAGCGCAACGCCGTCCTCGTCGCCAACCACGGCGTCGTGGGCTTGGGCAAAGACCCCCGCGCCGCGCTGACGGCTTGTGAACTCGTGGAGCGGGCCGCGAAGATCTACGTGTTGGCCACGCTGCTTGGCGGGGCGCACTCCCTGCCCCCCGACGTCGTTGACGCGGAGATGGCGCTCTTTAGCATGATGCGTGACGCATCGAAGGAAGGTTAGCAAACATGAAGGTCCCCAGCTTTCTCCTCAAGCGGCTCTACGTGAAGGGGAGCCTGCGGAACACCGACGACGGCTTCGAGTTCCGCCTCTCGAATACCCTGGGTTCGGGCTATGCCCAGGCCATCAGCCCCGTCCGCGTGAACGGCGAGGAGCTTCCGGCGGAGCAGTCGTCCTTCACGGCGGACGGCAAGACGCAGGCCTTCCTCGAGGTCGACAAGGACAACCCCGCGTCGTTGGCGATGAACCGCGAGGCCATCGTCAGCGTGAGCGGGCATAGCCTGCCGCCGGGGGCCCACACGGTCACGATGGGCTTCACCGTCGCCGGCCTCGGCGAGATTTCGTTCGACCTCGTCGACACCATCGAGTAAGCCTTGGCAGGGGCTAGGCGCGTCCGGGCGCGCCGTGGCCGCCGCCGCCCGGCGTCTCGACGGTGAGCACGTCGCCCGGCTTCACCTCGACTTCCGCCTTGGACGGCAGGCGCTCGGTCTCGCCGTCGGCGCGGCGAAGGGTGTTGCTGCCGGTCGCGCCGGGCTCGCCGCCGGCGAGGCCGTAGGGACGCGAGGAGCGGCGGTCGGAGATTACGCTGAGGCGGGCGGGGGCGAGGAACTCGATGGCGCGCCGTATGCCGTCGCCGCCGCGGGCCGCCCCGCGGCCGCCGGAGTTGCGCCGGATGGCGTACTCCCGGATGCGGAGCGGCATGTCGAACTCCATTGCCTCGACGGGCGTGTTCAGGGTGTTCGTCATGTGCGTCTGGACCGCGGAGAGGCCGTCCATCCCGTGGCGTCCGCCCATGCCCCCGCCGATGGTCTCGTAGTAGGCGAAGGGCCGGTCGCGGACCGTGTCGTAGCCGCCGAAGGCCAGGTTGTTCATGGTGCCCTGGCTCGCCGCGGGGACGAGGCCGGGGACGGCCTGCGCCAGCGCGCCGAAGAGGACGTCGACGATGCGCTGCGAGGTCTCGACGTTCCCCGCGGAGACGGCGCGGGGGGAGCGCGCCGCGACGATGCTCCCCGGCGGCGCGATCAGGCGTGCGGCGGCCAGTGAACCCTGGTTCGGCGGAATACCGCCGCCGGCGACGCAGAGGAGCACGTAGAGCAGCGCCGACGACGTCACCGACTCGACGGCGTTGACCGGACCGCGGACCTCGGGCGAGGAGCCGGTGAAGTCGGCGGTGAGCTCGTCGCCTTGGACGGTGACCGTCACCACGATGGTGATGGGTGCGTCGGTGAAGCCGTCGCCGTCGAGCACGTCCTCGAAGCGGTAGTCGCCGTCGGGGATGCCCTCGATGGCGGCGCGGGTGAGCCGCTCGGAGTAGCGCAGGAGCTCCGCCATGTGCTCGTGGACGGTGTCGAGGCCGTAGGCGTCGACGATCTCCAGCAGGCGCTCCGACCCCAGGCCGATGCACGCCGCCTGCGCCGCGAGGTCGCCGCGGCGTTCGTCCGGCGTGCGCACGTTGCGGCAGATCAACTCGAAGACGCCTTGGTTTCGGACGCCTCCCTCGACGAGCTTCACCGGCGGGATGATGAGGCCCTCCTCGATGAGCTCCGTGGCGAGGGGCATCGAGCCGGGGGATGCGCCGCCGACGTCGGCGTGGTGGGCGCGGTTGGCGATGTAGCCTGCGAGGTCGCCGCCGGGGGTGTGGACGGGCGCGACGAGGGTGATGTCGGGCAGGTGCGTCCCGCCCAGGTAGGGGTCGTTGAGGATGGCGATGTCGCCCGGCTCCAGGGTGAGGGCGCTCATGGCGGCGGAGACCGAGGCGGGAATGGAGCCGAGGTGGACTGGCAGGTGGGCGGCCTGCGCGGTCAGGCGCCCGTCGGGGTCGAAGACGGCGCACGAGTAGTCGCGCCGCTCCTTGATGTTCGCGGAGAAGCCGGAGCGGCCCAGCGCGGCCCCCATCTCCTCGGCGACCGAGGAGAGCAGGCCCTTGAAGATTTCGAGGGAGACGGCGTCCATCAGGGCGTTCTCTCGATGATCATGTTGCCTCGGGGGCCGGAGCGGGCGGACCATCGCGGCGGAATGACGACGGTGCTGTCGTACTGCGCCACGATGGCGGGGCCGTCGATAGGCCCGGCGCCCATGGCGGTGCGGTCGAGCACGGGCGTGTCGTGCAACGCGCCGTTGAAGTGGACGCCGCGCCGCTCCCTTGGGGCGCCGCTCGCGGGCCCGGTCGATGTCGTATCGGCGCCGAGGCCGGCCGCGCCGGGCGCTTCGAGCCGCACCCGTGCGGTGACGATCTCGATGGCGCGGTCGTCGTGGGCGTGGCCGAACCGCGTGCGGTGCGCCTGGTGGAAGGCGGCGGCGAGGCCCGACGGTGTCTCCCTGCCGTGGCCGTCGCGGTCGTAGGGCACCGCGAGCTCGAACGACTGTCCGTGGTAGCGCAGGTCGAGGCTGGTGGCGGCTTCGATGCCGTCGAGGATGCCCATGGCCTGCAGGTCGGCGCGGCCTTGCTCAATGAGCTCGTCGGCGGCCCGCCGCGCTTCCTCCAGCGGCAGCGGACTGCCCGATAGCATCACGGTCCTCGAGTAGTCGCGGCTCACTTCGGCCACGGTCATCCCCATCGCGGAGAGGACGCCGGGGCGCGCCGGAACGAGCACCTGTGGGATGCCGAGGAGGTCAGCCACCTCGCAGGCGTGGAGCGGGCCGGCTCCGCCGAAGGCCGTCAGGATGAAGCGGCGCGGGTCGTGGCCCCGCTCGACCGAGATCACGCGGATGGCGCGGGCCATGTTCGCGTTGGCGACGCGGACGACGCCTTCGGCCGCCGCTTCCGGTGCGGCGCCCATCGCGGCGCCGAGGCGGGCCAGGGCGGCGCGGGAGCGTTCGAGGTCGAGGGCCCGCCCCGCGACGGTGAAGTCGCCCGCCCCGAGGCGGCCGAGCACGAGGTTGGCGTCGGTGACCGTGGGTGCTTCGCCGCGCCCGTAGGCGGCGGGGCCGGGGTCGGCTCCCGCCGATTTCGGCCCGACGACCAGGGCGCCGCCGGCGTCGACACGGGCGATCGAGCCGCCGCCCGCGCCCACGCTGTAGATGTCGATGGACGGCGTGCCGATGGGCAGCCCGGCGAGGGACCAGGCGTTGGTGCGCGGGACGCCGCCGTCGCAGAGGCAGACGTCGGTCGAGGTGCCGCCCATGTCGAAGCAGATGGTCCGCTCGTGGCCGGCGTCCTTGGCGAGCCGGTAGGCGCCGGCGACGCCGCCGGCGGGCCCGCCCGAAATCGTCTCGATGGGGCGCCGCATGGCGGCGTCCGCGGTCACGGAGCCGCCCGACGACTGCACGACGCGGAGGCCGGAGCTGAGCGACCCGGCGAGGCGGGCGAGATAGCGCTCCACGACGGGCGCGACGAAGGCGTTGATGACCGTCGTGGCGGTGCGTTCGTACTCGCGGTATTCGGGCAGTACCTCGTGCGAAACGTAGACGAGGGGGCCGCCGTCTTCGGTCAGGGCGTCGCGCAGCATGCGCTCGTGCTCGGGACGCAGGAACGAGAAGAGGCAGCAGACGGCGACCGCCTCCGCGCCGGACGCCCGTACTTGGGCGGCGACCTCGCGGGCCGCCTCAGGCGTCAGCGCTTCGACGATCGAGCCCTCGGAGGCGACACGCTCCGGCGCGCCGAAGCGGCGCTCCGCGGGCACGAGTGGGGGAGGGCGGCCGGCCCAGACGTCGTAGAGCGATGGGCGGTCCTGCCGGCCGATTTCCAACACGTCCTCGAAGCCGGCGGTGGTCACCAGGGCGGTCTTCGCGCCTTTGCCCTCGAGCAGGGCGTTCGTCGCCACCGTCGAGCCGTGGACGACGAGTGCGGCGTCCATGCCGCCGATCTCGCGCAGCCCTCGCAGCACGCCTTCCGAGGGGTCGTGGGGCGTCGAGGGCGTCTTGTGGACGCGGACCCCGGCATCGTCGACGAGGTAGAGGTCGGTGAAGGTGCCGCCGACGTCGACGCCGACGACCGGGGCCAGCAGGGTGGAGGACATAGGCCATTGTAGGCGCAGTCTTCCCCTGAGGGGGAGGGGACGGGCGATTCGTGAATCGCCCCTACTAGGGAGGGGATGGCCGGTGGCTGGTGGCGGATGAGGGGGCCCCTCATCTCAATCTTCTCCCCATGGGAGAAGAGGGGAGACCGCCCCAGGCCACCCCTCCGACGCGCCTTGCGGCCGCGCGCCCTCTCTCAATCTCCCCCAGAGGGGGAGAGGTTTACGGTGGGTGCCTCGACAGGGGTGGGAGGGCGGGGCTATCCTATGGCGGATTTCGCAAGCGCGACAATGGAGGAGCGCCGTGGAATTGAAGGAAGGCGACAAGGCTCCCGATTTCTCCCTGCCCGCGTCCACGGGGGAGACGATCTCGCTGGCGGACCTGGCCGGCAAGAAGGTCGTGGTCTACTTCTATCCCAAGGACAACACGCCGGGGTGCACGACGGAGGCCTGTGCCTTCCGCGACGTCAACGGCGAGCTCGAGGCCGCGGGCGCGGTGGTGCTGGGCGTCAGCGCCGATAGCCTGAAGTCGCACGGGAACTTCGCGGGCAAGTACGACCTGAATTTCCCGCTGCTGTCCGACGCGGACAAGACGATGGCGGAGTCGTACGGGGCGTGGGGCGAGAAGAAGAACTACGGCCGGACGTACATGGGCATGAAGCGCATGACCTTCCTGATCGA
The DNA here is from genome assembly GCA_964291475.2 of Dehalococcoidia bacterium. GTDB lineage: Bacteria > Chloroflexota > Dehalococcoidia > SHYB01 > SHYB01 > DAOUKH01. The sequence goes on along the minus strand of OZ220057.1, from coordinate 26,816 downwards.
CGAGCAGGGCGCGATCGAGAAGATCTGGCCGCAGGTGAAGGTCAAGGGCCACGCCGACGCGGTCTTGGCCCAGGTGAAGGGCGGCTAGGCCGGAGCGGCCCCGCGCCTACTTCTTGCCCATGTGAATGGGCTCTTTGAGCTTCTCGATGAACTGATCGATCGGGATCGCGGGCAGCGACATGATGTGGATGGTGCCCCGCGAGCCGAGATCGACGGAGAGATGGGCGATCGTCTCGTTGTCGGGAGCCTCGATGACGGTGAGGAAGTCGTACTGGCCCATCACGGCGTACTGCCCGACGATCTTGCAGCCGAAGTCGTTGACTTCGAGATTGACTTGCTCCAGGCGCTCGGGGTGCTCGGCTATCCGTTGGCGGCCTTCCGTGGTCAGCTTGGTCAGCAGCAGATATGTCGGCATCGAAAGCCTCTTTTCGTGTGCTCAAGCGCGACGCGTTCCGCAGGGTGAAGGGATTATGTGTACCGGAGGCGAGGCCGTCAAGGGTCTGAGCGGCCCTCGAAGCCGCGCCGTGATACCATAGGCCGGCCTCAAGGCGAAGGGGGATGCGGCGTTCCCCCGACCGGCAGCGAGACGTATGAAGATCGGCGCGCACGTATCGTCATCGGGCGGCGTTCACAAGGCTATCGACCGGGCCGAGGAGATCGGCGCGGAGGCGATCCAGATCTTCGTCTCGGGGCCCACGATGTGGCGGGTGAAGATACCCGACGACACGGTCGCAGAGAAGTACCGCGAGCGGGCCGAAGCGACGGAGATCGACACCGCCTTCTTCCACGGGGTCTACCTCATCAACCTCGGCTCGCCGAACCCGGAGCTTGTCGACAAGGGCGTCGACTCGCTGATCAAGTACCAGACGGCGGCGGAGAAGATCGGCTGCAAGGGCACGATCTTCCACGTCGGCAGCCACAAGGGGCAAGGGTTCGAGACGGTGCTCCCCCAGATCGTCGAGTCGTTCCACCGCGTTCTCTCCGCAGCGCCCGAAGGGCCCTGGCTGATCATCGAGAACAGCGCCGGGATGGGGCAGTCGATCGGCTCGAGTTGGCGGGAGATCGGCGAGATCATGCGGGGCGTTGGGAGCGACCGGGTGAAGGTCTGCCTCGACACGCAGCACTCCTTCGCCAATGGCTACAACGTGGCCACCAAGGACGGCCTCGACGGGGTCATGGTGGAGTTCGACGAGCACGTCGGCCTCGAAAACCTGGTCGCGGTGCATGCCAACGACTCGAAAGTCCCGTTCGAGGGCGGGCTTGACCGGCACGAGAACATCGGCGAGGGGCACATCGGAACGGAGGGGTTCGAGGTCATCATGGCGCATCCCGCCTTCCAGGACGTACCGTTCCTGCTGGAAGTGCCCGGCTTTGAGGGCGACGGCCCCGATAAGCGCAGCGTCGATATACTGAAGGCCATGAGAGGGCGTTGAGTTCTTATGGCGGAAAGTAAGCGCGACTACTATGAAGTCCTGGGCGCCAGCCGAGGCGACAGCCAAAGTGCGATCCGGAAGGCGTACCGCGAGATGTCTTCCCTCTACCACCCCGACCACGACGACAGTCCTGAGGCGGCGGTCAAGTATAGGGAGCTCTACGAAGCCTACGAAGTGCTCTCCGACAAGAAGAGCCGAACGGCCTATGACCAGCACGGCCACGATTGGAAGCGTGTTGCGGAGTTCGAGGAAGCCGGCGGGCGAGACGTAGGCAATGCGGAGCGCTGGCCCGAACCGAAGGCCCCGCCCCGTGCCGACCGTGAGGAATGGCCGGATCCCAAGCCTCGTCCCCGCGCCGAACTCAAGCAACTCCCTTGGATGCACCGGATCTTCAACTCGGTGGTGGCGATCGGGGTCGCGATCATCGTCATGTGGCTCACGAGCGATACCGGCTGGGCCGCCGTCTACGGCTTTGTCACCTTCTTCGTGCTCGCCACCGTGTTGAACATGTATCTCACCCACCGCTACAACCAGGACCCCGCCAATTGGGAGGGGCCGCGCGGCAGGTAGCGAGCCACTTCGCACGGTGGGACACCCCGTGCTCGCCGGACACCGTAGCCCAGACTGAGGAGACCGATCTTCATGACCACGGCCGAATCCTTTGGTGGAATGAACCTGTTCGACGCGGCGCGCGCCGCCGGCATCGCGTTCTCGGAGGAGTACGCCCCCGAGGACAAGTTCGTCGAAGCGAACGGCATGCCGCTGCACTACCTCGATTGGGGTAATGCCGACAAGCCGAAGATGCTCCTCCTGCACGGCGGGGCGCAGACGGCGCATAGCTGGGACTTCTTCGCGCTGGGCATTCGCGAGCACTTCCACGTGGTCGCGCTCGACCAGCGGGGTCACGGTGACAGCGGTTGGTCGGAGGAGGGGAACTACGGCGCGCCGTTCCACGTCGCCGACGTCGATGCCTTCACCGACGTCATCGGGTACGACCGGTTCACGCTGGTGGGGCTCTCCATGGGCGGGAGGAACTCCTACGCCTTCGCCGCGGCGCATCCGGAGAAGGTCGAGCGCCTGGTGATCGTGGACGTGGGGCCCGACGTGCAGCGGGAGGGCAGCGCCTACATCCGCGAGTTCCTCGAAGATACCGAGGTGTTCGAGTCGTTCGATTGGCTGGTCGAGCGGGTGCGGCGATACAACCCGCGCCGCCCCGAGGAGCAGATCCGGGGCAGCCTGCTCAACAACCTGAAGCGCATGGACGACGGTCGCTGGACGTGGAAGCACGACCGGCGCCGCGGCATCCGGCGCGACCGGGGCGGCGAGATGAGCGGGAGCGCGTGGAGCGACCTCGCCACGGTCCAGGCTCCGACGCTGGTGGTGCGGGGGGCGGAGAGCAACATTCTCTCCGTCGAGACCGCGCAGCGGATGATGGAGACGCTCAAGGACGGTCAACTCGTCGAGGTCTCAAAGGCGGGACACCTGGTGCAAGGGGACAACCCCGTGGAGTTCGACAAGGTCGTCCGCGAGTTTCTCGGCGTCCCGGCCGCGTAGCAGCGCACCCCTCCAGGCCCCCCGCCCTCACCCCAACCCTCTCCCACTGGGAGAGGGGGGACTTCCCCGCTCGGCACCCCTAGCGCGCCTGACGGCGCGTGCCCTCTCTCAAATCTCCCCCAGAGGGGGAGAGGCCGGAGGGGAGTGCGCCCAACGCTGCCCAACGGGCAGGCGGATTCGGTAAGCCGTGGTGGAGATCAGGGGCCCCTCACCTCAATCTTCTCCCGTGGGGAGAAGAGGCAAGACCGCCCGGCCTCACCGGCGCGCCGGTGGCGCCCTCTCTTAGTTAGCTGCCGAGCGGGCTGCCGCCGCCGGCCCAGCGCAGGATGTCGTTGTAGGTGACGGCGAGGAAGACACCCATGAGGAGGGCGAAGCCCATCGCGTGGACGAGCGCCTCCCGGTGGGGCGGGATGCGCTTACCGCCCCGGAGCACCTCGATCGCGATGAAGAACAGCCTGCCGCCGTCCAAGGCGGGGAAGGGCAGGATGTTGAGGATCGCGAGATTGAGGCTGAGCAGGGCGGCCAGGGTGAGTAGGGGCACGATGCCGAGCCCGGCGACCTCGCCGGTGACCTGAACGAGCCCCACGGGCCCACTCACCTCGTCCAGCGGGTCGCTCCCGCCGACGAACCATGCGGAGATGCCGTTCTTCATCAAGATGACGGAGTCGGCGATCCGTTTGCCGGCCATGGGGACGGCGTTCCAGAACGGCTCGGAGCGGGATACGGTCCGCTCGTTGAACAGGTCGACGCTGATGCCGGTGAGGCCCTGGCCCGGAGGCACCTCCCACCGTGGGACGACGTCGAAGGGGAGGAGCTCGCTACCGCGCTCGACGAAGGTGGTGGCCGTGGCCCCGCGCCGAAGCTGGTACTGGAAGTGCAGATCGCGGAAGCTCTCGATGGTGCGGCCGTTGACCTCGCGGATGACGTCGCCTTCACGAAGGCCGGCCAGGGCTGCGGGTGAGCCGGAGGCGACGTCAAGGACGGTAACGTCGCCGACCCGCGTGTCTTGCGGGACCATGAAAACGATGGCGAAGAGGACGAGCGCGAGCACGGCGTTCATGAAGGCGCCGGCGCCGATCACACAGGTGCGCTGCCAGGCCGGTTTCGCGGCGAGGCTGCGGGGATCGGACGAGTCTTCCTCGCCGAGCATCTTGACGAAGCCGCCGATGGGCAGCGCGTTCAGGGAGTAGGTCGTGCCGCCGCGCTTGAATCCCCAGACGCGGGGCGGTATGCCGATGCCGAACTCGAGGACGTGGACCCTGAACAGGCGGGCGGTGACGAAGTGGCCGAGCTCGTGCAGGGAAACGAGCACGCCAAAGATGATGACGAACGATAGGATGCCCATGGCCGGTACTACGGAGCCCGGGCGTTATTCGGCTCGCTGGCGCCTCGCGTAGTCGCGGGCCCACCGGTCCGCATCGAGCACGTCCTCCAGGGACGGATACTCCTCACAGTCGTGGGCGCTGAGGACGGCGTCGACGACTTTCGGAATGTCGGAGAAGCCGATTTGGTGCGCGAGGAACATGCCCACGGCGATTTCGTCGGCGGCGGCGAGCACCGCGGGATAGGTGCCCCCTTTTCGCCCCGCTTCGAGCGCCAACTTGAAGCACGGATAGCGCTCCAGGTTCATTTCCTCGAAGTTGAGGGTGCCAACCTCGATGGGGTTGAGCTGGGGAAGCGTGGGGTTGCCCCAACGCTCGGGGTAGGAGAGCGCGTACTGGATGGGGAGGCGCATGTCGGGCGGGCCGAGCTGGGCCTTCACGGAGCCGTCGGAGAACTCGACCATCGAGTGGATGATGCTCTGGGGGTGAATGACGACGTTGATGTCGTCGATGGGCACGCCGAAGAGCCAGTTGGCCTCGATGACCTCCATGCCCTTGTTCATCAGGGTGGCGGAATCGACGGTGATCTTCCTGCCCATGCGCCAGGTGGGGTGGTTGAGGGCCTGTTTCGGCGTCACCCTCTCGATCTCCTTGAGCGGCGTATGGCGGAAGGGGCCGCCGGAGGCGGTGAGGAAGATGCGCCGAACGGCCTTGTCCTCGCCGCGCATGCACTGCCACATGGCGCTGGGCTCGCTGTCGACGGGCAGAATCTCGACGCCGTTGCGGTGCGCCTGCGCCATGACGATGTTGCCCGCCATGACGATGACTTCCTTATTGGCGAGGGCGACGCTCTTGCGCGCGTTGAGCGCCTCGAGCGTGGGCTTCAGGCCCTCGCGGCCGACCGTCCCCACCATGATGGCGTTGACGTCTTCGCGCCGGACCATCTCCTCCATGGAGGCGTGCTTCCAGCCGTTCGGATGGAGGTGGGAGTCGCCGACGCCGCGGATGTGGTAGAGGAGCTCGGGCTTGAACTCCTGCACCTGCTCGTTGAGCAGTTCGACGTTGCCGCCGGCGGCAAGGCCGACGACTTTGAACCGGTCGGGGAGCGCGCGTACGACGTCGAGCGTCTGGCGGCCGATGGAGCCCGTGGAGCCGAGAACGACCAGGTTTTTCATGGCTTTACCGAAGACCGTAAACCAGGTAGTAATATACCACAACGACTACGGGGATTATGCTGTCCAGCCGGTCGAGCAGGCCCCCGTGACCCGGTATGAGCGCCCCCGCGTCCTTGGCCCCGGCGATGCGCTTGATCATCGATTCGACGAGATCGCCGGCCTGTGCCGCGACCCCCACGAGCATGCCGAGCCCGCACGCTTCGGCGGGGTTCAGCTCGAGGCTGAAGAGGTAGGAGAGCAGCACGGCGGCGGGAATCACGAGCAGGAAGCCGCCGATGGCGCCCTCCCAGGTCTTTCCGGGGCTGATCGCCGGGGCCATGGGCCGCCTCCCGATCAGGCGTCCGACGGTGTAGGCGCTGGAGTCGACCACGAACGTCAGGATGACGGCGGTGAGGAGCCATTCGTACCCGTCGGGCTGCCGCCGGAGGAGCACGGCGTGGCTCAAGGTCCAGGCGACGAAGAGGACGCCGGCGAGGGTCCAAGCCCAGTCTGAGAGCAGGCGTTCCTTGGGCTGGAGGAAGATCAGGACGAAGAGGGGAACGAGAACGGTGCCGGCAAGCAGCGGCCCGCTGATGTCGGTGCGTATGGTGGCGTCGACGACGAAGAGGGTCGCCGCGATGGCGCCGAGGAGGAATATCACCGTGCCGCCGGCGCGCATGGTGAGGCGGTGGAACTCGTAGGTGCCGATGACGGCGGCGGCGGCGACCAGAGCGGCGGTGGACGGTATGCTCCACCAGATCAGCGCGGCCACGATTGGCACGCCGACAATGCCGGAATATATGCGGCTCTTCAGCATCGGCGGAGGGACTTAGAGGCCGCCGTAGCGGCGCTGACGGCTGGCGTAGTCGGTGAGGGCGCGTTCGATCTCGGACTTGTCGAAGTCGGGCCAACAGGCCTGGGTGGTGTAGATCTCGGAGTAGGCCGCCTGCCAGAGCAGGAAGTTACTGAGCCGCATCTCGCCGCCGGTGCGAATGATGAGGTCGGGGTCGGGAAGATCGCCGGTGTAGAGCTCGCGGGCGATGGTCTCTTCGGTGATGTCCTCGGGGGCGGCGCCGGAGGCGACGAGGCGGCGGGCGGCCCGGACCAACTCGGAGCGGCTGCCGTAGTCGAGGGCGACGACGAGGGTGAGGCCGGTGTTGCCGGCGGTCTTGTCGCGGGCCTTGATCAGCTTGTCGCGAAGGTCGGGGGAGAGGCGGTCCTCCCGCCCGATGTTCAGCAGCCGGATGTTCCGTTCGTGAAAGTAGGGGGCCTCGCGGGGCACCGCCTCGGTGAGCAGGTCGAGGAGGCCGCGCACCTCGGCGTCCGGGCGCGTCCAGTTCTCACTGGAGAAGGCGTAGAGGGTGAGCACCTCGACGCCGCGTTCGGCGAAGGCGTTGACGATGTCGCGAAGGATCTTGACGCCGGCGCGGTGTCCGGCGAGCCGGGGAAGGCCGCGGCGCTTCGCCCAGCGCCCGTTGCCGTCCATGATGACGGCGACGTGGCGGGGCGCCGCGGGGCGTTCCCGGGAAGCTTCGGCGCGTGCTTCGACTTCGGTGGTCATGGCGGGCCGGCCCGTGCTAGACCTCCATCAACTCCTGTTCCTTTTGCTCGCCGATCTTGTCCGCGTCGGCGATGTGGGCGTCCGTGGCCTTCTGCAGCCGCTCCTGAGCCCGGCGTTGCTCGTCCTGGGAGATCTCCTTGTCGCGCTCCGCCTTCTTCAGCTCGTCCATGGCGTCGCGCCGCACGTTGCGGACGGAGACCCGGCCCTCTTCGAGCCGCTTGCGCACCTGTTTGACCATGTCGCGCCGCCGCTCCTCGGTGAGCGGAGGTATGGGCACCCGCAAGGTCTGGCCCTCGACGATGGGGACCAGCCCCAGGGAGCTCTTCAGGATGGCCTTTTCGACGGCGGAGGCCGCGCCCTTGTCCCATACCTGCACGGAGAGCGCGCGCCCCTCAAGGACGGAGATGGTGCCGAGCTGGTTCAGGGGCGTCGGTGCGCCGTAGTAGTCGACGGGGAGGTGCTCAACGAGCCCGGGGTTGGGGCGTCCGGTGCGGAGCCCGGCCAGGTCCCGTTCGAGCGCCGCCACGCTCTTCTCCATACGGTCGTCCGCGTTCTTCAGTGTCTCCTCTATCATCGAACCGCTCCAATCGCCTACGCCAAGTCTCGCCGCTTCCGCTCTTCGCCGGGGCCCGTTTTCAGTGGATGAGCGTCCCGATCTTCTCGCCGTTCAGGGCCTTAGGGAGCCCGTCCGGGTCGAGAAGGTCGAAGACGATGATGGGAACGCTGTTGTCCATGCACATGGAGAGGGCGGTAGAGTCCATTACGGCGAGCCGCTGGTTGAGGGCATCGAGGTAGGCAAGCTCATCATAACGCGTCGCGCCGGGATCCATCTTGGGGTCGGCGGTGTAGACGCCGTCCGCGCCGTTCTTGGCCATGAGGAGGACGTCGGCGCCCATCTCCATGCAGCGGAGGGCGGCGGCGGTGTCGGTGGTGACGAAGGGATTGCCGGTGCCCGCGGCAAAGATGACGGCGCGGCCCTTTTCCAGGTGCCGCAGGGATCGGCGCTGAATGAAGGGCTCGGCGACGTTTTGGATGGGGATGGCGGTCTGCATGCGCGTGTCCACGCCGAGGTGCTCCAAGGCGTCCTGGAGGGCGAGGGCGTTGATGACGGTGGCGAGCATTCCCGCGTAATCGGCGGTGGTGCGGTCCATGCCCGCGGCGGCGGCCTGGGCGCCGCGCCAGATGTTGCCGCCCCCAACCACGGTGGCGAGCTGAACGCCGGATTCGATGGCCTTCTTAATCGAGGTCGCGACGTAGCGCAGCGTCGGGGGATCGATACCGGAGACAGCCTCGCCGCGCAGGGCCTCGCCGCTCAGTTTGAGCACCGCCCGCCGGTATCGAGGAGTCGCCATTGCCGCCCCTGTTCCGCTCCGGGGCCGGAGCGCGGCTACTCGGTCCCGAGCTCGTAGCGGACGAACCGGGTGACCTTGATGTTCTCGCCGAGCTTGCCGATGGACTCGGTAACCAGGTCCTTAACACGGACCGAGCCGTCCCGGATGAACGGCTGGTTCCACAGGCTGGCTTCCATGTCCTGCTCGGTGGGGTCCTCGGGAAGGTCGTCGATACCGATGTAGGCGGGGTTCATCGCGGCGATCTGGAGGGCGAGGTTGTGCGCCAGCTCCTTGAAGTCGTCGGTACGGGCCACGAAGTCGGTCTCGCAGTTCAGCTCGAGGAGCACGCCGACGCGCCCGCCGGTGTGGATGTAGCTTTCGACGACGCCCTGATTGAGCTCGTTGGCGCCCCGCCTGCCGGAGAGCTTGACACCCTTGGCGATGCCTTGCTCCCGCAGTGCTTCGATGGCCTTGTCGATGTCACCCTCGGCATCGACGAGGGCGTTCTTGGATTCGAGGATGCCGGCGCCGGTGCGCTGGCGAACGATCTTGACGGTCTCGGCGGTGACAGCCACCTTGCGCTCCTTACAACGCGGCCCGCAGGGCGGGCCGTCTGGAAATCGACATGATGATCGTGGCCGCTAGCCTTGGTCGGGCTCGGCCGACGACCCCGCGGCGACGGCGTATTCCGGCTCGCCGGCGTCCTCGCCCTCTTCATCCTCTTCGGCTTCAGCGGCCTTCATCTCTTCGAGGAGGCGCTGCTCGCGCAGGGCGAGGCCTTCAAGGACGGCATCGGCCATCTTGCCGGTGATGAGCCGCACGGAGCGGATCGCGTCGTCGTTGGCGGGAATGGGGTAGTTGATCAGGTTGGGGTCGGAGTCCGTGTCGTTGACGGCGACGATGGGGATCTCGAGGCGGCGGGCCTCGGCGACGGCGATGCTCTCCTTGCCGGGATCGACGATGAAGAGCGCGTCGGGGAGGCTCCGCATCTCCTTGATGCCGCCCATCTGGCGGTTGAGCTTTTCGATTTCGTTGGTGCGCCGCAGCGCCTCTTTCTTGATGAGGTTGGAGAAGCCGCCGGTGTCGCGGAGGCGCTCGAGCTCTTCGAGGTGCTTGATCCGGGCGTGAATGGTGTCGAAGTTGGTCAGGGTGCCGCCGAGCCAACGCACGTTGACGTAGTACATGCCGCAGCGCTGGGCCTCGGTCTCGATTGCGCCCTGCGCCTGCTTCTTGGTGCCGACGAAGAGGATCTTCTTGCCGGCGGCGGCGGTCTCCTTGATGAAGTTATAGGCGTCGGCGAGCATCCCCAAGGTCTGCTGCAGGTCGATGATGTGGATGCCGTTGCGCTGGGTGAAGATGTACTGCTTCATCTTCGGGTTCCAGCGCCGCGTCTTGTGTCCGAAATGCACTCCTGTTTCGAGCAGGAGCTTCATGCTGACGAGCTCGTCGTTGCCGGGGCCTGCCTCGGCGAGTTGCTGCACCATAGGCTCTTCGATCAACCTCACCAGTGGCGGCACGAACGCCGCCGAATTCTTGGGCCAGAATACCATAGGCGCTTCAGAAGCGGCAACGCGGCGGCCTTCGAGTACTCCGTTGGGGCTGCTATCATGCGTCGCCGTGGAGGATGCGGCCATGCGGGGTGCCGAAGGGAAAGCACGATGAAGCGCGGCGGCCCGCCGGCCCGTGTCTCGGCGCGAGAGGCGATTCGGGCGCTGCCGGTCCGGGGCAGACTGACGCTGCAGCAGGGCGCGGGCGCTCCGCTGTCGCTGCTGCAGGCGCTGTACGACGAACGGGAGCGCTTCGAGGACCTCGGCGTCTACGTCGGCCTCGTGTTCGCCGACCTCGACCTGCTGCGCGAACCTCTGGAGAACATCCGGGTGACGACGTGGCAGGTCACCGGCCACACCCAGAAGCTGGTCGATTCCGGCGCGGCGGAGTTCATGCCGCTGCGGTTGTCGCAGGTCCCCGCGTTGCTGAAGCCGGACGGGATGTTGCCGGCGGACGCGGTGCTGCTCCAGGTGTCGCCGCCCGACGAGCACGGCTACGTGAGCCTGGGCGTCTCGGTGTGCACGATGATCGACATCGCGCGCTCGGCGCCGCTGGTGATCGCCGAGGTGAACCAACGGACGCCGCGCACGCTTGGCAACTCGATGATTCACGTCGATGAGATCGACTACCTCGTGGACGCCGACTACCCCGTCATCGAGCACCGGCAATCGAAGATCGGCGAGGTCGAGCGCGCCATCGCGGAGCACGTGGCGGAGCTGATCCCCGACGGCGCGACGATTCAGATGGGGATCGGCGCGATCCCCGAGGCCCTGATGTTCATGCTCGATGACAAGAAGGACCTGGGGTGCACTCGGGGATGATCTCGGACGGGTTCGTGCCCCTGATCGAGAAGGGCGTGGTGAACGGGAGCCGGAAGGCGCTGTCGGCGGGGAAGGTGGTCTGCGGCGAGGTGATGGGCGGCCCCGACCTGTACCGGTTCGTTCACGAGAACGAGGCGGTGCACCTGGACTCGGTGTCGTACACCCACAACCCGCTGGTGCTGGCGCAGCTCGACGACTTCATTTCGATCAACTCGGCGGTGGAGATCGACCTCGCGGGCCAGATCAATGCGGAGACGATCGGCGCCCGCCAGATCAGCGGCCTAGGCGGACAGTTCGACTTCATCGAGGGCGTGCTGCACTCGAAGGGCGGCGTGTCCATCTTCGCCATGCCGTCGACGGCGGGGCGCGGCAAGATCTCGCGGATCACGCCCCGGCTGGCTTCCGGGGCCGCGGTGAGCACGCCGCGCTACTGCGCCGACTACATCGTGACCGAGTTCGGCGTTGCGCCGCTCAATGGCCGGACGGTGCGTCAGCGGGCGGAGGCGCTGATCGGCATCGCGCATCCCGACTTCCGCGACGACCTGGCCGACGGCGTGGCGTAGGAGGGGGCTGCCGATGCCCAACGCCGACGACAGCGCTCCCTGGGGTGTCTACCCCTGCCGCGGGGGCTGGTGCGCCATCGAGGCGGCGACCGATGAGCACTGGCAGTACCTCACCGTGGCGATGGGGCACCCCGAGCTCATGGCCTACCCCGGCTACGTGAGCGCTGAGCTTCGCGTCAAGAACCGGGCCGCCGTGGACGGGCACGTGCGGGAGTGGACGGAGATGGTCACGCCCGACGAGGCGGTGCGGGCGCTGACGGCGGTGGGCGTTCCGGCTCGCGTCGTGGACGGGCCGGGCGAGGCGTCCTAGCGGAGCTCCGCCTGGGCGCGGTGGAAGTCGAGGGCGTTCTTGAGGCCCGTGGCGGCCCGCTCGTAGCTTGGGTAGTAGGGGATGCCCGCCGCGATGAGCTTGTCGTTGAGCTCCTTGATCTCGGCGGCTAGGTCGAGGGGCGCGGGCGAGACGGGCACGGCGACGAGCGGCTTCGACGTCCGTTCCTTCAGGCGCATTAGCGCTTCGAGCTGCGTTTTGACGGCGGAGCGGCCGCGGCCCATGGTGGTCATGGCCATCTGCATGACGATGACGTCGATGACGTCGTCTTCGGCGAGGATGTTGAGGATGGTGTCGATCTCGGTGCGGTTCGATCCCATGTCGATGGGGTTGCTGAAGCTGGCGCCGACGAGGCTGAAGAAGTCGGCCAGCTTCTTGTAGGAGTGGTCGGAGAGCCGCGGGACTTGGAGCCCGGCCTTGCCGAAGGCGTCGGTGATGGATACGGACTGGCCGCCCGCGCCGCCGGTGAGGCCACAGCCTCCGCCGGTGAAGGGCGGCAGATAGACGAGGGCCTTGAGGGCGTCGACGGCCTCTTCGAGCGAACCGACGAGGACGCAGCCCGCCTGCCGCGCCGCGGCCTCCCAGACGGCCATCGACTCGGCCAGGGAGGCGGTGTGGGAGGCGGTGGCGCGCTTGCCGTCGTCGGTCTGGCCGCCCTTCCAGATGACCACCGGTTTGCGCTTGGTCACCTCCCGGAGCTGGGAGAAGAAGCGCCGTCCGTCCTGCAGGCCCTCGACGTACATGGCGATGACCTTGGTCTCGTCGTCGCGCGCGAAGTATTCGAGGTAGTCGGCGTTTTCGAGGATGATGCCGTTGCCGAAGCTGACCATCTTGCTGATGGGGAGGCCGTTGTCGGGGGCGGCGACGGAGAAGGAGTTGCCGTGGGAGCCGCTCTGGCTGGCGAAGCCGACGGAGCCGCCGTCGTAGGTGGGCTGGCCGGGGAAGAAGCAGACGCCCCGTGAGGGGTTGTGCAGGCCCATGCAGTTGGGGCCGATGAGCGTCAGACCGCCGTCGCGGGCGAGCTGGAAGATTTGGTCTTGGGCCTCGCGGCCATCGTCCGTTCCCGTCTCGGCGAAGCCGGCGGTGAACAGGGTCACGGCGTTGACGCCGTACTTCACGCAATCGGAGACGATGAAGGGCGCGACCTTCCTGGGCACGGCGCAGACGGCGTAGTCGACGTGATCGGGCACGTCGGCGAGGCTGGTGAAGTTCTGGACGCCCATCTTCTCGATCTCGGCGATCTCCTTGGGGTCGAGCTGCACCGAGTAGAGCTTGCCCTTGAAGTTCTTCATGCTGTTGAGCCACATGAAGCCGCTTTCCTTCTTGTCGCCGAAGACGACGACGACCTCCGGGTTGAAGGCCTTGTCCAGCTTCGAGAAGTCGGCGGGCATCGGTTCCTCCCAGGGCGCGGCGGCGCGTCGAAGGGCTGTCAGGGGCACGCCATTATAGCGACGGCGTTTTCGGGGCGGCAAACCAAGCGAAGCCTGCCTATAATCTCGTCACCGCGCCGGCGTTATCGCTGCCAAGGGGGCACCATGGGCGTTCGACTCGACCAGCAAGAGATCGACGAGTTCCTGGACAACGGCCACACGTTGATCCTGACGACGGTCGACAAGGACGGCTATCCGCATTCGACGCCGATCTGGTACGTCTACATGGACGGCCTGATCTACACGCGGGGACGGCGCCGAAGCCAGAAGACGGCCAACATCCGCCGCAACCCGAAGGTGAGCTGCGTCGTGGAGGAGGGGCTGCGCTGGCGGGAGCTGAAGGCGGTCATGGTCCGCGGCCGCGCGGAAGAGGTGACCGACCCGGCCGAGCAGGAGCGCTTCCAACGGGCGAACGCGGAGAAGTACGACAGCTTCCGGGAGCCTCAGAAGAACCTTCCCAAGGCGACGCGGTCACACTATTCGACGCCCTTCATCATCTGGAAGATCACCCCGGAAAAGCGCCTCGCGACCTGGGACAACAAGAAGATCGCGGTCGGCGGGAGCTAGGACTCGCCGAGCGCGGGGTTGAGCCGGTCGAGGCGCGGGGGCGGGGGCTCCGGCGGGGGGAGCCCCAAGTCGGTGCGCTGCGGCTTGTCCGATCCCGGGGCGTGGGGCGGAAGGTCCGCTTCGTCGAGGGGCGGCGCCTCGGCGTCGAAGAGGCGCGCCAAGGCCTCGCCTTCGATCGTCTCCTCGGCGAGGAGATGGCGCGCCATCTGCACCAGCTTGGCGCGGTAGGTCGTGAGCAGGTCGAGGGCCTCGGTGTGGGCCTCGTCCACGAAGGCGTTGATCTCGGCGTCGATCCGGTCGGCGATCGTGTCGCCGTAGTCCCGCTGTTCCGAGATCTCGCGGCCGAGGAAGACCATCTCCTGGCGCTGGCCGAAGGTGCGTGGGCCGAGCGCCTCGCTCATGCCCCACTCGGTGACCATCTTGCGGGCGATGCCGGTGGCCCGCTGGAGGTCGTCCGCCGCGCCGCTGGTGATGTCGCCGAAGGTGATCTCCTCGGCGACGCGTCCGCCCATGGCGACGCGCATCCACGCCCTGAGCTGGTCGCGGCTCGCCATGCGGCGCTCCGGAGGGAGGAAGCGGGTGTAGCCTCCGGCCATGCCGCGGGGGATGATGGTGATCTTGTGGACGGGGTCGGCGTGCTCCGTCTTGTGCGCGACGAGGGCGTGCCCCGCCTCGTGGTAGGCGGTGATCTCTTTCTCCTGTTGGGTGACGACGCGGCTCTTGCGCTCCGGCCCCGCGATCACGCGGTCGATGGCCTCCTCGAACTCGTCGCGGCCGATGAGCTTCTTGGCGCGGCGGGCGGCGAGCAGGGCCGCTTCATTAACCAGGTTTGCCAGGTCGGCGCCGCTCATGCCGGCGCTCTGCTTGGCGACGACCTCAAGGTCGACGGCGCTGTCCAGCGGCTTGCCTTTGGAGTGGACGCCGAGGATCGACTTGCGGCCGGCGATGTCCGGGGCGTCGAGGATGACGCGCCGGTCGAAGCGGCCCGGCCGGAGCAGGGCGGGGTCGAGGATGTCGGGACGGTTGGTGGCGGCGAGGATGATGATGTTGGTGCTGGCGTCGAAGCCGTCCATCTCGACGAGGATCTGGTTCAAGGTCTGTTCGCGTTCGTCGTGGCCGCCGCCGAGCCCGGCGCCGCGGTGGCGTCCGACGGCGTCGATTTCATCGACGAAGATGATGCACGGGGCATTGCGGCGGGCCTGGTTGAAGAGGTCCCGGACGCGGCTCGCGCCGACGCCGACGAACATTTCGACGAACTCGCTGCCGCTGATGTTGAAGAAGGGCACGCCCGCCTCGCCGGCCACCGCCCGGGCGAGCAGGGTCTTGCCGGTGCCCGGCGGCCCGACGAGCAGGACGCCCTTGGGAATGCGCGCGCCGAGCGAGGAGAAGCGCTCGGGGTACATGAGGAACTCGACGACCTCTTGGAGCTCGGTCTTGGCCTCTTCGACCCCCGCCACGTCGGAGAAGGTGACCGTGGGCCGGTTGCCCACGAACATGCGGGCCTTGCTTCTTCCGAAGCTCATGGCCTGATTGTTGCTGCCCTGGGCCTGGCGCATCATGAACAGGATCAGTGCGCCGAAGAGGATGAGGGGCAGGAAGCCGAGGAGCGTCCCGAAGACTCTCCCGAGCGAGCTCGACTCTTGGACCTCGACGGGTATCGAGCCGGGTTCGACGCCCGCGTCGCTCAGCAGCTCGAGGATGCTGACGTTCTCTTCTTTCCGGGACCGCAGCGTCGCGCCCTCGCGGGTCTCCGCCTCGATGGAGTTGCCGTCGACCTGGATTTGCACGAGGTCGCGGTTCTGAGCGCGGGTGATGATCTCGGTGATGTCGACGTCTTGGCCGCTCGACGGCGAGCGGAAGACCACGTAGAAGATGGCGACGACCGCCCCGAGGATGAGCAGATAGACGAAGCTGTTCCGCACCCAGCGTTGGTTCATAGGAGCATGCCGCGTTGGCCCGGGGAAGGCGCAGCCGCGCGCCGATGGGGCGGGGGCGGCCGAAGGGCGTTCACGGCCCGTTTACTCTGTTGAGGCTGGCCGAATTATAGCAGAAGCGGACGGTTGGGCCGGGGCCCCTTGCGCCCCTCGGCTGTGCTATCATCACCCCGTTCTCACTTTGACGCCCTTTTGTTGGCGTTTAATCGATCACGGAGGCTGCGCATGTCCCCTTCCGATTCGCTGACCCTAGGCGACGCCGTCACCCAGTTCATTTCCACGACGAACAATACGGGGAAGGCGAACAGCAAGGGGATATCCGTACAGGAACAGCAAGAGCTGCAGCGGTTCGTCCGCGAGGCCGGGCGCGACCAGGTGGTGGCGGACATCACGCCGTACAACATCGAGGACTACTGCGGGAAGCGCTCCGCCGACTCCATCAAGACGCTTGCGCCGGTCAAGGCGTTCCTCGGCTATCTGCACAACGAGGGGCATTCCGCCTTCAAGCTGGCGCCCCACTTGAAGGTGAAGCGCTCGGCCAAGAGGTCGAGCGCGGTGGTGAGCCTGCCCCCCGCTCCCGCGGCGGGGCCGAAGATGACGAAGGAGGGGCACGCGAAGGCGTTGGCCGAGCTCGACGACCTCCGCGCCCAACGGCTAGTCATCGCGGACGACGTCAAGCGGGCGATGGCCGACAAGGACTACCGCGAGAACGCGCCCCTCGATGCCGCACGCGACAAGCAGGCCCACGTGGAAGCGCGCATCCGCGAGCTCGAGCACACGCTCAACAACGCCGAAATCCTGGCGGCGAACGGCAAGGCCGCAAAGGCGTCCGGCAAGGCCGAGATCGGCAGCCGGCTCGCGGTCACCGACATGACGTACGAAGAGGAGCTGGTCTACGTGCTCGTCGATCCTTCGGAGGTCGACCCTCGGCAGGGGCGCATCTCCGTCGAATCGCCGGCGGGGAAGGCGTTTCTCGGGAAGAGCGCCGGCCAAGTGGTGACCGTCAAAGCGCCCGCGGGCAACCTCCGCTACCGCATCGACGAGATCGACCCTTCGTAGATCGACTCGGCCGGTCTAGCGCGCCGCGGTCCTGGGCTTGGGAACGACGGCAAGCATGATGAAGGCGGCGGCGAGCAGCCCGGCGAAGGCGAAGAGGATCGGCACGTAGCTGCCCGTGGTGTCGAACACGAAGGCCATCAGGAATGGCCCTCCCGCCACCGTCCCCATGTTCAGCGTCTGAGAGACGCCGCGTATCGCCCCGAGGTGGCCGCGCCCGAAGAAGGCCGGCAGCACCAGCTGGAAGGCCGTTGAGATCGTCCCGAAGGCGATTCCCGCGGCGATACCGTAGACGATGCCGCTGAGGACCGTGTCGACGGTCACGAGGAAGAGGGTGGCGGCCGCAAGCGCGACGTAGGCAGCTTGGAGCATACGGGTCACCGGCACGCGCTCGGAAAGCAGTCCGGCGGCCACCGCGGAGAAGCCGGCGACGGTTGCGTAGACAGCGAGCACGACAACCGCCCCGCCATCGGATAGGCCCTGGTCGCTCAGGTAGGGGAGCAGGTTCAGGCTGACGCCGCTCATGACGGTGAACATCGCGGCGATGGCGAGCGCGATGAGCCAGAAGGTCGTCGAGCGTAGGGCTTGGTGCAGGGTCACGCTGGGCGGCTCGTAGACTCGCGGCGCCGCCATCGGCGCGCCGGCCGGCGGGGAGGCATCGTCGCCGTCGGGCTGCAGTCCGAGGTCTTCCGGCCGGCGGCGCAGAAACAGAAGCGCGGGGAGCAGACCGAACACCCAGGTCATCGCGCCCGTCGCCCATGCCGCGGTGCGCCAATCGGCGGCGCTGACCATGACCTGGGCGAAGACGGGGACGATGCCGCTCCCCGCCCGCTGCCCGACCTCCGCCACCGCCATCGCCCGGCCGCGCTTGCGGACGAACCACTTGCTCACGACGACGCCCAGGGAGAGATTGGTCGCGCCCTGCAGGCCGGCGCGTCCTACGATCATGGCGAGGTAGAACTGCCACGCTCCGTTGACAAACGAAAAGAGGATGAGCGAGCCGCCGAGCAGGAGGAGGCCGAGCGATATCACCCAGCGTCCGCCGAGCCGGTCGAGCAGGATGCCGCTCAACGGGGCCAGCGCGCCGCCGGTGAGGGTGCCGATGCTGATGGCGCCGATGAAGGTGGAGCGGTCCCAGCCGAACTCCTCGGTTACGGGTTTGACGAAGACACCGACGGTGGTGTTGAACTGGCCCGCCTGCACCAGGCCGATCATCGAGATGACGGCGACGATGACCCATCCGTAATAGAGCCGACGCGCGCGCTGATCGCGGTCTGACGAAGGGTCGGAGGGCATCGCTGGAGGCGGGGGAGACCTCGGGCTCTGAAGGGAAGCGACCCTCACTCTAGGGGCCGCTTGCGAAGCCGGTCAAGAATCGGCGGTCCGGCCCCGGTTGGCCTTACTTCTTGGAAAGCTGCTGCACCAGCCCGAAGGCGTCCCAGTTGCTCCAGCGCTCGACGATCTTGCCGCCGGCCAGGCGGAAGATGCCGACGCCGGTCCAGGAGGCGTGGATTCCCGTCGCCGGCAGGCCCATGAAGTCTCCGCTGTGGGTGCCCGACGATCTCCAACGGACCACCACCATATCGTCCTCGGCGATGACGTCCTCAATCTCCTGGCGCCAGTCGGGAAAGGCGGCCCTGATCCGGGCGAAGTCGCGCTTGACGCCCTCCGGCCCGGCGACCTGGCCGGGGGCCGGCGTGTGGTCAACACTGTCGCTGCTGTAGAACTCGTCCGCCGTTTCCAGTTTCGCCTGGTTGATCAGCTCTTCGCCAAGCCGCCGCAGAATCGCCTTGTTCTCTTCGATCGACACGTGGCGCCTCCCCGTGGCCCGCGCTCGTCGTTAACGGGCCGTTTTCGTTGACGTTTCTCAGAGGCCGATGCTAGGATGCTGGCCCCGATGCTTTAGGTTCTGAAGAGTTTAGCATTCGGGATAAAGGCCGCCCCTCCAGCCCTCCAGACCGCGCTATGCATTCATCCGGCAACGAGTCGTCATCCGGGGCTCTCGCCGGCCTGCGCGTGGTCGAGTACGGCGACTTCATCTCCGCCGCCTACGCCGCGAAGCTCTTGGGGGACCTTGGCGCCGACGTGGTCAAGGTCGAGCCGCCGGACGGGGACTCCTGCCGCCGCCGCGGGCCGTTCCCATCAAGGACCCCCGACCCTGAGAAGAGCGGCCTTTTCCTCTTCCTTAATGCCAACAAGCGGGGTGTGACGGTCGACGCGTCGACCGAGGCCGGCAAGGCCGACCTCGCGGCCCTGCTCCGTTGGGCGGACGTCTTCATCACGAACTATCCGGCGGCGACGCTGGAGCGTCAGGGATTGGGCCCGGAGGCCGCTCTGCGGTCGAACGAGGGCCTGGTCTATGTGTCCATCACCAACTTTGGCTTGGGGTCGCCGCGGGCCGACTGGAAGGGCGGTTCGCTGACCCAGAGCGCGGCGTCCGGCCTCGCCCACCGCATGGGCGACCTTGGGAAGGCGCCGCTCGCGCCGCCCTATGAGGCGGGGGACTACTGGGTCGGCACGCACGGGGCCATCGCGGCGCTGCTCGGCGTGCGGGGGCGCGAGGTGATCGGGCAGGGGCAGCACGTCTGGCTTGCCGGCGTAGAGGTGCTGGGAACGGTGATGAAGGGCGCGCCGCTGGGGGAGTTCGCCTATCTGGGGACGAACCGGAACCGCACCGGGGTCCACGCCGACCCCTTCTACCCGTGGCAGATCGCCCCCTGCCGCGACGGCTACTTCCAGATCATCACCATGGTCGACAGCCAGTGGGAGATGTTCCTGGACATGGTGGGCAGGCCGGAGCTCAAGACGGATGAGCGGCTGCAGAACCGGTGGCTGGCGCCCCGCTGGGCCGAGGAGCTCGACGCCTATTGGCACCCCTGGCTCCAACGGCACGACAAGGCCACCCTGACCAAGCTCTTTCGGGACTGGGGCCTGTCGTTCCATCCGATTAACACCATCGATGAAGTGGCGGAGTCCGAGCAGCTTGCATGCCGTAACTTCTGGGAGAAGACCTCCCACCCGAAGGCCGGCACGTTCGTCACTCCGGGCGCGCCGTACCGGCTCTCCGCCAGCCCGTGGGCGCTCCGCCGTCCGGCGCCGCTTCTGGGTGAGCACGACGGCGAGGTCCGTGAGGAGGCCACGCAAGCGACGCACTTGCCGGGCGCCGGCAATCAGGCGAAGGACGGAAGCTCCGCGCCGTTGACGGGGCTGCGGGTGCTCGACCACGGCCACGTGTGGGCGGGGCCGGTCTTGGGCATGATGCTCGGCGACATGGGGGCTGAGGTCATCAAGGTGCAGGCGCCCGCCCGGCGGTCGGGGATCGCCATGAGCGGGCACGGGACATACGAGGATGCTCTCAGGGCGGAGATGGCGCTCCCGGACGACCATCCCATCGCCTACCACAGTTACGACCGGGGCAAGCTGAGCATAACGCTCGATCTCGCCGGCCCCGAAGGCAAGGCCCTGTACAAGGATCTGGCGGCGGTCAGCGACGTCGTGATCGAGAACTTTTCGCCGGGGGTCCTCGACCGTCTTGGGCTGGGCTATGCGGAGCTTCGGAAGGTCAATCCGGGGATCATCGTGGCGTCGTTGTCGGCGGCGGGAGCGACGCCCGGCCCGTGGCGCGACAGCAAGACGTACGGACCGTCCGTCTCCGCTCTCTACGGGATCAAGAGCTTCCTTGGCTACGTGGACGATCCCCATCCCCGGGAGGACACCGCCGACGTTGACCCGGCCTCGGCGAGCCATGCGCTCGTGGCCGTACTCGCGGCGCTGCGCTACCGGGACCGCACCGGCGAGGGGCAGCACGTCGACGTGGCGCAAGGCGAGGCCGCCCTTCAGCGGGCCGCCGAGCCGCTGATGGACTATTTCTTCAACGGCGCCGTGCCGGCGCCGCACGGCAACCGGTACGCAGGGGTGGCTCCCCACGGCATCTACCGCTGCCGCGACTCGGAGGACGAGGAGGGGCGCGAGCGGGACCGCTGGGTCGCCATCGAGGCGTGGAGCGAAGAGGAGTGGGCTGCGCTCCGGGACCTCGCTCGCCCGGACTGCCCCGACATCGCGGATGACCGGTTCGCTACGCTCGAAGGGCGTCTCGCGAACCAGGGCGATCTGGACGCGGCGATCGAAGGCTGGACCCTCGGCCAGACCGCCGAAGACGTAGCCGAGCGGCTGCAGGCTGTGGGCGTGGCGTCCTATCCCGTGCAGGGCCTCATGGAGTTGGTCAACGATCCGAACTACGACGCGGTGCGGTCGATGCTTGCCGTTGCCGATGAGCGCGTCGCGCCGGACCAGATTTATCTGGGCATTCCGTGGAAGCTGGAAAAGACGCCGGGAGCGGTGCGGGGGCCCGGACCGGCAACCGGCCGGCATAACGGCGTGGTGTTTGGGGATGTGCTGGGCATGACGCCGGAGGCGGTCGCCGAGCTCGCCGGCTCCGGCGTGATCGGCGCGGTGACGTGATGGAAGCGAGCCTGCCCTACGAGACGATCCTGTATGAAGTCGACGGCCCCGTCGCCTTCATCACCCTGAACCGGCCAGAGGTGAGGAACGCGCAGAACGAGGTGATGAAGGACGAGCTGGACGTGGCATTCCGCGCCGCCGAGGCGGACGACGCGGTCCGGGTCGTGGTGCTTCGCGGCGCCGGAGCGTGTTTCTCGGCGGGCCACGACCTGAAGCAGTTGCCGCGCGATCCCGAAGCGTTCAAGGCTCCGGAAGGGCGGCCCTGGTTCGAGGGAAACGAGCAGGCGTTCCGGGATTTCACGATGAAGGTGCTCGGGTACTTCTTCACCCTCCACTACCTGTCCAAGCCCACGGTGGCGCAGGTGCATGGGCCCTGTCCGGCGGGGGCCTGGGTGCTCGCCTCGATGTGCGACCTCATCGTGGCGTCGGAGGATGCCAGCTTCTACGATCCCGTGCTTAGAATGGCGACGGCGGGGGTCGAGGTCTTGGTCGAGCCCTGGGACTTGGGGCCACGGAAGGCCAAGGAGCTGATGTGGACGGGCGAGGCGATCGGGGCCGCGGAGGCGCTCCGGATGGGTATGGTGAACAAGGTGGCGCCGAGGGAGGAACTCGACCAGGCGACGGCGGAGCTCGCCCGTAAGATCGCGCTGACCCCGCCCGGTGCGGTGCGGGCGACGAAGCGGTCCGTCAATCGGATGCTCGACCTGATGGGCTGGCGACTCTCGCACGAGCAGCATACGGAGGTCTGGATCGCCGCCATGCGCAGCGACGAACACAAGGAGGCGCATGAAGCCCGCTCCCGGCTGGGTCTTCGAGACTTCCTGCGCCAGAGGGACTCCCGGTATGCGTGACCCAAGGGCCGCGCGTCGAGGCAGCCGTGCGTAACTACCTGATACGCCGGGTGCTGTTGCTGGTGCCGACGGTGTTGGTCGTCTGCATCATCGTGTTCTCGCTTATCGAGTTCATTCCAGGGGACGTCGTCCTCGCCCGCCTCACCCAGATAGGCAACGCGACGCCGGAGACAATCGACGCCCTGCGGGCCGACCTCGGGATCGACCGGCCGTTCCTCGTCCGCCTGGGTGAATGGATTGGCGACATGTTCCGAGGCGACCTGGGCCGCTCGCTCTGGACACTCGAACCGGCCACGAAACAGCTTTGGTCCGCCATCCCGGTGAGCCTTGAGCTGGTGATCGGCGGCATGCTCATTGGCGTGCTCGCGGGCGTTCCGCTCGGCGTGATCTCGGCGATGAAGCAGGACAAGCCGGTCGATACCGGCGCCCGGTTCCTATCGGTGATCGGGCTCGCGGTCCCCGACTTCTGGATCGCCACCATGGTGATTCTCTACGCATCGCTCTGGTTCAACTACTCCTCCCCCGTCGGCTACACGCCGTTCGTCGACGACCCGTTGCGCAACCTTGAACAGTTCTCCATACCGATGGCGATCCTCGGCATACGGCTGGTGGCGGCGACCGCCCGGATGACCCGATCGACGCTGCTTGAGGTGATGCGAGAGGACTACGTGCGGACCGCCCGGTCGAAGGGCCTGAGCGAGCGCGTCGTGCTCTACCGGCACGCTCTGCGGAACGCGGTCCTCCCGGTGATCACCCTCGTCGGCACCAATCTGGGGTTCCTCTTGGGCGGTGCCGTGGTGTTGGAGAGCATCTACTCGCTGCCGGGTCTCGGCAATCTGGTCTTCACCTCCATCCTGCGGCGCGACTACATTCAGTTGCAGGCGGCGGTGTTGTTCCTCGCGCTCGCCCTCGTCGTCATGAACTTAGTTGTCGATCTCTGCTACTCCTGGCTTGACCCGCGGGTCCGTTACGAATGACCTCCTTAAGCGACATGCGCAGCGGCGCGACGTGGCCGGAGACCGCGTTGCGGTGGACGCTCGCGTTCGGCCGGTTTGCGCGGCGGCATCCCGTCGGCACGTTGTCGATGTTCGTCATCCTGCTCATGGCCTTCGCGGCGGTATTCGCCGAACTGGTCTCGACCCACGATGCCTTCGACATCAGCAGGGACACCCTGGAAGGGCCAAGCTGGTCGCACTTCTTCGGAACGGACGGTATCGGACGCGATACGTTCAGCCGCGTCATCCACGGGTCGCGCATTTCGCTGCAGGTGGGGATTCTGTCGGTCCTGATCTCCACGGGAGCGGGTGCGGTCATCGGTCTCGTCAGCGGCTACGTGGGCGGGGTCTTCGACCTCGCGGTGCAGCGCATCGTCGACGGTGTCCAGGCGCTTCCCGGTCTCGTGTTGGCGTTGGCCATGGTGGCGGCGTTGGAGCCCAGCTCCACCAACACCGTCATCGCCATCTCCATCGTGGCAACGCCGGCAAACTCGCGGGTCGTCAGAAGCGCCGTGCTCGCGGCGAGGGAGAACACGTACATCGAAGCAGCGCGGGCGATTGGCTGCAGCGGACCAAGAATCGTGCTGCGTCACATCCTCCCGAACATCGTGGCGCCGATCATCATCTTGGCGTCCCTGGGATTCGGCTACGCGATTCTCGTGGAGGCCTCCCTGAGCTTCTTGGGGCTTGGGACGCCGCCGCCGACGCCGACCTGGGGGGGCATGCTGAAGCTGTCGCAGACGTTCCTGGAGCAGGCGCCGTACCTTGCCTTCTTCCCCGGCCTGGCCATCACCATCGCGGTGCTGGCCTTCAACCTGGCCGGCGACACGATCCGCGACGTTCTCGACCCCCGGCTGCGCGGGGCCTAGGGAGCGTCAGGCGCGCAGCAGCGGGCGAAGCTCCCGGACGTCGGCGAGGCCGTCGAGCGCCCATAGCGTCTCGATCAACCGGTTGGCCCGGTCGTTCCCCAGCACGGATTCAAGAAGGTCTTGGGCCTTCGCGGTGACCTCTTCCTGGGGCATCGGGTTGTCGGAGGTGCCGCGGACCGCGTAGGTGCGGTGGCTCAGCACGGCCCCGTCGGCGGTTTCGACCTCGACGATCCCCTGGCGCCGGGGCCTGGCCGCGGTGAGCTCCGCGCTGGGCGCAAGCTCGATGCGGTCGCGGACGGCGGCGACGCGAGGGTCGGCCATGCGGGCGGTGTCGTGGGAGTTGGCGAAGGTGACCGCGCCGTCGACGAGGAGCAGGGCGAGCATGTGCTGCAGGTTGATGTCGGGCATGCTCCGGCTGTCGACGATGTGGGCGAGGTCGTCGGGCAGTCGGGCGACGATGCGCTTGACGTCGTTCGCCGAGATGCCGTGCTCCTCCATGAGGGCCTCCAAGGCGTCCAGCGCGGCCTGGATGGGGGAGCCGACGGGCCATTTTTTGATGTTGGCGCGCATGATTTCGAAATCGTGGCCGAGGCCGTCGATCATGGCGCGGCGGTTGGCGGAGGGGCTGAAGGCGTCCCAGAAGCTGGGGTTGCCGTCGAGGGGGTCTTCCACTCCTGTAAAGCCGGCGGCGACCATGGTGGCGGCGGCGACGCCGTTGCGGGCGGGCATGCCGCCGAAGTCGAAGGCCTTCTCTATATGCTCGCCGTCGCGGGCCCATGAAGTGACGCCCGACGACTGCTGCACCGTGTAGGCGAGCAAATAGGACGTCTGCCGTTCGGTGAGGCCGCAGAGGGGGCCGGCGGCGGCCGCTGCGCCGAAGAGGCCGCCGATGCTGTGGGTGCTGCGGTAGGCGGCGTCGAGGGTCATGGGGCCGGCGGCGATGGTGGTGCGGCAGCCGACGTCGTAGCCGACGACGACGGCTTTGAGCAGGTCCAAACCCGAGCGTCCGTAGGTTTCGGCGGCGGCGAGCGCGGCGGGGACGATGGCGCAGCCGGGGTGGGTGAAGGACGGGGCGTGGGAGTCGTCGGTCTCGTCTGCGTGGGCGAGCATGCCGTTTGCCATGGCCGCGTTGACCGCGGTGGTGACGGTGCGGCTGCCGAGGACGCAGGCCTGACGCCTGCCGCCCTGCGCCGCCGCGTAGCGGATGGCGAGACGGCCGGGAGGGAGGCGCGACCCTGATATCATGGCCGCGACGGTGTCCAGGACGTGGTGTTTCGCCTTGGCGAGCACCTCCGGCGGAAAGTCCCGCCGTAGGGCCCCACTTATATAGGCATTGAGGGCGGTTTGCATGGGGGTTTGGGGTGGGTTCGTCATGGTTTCACCACGAAACGAGCAAGTCTAGTCCGGCATTTGTGTAGATGAGTGAGGCAATGAGCGACTCGATCAAAGAGCGGGCCCGCGCCTTCATCGAGGAGGCGTGGTCGAAGGGCAACCTCGCCATCGTCGACGAGATGCTGGCGCCGGACTACGTCAATCACTCGCCGCTGGAATCGGACCAACCGGCGGGGCGCGAGGGGTACAAGCGGGCCATTGTCACGCTGCGGACGGCATTTCCCGACCTGACCTCGACGGTGGAGCAGGTGCTGGTCGACGGCGACCGGGTGGTGACCCGGTACGTGGCCAGGGGCACGCATCTGGGAGCGTTCCAAGGAGTTGCTCCGACGGGCAGGCGGATCGAGGCGTGCGGGCACACGATCGACCGGTACGAGGACGGGCGCATCGCGGAGACGTGGGACTGTTTCGACCTGCTGGCGGTCTACCGGCAGATCGGCGCGTTCAGCGGTCCGGGCGGCTGACGTCCCCGGCGGCGGCTCAGACGCCGGGGTCTTTGATGAAGGCAAGGATCTCCTCGGCCAGGAGTTCGGCGTCGACGTAGGTGGTGTAGTAGGAGCCGCCGGAGAGCTCCTTGATGCGGCTGCGGCGCAGCAGGGCGTCCGCCGGCGCGTTGTTCCTGGCCAGGGAGTCGCCTTCGCCCGCCAAGAGAAGCGTTGGGGCCTCGACCAGCGGAAGCCGGACGCGCGGGTCGTAGGCGAAGACGGCGCGGTAGACGTCGCGGTTGGTCTCGCCGGCGGTGAGCCTGGAGAGGCCCTCGTCCTGGATGATGGCGAGCGCCGCCTCGTCGAAGGGGCGGGGGAAGGCCCGCGCGCCGAGGCGGACGATCCTGTCCCAGAGCCGCGTGATGTGGCTGCCGTCCAGCTCGAAGCTCATGGGACCGTAGAGGATGGGGTCGCGCTCGGCGAGGTCGTCGAAGGCGATGTCGAAGATGGGGACGCCGTCGAGGATGAGCGCGTCGACGCGGCCGGGGTACGCGGCGGCGATCTCGATGCCAACCGACGCTCCGGTGTGGTGGCCGAAGAGGGAGAGCGACTCCAGGCCGAGGGCGTCGGCGGCGGCGACGAGGTGGGCGGCGTAGTCCGCGATCTGGTAAGGCTGCGGCGGCGGGTCGGATGCGCCGAGGCCGGGCAGGTCGAAGGCGACGACTCGATGGGTGTCCGCCAGGATCGGAATCAGCCGGTCGAAGCACGCCGACGTCATGCCGTTCTGGTGGAGGAGGAGGATGGCCGGGCCCGTACCGGCGGCGCGGTAGTGGACCTGCCCTTGGGGCGCGTCGGCGTAGCCGCGGAGAATCTGTTCCGGCAAAGCGCGCCTCCTTTAGGGCTAGACCGAACGGCCCGCCAGGTGTCCTTCGCGAATGGCTTCGGCGACTTGCCGCGGGGCGACGCAGTCGCCGGCCATGAGCACGGTTAAATCGCCGTTCTGGGCGGTGAGCGCGTCGTAGAGCGCGGTATCGGGCCGGTTGGGGGCGGTGGTCACGATGGTGTCGATGCCTTCGAGGACGCGCTCTGCGCCGCTGTTGCTGTCGACGAGAACGACGTCGCCGCCGCGTACTTCATGGACCCGGGAGAAACGGTGATAGACGACGCCCTTTTCATTCAGGCGCTTGTTGATCGGCGGCTTCATCGAGGGGTGCATGATCG
>OZ220056.1:0-82627 GCA_964291475.2 Dehalococcoidia bacterium | reverse complement strand
ACCACGCGACAGGAGTAAATGGAACCGGCGCACAGAGAAATTACGAAACCGCGTTCTGAAACAGAGCTAAGTGCCGGCCCGCCTGGAGCGTGCGCCGTCCCACCTTCCATTCCGGCGCTGCCATTGGCATACTAGGACGCCGTTCGGGACCCTCGCATGCCCCCGCTCGCCGTCCTCGTTCAAGCCGCCGAAGAGGCCCAGATAAACTGGGTCCAGGTCATCCTGGCCGCCGCCCTTGGCGTGGTTGTCGCCGGGCTGGTCTTTCGGCGCCTGCCCTCGCTGCTAAAGAGGACCGTTCACAAGCTCGACGTCTGGATCGTCGGCGATCTCTCGGTCCTGGACAGGGCCACGGCCATCCTCGGCACCGCGTTCGTCATCGCCTGGGTGCTGTTCGGCGCCGGCGTCTCCATCGCCAACGGCCTCGGCGCCGACACGACGCAAATCAACGCCGATCTCCTCGACTTCGGCGCCACCGTCGGCTCGTTTCTCGCCGAAGAGATCGTGCAGATAGCGATCATCGTGGGCATTGCCTTCCTCTTCGTGAAGGCGGCCGAGCGGGCCGTGCCCCAGATCATCCTGGGCGTCGTCAAGGACCGCGCCCGCGCCGACACCTTGCCCGAGGAAATCCAGAAACGGGAGGCGACCCTGTCCACGGTTATCATCGGGGCGGTCAAGGTGTTGGTCTACCTCACGGCCCTGTTCATGATCCTGAGCGGACTCGGCATCAACGTGACGCCCGTGATCGCCGCCGCCGGCGTGGTGGGTATCGCCGTCGGGCTCGGCGCCCAGAGCTTGGTCCGCGACGTGCTCGCCGGCATCTTCATCATCCTCGAAGAGCAGTACCGCGTCGGCGATTGGGTGGAAATCGCCGGCCAATCGGGGAGCGTTGAGGACATCAACCTCCGCCGCACCGTCATCCGGGCCTTCGACTACTCCATGCACGTGATCCCTAACGGCTCCATCGGGGTCGTCGCCAACCACACGAAGGAGAAGGCCCGCGTCCTCCTCAACATTCCCATCGCCTACAAAGAAGACGTCGACCGCTGCATGGAACTCCTCGATGAAATTGGCAAGGAGATGAGCGAGGACCCCGAGGTGGGCCCGCAGATTACGGCGCCGATCACCGCCCTGCGCATCGGCGACTTCGCCGACTCCTCGGTCAACATCCTCTGCCTTGGACAGACCAAGCCCGGCGCTCAATGGGGCGTGACCGGCGAGTTCCGCAGGCGCGTCAAGTACCGCTTCGACGAACTGGGCATCGAGATACCCTTCCCCCACCAGACGCTCTACTGGGGCGTCGACCAGCCGCCGTTCCACCCGCCCGAAGAAGGCGAGAAGGCCTAGTCGCGCTTCGCCGCGTTCCGGTAGCGCCAGGCCAGGAATGCGCCGCCGAAGATCAGCAGCCCCATGATCGAGGCCCACAGCGCCGTGCCGCCGTACCCGGCGTCGGTGTTCTCCCGCACCACGATCTGGCCTTCGATTGATCCGGTGCCGAGCGGGCTTTCCACCGTGGCGGTGAAGCGCCACGTCCCGGGGGTGAGGAACGTGATCAGGTTCTGGAAGAAGTCGCGTTGGTCGAGTCGCTGCGTCCCTTCGAGGTCGAGCCGCTCGCCGGTCTCGGGATTGATGAACCGGTAGGTGAGCCGGGAGTCCGGCACCGACTCCCCGCCCGGGTGCGTCAGCACCAGCGCGGTGAACCGCGACCCCAGGTGCGCCACCGGCGACACCGGATTGGCCCCGATGCTGATCGAGTACGGGCCGCCGACGCCCTCGGCGATCTCGTCGGCGACGGCGCGGATCGTCGCCGGAATGGCAATCTCCACCGACGCGCGCCCCAGCGGCCCGTCGATGATAGCGCGTGTCTCCCAGACCCCCTCCCGGGGGAAGAAGAACCCGGCCTCCTCGAACCGCCCCGGCCGCTCCTCGTCGGGCTGCAGCGCCACTCGCGACACCTCGCCGTCGAGCGGGTCGACGATCTCCAGCGATGCGGTCACGTCGGCCACCGGCTCGCCCGACGCCACTTCGGCGACGCCGACCCCGATCCTCCCCAGCGCCCCCGCCGCGGCGGGGAAGGGGTCGATGAAGAAGGAGACCTCGTACCCGCCCGCGGTCTCCGTGAGCGTCGGGGCCGCCTCGTCTTGGGCTCCGACCGCTGTGGGCATCAACCCCAAACCAAGCCCCAGCAGCACCGCAACCGCCGCCGCGCGGCGTATGCCCGCGCCGGCGAAACCGGCGAAATCGAAGGACCTGGTGATAGTGATGCTCCCGAGGACGGCGCGCCGCAAGTTCATGGTACCGCACTCCCGGCGCCGACGAGGGGTCCGTAGCGGTATGTGCTACGATGCCGACCCCGGATGCGGTTCGGTGGCTCGATCCGTCCGACCCGGCATCACGGCCCTCCCATGCACCCCGACCCGCACCGCGTGACCGACCCGTTGGAGGAGGCGCACCGTCGGCGGCGCATCATCCTCGTCGTCGCCGCCTTGGTCACCGGAGCCATAGCCGTGGGCGTGGGGATGATGGCCCTCGTCGTCGCCTTCGTGCCCGGCGGCTTCGTCGACTCCTCTTTCGTCAACGAGACCGACGAAGACCTGGTGATCTACGTGAATGGCGAGGCGCAGGCCGTCGCCGGCGGCGGGGCCACGGTGAGCAACTTCGCCCTCTTTCCCTCCGACGCGGCCGAGGCTGCGCCCCGGTACGTCGTGCAGGCGTACACCCTTGACTTCGAGCGGGAGAGCTGCACCGTCGACGGGGGCTGCGAGGACGAGCTCCGGCACTGCGCCGTTCACAGCTGGGGCGAGCTCGCCGCACTTGATTGGGTTATTCCGATCGAGGCCAACGCGGCTGGGGTCCTGCGCTTCGACGATGTCCCGCTGGACGCCTGCCCCTAGGGGCCGGGGGTTAGCTGGCCGCGGGCCGGAATTTCGGCAGCGTCAGGTCTTCGGTTACCGCGTCGAACACGACTTCCAGCGGCATGCCGATTTCCAGGTCCTCGTTGGCGCAGTCCACGACGTTGCTCACCATGCGCGGCCCCTCCTCGAGCTCGACGAGGACAACGGGATAGGGAACGACGTCCTTGAAAGCGGGCAACGTGGGGGGGTGGACCACGATGAAGCTGTAGAGAGCACCCTTGCCGCTCGCCTTGGTCCAGTCGTACGCTTCGTCGCCGCAGGACGGGCAGGTAAGCCTGGGGAAGTAGCGAGGCTTGCCGCAGCCGGAGCACTGCTGGAGCAGCAGCTCGCCGCGCTTGCACCCCTCCCAGAACTCAGCGCTCCATGGGTCGGGAAGCGGGGTGGGGAAGGGGGCGTTGGCCATAGGTTCGCCTCGCGGGCCGCACCGGCCCCAACGGAGTAGAGGGGCATTGTAGAAAGGCGCCCTACTCCTGTCAACGAACGGTTCTGACGAAATCCGCCAACCTTGACACTCAAAATCGACGGGGCCGATAATGACGGGGAAAACTTTGGGCTTTCCACAGGCCCAACCCGGAAGGAAACGACAGCAGAGTAAAGAAAGGACGGTAGAAGTTGGCTAACCCAATTAGCCGCGTCATCGAAGGTTTCGTGGCGCTGGTGACCGGGGGCTGACCAAGAAAGTCGAAGCCGCTGAACAGCAGGCTGAAGGGATCATCAACAAGGCGGAGGCTAGGCGCGAGCAAGTCGTCAAAGAGGCGCGCGCCGAGGCGAACAAGACCCGATCCGCCGCCGAGGCCGAGTACAAAGAGCGCAGACAAGACGTTCAACGACAGGAGCGACGACTCGCCCAGAAAGAAGATGCACTCGACAACAAGATCGAGGGCGTCGACCGGAAAGAGCGGGAACTCAGAGAGAAGGAGCGCGGGCTAGACGACCTACGAGCAGAGCTAGAGACAGCGCGCGGCCGACAGGTGGCCGAGCTTGAACGCGTCTCCGGTCTCTCCAAAGAGGATGCGCTCGCCGAGCTTTTCAGGAGCGTCGAGAACGAGCTAGAGCTCGAAGCGGCCAAGAAGATCCACGAGATCGACCGCCGTATCGCCGACGAGGCCGACATGAAGGCCCGCAAGGCGATCGCGCTGTCCATCCAGCGGCTGACCTCGGACGTGGTCTCTGAGACCACAGTGTCCGTGATCCCCCTCCCCAGCGACGACATGAAGGGGCGCCTTATCGGGCGCGAGGGGCGCAACATCCGCGCCCTTGAACAGGCGACCGGCGTCGATCTCGTGATCGACGACACGCCGGAGGCGGTCACGCTCTCCGGCTACGATCCGATCCGCCGTGAAGTGGCCAAGGTCGCGGTGCAGAAGCTCATGCTCGACGGGCGCATTCACCCCACCCGGATCGAGGAGATGGTGAACAAGGCCCGCGAAGAGGTCGAAGAGGGCATGCGCAAGGCCGGCGAACAGGCGGTGATCGACGCCGGCGTGCTCGGTCTCTCCTCCGAGGTCACCGCGCTTCTCGGCCGGCTGCGCTACCGCACCAGCTACGGCCAAAACGTGCTGAAGCACAGCGTCGAGGCGGCGCATCTCGCGGGCATGATGGCCTCCGAGATTGGCGCCAACGCCCAGGTCTGCAAGGCGGGCGCCTTGCTGCACGACCTCGGCAAGGCGCTCACGCATGAGATCGAGGGCGGCCACGCGGAGATCGGCGGTGAAATCGCCCGCAAGTACGGTATCAACCCTGAAGTCGCGGCCGCCATCGAGGAGCACCACGACGACGACCGGATCAACGTCGAGGCGTTCATTGTCGCCGCCGCCGACGCCATCAGCGGAGGTCGGCCGGGAGCGCGCCGCGACACCGCCGAGATGTACGTCAAGCGCCTGCAGGAACTCGAGACGACCGCCACGAGCTTCGACGGCGTGGAGAAGGCGTACGCGATCCAGGCCGGCCGTGAAGTCCGGATCATGGTGCAACCGAAGAAAGTGGATGACGTCCAGGCGGCCAAGCTCGCCCACGACGTGGCCCAGAAGATTCAGGACACCATGATCTACCCCGGTCAGATCAAGGTGACCGTCGTGCGGGAGACCCGCGCCGTCGGCCTCGCCAAGTAGACCGGATCCGCAACGACTCTGTGAACGGGGCGCGGGGATCACCCCCGCGCCCCGTTCTTTTCACGGCATGGGGCGGGCCGTATACTGAAGCGCCGAGGAGGCCCCTGCTCCAAACCCCCTGTCGGAGTAGCCGGACCAGCATGCGTATCCTCATGGCTGGAGACGTCGTAGGGAAGCCGGGCCGGCGCGCGGTGCGCGCCCTCGTCCCGGAGCTTCGCCGCGAACTCGACCTCGATTTCGTCGTCGTGAACGGAGAGAACGCCGCGGGCGGACTTGGGCTCACGCCGGACACCGCCGAAGAAATGTACGGGGCGGGCGTCGACGTTATCACCACCGGCAATCACGCCTGGGCCAAAAAGGAAATCGTCCCCTACCTGGAGGGCGACTACCCGATCATCCGTCCGATGAACTACCCGCCGCGGGCGCCCGGCAAGGGCTACTGGCTGCACGACGGCGTACTCGTCACCCAGATCATCGGCCGGGTCTTCCTGGCCAACGTCGACGACCCCTTCCGTGCGATTGACGGGCTCCTGTCGGAAGTCGGCCCGGATACCAAGGTCATCATTGTCGACTGCCATACGGAGGCCACCTCGGAGGTCGGCGCGCTGGGCTGGTATCTCGACGGCCGCGTGAGCGCGGTCCTCGGCACGCACACGCACGTGGGGACGATCGACGCGAGGGTCCTGCCCAAGGGGACGGCGTTCGTCTCCGACATCGGCATGGTCGGCCCGCGCGATTCCGTCATCGGCAACGCCGTGGGGGAGGTGCTGGAGCGCTTCCTCACCCAGCAGCACGCGCGCCTGCAGGTGGCCACCGGCCCCGCGGTGTTCAGCTCCGTCCTCGTCGACGTGGACGAGGAGACCGGCTTAGCGCGCAGCATCGAACGTGTCGACAGAGAGGTCGCCTAGGCCGCGCTGCACAGGGCGCCCTCATGCACATCAATCTTTACCCGGCGAGGTGACCTGACGAATGGGCGAAGTAGATTTGCACATGCACACCACGAGGTCGGACGGACGGCTCACGCCGACCGAGCTCGTAGACCTTGTGGCCTCGCAAGGCGTGAAGACCTTCGCGGTCACCGATCATGACACCACCGAGGGGCTTGCCGAGGCCGCCGAGGCGGTGGCGAAGCATCCAGGCCTGACCCTCATCGACGGTGTTGAGCTGAGCACCGACATTGAGGGCTCGGAAATCCACATCCTCTGCTACTTCGTTGACAAGACGGACGAACGGTTCCAGTCGGAGCTCGCCCGATTCCGGGAAGGGCGATTTGCCCGCGGGAAGGGGATGGTGGAGAAGTTGGCCGCCCTGGGGATGCCCCTTTCGTGGGAGCGGGTCCTCGAGATCGCCGGCGACGCCTCCGTGGGGCGGCCCCACGTCGCCCGCGCCCTCATCGAGGGGGGCACGTCGCGACAAACCAAGAGGCGTTCGACAAGTACATCGGCAGAGGCGGCCCCGCCTACGTCGAGCGCGAGAAGCTCACCCCCGAGGAAGCGATCGCGCTTGGCGTCTCCAACGGCGCGGTTCCCGTCCTCGCGCACCCCGTCTACACCAAGGGCGTTGAGGACTTTCTGCCCTCGATGAAAGAGGCGGGGCTCAAGGGGATGGAAGTGTACTATGGGACGTACACCCCAGAAGACGAGCGTCGGTTCAGGGACCTCGCCGAGGCCCACGGCCTGATACCGTGCGGCGGCTCCGACTACCACGGCAACTATGAAGGACAACGGCTCCCCGGCGCCATCGGCCCGCCGTTGAGCTCGGTCGACGCCCTGCGGGCCCACAGCCGGAACGGTGGAGAATAGCGAACTCGCGCATGCTCGACGCCCGCGGCATCCAGGAGATCATCCCGCACCGGCCGCCCTTCCTATTGGTGGACCGTATCCTCGACGTCGAGGCCGGGAAGAGCGCCACGGGGCTCAAGCAGTTCACCATCAACGAAACGTTCTTCCAGGGGCACTTCCCCGGGAATCCCATCGTGCCCGGCGTGCTCATCGTCGAGGCTCTGGCGCAGGTGGGATCGGTGGCGATCCTTTCGCTCCCCGAAAACCGCGAGAAGGTCGCCTACTTCGCGGGCATCGACGGGTTCAGGTTCAAGCGCCCCGTCGTCCCCGGCGACACGCTCAACCTTGAAGTCACCCTCGAGCGGGTGCGAGGCCCTATCGGCAAGGGGACGGCGCGCGCGTCCATCGACGGAGAGACCGCCGCCGAGGGCCGGCTCACCTTCGCCCTCGTCGACCGCCCCAAGCCCACGGACGCCGAGGCGTAGCCACGTGCATACGTTGAAGCACCGCCGCCGGGGCCGGGCGCGATGACCGCCAGCGCGATCATCATCGTCATCGCCGCCTATTTCTGGGGCGCGATTCCGGTGACGCATCTCGTCGTCAAGGCCCTGCGTGGCGTCGATCTCAGAGATTTCGGCTCCGGCTCCGTGGGGCCCAGCAACGCGGCCCACCTCGTAGGACGCCGGGTCGCGATCGCCATCGGGGTCGTCGAGGTGCTCAAGGGCGCCGCTCCTATCTGGGTGGCCCAGGCCGTTGACTTGGAAATCGGCCAGCAGATCGCCGCGGGCGTGGCCTGCATCGTGGGCCACAACTGGTCGGTGTGGATCGGCTTCAAGGGTGGGCGGGGCATGAGCATCCTCCTCGGCGTCTTGCTCGCCATGGCCCGCCTGGAGTTGCTGCTCGTCACCATCATTGCGCTGTTCGGCATCGCGTTCTGGGGCAGCGTGCCGCTCTTCCTCGGACTGTCCGCCGCGCTCCTCCCCATGTGGAGCTGGCTCCTCGAGCGCAGCGAGGCGTACATCTTGGGCCTCGGCCTGATGGCCCTGGCGATCGTCGTCAAGCGGCTCCTGGGCAACGAGCTGCCCGAACGGTGGAGCGAGCGCATCATCTTCTACCGGCTGTTCTTCGATAGAGATGTCCGTGACCGCGAGGATTGGGTGCGGCGTGGAATCAAGAGCAAGCCCGCCGCGGACGAGCCGCCGCCACCGCCACCACCGCCCCCGCCGCCGTCGCGGCCTCCTGCACCGCCGCCGCCACCTCCACGGCCCCCGGCCCCACCGCCACCGTACCCGCCGAGGCCACCGGCCCCGCCGCCACCGCCGCCGAAGCCACCGGCCCCGCCGCCACCGCCGAAGGGGCCGTACCCGGCGCCCTACCCGCCGCCGGATCCCCGGCGCGAGCCGAGGTGAATAGATGCAGTGCGCCACACATCCGCAGGTCGAGACCATGCTCGGCTGCGGCAAGTGCGGCAAGCCCATCTGCTCGCGCTGCTCGATTGCGACGCCGGTGGGCTTCCGCTGCGAGTCCTGCGCCCAGGTGCGCAAGAACCCGATGTTGGTCATGGACGCCGGGGAGCACGCCACGGCCGCCGCCGCGGCGCTCGGCCTCGCCCTTGTGGGGGGCGTCATCTGGGCGCTGGTCAACGGTGCCCTCGGCGGCTTCCTGACCATTATGGCCGGGGCGGGTGTGGGGTACGTCGTCAGCGAGGGGCTGGCGCGCGCCACCAAGAGCAAGCCAGTCCTGTACCTCCGCTACGTTGCGGGGGCTGCCGCGCTGTTGGCCTTCTTCGCCGGGAACGTCCTCACCCAATACTGGTTCGACGACGCTCCCTTCATGACGGCGTTGACGCACTTCTGGGCGGAACGCTACGCGGCATTTGCGCCGGGGGGAATAGTCATCGCCGAGGCTTGGTCGCGGCCCGATGTCTGGACCATCCTCGCCGTCGTGCTCTCGGTCTACATCGCGGCGTGGCGCACGGCGCGTTAGCTTCCCACCCCCGCGGCGCTCGACTACAATAGCCGGCGTCCGGCGGCCACGGTCGGCGGACGGCAAGTCCCCAAAACAGAAAGCGAGGCTCGCGCATGGGCGAAGTCAGCGGCGGCCGGTTGGTCGCGAAGGCCCTGAAGGCCGAAGGGGTGAAGTACATCTTCACCCTCAACGGCGGCCACATCTACAACATCTTCGAAGGCTGCGCCGACGAAGGCATCGACATCATCGACGTGCGCCACGAGCAGGTCGCCGGCCACGCCGCCGAGGGCTGGTCGCGCGTCACCCGCACGCCCGGCGTCGCCGTCGTGACCGCCGGCCCCGGCGTCACCGACACGGTGACCGCGATGGCGAACGCCTACCAGGCCCCCAGCCCGATGATCTGCATCGGCAGCAACAGCGGGGTCAAAGACCAGCTCATGGGCGGCCTGCAGGACTTCGACAGCGTCACGCTCATGCAGTCCGTCTCCAACTTCTCCGAACGCTGTGCCCTCACCAACCGCGTCCCCGATTACGTGGCCACCGCGTTCCGGTGGGCGACGACGGGGCGCATGGGGCCGAGCTACATCGAGTTCCCCAACGACGTGCTCAACGCGAGGGTCGATGAGGACAAGGTGCACTTCCCCGTCAACTACCGCACCGGGGCCCGCGCTCCCGGCGACCCCGAGCTGATCAACGAGGCGGCCAGACTCTTGAAGGACGCCAAGCGGCCCGTCGTGATGGCGGGCAGCGACGTCTGGTGGACCGACGGCGCCGACACGCTCCGCGAGTTCATCGAGACGATCAAGGCGCCCGTCTTCCTCAACGGCATGGGGCGCGGCTCGATTTCGCCCGACCACCACCACTTCGGAGCGCAGTCGCGCCGCTTCGCCCTCACCCAGGCGGACGTCATCCTCCTGATCGGCGTGCCCATCGACTTCCGCATGAGCTTCGGGCGCAACACCCTGATTCCCGACGAGACCAAGCTGATTCACATCATGTCCGACCCCCGCGAGGTCGGCCGCAACCGGGGGAACGACGTCGGCCTCGTCGGCAACGCCCGGCTCATCATGGAGCAGATCCTCGACGCGCTGCCCGGCGTCGGCTTCGAGGCGACGGGCGACTGGGTCGACAAGGTCCACGAGGAAGAGATGGGCTTCCGCACCCACGACCTCGAGCTGATGGAGACCGACCAGAACCCCATTCACCCCATGCGGCTCGTCGGCGAGATCCGCAAGTTCCTCGACCGCGACGCCACCGTCGTCGGCGACGGCGGCGATATCGTCACCTTCGGCGCCCGCGCCATCCCCATCCACGAGCCCGGACACTGGCTCGATCCCGGCCAGTTCGGCTGCCTCGGCGTGGGCACCGGCTTCGGCATGGCGGCGCAGCTTGCCCGCCCCGGCAAGCAGGTCCTGCTCCTGAATGGCGACGGCGGCTTCGGCCTCAACGGCATGGACATGGAGACGATGGTGCGCTTCAAGCTGCCCGTCGTTTCCGTCGTCGCCAACAACGGCGGCTGGGCGCAGACGATCCACGGCGTGAAGCGC
This sequence comes from Dehalococcoidia bacterium, assembly GCA_964291475.2. Classification (GTDB taxonomy): domain Bacteria; phylum Chloroflexota; class Dehalococcoidia; order SHYB01; family SHYB01; genus DAOUKH01. Next base: position 72,308 of record OZ220056.1, on the reverse strand, counting down.
GCCTACGGCCGGGCGCTTGGCTGCGACCTCTCACAGGAGACCCGGTACGACCAGATCGTCGAGGCGATGGGCGGACACGGCGAGCGCGTGGAAAGGCCGGAGGACATCCGGCCTGCCCTCGAACGCGCCTTCGCCTCCGGCCTCCCGGCCTGCGTCGACGTCGTCACCGACCCTGAGGTCAGCTACGGCGCGATGCCCGGCAGGTCCCAGCGCCGCATCTCGTAGCCGCCGGAATGCCGCACGTCGAAGTCAACGGCTTCAAGCTGTACTACGAGTCTCATGGCTCAGGGCATCCGGTCGTCCTCGTTCACGGCCACACGCTCGACGGCCGGATCTTCGATGACGTCGTCCCGCAGGTCGCGAAATACTATCGCGCCATCCGCATCGACCTACGCGGCCACGGGCGGTCGGAGGCCCCCGACGGCGAGTACTCGTGGAAGGCCTTCGGACGCGACCTCACCGCCTTCATGGACGCGATGGACCTCGCCAAGCCCTCGTTCGTCGGGCACTCCGTCGGCACGACCGTCGTCATGGAGCACCTCTTCAACAACCCCGGCCGCGCCACGACGGTCGTCTTCATGGCCGCCGGCGTCTCCGGCGACCCCATTTCGGCCAACCTCCAGAAGTACATGGACGAACAGGCCGAACGCTTTCGCAGGGTCGGCAAGACCGACGAGTGGGTCGAGGGCCGCGTGCGGAACATGGTGTGGGAAGGCACGCCCGACTACGCCGTGAAAGAGGGCAAGGTCCGCGCCATGGTCGACGCATGGTCGGGCAAGAGCTGGCACATCCTCACCGGCTCGACCCGGGACGACCGCCCCACGCAGAAAGAGCAGATCGAGTCCGGCGCGATTCAGGTGCCCGCCCTGGTCGCCGTGGGCGAGCACGATGGCGGCGCCTTTCAGAAGGCCGCGAAATACCTGGCGCAGAACCTGCCCATCGTCCGCAGCGAGGTCATCCCCGAGGCGGGGCACCTCGCGCCCTGGAAAACCCCAAGGCCGTCAACGACCTCATCATCGACTTCCTCAACGGGGCCGTCGGGAAGGCCCTGGGCTAGCGCCCCTCGGCACTAGAGCTTGGCGGCCAGGGGCAGGAGCTTCGCCGCCACGTCCCGCAGCTGATCGATGCAGTCCTGCTCGGTCTCGGCGAAGCCGGGGCCGGCAACGACACGGTCCGCCCCCGCTTCCAGGTAAGCCGTCACGATGTCGGGTTCCGGCGGCTTCCCGAAGATCGAGATCGGCAGCCCCGCCGGGTCGCGTCCGGCCTCGCGCGCCAGGGCGTGCAACGTCTCTCGCCGCTCCGGCAGCTCTTCAGGCGTCACCTTCTCCGGCGACCAGCCGTCGCCGTAGGCGATGACGCGTTCGAGCACCTTTTGCGCCACGCCGCCGAGGTAGATCGTCGGGTGCGGGCGGCGCGCCGGCCGCGGTATCGAGCGCGCCTCGGGGAACTGCCAGAAGCGGCCGTCGTGGGCCACCGCTTCTCCGGTCCAGAGTGCCTTCATCACCCGCAGCGCCTCCAGCGTCTGTCCCCAACGCCGGCTGAAGTCGACGCCCATGATCTCCGCTTCCTCTTCGAGCCAGCCCGCGCCGACGCCGAGGACGAGCCGCCCTTCGGTGTGCCGGTCGATCGTCGCGAGCGCCTTTGCCAGGCGCACCGGATGGTGCTCGGGGACGAGCAAGACGCCGGTGCCCACCAGAAGAGAGCTCGTCACCGCGCCGGCCCGCGACATCATGATCAGCGGGTCCTGGAAGCCGGGGACCTGGCCGTCGGTGAAGAACGCGGATTTGCTCTTGGTCACCGTCGCCGGAGCCACCACGTGTTCGGCGAACCAGATCGAGTCGAAGCCAAGCCGCTCCGCCTCCCGGGCTATCGGCGCCGGATCGAGCATGCGGTCGGGATCGTGGGGCAGGGGAGGGGAAAGGAGACGCCGATCTTCTTCATGGGGAGACCTCCGGGGCGCGGAGCGCGCGGGGGAGTCTAGGCCCGCATTCGAACCACTGTCAAACGGGCGCGGAGGCCGGGCGGGCGGCACGCAACGGGAGTAGCGTTTGCCCTTTGAATATGGGAATCGCTATACTAAACGTAAGGTGGGCTCACGCCACGTTGGTGGTGAGGACGCCGGACCCCCGCCGCAAGACCAGGGCGCGCGCCCCTTTGCTAGAGGACGGGCCGCTCAGCGCCCCTCGCGGCGCTGATACTGGAGGAGACGCATGACCCAAGCCGCCGCATCCCCGCAAAACGAACCCCAGACCTACGCGCCGCACGACTGGAAGCTGGACGACTACGCCTCCGAGAAGTATCGGGCGATCAACATCCACAACTTCGAGCAGTTGCCCCAGATTCAAGCGATGCCGGAGGAGGTCCGGCGCGCCGCAACCGTCGTCGGCCACGTGCTGCCGTTCAAGTCGAACCAGTATGTCGTCGACCATCTCATCGATTGGGACGCCGCCCCCGACGACGGCATGTTCCGGCTCACCTTCCCCCAGCGGGACATGCTCAGCCCCGAACACTATGACCGCATGGCCGACGCGCTCGACCAGGGGCTGCCGCCGGACAAGATCCGGGCGGTGGCCGACGAGATCCGCATGACGTTGAACCCGCACCCGGCCGGCCAGAAAGAACACAACATGCCCGCGCTTGAGGGCATGACGCTGGAAGGGATGCAGCACAAGTACCGCGAGACCGTGCTCTTCTTCCCCAGCCAGGGGCAGACGTGCCACGCCTACTGCACCTTCTGCTTCCGCTGGCCCCAGTTCGTGGGCATGAAGGGCGAAAAGTTCGCCATGCGCGAGGCCGACCGCTTGGCCGCCTACACCGCCGCCCACCCCGAGATCAGCGACGTCCTCTTCACCGGCGGCGACCCGCTGATCATGAAGACCAAGAACTTGCGGCAGTATGTTGAGCCGCTGCTGGAGCCGGGCGTGGGACACAATCTCCGCACCATCCGCATCGGCTCGAAGGCGATCGCCTACTGGCCCCACCGCTTCCTCTACGACAACGACGCCGACGACCTGCTCCGCCTCTTCGAGGAGGTCACGAGCGCGGGCCTGCAGCTCGCCCTGATGGCCCACTTCAACCATCCCGCGGAGCTGCGCACGGACGCGGCGCTCGAGGCGGTCCGCCGGATTCGCGACACCGGCGCGCAGATCCGCACCCAGACGCCGCTCCTCAAGCACATCAATGCCGATCCAGCCACGCTCACCGATATGTGGGTCGAGCAGACCCAGGTCGGGTGCGTGCCCTACTACCTCTTCGTCGCCCGTGACACGGGCGCCAAGCGCTACTTCGAGATCCCGTTGGTGGACTGCTGGGAGACCTTCCGGCTGGCCTACAAGCACGTCAGCGGCCTCGCCCGCACCGTCCGTGGCCCGAGCATGTCGGCCACCCCGGGGAAGGTGCAAGTGCTCGGCGTCGTCGAGCACGCCGGCGAGCGCATGATCGCGTTGAACTTCCTGCAGGGCCGTGACCCCGACTGGGTGGGGCGCCCCTTCTTCGCCAAGTACGACGACAAGGCGTCCTGGCTCGACGAGCTCGAGCCCATCGACGGCGGCGAGTTCTTCTACGAGGCGCGGATGCGTGAGTTGCTGGCCGAAGAGGGCAGCCCGTGGGCGCGCCCGGAGACGCGCATCCTCCTGGAGAGCGCCGCCTAAGCGGGGAGAGCAGCGAAGGGGCCGGCGCCGTAGGCTACTTGCAGGCGTAGCCCCATTTCCGCATCTGCTCGTTGACGTGCACGTCGCCGACGTAGACGTCGGCTGAAGGCTTGCCGTCGACCTCGCCGCGCTTCTCGATCTGCACCTCTTTGCCCCGGACGAGCCGCGCGAGCCGCCGCACGCCAAGCTGGAAGCCGGGCTCGCCGCCGGCGGGCGCGCAAACGTCGGCGAGGGTGACTTCGCCGCCCGGGTCGCACAGCATGGTGCCGCCGTCCACGGCCCTTTGAACACGTACCGTCTCTGGCATTCGAGTGGTCCTCCGAAGATGAAGCGCGCCGCGTGGCGTGCGAAAGCCCGCCGAGTATAGCACTGGGCAAGGCCCGAGCCCCTTGCGAAGAGGCGTTCGTGAAAAGATGCACACAGCCCCAAGAACGTGTAAACTCTTGGCGATCTTCTCGGATGGGGGAAGCCTTGCCGCGGCTGAAGACGATTCTCCTCCTTGCGTCGGTGCTCCTCGCCGGCGCCTTCCTGTTCACCGCCTGCATCTACACCGAGTTTACCGAGGTCGACGTCGAGCTCGGCAAGGAATGGAGCGACGGCGAAGTCGAGGGATTCCTCTACACCAACTACATCTCCGTCCCCGAGGGCGAAGTCGTCTTCGCGGTGAAGAACGAGGGCACCTTCAAGCACGACTTTGTGGTGCTGGAGACCGATCTCGCACCCGACAACCTGATCGTCGCGGGCGACCGGGTCGACTTGGGGGCCTCAGGAACGGAGCGCGGGCGGATCCAGCCCCGCTATCTGCTCCCCGGCGCCTCGAACACCCACACGTTCAAACTCAAGCCAGGCGAGTACGTCCTCTTGAGCAACGAGCCCGGCGACTACCACGCCGGCATGTTCGCCGCCCTCTCCGTCGAGTAGGCCCACGGCGCGGCCTGTCCGCGCAGCGCCCCTAGAGCAGCGCCGCCTTGACGCGCGCGATGACCTCGTCGCGCGGCGCGAGTTCCGGCTCCCCGCCGCTCCGCCGCTTCATCTCGACGGCGCCCTGCTTGAGGTTGCGCGGGCTGACCGTCAACCGCACCGGCATGCCGAGCAAGTCGGCGTCGTTGAACTTGACGCCGGGGCTCTCGTCGCGGTCGTCGTAGAGCGTTTCGATCCCCGCGGCGACCAGCTCGTCGTAGAGCCGCTCGGCCTCCTCGGCCACCTCCGGCGACCGGTCGGCCCCGAGTGCCACCATCGACACGTGGTACGGGGCGATGGGTGTGGGCCACACCATCCCCAGCTCGTCGTGGTTCTGCTCGATGGCCGCGGCCATGAGCCGCCCCACGCCGATGCCGTAGCAGCCCATGAAGGCCGGCTTGCGCTCACCCGAAGGGTCGAGGAACTCCGCCCCGATCGACTCGCTGAACACCGTCCCCAGCTTGAAGACGTGCCCCACCTCGATGCCCCGCGACGCCTGAAGCGCCGCCCCGCACGAGAGACAACCCTGCCCCGCCGCCGCGAGCGCGACGTCGGCCACCACGTCGACCTTGAAGTCGCGGGGATAGTTCGCGTTGCGGTAGTGAAGGTCGGGCGCGTTGGCCCCGGTGACGAAGTTCGCCCCGTCCGTGATCGACTCGTCGGCTACGACCGGGATTCCCTCCAGGCCAATGGGCGACGCCGAGCCGGCCACGAGCCCCGCCTCCGCGACCTCCTCGTCGGAGGCCAGGCGCACGTCCGTCGCCTTGAGCAGGTTCTTGAGCTTCACCTCGTTCACGTCGAGGTCGCCGCGGATGCACACGAACGTGACGACGCCGTCGACGGCGTAGAAGACGGCCTTGAGCGTCTTCTGTGTGGGGATCTCCAAGAAGACCGCGATCTCCTCGATGGTCTTCATTCCTGGCGTGTCGACCGGTTCGAGGGGCAAGGGCTCCCCGGCTTCGCCCGGTACTCGTCTACCCGTTGCACGCCTGGTTCGCCGCGTAGCCGCAGCCCTCGCAGTGCAGGATGGTGTCCTCGCCGTGCTCGGCGAGCAGGATGAACTCGTGGGAGTGCTTGCCGCCGATCGCCCCGCTGTCCGCCTCGACCGCCATCGATGGAAGCCCGCAACGCGTGAAGATGTTCCGGTAGGCCTCGACGAGCCGCCGGTAGGTCACGTCGAGCTCCTCCTCGCCGGCGTCGAAGCTGTACATGTCCTTCATGTCGAACTCGCGGACCCGGAGCAGCCCCCCGCGCGGCCTCGGCTCGTCGCGGAACTTCGTCTGGATTTGGTAGAGCCGCAGCGGTAGGTCGCGGTACGAGTTCATGTTGTGCCGCGCGAGGGTGGTGATGACCTCCTCGTGCGTCGGAGCGAGCACCAGCTCGCGCCCGCGCCGGTCCTGCGTCTGGAAAAGCGTGTCGCCGAACCCGGCGCGCCGCCCGCTCGCCTCCCACAGCTCCGCGGGCTGCAGCACGGGCATGTGCAGCTCCTGGCCCCCGGCGGCGTCCATCTCCTCCCGGATGATCTGCTCGATCTTGCGGATCGCCCGCCACCCCAGCGGCATCACCGAGTAGACCCCCGACGTCAGCGGCGCGATCATCCCCGCCTTCAGCAAGAGGCGGTGACTTTCGGACTCGGCGTCGGCGGGGTCTTCGCGGTGGGTCTTGCCGAACAGTTGGGAGAGGCGCATGAGTATTCCGTCGGAAAGAGGTTCGGCAACCAGTATACGGCAGCGCTAGCGGGGCAGGCCGAGGCCGCGTGTGGCGATGATGTTGCGCTGGATCTCGGACGTGCCCGCCCGGATCGTGTTCGCCACCGAGTCGAGGTACTTGCGCAACGGTTTGCCCCGCAGCGAGGCGTGCTTCGAGCCCCGCGCCAGCACGCCGTAGTGCCCCATGACGTCCACCAGCATCCGGCACTGGCGCTGCCCCACCTCCGACCCGACCAGCTTCGATATCGACGCCTCGCGGTTATTCCGGGGACGAGCCCCTGCGACTGCAGTGTCGTGTGGGTGCGGGGGTTAAAGCGTCGTCGAAAGGGTGCCCCTGCGACTGCAACCGGCTCCGACCCACCAGCTTCGATCTCGGATCGACGCCTCGCGGTTGGGGACGAGCCCCTGCGACTGCATCGACGCCACGCGGTAGGCGAGGTTGCGTTCCATCCTGATCTCGATGGCCGTCTCGGCCAGCCGGTGACGCACCAGTGGGTCGTCGAGCGCCTGGGGCAGCGACTCCCGAAGCACCGCCAGGACTTCCTCTTGCAGCATCTCCGCCTGCACGATGCGCTCGATGCCGGAGCGCTCGAAGTCGAGGTTGTGCGCCACGGTGTACCAGCCGCGGTCCTTCTCCCCCACCATGGCCGAGGCGGGCACCCGCACGTTGTCGAAGAACACCTCGTTCATCCGCGACCCCGCCATGGTGTAGAACGGCCGCATGGAAAGCCCCGGCAAGTCCTTCAGCGGCACGATGAAGACGCTCACCCCGCGGTGCTTGGGAGCGTCCGGATCGGTGCGCACCGCCGTCCACAGATAGTCGACGAAGTGCGCCCCGCCGGCCCACATCTTCTGGCCGTTGATCACGTAGTCGTCGCCGTCCTTCACCGCCGTCGTCTGCAGGCCGGCGAGGTCGGAGCCGGTGTTCGGCTCGGTGTAGCCGATGGCGAAGCCGATCTCGCCGGCGATGATCCCCCGCACGAAGTGGGACTTCTGCTCCTCGGTGCCGAACTGCAGGATGCTCGGCCCCATCTGGCGCTCCGCCGGGATGTGATAGCCGCACGGCGCCCGGTTCCGCGCCATCTCCTCGTTGAAGATCATCTGCTCGATGTAGCCGAGCCCCTGGCCGCCGTACTCGACGGGCCAGGCGCGCCCGATCCAGCCCTTCTTTCCCAGCTCGCGGGAGAAGGCGGGCGAGTACCGGGTGTCCTCGGCCTCGACCTCGCTCTTGCCGGCGAAGTCGCGCCCCACCTGGAAGCGGGGCAGCACGCCCCCCAGCCAGCCGCGGACCTCCTCGCGGAAGGCCGTCTGCTCCTTGGTGAACTCGAACCGCATCGGGGCAACTATACCCCGCCGTCAGGCCGCGCCCAACCGTGGCGCTGCGGCGCGCTTGGGCGCGGGCGGCCGCGAGAAGAAGATCATGACCGAGCCCAGGCCCCCCAGGATGGCCATGATCACGAAGGAGACCGTGTAGCCGTTCTCCAGATGGTCGCTCAGCAGGCCGGCGAAGATCGGCCCCACCACGCTGCCGATGAGCATCAGAACGGCCCCGTAGCCGGAGATCGTGGCGTAGTGCTTCCGGCCGAAGTATTCGGCCCGCGTTGCTATCCACACGGGCGCTCCGCCCCCGTGCCCGACGGCGAAGAGAACGAGAAAGATGAGGCCGTGCCAGAAGTGCTCGGTGAAAGCGAGCACGACCAGGCCTGCCGCTTGGATCAGCACCGTGGCCGCCAACACGTAGCGCTTGGTGAAGGCGTCGCCAAGCACCCCGAATCCCAGCCGCCCCGCCGCGCCCACCGGACCGATGAGGCCAAGCAGCAGCGCCGCCCGCGCCGTTGAGAAGCCGACGTCCTGCTCAAGGAAGGCGATCAGATGCACCGGGACCGCGGCCGTGCCCATCAACCGGAGCAGGAAGCCGATGTTCATCACCCAGAACTGGCGGGTGCGCAGGGCCTCGCCTGGGGTGAAGTCGACCTCTTGGAGGCCCGGCCGCTCCTGCGCGCTCTCTGCCTCCGCGGCCGGCCCTCCGTCCGGCTCGTAGCCGTAGGGCTCGGGGCGGTAGCGCATCAGCAAGGCCAGGGGCAGTCCCACACCCCAAATCACGAAGCCTGAGTAGAACGCCGTATCCCGCCAGCCGTTCTGTTCAATCGACCACGCGATCCCCAGCACGATCAGCCCGCCGGCCGCCGACCCCGACAGGACCAGCCCCAACGCCCGCGTCCGTTGCCGGACGAACCAGTTGACCACGGTGGCGAAGACCGGCGGCCCTAACCCGAAGCTCTGCCCCGCCGCGACGAGGAGGATGAAGACGACGTAGAACCACAGGAGCGAGGGGACGTAGCTGAGCAAGATGAATCCGGCGCCCATCATGGTCACGCCGACCAGCATGATGGGGCGCGCGCCGAAACGGTCGATCAGGAACCCTTGGACGGGACCCACAAGGCCGTGTTCCAACCGGGCGAAGGAAAAGACCCCGGAGATGGCGGTCTTTGAGGCAGAGAAGGTCTCGGCGAGGGGCAGGAAGTACGCCCCCATCCCGATGAGATAGAAGCCCGATGTGAGCGCGGTGCACGCCGTCCCCGCCCCGACGATCACCCAGCCGTAGAAGAAGCGCCGCCGCGGGGGCGTGCCGGCGGGCACGGTCACGTCCGGCGCTCGCCGCGGGGTGGAGGGCGCATGGAAGACCTCTGCGCCGCGGCTAGCGGGTGAACTTCTCGTTCTGCCAGGCGAGGGCCGCCTTCAGGCCCTGCTCCTTCGCGATGCGGGCGAATTCCTTGGCCGCCGGCGACTTGTGGGCGATCGCGTCCGACTCCCGCGCCAGCTCCTGCATAACCGTCCGCCCCATCAGCTCGACGGCCTTGTTGCAGATCGACTTGTTCTGCGCCTGCAGGTCGTAGGGCACGAGCGCGATGTTCGAGGCCAGCCGGTGCGTCTCTTCGTCGAGCCTGCTGGCGGGCACGGCCTGCATCACCAGTCCGATGCGCTCGGCGGTGCGCCCGTCGACCATGTCGCCCGTCAGCAGCATGCGCTTGGCCCACTGCGGCCCCACCAGGTACGTCCACATGTGCGTGGCCGGCGACCCCATCGAGCGCACCGCCGGGAAGCCAATCTGCGCGTCCTCCGCGGCCACGATCATGTCGCAATTCAGGGCCAGGTCGGTCCCTCCCGCCAGGCAGTAGCCGTGGACCTTCACGATGATCGGCTTGGTCAGGTTCCACAGCACCGACCAGCGCCCCGAACGCGCCGTCAGCGTGTCGATGTCGGCGCGGATGCTCACCTCTTGGGGCGTCTGTCCTTCGCCCTGCTGCTCCCCGGTGCGCGGCGTGAGGTCCCAGCCGGCGCAGAAGGCCCGCCCCGCTCCTTGGATGACCAGACAACCGACGCCGTCGTCGCGCTGCGCCTCCCCCGCCGCTTCGAGCAGCTCGTCCATCAGGTGCTTCGTCAGCGCGTTCAGCTTCTCCGGGCGGTTCAGGGTGATGTAGCGAACCCCGTCCCGGGTCTCAGTCAGCAGGGTATCGAATGGCATGGCCGCCTCCGTCCAGGGATGGCGACATTCTAGCCGCTCTCCGGCGCCTACGCGGGCGGCGACAGCAGCGCCTGGAAGATCGCGTGGACGTGGGCGTAGAGCCGCGCCATGTTCGGGAAGGCCACCGCGGGGTTGGTGAGCCGGTCGAGGTTGACGTGGCTGAAGATGTCGAACTGGGCGTTGCGCTCGATGCGGCCTTCCAGCGCGGCGGCGAGCTTCTCCGTCTCCGGATAGGGGACGAGCGTGTCGCCGCGGTCGGACATCAGGTAAAGCGTCGTCCGAAACTCCGACGTGGCCGACGCCGGCGACAGCCGCCACAGCTCGTCCTGCGCCGACTCAGGCAGATCGCGGATGCGGCGCTCCGCCTCCGCCGCGCTCTCGCTGCGCAGCAGCCGGAGGACGGCGAGCGCTTCCTCGCTGAAGGCGCTCTCGTCCGGCGCGTCGGCGGTGTCCGCCCAGAGCTCCACGGCAGCCCGCTCGTCGGGGTCGCCGATCAGGCCGAACAGCTGCTTTCGAACGACGCTCCGGGTCAGCGAGTTCGGCGGCCAAGGCGTGACTTCCCCATCCTCGATGATCGTCTCGCCGATCGCGGCTGCGATCAGCGCGTCCGTCCGGTAGTAGCCGCCGAACCAGCTCACCAGCGCGACCTCGTCGGCGATTCGCTCATCGGCGGCGGCCAGGAACGAAAGCGACGATCCCACGCACACCCCCACGTACCCGATGCGCGTGCCGTCGACCTCCGGCCGCGCCGCCAGCGTCTCGAAGGCCTCGACCAGGAAGTCGATCTCCCGCGGCGTCACCCGCCGGTCGACGAGGGTGGGGCTCACCGGGATGAGCGTCGCCGTTCCCATGCGGGCAAGGCCGTCGCCAAGGCGGCGGACGCGGAAGTCGTCGAGCGGCGCGGGCGCAGCCCCCAGGGCGACGATGATCGCCGGATGCGGCCCCTCGCCCTCGGGGAGGTAGAGGTCGGCCTCCCAGCCTTCCTCCTGCGGGCCGAAGCGCACGTGCAGGCGTTCAGGCTCCGGCGTCACGACGCTCAGGGGACGCACCGGCGAGCCGGGAATCAGGTTCGCCATGAACAGGCCGGTCTTCGCCGCGGTGCGCCCGTCGTGGGTCAGCGTGAAGAGCATGACGATCGCGCCTACGGCGGCCAAGGCCGCCAGGATGATCCGCCGCCGCGTGGGGCGCGGCCATTCCATGCCGAGCTTCATGGTGCTAGGTGCTCCAGCACTGCCTCGACCGCGGCCCTCCCGCCATCTTCCGGCCGCCCGGTCTCGTCGATGATCAGGGCGCCTTCGCCAAGCGCCGCCCCGACGGCCCGGCGCATCAGCCCGGCCGCCCCGGGCTCTCCGATATGGTCGAGCAGCATCGCGGCCGAGAGGATCTGCCCACACGGGTTGGCGAGGTCCCGCCCCGCGATGTCGGGCGCCGAGCCGTGCACCGGCTCGAAGTAGGCCGCATCGTCGCCGATGTTCCCCGAGGGGCACATCCCAATCCCGCCGACGGTGCCGCCGCCGAGGTCGCTCAGGATGTCCCCCAGGAAGTTCTCCATGACCAGCACGTCGAACCGCTGCGGCGTCTGCACCAGCGCCTGCGCTGCGGCGTCGGCGTAGAGGAAGTCCTTTTCGATCTCCGGGTAGGCCTCGCCCACCTCTCGGAAGACGCGGCGAAAGAGCCCGAAACTTCGCAGCACGTTGCTCTTGTCGACGCAGGTGACCCGGCTGCGGCCGTCGGACGGCGCCCCGGAGCGCCCTTTGGCCGTCTCGAAAGCGAAGCGCGCGATTCTCTCGACCCCGCGCCGCGTCACCATGAGCGTGTCGGTCATGACGTCGTCGTTGCCGACCCCTCGCCCGCGCGACAGGTAGAGCCCCTCCGTGTTCTCGCGAACGATCACGTAGTCGATCTCCCCGGGCGCGGCGGCTACGGGGAGCGGACGCCGGGCCACAACACGATGGGGCGCACGTTCGCGTAGAGGTCGAGCCCGATGCGCAGCACCCCGCCCAGCAACCCCGCCTCGGTCCCGTCGGGGAGCCGCGCCGAGGGGAGCCCTACCGGGCCCTTGAGGACCGCGTCCGCGTCACGGCACGCCTGGACCGAGTCGTCGCTCAGCGCCGCGCCGATGCGGGTGTAGCAGCCCACTCCGCCTTCATGCTCTGTGAGGTCGAGAACGAAACCGCCGTCGATTTCCTGCACCCGGCGCAGTACGCGCACCGCCCCCTCCACGATCTCGGGGCCGATGCCGTCGCCCGGGATGATGACGATGCGATGCGTCTTCATGGTCTGCCGCCGGCGGAGGGGTTCGGCGTCAGTGTAGGGCCGCGGTCAACGGCCACGCCATCATCCATTGCCGCCCCTGCCCCTATCCCCTACCATCGGGCCATGCCGACGTTGCCCGGACCTCTCGTTGACACCGATTGGCTCGACGCCCACCTTGCCGAGCCCGACCTGCGCGTCTTCGACTGCACCGTCTTCCGCGATCCCGAACAGGATCCCGACGAGCACCCCATGCGCTTCCTCAGCGGCAAGGACGCCTGGAGCCGGGGGCACATCCCCGGCTCGGGCTTCATCGACCTCGTCGATGAGCTGACGGTGAAGGATGAGACCCGGTTCATGTTCCCCGTCCCACCGCCGGCGCGCTTCGCCGAAATCATCGCCGGCTACGGCATCGGCGACGGCGTGCGCGTCATCCTCTACGACAGGACCGGCCAGAGTTGGCCGGCGCGCGTTTGGTGGCTCCTCCGCGCCCACGGCTTCGACGCCGCCGCGGTGCTCGATGGCGGTTGGGCCAAGTGGAAAGCGGAAGGCCGGGCCGTCTCGACGGACGAGTGTCACTATGCCCCCGCCAGCTTCACGGCAAAGCTCCGGCCCGAGCTCACCGCCACGCGGGACGAGGTGCTCGCCGCCCTCGGCGGCGCGGAGACCTGCCTGGTGAACACACTCAGCCGCGAGGACTTCGAGGGCACCGCCCCGCCCCGCTACGGACGGAGCGGCCGGATACCCTCCAGCGTCAGCGTCCCCGTCACCACGCTCTTCGACGACGAGACCGGCGTCCTGCTTGGGCCCGGGGGCATTGAGGAGCGGTTCGGGGCGGTCGGCGCGCTCGACGGCAAGCGCGTCATCACCTACTGAGGCGGCGGCATCGCCGCCAGTTCGGCGGCGCTTGCCCTCACCCTGCTCGGCGTCGACAACGTCGCCGTCTACGACGGCTCGATGTTCGAGTGGGCCGCCGACCCCGCGCTGCCGCTCGAGGTCTCCGCCCCGTAGCGGCTCCTCCTGGGGCTAGGCCGCTGCGCCGCCCTCGTCGAACGCCGTGTCCAGCGCCGTGATGAAACGGTCGATGTCCGCCTTCTCGATCGCCGTCGAGAGGTTGGTGCGGATGCCGCCGGGGACGTGGAATCCCTGGCTGAGCAGCGAAAACCCGACGCGCCACGCCAGCGCCGCGTCGCCCTTGCGCGCGTCGCGGTGGTTGCGCACCGGCTCGGTGGTGTAATGGAAGGCGCTGAAATGGCAGATGCCGTTCACCCGGAGCGCCACCCCGCGGGCATCGGCCAGGTCGCGCACGCCGTTGCGCATGTAGTCGCCGAGTTCTCCCAGATACGCGTAGGCCTCCGGGGTGAGCTGCTTCAGTTGGGCGACACCCGCCGCCATCGCCAGGGGGTGCGCATTCCACGTTCCCGTGTGGAGCACGGGCGGCGCGGCGCCCTCCCCCGCGCACAGGGCCATGATGTCGGCCCTCCCGCCGAACACGCCCATCGGCATCCCGCCGCCCACGAGCTTCCCGCACGCCGTCAGGTCGGGCGTCACCCCGTAGTAGCCCTGTGCCCCGCTGACCGACATGCCGATGGAGATCATCTCGTCGAAGATGAGCAGAGCGCCGTGACGGTCGCACAGGTCCCGCAGACCGGCCAGGAAGCCCGGCTCCGAGGGAATCCCGCCGCCCGCCCCCATGAACGGCTCGACGATCACCGCGGCCAGAGTCGTCGGCATGCTCCGCCATGACGTCGGCGCAGCCCTCCAGGTCGTTGAACGGGAGGAAGGCGACTTCCTCACGGACGCGTGGAGGGACGCCGTAGCCGACGGGGTCGTCCTCCATGCCAGGCCACGGCTGGCCGATGTTGGCCCCCATCCCCGACGACATCATGTCGTGCAGCCCGTGATAGCTCCCCTCCATGCGGGCGAACGTCGTCCTGCCGGTGAAGGCGCGGGCGAGCCGCACCGCGAACATCGTGGCCTCAGTCCCCGACGCGGTGAACCGCACCCGCTCCATCGAGGGGAACCGCTCCGACAGCATCGACGCCAGCTCCACCTCGCGCTCCGACATCAGCCCATGCCCCATGCCCCTGGCGAGCTGCTCCTGGATCCCTTCGACGACCGCGGGATGCGCATGCCCCAGCGGCAGCGAGCTGAAGCCGTTCGCCATGTCCAGGATGGCGTTGCCGTCGACGTCGTAGAGGAACTGCCCCTCGGCGCGCTCGATGAACGGTGGGTAGTGGGAGTAGACCAGCCCGGTCCGGCTGACGCCGTCGGGGAGGTGCCCCCGCGCCCGCTCCGCCAGCGCCCGCGACTTCGGCGTCGCCGCGAAGTAGCGCTCGCGGGCCTTCTCCATGCCGTCGGTGGCTGCGTTCATAGTTCCTCCTGAGCTTATTCCGGTTGCGCCGCCGCTTCGCGCAATCGCCGGTAGCTCTCTATCGAGCGTTTGATAGCCGCTTCGTAGCCCATCTCCTCGTTGTCGGGGCTCACGACCTCCATCTCGTAGTAGCCGCCGTAGCCCGATTCCTCCAGGGCGCGGAGCATGGCCGTGCACGGCGCGATCCCCTCGCCCGGCGCGGTGCGGTCGAGTGTTCGCAGCGTCATCGCCTTGTGGTCGCTGACCTGCACGTTGAAGATCGACGCCGCCGTCCGCCGGATCTGCTCCTCGATGTCCGGCGCGAACCACAGGTGCCAGAAGTCGAAGACGTAGCCCAGGTCGGGGTCGCCGATCTCGGTGATGATGTCGTAGGCGTCCTTCGCCGTGTTGACGAACGTCAGGTCCTGCCGCATCGGATGGATCGGCTCGATGGCCAGCCGAAGGCCGCGCTCCTTGGCGTGGGGCAGCAGCAACCGGAGCTCCTCGGTGAAGCGCTTCGCCGCCTCCTCCCAGAGCGCGTCATCCCGCGGCCCGCTCATCACGAACACGCAGTCGACCCCGAGCTCCGCGGCGGCGTCCAGGTCCCCCATGAAGGAGTCGACGACCTCGCTGATGCGCGGGTGGTCGTGCCCGTACCGGCCGATCCCCTGGTAGTCGGTCACCCGCAGGCCGGAGTCCTTCAGCCGGCGAATGCCCTCTTGCCTCCCGTACTCGTTGAGCCCCACGCGAGTCACGCCAATGGCGGGGACGCCGTGGCGCGCCCACCCATCGACGCACTGGCCGAGGTCCCACTTCGGCGTGGTGATGGCGCAGATCGAGAAGCGCGGATCGTCCACGAAGGCCTCCTCGCGTTGCGCCCCAAGTGTGGCCCTTCTCGCCGCCGTGGTAAAGGCCACCATTTCCGCCGCTTGGCTGCTACAATCTGACGTTGCGCGCCCGGCGCGCAATCGGCACAGGACCGGCCCGCCGGGGCCGGCGGCGTTAGGAGGAACGATGGAGTTCGGGATCTTCGTGCAAGGGCATGCTCCGGGTCAGGCGAACGCGCACAGCCCGGTCTACGAACAGGACTGGGTGCGGCGCGAGCTGGACATGATCAAGCTCGCCGACAAGCACAACTTCAAGTACGTGTGGGTGAGCGAGCACCACTTCCTCGAGGAGTACTCCCACCTCTCCGACTCCGCCACCTTCTGCGCCTACGCGCTTGCGGTCACCGAGCGGATCCACCTCGGCTCGGGCATCTTCAACATGAACCCCATCGTGAACCATCCCATCCGGCTCGCCGAGCGCGTCGCGATGCTCGACCAACTGAGCCAGGGACGGTTCGAGTTCGGCACCGGCCGCGGCGCGGGAAGCCACGAGATCGGCGGCTTCGGCCTCACCAACGACGAGACGCGCGCCAACTGGGATGAGACCATCCGCGAGCTGCCCAAGATGTGGCGGCAGAAGGGCTACTCCCACCCCGACGGCACGGCCTTCGTCACCCCCTCCGAGGGGACGCAGATGATGCCCGGCCGCGAAGGCGCGTTCAACGTCCTTCCCAAGCCCTACGCCCACACTCACCCCGCCTTGTGGGTCGCCGCCGGCAACCCCGGCACCTACGAGCGCGCCGCCAGGAACGGCCTGGGGCTGCTCGGCTTCAACATCGGCTCCGTCTGGGACATGAAAGAGCACATCGGGAACTACAAGAAGCACATCGGCGACGCCAACCCCATCGGCGAGTACGTGAACGACAACGTCATGGTCACCGTCGGCTTGACCTGCCAGAGTGACAGGCAGCGCGCCCGCGAGCTCGCGGCCTCGGCCGGCTCCACCTATCTCCCGTCGCTGGTCTACCGCTATCACGACACCTTCCCCAGGCCGGAGGGACTCCCCTACTGGCCCGAGCTGATCCCGGAGACGCCGCCCGAGCACATCGACGCCATGATCGAGGGCGGCTACGCCCTCGTCGGCGACCCCGACGAGATCATCCAGCAGCTCCAGCCCTACCAAGACATCGGCTGCGACCAGCTCGTCTTCAGCGTCTGCGGCAACCAGCCCCCCGAGGCGGTGGCGGAGACCGTCGAGCTCTTCGGCAAGCACGTCATCCCCGAGTTCGATAAAGACCCGGTACACAGCACGGTCCGCTACCGCGAAGCGGTCGGCGGTCCGCTCGTTCCCCGCGCCGACTAGCCGCTCCCCCCGTCCGCAACTCCGAAGCCCCCTTCATCTGAAGGGGGTTTCGCGGTTAAGGCGGCATGGAAACGCGCGGGCGGATCATGAGGGCGATCTGCGGGATGACGGCGAGCAGCCCCATCACGCCGAGGGCGGCCTGGGGCGAGGTGAGGTCGGCTGCGGCGCCGAGCATGATCTGCGCCGCCGGGGTCATGCCGAAGATCATGATCCGCAGCGCGATGACGCGCCCCATCACGGCCGGCGGGGCGAGCCACTGGACCAGGGCCATGTTCAAGGTGAAGAAGCCCTGGGAGAAGGCGCCCACCGCCACCAGCACGCCCAGCGAGACCGCGAACGAGTCGGACTGCGCGAAGACGGCGATGAACAGGCCCGACAGCGCCCCCATCAGCAAGCTGAGGCGCACCGAGGGGCGTTCGGAGCTCGTGAGCGCCAGCACGAAGGCCACGATCAACGCCCCAATGCCGCTCGCCGCGAACATGAGGCCGAGCCCCGAGGCGCCCACGTCCAGGATGTCTTCCTGGTAGATCGGGAAGAGCGCGGCGTGCGGCACGATGAAGAACGTGCCGATGACCCCCGAAATCATCGCGAGCATCAACGGCGGCGAGGCGCGGACTGCCCGAACGCCCTCGGTTAGCTCCTGCGCCAAGGGTGCCTTCTCCCTTCGCGGCTTTGGCGGAATCCCCGGCATGCGAAACAGGAAGATGATCGAGAGCACCGACAAGCCGCACGCTGCGAAGAACGGCGCTTGCGGCCCGGCTACTTGAATCACGACCCCGCCGATCGCCGGCGCGGCGATCATCATCAGACTGAAGATGGTGCTGTAGAGGACCAGAGCGTTCGTCTCGGTGCCGGGCTCCGCCACGTCGGGAATCGCCGATTGGCGAATGGGCACGGAGAGTCCCATGAAGACACCGGCCGCGAGTGAAAGCAGAAGCAGGCCGGCGATGTTTACCGCATCGGCGGCGACGAGCAGTCCTATGGCGACAGCGAGGCCGATCTGGCCCACTTCCAAGACCAGCAGCACACGCCGCTTGTCGGACCGGTCGGCGAGCAGGCCGCCCACGAACGGCATGATCAACATCGGGGCCATGCTTAACGCGAAGACGGCCGCCACGAGCAACGGCGATTCGGTCAGGTAGCGGCCGTAGTAACCCCGCGCCAACTGCTGCATCTGAATCGAGCCGAAGCTCAGGAGGGCGGCGGCCCAGAACAGGCGGAAGCCGCGCCCGTAGAAGGCGCGCAGCGCGGGAAAGCGGACGTAGGGTGTTCGGTTCACGTTCGTCGGCGGGGGCCTCGGGCCGCCAACCAGTGTACGGCCTCGCGTACCGCCGGGCGCTAGCGCATCGTCGCGCCGCAATCGACGGCGATGGCCTGCCCGTGGACGTTCCGGGCCCGGTCGGAGGCGAGGAACGAGACCATCCACCCGATGTCCTCGGGAACGTTGCCCCGCCGCAACGGTTGCCTGAAAGCGGCCCGCTGGAACATCTCCGCGTCGTCCATCGCGGCGGCGCCCGGCACGCGGATGCGGAACTGGTCCTGGATGCCGCGCGCCATGTCGGTGCCCTCGGTGATGCCGGGGCAGACCGCGTTGACGTTGATGTTGTACCGGCCGAGCTCGACCGCAAGCGATTTGGTGTAGCTGATGTCGGCGGCCTTGCTGGCGCCGTAGTGCGCCGCGCCCCGGCTCCCGATGAAGCCGCCGATCGAGGCGACGTTCACGATCTTGCCCCCGCCGCGCTCCTTCATGTGCGCCGTGACCGCCTCCGAGCAGTAGACCCGCGACATGAGGTTCACCCGCACCGCCGCCGCCCAATCGTCGTCGTTGGGTTCCGTGCGCTCGTTCCAGCCCGGCGCGCCCATCACCCCCGCGTTGTTGACGAGGATGTCGATGCTTCCGAATGCCGCGAGCGCCTCGGCGACCATCCGCGCCGCGCCCTCCCGCGTGGCGACGTCGGCCTCGATCGCCGCCGCCCGCCGTCCCAGCGCCTCGATCTCATGCGCCGCCTCTTGCGCGGGGGCTGCGTCGCGGTCGCAGACGGCGACATCGGCGCCGTCGCCCGCCAGGCAGAGCGCGATGGCGCGTCCGATGCCCCGGCCTCCGCCGGTGACGATGGCGGTCTTACCCGCCAGAAGGTCGGCCACGCCGCTCCCTTCAGCCGCCGTTGGCCATGGAGTCCAGGACCGCGCCCGGCGACATGGGAAGCTCGGTGATGCGCTTGCCGGTGGCGCGGCTGATCGCGTTCGCCATCGCCGCCATCGGCGGCACCAGCGAGGCTTCGCCGACGCCCCGCAGGCCGAACGGGTGCCCGGGGTTGTGCGCCTCGACGAGCACCGGCTCGATCATCGGCAGGTCGAGGCTCGTCGGGATGCGGTAGTCGAGGAAGCTCGAGTTCGCCATCACGCCGCTGTCGAGGTAGTAGTACTCCTCGTTGAGCGCCCAGCCGATGCCCTGCACCGTTCCGCCCTGCATCTGCCCCTCGACGTAGCTCGGGTGCGCCGCCTTCCCCACGTCTTGGAAGATGGTGGCGCGTTCCACCTCCACCTTCCCGGTCTCGGGGTCTACCTCGACGTCGACCAGCAGCGCCGCGAACGACGGCCCGACCTGCTTGGGATCGGCGGAAGCGGAGGCCGTGATGAGGCCGCCGGTCATCATCAGTTGGCCGGCCAGCTCCTTGAACGTGAGCCGGTCGTCGGGATTCTTCGACGAGATGAAGACCCCGTCGACGTACTCGATGTCCTCGGGCTGCGTCTCCCACAGGAGCGCCGCCCTGCGGACCATCTGCTCCTTGACGTCTTGGGCGGCGTTGACCACCGCGATGCCGGTGGCGAAGGCGGTGCGGCTGCCGCCGGTGACCCCGGTGTAGCCCACCGAGTCGGTGTCGCCGACGCTGGGGTGGACGTCCTCGGCGTTGAGGCCCAGGACCTCGGCCGCCTGCATGGCGAGGGCGGCGCGAGAACCGCCGATGTCGACGGAGCCGGTCACCAGGGTCACTTGGCCGTTCGAGGTGACGTTCAATGTGGCCGACGAGTTCATGCCGGCGTTGCCCCAGTAGCCCATCGCGAGGCCGCGGCCCTTGTTCGGCCCCTCCAGGGGCGCAGAGTAGTGGGATGGTCCTTGATCGTCTCTTCAAGCTGCTTTGCGCCGATGCTGGGGAACGGCATCCCCGAGGCCTGCCGGTCGCCCGTCTGGGTAACGTTCTTCAGGCGCAGCTCGAGCGGGTCCATGCCGAGCTCTTGGGCGAGCTCGTCGACGACCTGCTCGACGGCGAAGGAGGCCTGCGGCGAGCCCGGCGCGCGGTAGGCCGAAGTCTTCGGCTTGTTCACCACCACGTCGTAGCCGTCGATCAGCAGGTTCTCGATCTTGTAGGGCGCCAGGCAGGTGGCGGCCCCGGAGGCCACCGACGAGCCGGGGAAGGCCCCCGCTTCATAGGCCAGGTAGACCTCAGCCGCGGTGATCGTGCCGTCGCGCTTCGCTCCGATCTTGGCCCGCAGCGCCGTCCCCGAGGCGGGGCCCGTTCCTTCGAACACTTCCTTGCGGGTCATCGAAATCTTCACCGGGTGGCCGGTCTTCTTCGAGAGCGTCGCCGTCACCGGGTCGAGGTAGCTGTTGATCTTGCCGCCGAAGCCGCCGCCGATCTCCATCGGCACGACCTTCACGCTGGACACGGGAAGGTTCAGGATCGACGCGACTTGGTGCCGGACGATGAAGGGCCCCTGGGTGCTCTTCCAAATGGTGATGGTGTCATCGGCGTTCCACAGGGCCGTTGAGTTTTGCGGCTCGATGTAGCCCTGGTGCACGGCCTTCGTGGTGAAGGAGCGCTCGACGATGACGTCGGCCTCGGCGAAGCCCTGCTCGAGGTCGCCCTGCTTGAACTGGGTGTGGGCGGCGACGTTGGTGGGGCCGGAGTCGCCGGCCGCCGTGGCGTCGTTGGTGCGCAGCGCCTCGTGGAGCACCGGCGCGTCCGGCGCCATGGCCGCATCCACGTCGAGCACGTGCGGCAGCACCTCGTAGTCGACCTCGATGAGGTCGAGGGCCGCCTCGGCGACGTGCTTGCTCGCGGCGGCGACGCCGGCGACGGCGTGCCCCTTGTACAACGCCTTGCCCCGCGCCAAGGCGATCTCGGTCAGGATCTGCGGGTCGGCCAGCGTCTCCATGAAGTTGGAAGGCGGGGTCGTCTTCTCCGGCAGGTCCTTGGAGGTCACCACGGCGCGAACGCCGTCCAACGCCTCCGCCTTCGACGTGTCGATCGAGCGAATGCGGGCGTGGGCGTGGGGACTGCGGAGCACCGCCCCATGGAGCAGGTCGGCGAGCTGCAGGTCGGCCCCGTACTTGGCCCGGCCCGTGACCTTGTCATAGCCGTCATGCCGGATCGGGCGCGTCCCGACCACTTTGAACTCGGCGGACGGGCGGTCGGCTGTCGTCGTCATACCTGCACTCCTCAGTCGAGCGTTGGCTTGGGCGGCTGCTCCCTGCAAGGAGGGCCGCCACTTCAAGCGCCCCGATGCTACCCCGGCACCGGCGGGCTTTCAAGCGGAGGGGAAGCTCTTCACCCATTGCCCTCTTTCCCTATCCGGAGGAGACTGAGGGAAGGTCCGCGCCGCAGGCCACCCCCGGCGTACGCGCCTCGGGGGTGGAGAGGCGGGCCTAGCGTTCCGGCGGACGCTACAATACATGGGAATGGAGAACGGAGGTTCCCATGCACGTCAAGGAAGCCGTGCGAACCGCGAAGGAGTACGTTGCCGATCTCTTCATCGATGAAGAGGTAGTGGACGTCGGCCTTGAAGAGGTGGAGTTCGACCCCGCGTCCAATAGGTGGATCATTACCATTGGCTTCTCTCGGCCCTGGGACCGAGCCGGCAAGACGATACAGAGGGAAAACTTCTTCTCCACACGGAATGAGGCGACTCCAAGAGCGCGTTCCTATAAGGTGCTTCGCATCGACGACGAGAGTCGCCAGATCGAGTCTCTTAAGGACCACGACGTGAAGGCTTTCTAGCGAGCGGATGCCCCCGGTCGGACTCTTCATCGACGCGAACCTTCTCGTGTTGCTTGTCGTGGGCAGTGTTGGGCGGGACTTGATCGCGAAGCATCGCCGGTTGAAGGAATACACGGCGGAGGATTACGACACTCTGGTTGACGTGATCGACCGTGTTGAGCGTGTGTACGTGACGCCGAACACCCTCACGGAAACGTCCAATCTGCTCGCCCAGCATGGGGAACCGGAGCGTTCCTTCCTCTTTGAAAAGCTCCGAATCCTCATTCAAGGAAGTGAGGAGGTCGTCGTCGCCAGTGCACAAGCCTCCGGCAACAGTGCGTTCGCACGGCTCGGCCTAACCGACGCGGCGCTCCTCGAAGCCATCACTGCGGAAACGCCGCTGCTCACCGTGGATCTCGACCTCTACCTTACAGCTCTAGCCCAAGGGGACGAGGTCGCCGTGAACTTCACGCACCTGCGGGATCTGTAACCGGCTTGTTCTCCGCCGAGCGTAGCCTCGGGGGACGACGGTGAAGCCCGTTGCTGAGCGGCTGCAGCCGGCTCTTGCCCTCCTTGGGAGAGGGAGGAACGTTAGCAGGTGCCCTCCGTCGGCCCGCCCATTCCCACGCCAAGGCCCGCTTGACACGACCTTGAAGAGGGCGTACTATCGCCATAGAGAACATATGTTCCTTGGCCGGGACGCTCAAGATGCCCTGCGGACGCGTGAGGAGGCAGACCGAGCGAGCGCCCCGGCCGGTGCCTGCAGAGCCCCTCCGTGGCCTAGTGAATCCCCGCTAGCGGCGGAAAGCGGAGGGTGGGGATGGCGGCGGCGAGTTCGCCGGTGACGACCGCGGCCATCGGCCTGCCCCGGTAGGTCGATGGCCGCGGGGCTAGCCGCCCTCGAAGTAGCGGCGGGGATTCTCGACGAGGATGCGGTCGATGTCGTCCTGCGACACGCCGCTGCGCCGCAGCTCGGGGACGAACGAGTCGAGCAGGTAGGTGTAGCGGCGCTTCTCGGGGTTTGTGGGCCGGGTCTTCAACCCGTGCAGGCAGCCGACGTTGTCGTGCGAGAAGACGATCTGCGAGGAGAACCCCATGGCGACGAGAGCGGCGATGACGCCGATCTTGGTCTCGTCGTCGACAAAGTTCTCCAGCCCCAGGCGGTCGAAGCCGATGTAGGCCCCGCGCCGGAGCATGCTGACGTGATAGTCGAGATCGGCGGAGTCGCTGCAATGCCCCACCGTGACGCGCCGGAGGTCGAGACCTTCGTCCTCGAAGATGTCGAGCTGCTCGGGCCCCATGCTGCCGTCGGTGGTGTGGGTGGTGATTGGGGCGCCGGTCTTCTTGGCGGCGCGAGCGGCGGCGCGCAGCGCCTTCTCCTCGTTCTCGCTGACGTTATGGGGGCCGGTGGCGCACTTGATGACGCCGGGCCTGATCTTCCGGGGGCCTACGCCCTCGGTGATCTCGGTGACGTAGATCTCCTCGATCTCGTCGACGGTCTTGCTCACGAAGTACTGCGGGTAGCCGCGGAACGGGCCTTGGTCGGTGTAGAGGCCGGTGGCGCAGACGACGTTGACGCCGGAGGCGCGGGAAACGTCCTGCATGAAGTCGACCTTGCGGCCAAGCTCCATCGGGATGGGGTCGATGATGGAGGAGACGCCGGCTTCCTTGAGGCGTTTCATGTCCTCGGTGAGCTTGATCAACTGGCCCTCATAGTCGAAGTGGAGGGTGCTGTCGTAGTCGGCGCCGGTGGCGGAGGCGACCAGGTGCTCGTGGGTCAGGGTGGCGCCGAGGTCGGCCGAGCTCACTGGACCCAGGACGGTCATCACGTCGACGGGAGACATAGCGGGTCCCTCCCTGGGGGGCCGCGGCCCGGAGAGGGGCGCGGGGGCTATTTCTTGGACGGGGTCTCGTCTTCGCCGAGGACTGCGAGAGGCTCGAAGGCGTCGCGGCCGGCGTACTTGGTGCGTGCCCCGACCTCGCCCTCAATACGGAGCAGGCGGTTGTACTTGGCGGTGCGCTCCGAGCGGGCCGGGGCGCCGGTCTTGATCTGCCCGGAGCCCGTCGCCACCGCCAGGTCGGCGATCGTCGTGTCCTCGGTCTCGCCCGAGCGGTGACTGATCACGGTGGTGTACCCGGCATCCTTCGCCCGCTTGATCGTGCCCAGGGTCTCCGTCAGCGACCCGATCTGGTTGACCTTCACCAAGATCGAGTTGGCCACGCCTTCCTCGATGCCGCGGTCGAGGCGCTCGAGGTTGGTGACGAAGAGGTCGTCGCCGACGAGCTGCACCTTCTCACCGAGGCGCTCGGTGAGCTCCCTCCAGCCTTCCCAGTCGTCCTCGTGCAGACCGTCCTCGATGCTGACGATGGGGTACTGCTTCACCCAACCTTCCAGGAAATCGATCATCTTCGTGGAGGTGAGGCTCAGCTTCTCTTTCCGCAGGGCGTACTTGCCGTTCTTGTAGAACTCGCTGGCGGCCACGTCGAGGGCGAGGAAGATATCCTCCCCAGCCGCGTATCCCGCCTCCTCGACCGCCTCCAATATCAGCTCAATGGCCAGAGCGTTGGACTTCAGGCGCGGCGCGAAGCCGCCCTCGTCGCCGACGTTGGTGCCCAGGCGGCGCTTCTTCAGCACATTCTTCAGGGCTTGGTACGTCTCCGCGGCCATCTGTATGGCCTCGCCGAAGCCCGGCGCGCCGACCGGCATGACCATGAACTCCTGGAAGTCGGTGGAGCCGTCGGCGTGGGCCCCGCCGTTGAGCACGTTGAACATGGGAACGGGGAGGCGTGTCGCCGAGTCTCCGCCGAGGTAGCGGTAGAGGCCGAGACCCTTGCTCTGGGCCGCGGCGTGGGCGACCGCCAGCGAAACCCCGAGGACGGTGTTGGCCCCCATCTTGCTCTTGTCGGGCGTGCCATCGACTTCCAGCAGCCGCTTGTCGAGGGCTTCCTGGTCCAGCGCCGAGAGGCTGCGTATGGCGCCCGCCATGGGGCCGTTCACGTTGGCGATGGCCTTGAGGACGCCCTTGCCGCCGTAGCGCTCCGGGTCGCCGTCGCGCAGCTCGAGCGCCTCGTGGGTGCCGGTGCTGGCCCCCGACGGAACGGCGGCCATCCCAACGGAGCCGTCGGTCAGCGAGACCTGGACTTCGATCGTGGGATTCCCTCGCGAATCCAGGATCTCCCGACCGATGACGCGCTCGATGATGCTCATCGGCCCAGCTCCCGGCCCAGCGCCTCTGCCCGGGCTACGGCGTCGGCGGGGTCGGTGGCGACGTTCAAGCGGGGCTCGGGCTCGCCGTCCCCCCTGATGAGCGTCCAGCTCTTGAGTCCCACCAGCGGCTTGTTGTAGGCGAGGGCGAAGCCGATCTCAGAGAGTGTGCCGTACTCGCCCTCGACGGCGATGCAGACGTCGCCGTTCATGGCGACCAGGGAGTTCCGGGCGTAGCCGATGCCGGTGACGATGGGGTAGTCGACGTAGGCGTTGGCGCCGGCGCGGTCGGGGCCGGGAAGGATGCCGATGGTGATGCCGCCGGCGGCCTTGGCCCCCTTGCAGGCAGCCTCCATGACGCCGTTGCCGCCGCCGCAGACGAGGGTGTGGCCCCGGGCGCCGATCTCGCGCCCCACCGCCTCCGCTAGGGCGTAAACCTCAGGAGTGCACCCGTCGGATCTTCCGAGAACCGCGATGTGCATCCCGAGCCGCCCCTTCCCAGACCAATGCCATCGGTCATTATAGCATCGAGACCTTCTCTGTTGGACGGCTGGATTTGGCCCATTCGGTGAGAGTTTTTGCTATCTTATGCGGCGGCTCCGCGGGGTCGCCGCGGAACACTCAAATGCGCGTACGTTCCAGCGATAGCTTCGCTCAGGGGCCGTGCGTGGGGACGCCCCCCGGCACGGAGGAGCGCCGGTAGGGATGGCCCGCGAGCCTAGGCGGCACCGCGACCCACAGCCCCGTCGGCCTTTGCCGCCGGCGCCGACCCGCTTCGGCGCCTTGCGCCACCCCGACTTCCGGTTCCTGCTGTCCGGCAACCTCTTTACGCAGATGGGGCAGTGGTCCCAGCAGCTGGGCAAGGGTTGGCTGGTCTACAACGACCTCGACGGCACGGCCTTCCAGCTTGGCGTCGTGGCGTTTGCCCAGGGCGCCGGCATGTTCTTCATGTCGCCGGTCGGCGGAGCGCTTGCGGACCGCCTCAACCGCCGGAATCTGATGCTGTTCAGCCAGGTGTCGCTGGCGCTGGTCGCGTTGGTCTTGGCCCTGATCGTCATGACCGGCGCGGTCGTGATCTGGCACGTCTACATCCTCGCCTTTCTGAGCGGCTCGTTCTTCGCACTCAACAACCCCGCCCGGATGTCGGCGATCCACGACATCGTGGGCAGGGAAGACCTGCCCAGCGCGGTGTCGATCAACGCCGTGGTGATGAACTCCATGCGGGTTATCGGCCCGTCGGTCGGGGGCGTGTTGCTCATCGCCGTCGGCACCGAGGGGACGTTCTTTCTCCAGTCGGCCGGTTACGTGGGCGGGGTCGTGTCGGTGCTGCTCATGCGGCGCCGCTTCACATCGGTGGGGACGGGTGCGCCCTTCTTCCAGAGCATCGCCGACGGCGTCCGTTACGCCCGCGGCGACCGCATGATCAGGGCACTGCTGACCGTTTCGTTCCTCGCCGCGCTGCTCGGGATGTCGATGACGCAACTGATGGCGGCGTTCGCCAAGGACGTGCTGGGACAAGAGGAAGGCGGCTTTTCGGCCCTGTTTATCACACTCGGCGTGGGGGGCCTCGTGGGGGCGCTGTTGCTCGTCATGAAGGGCGACATCCGCAACAAGGGCCTTGTCTATTTCTGCGCCGCGATCGGGACCGGGCTGTTCATCGCCGCGATGGGCGCGGCGGGGAACCTCGCCTTCTCGTTCGCCGCGATGGTGGTCCTCGGGGCTACCTCGGCCTCCACGCTCGCCCTCGGAAACACCCTCGTTCAGACGAACGTGGCGGACGAGTTCCGGGGGCGGGCGATGTCGCTCTACTTCCTCTCGTTCAGCCTGTCGCCGCTCGGGGCGATGGCCGCCGGCGCGCTCGGCGACTGGACCAACCTGCGCATCGCCTTCGTCGTCGTCGGGCTCGCCCTCGCCCTTCCCGTAGCCTGGCTCACTCTCACCCGCCGCGACATGTGGCGGCTCTAGCGGGCTACTCGATGTACTCGACCGCGACGCGGTACGACGCGGGCACGCCGGTCACTGGAGCGGTGGGCGCGATGAGGACAACGCCGCCAGGGCCGTTGGCCGGCAGGGCGACCTCCCCGCGGAGGGTTTCGTCGAGGGGGACCTCGATAACCCTTCCTTCAGTGCCGAACTCGACGAAGCGCACGCCGTAGGTCTGTGGCGCGCGGTTGTCGGTGCGGAAGAAGCCCTCGGCCCGCCACCCGGCGTCCGACTCGGCGTCGTCGAAGAAGCTCGTGGCTTCGAGGCGCAAGTCGTCGAGGAGCAGGCCTTCGGCGTGCACCGCTTGGTCGGTGACGTACTCGAACCGGATCAGCACTTCGCCGCCGGCGTAGTCGCTCAGGTCGATCTCCTCCTGAACCCAACGGGCGTTGCGGCCCCCGCCGCTCTTGCCGGTGTAGGCGGGGCCGAAGCTCTGCCCGAGCGGGTCGTCGACGGTCGAGTGGGAGCCTTCCAGGACCTCCCACGACAGGCCGCCATCGCGGGAGGCCACGACGTAAGCGAAGTCGAAGCTCTCTTCGATGTCGAACCAGAGGTCGAAGGTGAGCGACGCACCGCTCACGCCGGTCAGGTCGAAGGCGCGGGTGAGCGTCGCGTCGATGCCGTCGCCCCGGTTGCTCCACCACATCATTTCCCCCGACGGCGGCGACGTGGGAAGGAGCCGGACCTCAGGGCTGCCTTCGAAGACGAGCCGACGGGCGCGGTCGTCGGAATCGACAAGGACATAGTCGGCGGCGTATTGGCCGGCCTCCCGCTCCACTTCGCCCGTGTCCGAGATCCGGCTGCGGAGGCCGGCGCCGAAGGCGTTGCCGGCAAGGGCGAGGGCGCGCTTCAGGTTGTCCACCGTCCACTCGAGGAAGAAGGCGTCGAAGCCGGCGTCGAACCCCTGCTCGGTGAGGAACGACTCGACGCCCTCGGCGCCGGTGAGCGGACTGGTCAGCAGCGAGACGAGAGCGTCTTCGCCGACGCGTTGAGCGAGGTAGGTCACAAAGCTGTAGGCGGCGCCGTAGTGCGGGCCGACGGCATCGTGCTCGTCTGGCCACAAGGTCAGCTGTATGCCGGGCGGAACGAAGAAGAAGCCGCCGGGCCCGCCGCGATAGCCGGCCGCGGCGGCGGCGTACTCAGCGGCTCCCTCGTGGACCCACGCCGTCTCGAAGGGGTCGGCCTCGGCTTGGGCGGCGTGCTGCAGCTCGTGGGTCAGGACGCCGTGGTACCGGCCGCTGCCCGGCTGCACGGAGAGCAGGCTGAGGTAGACCATCGGCCGCTCGTTGCTGAGCCGGTTCACCGCGCGGGGCAGCGTGTCGAGTAGGTTGTAGTAGCCCGCGACGTTGGGAATGCGGGCGTTCAGGATGGTGAGCCGCGAGTCGATCCCCGCTCCGGGCTCCCATTCCGGGTTCACCAGGCGGCGGATCGTGGGGATGATGTGTTCCTCGAGCTCGCGGGCCGACGCTTCGAGTTGACTGTCGCGCACGCGGGTCCCGCGCTCGACGTAGAAGTAGGCGTGCTCGCTGACCAGCCGGAGCTCCGCCTCGACGGTGAAGGGGCGCAGCTCGCCAACATCGAGGACGTGAAACTCCTCGACGTGCCCAACGGCAAGGTCCGTCTCGATGCGCGGGAGCGACGCGATCTCCATGCCGCCCCCATACTTCAGGCGCTCGGCCAGCTCGATGGGGTCGCCCCGGGGCGGCTTGGGGATGGGGAGGAAGGCACGCGCCGGCACGGAGGTGGCGGTCGGAGCCGATGTCGCCGTGGGCGTGGTGGCGGCCGCGGTCGGCGTGGCGGTCGAGCTGATAGCGGGGACCGTAGGTCCGGCCGTTGGAGGGGCAGTGGCCGCGGGGGTCGGCGTGGGCGGCTCGTGGGCGGGGACAGCGGTCGCGGTTGCGGTAGGAGGGGCGGTGGGCGCCGGTGTCGGCGTCGGGGCGCCGCCGTCGCACGCCGCGAGGAGGAGCGCCGCGGCGAGCAGAGCGCTCAGGAAGGTCACGCTTCGAGGACTTTGACGCCGCGGTCGTGAGCCTATAATGCGCTGCATGAGCATGGCGTTGGTTGCTTTCGGAGCGGGCCGGTCGGGCTCCGGCCGGAGGGCCGCGGCGAGGCTTCTTTCAGTTCTTACGTTGCTGCTTGTGCTCGCGGCTTGCGGAGGCGGTGAAGAGCCGACCTCGACGCCGTCGGCAACGCCCACGCCGCCGCCAACGCCCACGCCGGCGCCGCGTGCCGAAGACGTCATCGCCGCATCTATCGACGCCATGGCAAAGGTTACCTCCTTCCGGTACATCCTGGAAAACGAGGGCGGGGAGACGCCGATCTCGAACGGACTGGGGCTCCGCCGCGCCGAGGGCTTCATGATCAGGCCCGACAGCCTCTATGCAGAAATCGACGCCATCTTCGCCGGTCTCGTGCTCCGCCTGGAGGTCATCGGTGCGGACGGCAAGACCTACATGACCAACCCGGTCAGCGGCGATTGGCAGACATTCGAAACGGCACTGAACCCGCTCGCCTTCTTCGATCCCGCCGAAGGCGTGCCGCGCGTCCTCCGGGGCATGGAGGGCTTACTTTTGGGTGAGCCCACTGAGTTCGGCGGGCGTCCGGTGCACGCCATCACCGGACGCGCCCCCGCCGAGGCGGCGCAGTTCATGGCGGGCAGCTATGCCGAGGGCTCCATCTTGGACATCGAGGTGCTGATCGACACGGAGACCCATGAGCTGCTCAGGGCCTTCCTCGATGGAAGGCTCACCGTCGACGAACCCGAGGGCGTCTCGCGGACGCTCCGGTTCTCCGAATTCGGCGCGACGTTCGAGATCGAGCCGCCCATCTAGCCCGACGCGCCGGCCTATCTAGCTCATGCAGGGAAAGCAAGAGGCCGGGCCCGCCGCCAAGACGTCGGCCTACGCCCTGCTGCTGCTCACCGGCTCGGGCGTCTTCGTTGCCTCGCTCGACCAGACGGTTGTCGTCACCGCCCTCCCCGGCATCTTCCTCGACGTCGGCCTGCCGGTCAGCGACTTGGACAAGGGCGCCTGGATCGTCACCGGCTACCTGATCGGCTTCACCGCGGCGATGCCGCTCGTGGGGCGCATCTCCGACATCTACGGGCATGGACGGGTCTACACGGCGGCCATGCTGGTCTTCATGGGCGGTTCGGCGCTCGTCGCCATTGCCGACGGCCTCACCTATATCGTCTTGGCCCGGGTGGTGCAGGCCGTGGGGGGCGGCGCGCTCGTGCCGGCGGCCATCGCGATCGTCTACGACGCCTTCCCTGAGAACCGGCGCGGGGTGGCTATCGGGGCCATCGCCGCCATCGCCGAAGGCGGCGCGGTGCTCGGCCCCCTCTACGGCGGCCTCTTCATCCACTTCCTCGACTGGCGTTGGATCTTCTGGGTCAACATCCCCATCGGCGCGGCGGTCATCGCGGTCGTGCTGCCCGCCGTTGCCAACAAGCGGCGCTTCGGGCTGCGCGTCGACTACCTGGGCGGTCTGCTGCTCGGCGCGAGTATCACCGCGCTGGCGCTCGGCCTCTCCGACGACGCCGTGCTGCCCGCCGCGGGGGGATGGCGTGTGGGGCTGCTCGCTGCCGCGGCCCTGTTCTTCGCCGCCTTCGTCTGGCGCGAGGCCGTGGCCCGCGACCCGATGCTCCCACTGCGCCTGTGGAGCAAGGCGCCATTGGTGGCGGCGAACATGACAAACCTGTTCGTGGGCGCGGCGCTGGTCCTTGCCCTGGTCAACATCCCGCTCATGACCGATACGATCCTCGGCGGCGAGCCGCTCGACGGCGGCCTGCGCCTCCTCCGACTGACGGTGATGATCCCCATCGGCGCGGTGCTGGGCGGCTACCTTTACCAGCGCTTCGGCTACCGTCCGCCGGCGTTCCTCGGCGTCGCCCTCATGGCGCTGGGATTCGGCCTGCTGGGGCGGTGGACGTTGGAAATCCCCGAGCCGCGGGGCACCCTCGATCTGATGGTCGGCGGCCTGGGGTTCGGGCTCGTCATCGCGCCGGTCACCGTTGCCGTCCTCGACAACACGACGGACGACCAGAAGGCGACCGGGTCGGGGCTGGTGACGGTGATGCGAATGCTGGGGATGATCGTAGGGCTCTCCGTGCTCAGCTCGTGGGGGCAGAACCACTTCGAGCACCTCGTGGGCACCTTCGACCTGCCGCTGCGGCTGGCGGGCGAGAGCCTGGAGGCCTTCGAGGCCCGCGCCGCGGCGTACGAGGACACTATTCTCGCCGCGACGCTGGAGTGGTTCCAAGACGTCTTCTTCGTGGCGATGGTGGTGGCCGCCGCGGCTGTCATCCCCGCCCTCTGGCTGGGCCGCCGCCGTTCCGCCGCGAAGGAGGAGCCGGCGCCCCCGCCGGGTGGGGTATAGTGACCGCCGCGTTTCGGCCGGATGCGGCCCGGCGCCCTGGAATGGCATGAGCTTCTACATCGTCGACGACGTCTGCATCAGCTGCGGGGCCTGCGAGTACATCTGCCCGACGCTCGCCATCGAGCGCCGCGCCGACAATTTCCGCGGCACCTTCATCATCGACCCGATGCTCTGCTTCGATTGCGACGCCTGCCCTAGCGTCTGCCCCGTCGACTGCATCCACCAGGACCCGGATTCGATCATCTGTCACGGTCGCGGCTGCCCGCTCAACGCCAAGTCGAGCCTGCGCGACTGGGAATGCACCGAGCTCGACGAGCGGCGCTGCGCCGGATGCGGGAACGTACTGTGGCGCCGTCCCGAGGGCGGGGACTGGTTCTGCTTCCGCTGCGACGAGGGCAAGGGCATCTGCCCCAAGGTCCGCGCCGCCCAGAAACCGGACTACGCCGTCGTCCCCCGGTACTCTTCCAAAGCGCTAGCGGGGACCGACCCATAGGAGGACTGCCCACATGAGCACACAGACCAAGGTTGCGTTCCCCAGCCTCCAGTGGTTCGAGGCGCTGCAGGCGCTGATGAATGAGAACGAGGAGCAGTACAAGGCTCTGGGCTACGCCGACTCGCGCGCCGTGTTCAAGGTCGGCGACCGCGCCTACGGCTTGGTGTTCGAGATCTACAGCTGCACCGAAGCGCGCGAGCTGGCGGCGGGCGAGATCGAGACCTACGACCCCGACTGGATTCTCGAGGGCGACCTCAACACTTGGCGCGAGATGATCGAGAACATCAAGGCCAACGGCCGGGCGGACAGCGACCACACCCTCAACCGCCTCAGCCTCCTCCAGCACCCCTTCCGCATCTACGGCGCCGACCAGACCCGCGTCGACCAGTTCCACCGGCAGGCGCTCTCGTTCCAGGAGTTCGTCGACGCCTCGGTGGCCCTCGAAACGACGTTCTAGAAGCGCGCCCTACGGCGGGTTTGCCCACCGGACGTGCCCGATGTAAGGTAGCGCGCGGACCCCGAATTGAGAGGAGCGGCATGGAAATCAAGGGCGCGGTGCTGGCATTCGTCGACGTAGCTCCCGAGTCCACACATGACCGAGGACTACAACCGCTGGTACGACCTCGACCACCTGCCGACGCACATCTCGCGGCCCGAGGTCATCGCGGGTCGGCGGTATGTCGCCGACAAGGCGCTGAAAGCGCTCCGCCGCAACGTGGGCATGGAGGCCCTCCGGAATGGCGAAGGGGCCTACTTCACCACCTATCTGACGAACACGACCGCCTTTGACGACTACCGCGTCTCCGGCCGCGAGCTCGACCGCGGCTTGAACCGCGCGGGGCGGATGTGGCGGCAGGGGTTTGTGCCCTATGCGGGCTACTACCGCGTGACGGGGACCTACGCCGCCGAGGGTATCCCAGTCGTGCCGGAGGCCATCCCTCACCTGGCCCATCGCGGCATCGTCGTGATCATGGGCGACGCAAAGGACGTCGACGCGGCGAAGGCGTGGTGGGAAGGCACGGGCCTGCCCGGGGCGCTGGCCGTGGAGGGGGTCCATGGGGCGGTCGCCTTCGAGGCGGACGCCGCCGAGGAGGCGGGTAGGCTCGCCTACATGCTGCTCGTCGAGACGGACCCCGCCGACGCCGCGCTGAACGCGGCCCTCGACGCCGCCCTCGACCCGCCCGCCGACGTCTGGACGCCGCTGGTGACGGCCCCGGTGCGAGCCGTCCGCCCCTTCGACTACGACTTCGAGTTTTAACCTGGGGTAGTCCGGTTCCGGCGCGGGTCCGCCTAGAGGCCAGGGGCCGTCGTCCTCAAGTAAGGGAGTGATATACTGCCGCAGGTCTTTTCGAGGGATGTCGTGGGAGGGTTGCCGCTCCCGGCGAATAGCGGGCCACTGGGCCGCTACACGACATCGAAAACGGCTATGTTTTCCGATGCGGCATGGCCGCACGCAAGGCTGATAGCTTCGGCCAAAGGCGAGGCCGAAGACAGAGCGTGCTGACCGGAGGGTGCTGACCAGACCATGAAATTCCACGGCTTCATCTACTGCACCGTTGGCGACCGCGCCCAGATCGAACAGGGTATGGCGGGGAAGCGTCCGGAGCTCTATCAGGGCATGCTCGATGAGGTGGGCGAGTACGTCCGCTTCTGCGACGAGATCGGCTTCGAGGGCTTCGGCCATCCCGAGCACCATCTCCAGATCGAAGGGCTCGAGGTCTCCAACGAGCCTGGTCTGCTCAGCCTCTTCATCGGCATGCAGACGAAGCGGCTGCGGGTCGATCTCTTCGGCTACGCGCTGCCGGCGCACAACCCGCTCCGCGTCGCCGAGCACGTCGCGACCCTCGACCACATGCTCAAGGGGCGGCTGAACGTCGCCTTCGTCCGAGGCTATCAGGAGCGGTGGCTCCAGAGCCTGGCGGTGAAGCCGGGACTCACCGGGGCGGGCCCGTGGAACCGGAAGGAGCCGTCGGACATCATGAACCGCGAGTTCTACGAGGAGAGCATCGCGGTGATTCGCAAGGCATGGGCCAACGACACCTTCTCTCACGAGGGCAAGTATTGGACCTTCCCGCCGAAGGACCTCGTGAACCCGCACGAGCAGCCGACGTATCTGAAGTTCGGGCAGGGCGTCGACGACGACTACCGGATCCGCGAGGTCGGGATCGCACCGAAGCCCTACCAGCAGCCGCACCCGCCGCTCTACAGCGGTTTCACCCAGAGCATGACCACGGCGCTCTACTGGGCGCGC
Organism: Dehalococcoidia bacterium; assembly: GCA_964291475.2. Lineage (GTDB taxonomy): Bacteria > Chloroflexota > Dehalococcoidia > SHYB01 > SHYB01 > DAOUKH01. The sequence continues at coordinate 38,379 of OZ220056.1, read as the reverse complement.
GAGGGCGGCAAGCCGGTGATCCTTGGAGAGAACCTGGAGTTCTGCAAGACGCTCTGGGGCGCCTACCGCGAGGAGGCGGAGCGGCACGGACGGGAGGTCCCCTACGGCGAAGAGGCGGCCTGGGGCGGCTACCTGATCCTCGCCGACACCGATGAAGAGGCCCAGGAGTGGGCCAAGGACGCCTACTGGATGTGGGACAACTGGGGCTGGGGCTTCGGCATGCCCTACCCGGCGATGATCATCGGCGGACCGGAGACGGTGAAGCGCCGCATCCAGGAGGCCCGCGACGCGGTGCCCTTCAACGAGTGCTTCTTCCTGCTCGGCCAGGGCGTCCTGGGTCGAGACAAGGTGATGAAGACGCTCGATCTCTTCGCGAACAAGGTGATGCCCGAGTTCGCGGACATGTAACCGCGGGCGGCGCCGGCCCCCGGCCTGGCGGAGGGCGTGGGGGCGGCAACTGAGGCGCCGCTAAAGCCCGAGCGCGTCGGCCATCTCGTCTTTGAGGGACTGGCTGTCGCCGAGATAGACCTCCAACGCCTTATGGCGGCGCCAGTAGAGTTGGATGTCGGTCTCCTTGGCGACGCCGTAGCCGCCGTGCATCTGGACGGCCTCGTTGGCGGCGAGGCGGTAGAGGGCGCTCGCGCCGACCTTGGCCGCGGCCGCGTCGAGAGCGGCGTCTTCGCCCTCGCCGAGGCGCCAGGCAGCGCGACGGGCGAGGAGTCGGATGCCGGTCGAGGTCCAGCTTGATGCGGGCGAGGCGGTGCTGGAGGGCTTGGTTGGCGCCGATGGGCCTGCCGAAGGTGTGACGCTGCTTGCAGTGCTCGACGGTGCGTTCCAGAAGCGCTTCGGCGCCGCCGACCATCTCGCAGGCGAGCATGGCCCGCCCGTAGTCGAGGCCCCGAGCCAGCGGGGGCCATCCGCCGCGCCACTCGCCCAGCAGGGCCTCCTCCGGCAGGCGCACGCCGTCGAGGGTGAGGTCGGTGAGGCGCTCGCCGCTCATGGTGCGGTAGGTCTCGAGGGTCAGGCCCTCCACGCCGGCGGGGACGATGAACAGAGAGACGCCGTCCTCTCCCGCGGTGTCTTCGGCCCGGACCGCGACAATGAAGAAGTCGGCGGCGGCCCCGTGGCGGACAAAGCGCTTGACGCCGTTGAGCACGATCGCATCGTCATCCAGGGACGCGGTCGCGGCGATGTCTCCCACACCCCCGGCGGCGGTCTCGGTCAGGGCGAGCGCGCCGATGAGGTCGCCGGCGCCGATGGCGGGCAGGTAGCCGAGCCGCTGCTCCTCGCGCCCGGCCTCGGCGATGAGCATCCCGCAGAGCACCACGGTGGAGAGGTGGGGCGTGGGCGCGAGCGCGCGGCCCATCTCCTCGTACAACAGGCCAAGGTGGAAGAGGTGGCCGTCCTGGCCGCCGTAGGTCTGGTGGAAGGGGAGGGAGAGCATGCCGAGCCCGGCCATGGCGGCGTAGAGCTCGCGGGAGTAGTCGAGGTCGTTCTCTTCGACCTCGCGGACCAGGTCGGCGGGGCACTCGTTGGTGAAGAAGTCGCGGAACGAGCCGCGCAGCATCTGGTCGTCTTCGCCGAGCACGATGTCCATGATGCGCCTCGGAGGTCAGCCTCGGGGCAGCCCAAGGCCGCGGCGGTCGGTGGCGATCCGGTTGAGCATGACCTCGGCCGAGCCGCCCGCCGTGGTGCCCTGCCGGCTCCCCATGGCGAACCAGAGGACGGTGTCGGCGAAGGGGAGGTCGCGGCCGGCCTCCTTGAAGTTCAGCAGGCCCAGGTGGCCGAGTATCTTCATGCCGGCTTCGCTCATGCGCTGGTAGAGCTCGGCGGCGGCGATCTTCGCCCCTCCGAGAGAGACTCCGTCCAAACCGGCGCCGCGGTCGGCGTGGGCCGCGGCCTCGTAGGACATGCAGCGCACGCTCTCCAGCTCGACGTACAGGTCGGCGAGCAGATGCCGCATCCATGGCGCCCCGCTGCCGGTTGCCTTGATTGACCGGACGTAGGCGGCGAGGTCGTCGTGCATCCGCGCGGCGCGGCCGGTATTGGCGGTGAGGAGGGTCGCGCGCTCGTCGTTCAGCACGCGCGTCATCTGATACCAGCCGTTGTTGACCTGGCCGCCGAGGACAGCGTCAACGGGCACGCGTACGTCGTCGTAGTAAGTGGCGGCGACGGAGGCGACGTAGGGCTCGCCGCGCATGATGTGGACCGGCGCCATGGTGATGCCCGGCGTGGTGAGCGGGACGAGGAAGATGGAGAGCCCGCGGTGGCGCTCGGCTTCGGGGTCGGTGCGGGCCACGCAGATGTGGAGGTTGTTCTCGTGGAACTCCGGCATACCGTGGCCGCCCCAGAGCTTTTGGCCGTTGAGCACCCACTCGTCGCCGTCGCGCCGGGCGCGCATCTCGATGTTGGCCGCGTCGGAGCCGGCGTTGGGCTCGGAAATGCCGATGGTGACCAGCCATTCGCCGGAGGCGAATCGCGGCAGGTAGGCGGCTTTCTGCGCCTCGTCGCCGGCGGCGCGCACCACGTCGCAGGCATGATGGGAGCCGCACTGGATGAGGGCGTAGGCCAACTCCTCGGTGAGGATGGCGTGCTGCATGGGGCCGAGCGCGGCGCCGCCCTCGGCCTCGGTCCAGTGAGGGAAAAGCCAGCGATTGGAGCGTAGGATCTCCCAGATTTCGCGCGAGAAGTAGCCGCCGCCGGGGTGGCGGTAGGCGCGGCGCAGGACGTCGGGGGTGAAATGCTCGGCGCAGAAGGCGCGGACCTCGCGGCGCAGGGCCTCCTCTTCGGGAGTGAACGCGAAGTCGATCATCGCCGCGCCGCCGGCCGCCTAGAGCCCCATGCGGTAGAGCTCGTTGCAGTTGGCGAAGATGATCTTGTCCCGCACGGCGGGGTCGACGCCCTCGAACTGCTCCTCCATCAGCCGCAGCGACTCGGGCCAGGTGCTGTCGTCGTGGGGGTAGTCGGTGGACCACATCAGCATATCGGGGGACATGGCGTCGAGGCTGGCCAGGCCGAAGCGGTCGGTCATAAAGGTGAAACGCACGTTGCGGTGGAAGACGTCGCGAGGGGTGAGGCCGGAGGGGAACTTGCCGCCGTGCCGCCCCGTCTTCCGCCCGTAGCCGTACTCCATGCGCTGGATGAGGTAGGGAACCCAGCCGATGTCGTTCTCGACGGAGATGACCTTGAGGCCGGGGAAGCGCTCGAAGACGTGGGAGAAGGTCATGGTGACGAGGGTGTCGGGAATCATATGCACAAAGTTGGTGTAGCTGATGAGGAAGAAGTTGGAGATGGAACGCTCGGGGCCGGTGAAGGCGTGGAGGCTGATGGGGATTTCCAGGTCTTGGGCCTCGGCCCAGAGGGGGTCGTAGTGGTCGCTCTCGAAGGAGAGCCGGTCGGGCGGGGTTCCCCAAATGGCCGCGGCGCGGTAGCCCATCTTGGCGGCGCGGCGCAGCTCCTTGACGGCGATTTCGATGTCGTAGGTCGACAGGAGCGCGACGCCGTAGAGGCGGTGGGGGTCGGTGGCGCAGAAGTCGGCGAGCCAGTCGTTGTAGGCGCGGAAGCATGCCGCCTGGAGCTCGGCGTCGGGGATGCTGTAGACGCGGGAGCCCATGCTGGGGTAGAGGACCTCGGCCTCGACGCCGTCGACGTCCATGTCGGCGATGCGGGCGACGGGGTCGTAGCCGCCGCGGCGGCCTTCCTCGTTCTGGTCCTTCTGGACCGCATACGGCGTGCCGAGGGCGCGGATTGCTCCCTTGGAGCGGCCCTCGCAGACGAAGACGTGGCCGTTGCCATCGGGGCTGGGCTCGACGCGCGGGGCGCGCTCCCGGAATTCGGGGTCGATGCGCTCGGCCCACATTTCCCAAGGCTCCAGGATGTGCGAATCGGCTGAGATGGCCCGTACCGTCATGCCGCGCTCCCGTTGGCCGCCCTGCGCGGCCCGCTTGGACGGGGGTATGGTGGCACAACGCCGGAGCGGTTTCAAACGGCGCCGGTGCTATACTCGCCGCCCCCGGCGGCGTCTCGCTTCACCGAGCGCCGGAAGCGGGACACCGGCATGAGCGGCAAGTTGATTTCGTCCGACTCCCACGTCGTCGAGCCCGGCGATCTGTGGACCGAGCGCATGCCGGCCGGGGGCGCCGTCCCGCGCGAGCTTGTGCCCCGCTTTGTCGAAGGGCCGGAGTCGGACGAGATCTACGTGGGGGACGTTGCCATTGGGGCGACCTTCCGCGGGGGCTCGGCGGCCGGGAAGCGCTTCGAGAGCCTGGAGGGGATGCGCCTGCACGGGCGCGCCGGCGACGTGCGGCCGGGGGCCTACGACCCCCAGGCGCGGGTCGCCGACATGGATGCGGACGGCATCGAGGCCGAGGTGGTCTATCCCACGATTGCCCTCCACATGTACCACAAGGTCCAGGACGCGGTGCTGCTCGGCGCGATCCTCAGCTCTTACAACGACTGGATTGCCGACTTTTGCGCGGCCCATCCCCACAGGCTGCGGGGCGTGGCCATGATCGTGCTCGACGACGAGATTGCGGCGGCCGCCGCCGAGCTGCGGCGCTGCGCGAAGCTGGGTCTAGCCGGCGCGGTCATACCCGTCTACCCAACGCCCGGCGAGTTCTACGACGACCCGAAGTACGACCCGTTCTGGGCGGAGGCGGAAGCGCTGGGGATGCCGCTGAGTCTGCACCGCGCCACGAACCGCCCGGGCACCTTCACTGCGCCGAAGGTGAGTTACGACCGCGCCGTGCTCACCGCCCCCGACCGGGTGAACGCCGAGAACTGGGTGCGCCAGACCCTGTGCCACCTCATCTTCTCCGGCGTACTGGAACGCTTCCCCGGCCTGCGCTTCGTCCAGCTCGAGCACGAGCTGGGGTGGGTCCCGTTCTTCATGGACCGTATCGACTACGTCTACCGCGAGCGGCCCATGATGATCACGCACCGCTTCACCGACGGATCGGTACCAACGGACTACCTGCGGCGCAACGTGTTCCACAGCTTCCAGGAGGACGCGCTGGGGATGCGCGACCGGGGGATCATCGGCGTGGACAACCTGCTTTGGGGCTCGGACTACCCCCATCTGGAGTCGACGTTCCCGCGGTCGCGGGAGATCCTGGACAGCGTGATGGACGGCGTCGCCGAGGACGAGCGGAACCGGATGACGCGGAGCAATACGGCACGGCTGTACGGCTTCTAGGGGCCCCTTGCTCCGTACTCGCCTGAAGGGGAGCGACAGCGGAACCTTGTCAAATGCCCTTGACGGGAGTACCCTATGCGGAGTTTGAGAAAAATTTCGCAAACTTGCCTGCCACCGCGCTTGACGTTCGCAGACGACGCTCCCTATAATCCCTCGAACGCGGCCCGAGCTGGTGGGGTCGGCCATGCAATGGAACGTCGCCCAGCTTCTGCAATCCGCGGTCGGCTCGGAGCGCGAGTACGCGATTGATGAGGCGGAGGACCGATACGAGGAGCTAGCCGGCAAGATAAAAGGGGCCGTACGGCTGATGCGGACGGACCGGGGGATCCTGGTCAGAGCGGAACTTGACACCCGCGTCCGCGCCGAATGCAGCCGGTGCCTGAGCCCATTCACGGAGCCGGTAAGTTTTGCGATCGACGAGGTCTTTTACCCAAGCATCGAGATCACTCACGGCGGCAAGCTCGACCGCCCCGAGGACGAAGGCGCCTTCAAGATCGACGCGCGCCACACCCTCGACCTCGGGGAACCCGCCCGCCAATACGCCCTGCTGAGCCTTCCCATGAAACCTCTTTGTACCCAAGGGTGCTCCGGCCTATGCTCCACATGCGGCGTCAATCTCAACCTCGAGACCTGCGGCTGTCCCCAAGGCGCCGCCGACCCGCGGTGGGCAGCGCTTGAGGCCCTGCTCCCTTAGGGCGCACTCCAGAAGACATCAATGGCACCGCTACCAAAACGTAAACGATCCAAGTCCCGGCAAGGGACTCATCGAGCTCACCGGGCACTCCGGCTGCACAGCCTGAGTAAGTGCGCCCAATGCGGCGAGCCCAAGCTTCCACACCGTGCTTGCCGTTCCTGCGGGACCTACGACGGACGCCAGGTCCTGCCGGAGACGACCGAGTAGACGTCCTCGGTCGCGCCCTTTTCGAAGGGCTTCGAACCTCCAGGGGGTGAATCGTGAGCAGCGCACAGCAAGAAGCCGGAAACGGCGGCGAGGACGTTGCGTTTATTTTCCCGGGCCAAGGCTCGCAATACGTGGGCATGGGCGCGGACCTCTATGAAGAATCACCGGCGGCGCGGTCCGTGTTCGACACGGCCGACGCGATCCTCGGATTCTCGCTATCGAAGCTCTGCTTCGGTGGGAACGAGGACGATCTGCGCCAGACGCACAACGCCCAGCCCGCGATCCTAACCACGAGCATCGCGGCGATGGAGGCGGTGGCGGAGGCCCGCATCGGCATGCCCATCGCCGAGCCGCGTTACGTGGCCGGTCACAGCCTCGGTGAATACACCGCCCTGGTGGCGGCGGGCTCCCTCGGGTTCGACGACGCCCTGCGCCTCGTCCGCGAGCGCGGCCGTCTGATGCAGGAGGCGGGGCAGGTGCGTGAGGGCGGCATGGCCGCGATCCTCGGCCTTGACGAATCCCTCGTCGAGCAGCTCTGCCAGCAGACCGGCGCCGAAATCGGCAATGTGAACAGCGAGGGGCAGGTCGTCATCAGCGGCGCCAAGAGCGCGTTGGTGCAGGCCCTCGACTTGGCCCGGGCCATGGGCGCCCGGAAGGCCGTGCCGCTTGTAGTGAGCGGCGCTTTCCATTCCAGCCTCATGCGGCCCGCCGTCCCCGGCATGATGACGGCCCTGAACGGCGCCAGAATCGCCAGCGCCCGCGTCCCCGTGGTCTGCAACACCACGGCCGAGCCCATCGACGAACAGCGGGCCATCCATGGCGAGCTCGTCGAGCAGATCTGCCGCCCCGTTCAGTGGTCCCGCTCAGTGGACTTCATGGCGGGCAACGGCGTGCGCCGCTTCGTTGAGATGGGTCCCGGCAAGGTGCTCACCGGCCTCGTCAGGCGCATCGTCAAGAGCGCCGAGGCCATCAGCGTCAACGACATCTCGACGGTGCGCAGCTACGCTCTGGCGTCCTAACACCGCCCGACACGCTCCGGCGTAGAGGCGCTTTTCCCTTGGACCTTTCAGGCAAAGTCGCGCTCGTCACCGGAAGCAGCCGGGGCATCGGCCGGGCCGCGGCCCTCCGACTCGCCGCCGCGGGCGCCGCGGTGGCCCTCAACGCCACGAAGGACGCCTCCGAGACCCAAGCCGCTATCGAGTCCACGGGCGGGGTGTGCTCGGTGCACATCGCCGACGTTGCCGACCCGGAAGCGGCGACGGCGATGGTGCAAGCGGTCATCGAGCGGCACGAGGGACTCGACTTCTTGATCAACAACGCCGGCGTCACCCGCGACACGCTGGCGCTCCGCATGTCCGACGACGACTGGCGGCGCGTCATCGATGTCAACCTGACCGGTGCGTTCAACTGCGCCCGCGCGGCTCTCAAGCACATGGTGCGGCGGCGGTCGGGGAGGATCATCACCATCGGCAGCGTGGTCGGGTACCGGGGGAATCCCGGGCAGGCGAACTACACGGCGTCCAAGTCGGGGCTGATCGGCATGACCCGGAGCCTTGCGCTGGAGGTCGGTTCGCGTGGAGTGACCGCCAACGTCATCACTCCCGGCTACATCGAGACGGATATGACCCTCGAGGTCGCCGAGACCAGCCTGAACGCGGTCCGTGAAATGATCCCCGCGGGCCGGTTGGGCACACCGGAGGACGTGGCCGAGGCGGTGCTGTTCCTCTGCAGCGACGAGGCCGCCTACATCACCGGTCAAACGCTCCCCGTGGACGGCGGCCTGGCGCTGGTCTAGGGTAAAAGGCACGAGAAGACGATGCCCGACGCGCGAAGAAAGGCCCGTATCCTCGCGTTGCAGGTCCTCTACGAGGTGGACTGCTCGTCACACGCGTGGGAGCCAACGCTGGAGCGCGCCCTCGATGAGGCGCCGCTGAAGAAGGAAGGGGAGGCCTTGGCGCGCACGCTCGTCGCCTGCGTCATGGAGCACCGGGAGGCGGCGGACGAACAGATCGCCAAGTACGCGCCGCAGTACCCGGTGAGCCAGCTTTCCGCGGTCGACCGGAACATCCTGCGTATTGCGGTCTGCGAGATTTCGTTCAATAATACGCCGCCGAAGGTAGCGATTAACGAGGCTGTCGAGATCGCCAAGTCCTTCGGAAGCGACAACCTGCATCGGTTCGTCAACGGAGTGCTTGGATCGGTGATGGCGGCGGCGAACCCCTAACTACACCTACCCGGAGGCTGTGTTGTCTACCGTTTTCGAGCGCGTTACCAAAGTCACCGTCGAGCAGCTTGGCGTTGAAGACGACCAGGTCGTCCCTAACGCGTCATTCGTCGAAGACCTGAACGCCGACTCGCTGGACCTCGTCGAGCTGATCATGGCCCTCGAGGAGGAGTTCAGCGAGGGCGATGACAAGCTCGAGATCTCCGACGAAGACGCCGAGAAGATCGTCACCGTTCAGGACGCGGTGGACTTCATCACCGACCACACCGGCGCCGAGTAGCGCGCCGCCCGTCTAGCCCAGCTCGCGCTTCGCCTGCTGCCAGAGCACCTCTTGCTCGGCGAGGGGCAGGTCGCTCAGCCTTCCGCCCGCCGCCGCGGCAGCCCGTTCCATGTGCCGGAAGCGCTTCTGAAAACGCTCGTTGGCCCGGCGCATCGCCGTCTCGGCGTCGACGTCGACCCACCGCGCCACGTTCACCATGGAGGCGAGGATGTCGCCGAGCTCGTGCTCGCGCTCCTTCGCCGACCGCGCCGCCTTGAACTCGTCGATTTCCTCGCGCAGCTTGTCGAGCACGCCGTCGATGTCTTCCCACTCGAACCCCAATTTGCCGGCGCGGCGCTGCAACTCCTGGCTGCGCGCCAGGGCGGACAGCGAGTTCGGCGCGCCGTCGAGGACCGACTCCGCCGCCGCGCCGCGCTCCTGCTCCTTCAGGGTCTGCCAGTTAGCCGCTACCTCGTCGGCGTCGGAGGCGTGGGCTTCGCCGAAGACGTGCGGATGGCGGCGCAGCAGCTTGGCGTTGATCGAGCGGAGCACGTCGGCGATGGTGAACGTTCCCTCGTCGGCGCCGATCTGGGCGTGGAGGCCCACCTGGAGCAGCACGTCGCCGAGCTCCTCGGCCAAGTGGGCGCGGTCGCCCTCGTCGATGGCGTCGACGGCTTCGTGGCACTCCTCGATGATGTAGCGCCGCAGTGTCTCGTGGGACTGGGCCTTGTCCCAGGGGCAGCCGTCGGGGCCGCGCAGCTTGGCGACGATGGCGAGAAAGGTGTCGAAGCTGTCGAGGTTCTCGAATTCGCTCATAGCGGGGCGGCCCAGGGGCGCGGGCGTCCAATTATGGGCGGCGCGCCCTCGGCCTGACAACCGGAAATGCCTCCCCCTGCCTTGACACGTCGATAGCGGGCCGCGAATGATGCACCGATGGAACCCCTGCTCGCCCTGGCGCGCCGCCGCTTCCCGTTGATCGCGGTCCTCGTCATCGCCGTCGCTATGCCGCTCTTCCTCATCGCGGCCAACGTGCGCATCGTGACCGAGAGCGGCTGGTTCTACAGCTACGCCTTCGACCGCTACGACGTCTCGGTGCGCACCGGCATCGAGCCGGACGAGCTGCAACACGTCGCCCGCGAGTTCAAGGCGTACTTCCGGAGCAGCGAGGAGCGCATCCAAGTGCGGGCAACGGTCTACGGCGAGGAGCGGGACCTGTTCAGCGAGCGGGAAATCCTGCACATGATCGACGTGAAGCGTCTGATGACGGGCGTGGGGCTGATCGAGCAGGTGAGCTTCTACACGATGGCCGGGCTGGCGCTGGCGCTGCTTGCCCTGCTGGGGCGGCGGGCGGCGCTGCTCGCCGTGGGGCGCGGCCTGTTTGCGGGAGCGGTGCTGTGCTTCGTCATCCTCATCGCGCTGGGGATCGGCTTCGCCGCCGGCTTCGACGCGCTGTTCACCCAATTCCACCTCATCAGCTTCGCCAACGACCTCTGGCTCCTCGACCCCAGGCGCGACTTCCTGGTGATGATTTTCCCCGAGGCCTTCTTCCGCGACGCGACGCTGGCGATCGCGGGGCTGACGTTGGGGCAAGCGGCGCTGACCTGGGGCGGTGGTCTACTGGCTGCGGCGAAGGGCGGCGCGAGCCCTCTCTCAGTCTCCCCCAGAGGGGGAGAGGTTGGAGGGTTAGTTGAAGGCGCAGGCGCCGGGCTCGGGTGCGCCGCAGCGGCCACAGCCGGCGTCGTCCATGGGCATGGCGCTGCCGCCGCTGGTGACGGTGGCGAAGAGCGAGAGGGCGCGCTTGGCGCCGGTGTGCCCATCGGGGCACGCGCGCGGGGCGTCGGCTTCGCTCATGGAGGTGCGGAGCTCGAAGCCGCTCCGGCAGGTCTCGCAGTAGTACTCGTAGACTGGCATGGGGCAACCGCCTTCGCCCTCTATTCTAGCTCAACCGCGCCGCTGGGGTAGCGTTCCTCGGCTGGCCTTGCTTCGACCATCCTGCGCATGCCGTCTCGCCAATCGACCTTCGTCTCGCCGATCAGCTCGTGCATGCGGGTGGTGTCGCAGAAGTTACTCCCCGCGTGCCAGGCCACGCGCTCGAACTCGGCCTTGACGCCGATGAGCCCGGCCATGTACTCGCACCATTCCTCCGCGGCCACGGGCTGGCTCCCGCACCAGTTCACCACCACGGGGGGAACGCTCGCGATCTCAAGCAGCTTGACCGCCTGCCAGACGTAGTCGTCTTCGTGCAGGGGGCTGTACAGGTTCGGGGCGTCGGCCGAGAGCGGAATCGGCTTCCCCGCCCGCAGGAGGGCGAGGTGCATCGCGGGCAGGCCGCCGGCGTCGCCGTAGGCCGCATTCAGCCTGGCGATGCTGGCGGGGACGCCGAACTGCTGCGAGAGGAACTTGACCACCGCCTCGCCCGCCAACTTCGAAGGGCCGTAGGTCGGCGAGACGGGAAGGCCTTCCCCAAGGGGATCGTCCTCGGCGCGGGGGATGCGCCCCCGGGGCTTGTAGACGGAGCACGTCGAGCAGTAGAGGAAGGACTTCGTCTTGCGGGTGTGGTACATGAGCTTGCCGGTGGCCACGGCGTTGACCTGGATGGCGTACTCGAAGTCGGCCTTGCCCGCCTCCTGGTAGACGGCGAAGTGCAGGACGCGGTCGTAGTCGTCGTCGATCAGCGAGCCGAGGTCGTCGTTGACGAAGTCGCCGGCGATGCAGCGCATGCCGTGGCCCTCAAGACGCTCGTGGCTGCCCGGCTTGCCGAACCGCGCCAGGGCGTGGACGTCGTTCTTCTTCGCCAGCTCCACCGCGATGGCGTAGGCCACCTGCCCCGTCGGGCCGGTAATCAGGAGCTTCTCGCCTTCGATCATGCCGCTCCCCTCCGGTCGTGGCCTCCACCGCCGGCGAGGGCGCCGACCGGAGGCACGGGCGAGTCTACCGCCGCGGCGTGCGCTGTCAACCGGGCCGCGTCAGGCGGCGACGAGCAGAATCGCCGCCGACGCCGCGAGCCAGAGGACGAAGTTCAACAGCAGTGGACGGTCCTTCATGAAGATCTCTTCGGGGCTGCCCCCCATGTTGCGGGTGTGGACAAGGAAGAGGTAGCGCAGCACACCGTAGAGAACGAAGGGGATGGTGAGCATCATCGAGTTGTCGTCGGGGAGATTCCCGGCGGTGAAGGTGTAGAGCGTGTAGGCGAGGACGGTCGCCGGCGCGACCACCGAGAGCAGGTGATCGAGGAGCCCCACCGAATAGTGCTCGAGGGTGGGCCTGTGGCTCGACCCGTCATCCCCGAGCGTGGCCATCTCGCCACGCCGCTTGCCCAAGGCGATCAGCAACGCGCCCAGGCTCGTCATCACGTAGAGCCAGGGTGAGATGGGGACGTCGATGATCTGCGCTCCGGCTGCGGCGCGGATGACGAAGCCAGCCGCGATGGCGAAGATGTCGAGGATTACCTCGTCCTTTAGCCGGATGTTGTAGGCGGCGGTGATACCCAGATAGAGCGCGAGGAGGGCCCCGAACCCGAGGTCGACGATGAAGGCCGCGGCCAGGCCGCCCGCCGCGAGAACGGCAGCGGCCGGGAGAGCGAAGCCTTGGGCGAGACGGCCCGATGCCAGCGGCCGGTCGCGCTTGGTGGGGTGGAGGCGGTCGGCGGCGAGGTCGCGCCAGTCGTTGAAGATGTAGGTCGCGCCGGCAACGATGGAGAAGAGCGCGAAGCCTATGGTCGCCTCGCCGAAGAGCCGCAGGTGGTCGGTGACGCCCTCGGCGCCTCCTTCGCCCAGCGTGAAGAAGAACGCCAGATAGACCAGCGAGTTCTTGGCAAGCTGCTGAGGACGCATGGCGGCGCCCAGCAGCCAGAGCTGGGAGAGCCAACGGCGGGGAGGGGCGGCCCCGGAATGTGTAGGATGGGCGTCGGACGAGGACATGCGAGCAACCGGCGGGGCATCATGGTAACAGAAGCGATCGGCGTCGGCGGCGGAGCGGAGCGGTGACCCCGCGCCGCCCCAGGCCGCGCCTCGACGTGCTGCTCGTCGAGCGGGGCCTCGCCGAGAGCCGCGCCCAGGCCCGGGGGCTCATCATGGCGGGGCGGGTGCGGGTCGGCGGCGAACGGGTCGACAAGGCGGGGACGCTCGTCGCGCCCGACGCCGAGATCGACCTCGACCAACCGCCCCGGTTCGTGAGCCGCGGCGGCTTCAAGCTCGAAGGTGCGCTCAACCACTTCGGCGTCGGTCCCGCCGGCCTTGTCTGTCTCGACGTGGGGGCCTCCACCGGCGGCTTCACCGACTGCCTCCTCCAACGCGGCGCGGCGGAGGTCTACGCCGTAGACGTGGGCCGGGGCCAGCTCCACGACCGCATCGCTCGCGACGAGCGGGTGACGGTTCTCGACCGCACCAACGCCCACCACCCGTTCGACCTCCCCGGCCCCGTTGATCTCGCCACGGTCGATGTGTCGTTTATCTCCCTCACGCAGGTGCTGCCCAACGTCCTGCCGCACCTCGCGCCCGGGGGCCGCGTGCTCTGCCTGGTCAAACCGCAGTTCGAGGCGGGGCGGGAACAGGTTGGGCGCGGAGGCATCGTGCGCGACCCCGCCATCCGCGCCGCCGCCCTCGCCAAGATCGGACTCTGGGCCATCGAGCGGGGTATCCGCGTCCGCGGCCTCGTCACGTCGGTCCTCGCCGGCGCGTCGGGCAACGTGGAGTATTTCGCGCTTTTGGAGCCGTAGCGCTTCCGGGGCGACTGGGTCGCCGGTGGTATCCTAGTCCCAACCCGTACGAGGTTCTGACGTGTACCGAGCCCCCCGCGGCGCCAAAGACATCCTCCCCGACGAGCAGCCCTGGTGGGAGTACATCGACCGCACCGCCGCCGACCTGCTCGCGCTCTACGGGTTCCGGCGCATCGACACGCCCATCTTCGAGGAGGCGGACCTCTTCGTTCGCTCCGTCGGCGAGGCGACCGACGTGGCGGAAAAGGAGACGTACACCTTCGAGGACCGGGGCGGCGATCTGCTCTCGCTGCGGCCAGAAGGCACCGCCGGCGTGGCCCGCGCCTACGTCGAGCACGGGATGCACGTGCTGCCGCAGCCGGTCCGCCTCTATTCGACGCGGGTTCCCATGTTTCGCTACGACCGGCCACAGGCGGGACGCCAGCGCCAGTTTCACCAACTCAACGTCGAGACGGTGGGGTCGGCCGATCCCGAGGCGGACGTGGAAATCATCGAGGTCGCGTGGCGGTTCTTCGCCAATCTGGGGCTGCGCGACCTCACGCTGTTCGTGAACAGCATGGGCGACGCCGCGTCCCGGCCCCGGTACATCGAGGCGCTGCGGGCCTACTACGGCCCGCTGCTTTCCGAAATGGGAGCGGACGCACGGCGGCGCTTCGACGTGAACCCGCTGCGGCTGCTCGACGGTAAGGACGAGGTGTCGGTCCGGCTGGCCTCGGAGGCCCCGCGCTCGACGAACTTCTTGGAAGAGGCCGCCGCGGACCACTGGGGCGCGGTGCTCGGCGGGCTGGAGGCGCTGGGCATCCCCTACACCATCGACCACACACTGGTGCGCGGCCTCGACTACTACACCCACACGGTCTTCGAGATCGCACCGCCGGAGGAGGGGCAGCAAAGCACCCTCGGCGGCGGCGGGCGCTATGACGGGCTCATCGAGCAGATCGGCGGGAGACCGACGCCCGGCGTCGGCTTCGCGTCGGGCGTCGAGCGCATCATCATCAATCTCAAGCGGCAGGGCGTGGAGACGCCCGGCGCGGCTCGTGTCAACGCGCTGGTGGCGTTTCTCGGAGATGACGGGCGCCGTGCGGCTCTCGCGCTGACGTCCGCCCTTCGCGGCGCTTCCGTGTCGGCGGTCATGGCCCCGAGCGGCAGAAGCCTCAAGGCGCAGCTACGCTATGCCGGTTCCATTGGCGCGGAGCACGCCCTCATCCTCGGCGATGACGAGGTCCGCGACGGGACGGTCACCGTGAAACGCCTCTCCGACGGCGAGCAGCACACGCTCCCCACCGCCGACGCCATCGCCCGCCTCGGCGGCTGACGGGGCGGCGCCCTACGTCCGTTCGGCGGCGGTGGGCAATGCGCGCACAACCGCACCGACACGCTCTTCGGCAGCAGCAAGCTCGAATTGTGCCTGGAGGTTCAGCCAGAATTGTGGGTCGACGCCGAACCAGTGCCCCAGCCGTAGGGCAGTGTCGCCAGTTACGGAACGCTTTCCGGCGATGATCTGACCGACGCGGTTCGGGGGAACACCGATCTGACGCGCAAACGTCGTCGGAGACACGCCCAACTCCGCAAGCTCGTCCCTGAGAATTTCCCCTGGATGAACAACGCGTTTCAACATGCCGAACGCCCTCTTGGTTCAATGGTAGTCCGCAGACGATGGACGTCAAACGTCATACCGAGGCTCGGCTGGGGCGGTTGCTATAATCGAGGCACGCTGCCGTCCTTTCCTTGCGGCGCGGGCGCGGGGCTCCGACGATGATCGATCATCTCAGCGAACGGCTTGCCGGGCTCGACGAGCGCTATGAAGCGCTGACGCAACGTATGGCGGAACCCGAGGTCGCCGCCGACTACGAGAAGCTCCAGGGGTTGGCAAAGGAACGGGCCTCGTTGGAGCGCGTCGTCGAGCTGTACCGCAGCTACAAGCGAGCCGCGCAGGAGTTGGCAGAGGCGAAGGCACTGGCCGGGGGCGAGGGGGACGAGGAACTGGCGGCACTCGCCCGCGAGGAGCAGGCCGCCCTCGAACAACGGATCGAGGGCCTAACCGACGACATCCAACTGGCGCTCCTTCCGAAAGACCCCAACGACGAGAAGTCGGTCATCGTCGAGATCCGCGCCGGAGCCGGGGGTGACGAGGCTGGGCTTTTCGCCGCCGATCTCTTCCGCATGTACACCCGCTACGCCGACCGCCGCCGCTGGCGGGTCGACGTTATCGACAAGAACGAGTCGGGTATTGGCAGTTTGAAGGAGATCACCTTCGAGGTGCACGGGGGCGGAGCCTACAGCCGGCTGAAGCACGAGAGCGGCGTCCACCGGGTGCAGCGCGTCCCGACCACGGAATCCAGTGGACGCATCCACACGTCGACGGCCACGGTCGCGGTGCTTCCCGAAGTCGATGAGGTGGAGGTCGAGATCAACCAGGAAGACCTCCGCATCGACATCTTTCACTCCGGCGGGCACGGCGGGCAGAACGTCCAGAAGGTCGCCACGGCAGTCCGGATCGTGCACCTGCCGACGGGCGTCACCGCGGTCTGCCAAGACGAGCGGTCGCAGCTCAAGAACAAGACCAAGGCGATGGCGGTGATCCGCGCGCGGCTGTACGACGCGGAGCGTCGGCGTCAGGAGGCGGAGATTACCGAGGCCCGCCGGGCACAGGTGGGGACAGCCGACCGCTCGGAGAAGATCCGCACCTACAACTTCCCCCAGAACCGCATCACCGACCACCGGCTCGAGGTGAGCGCGCACAACCTGCCCCAGTTCATGGACGGGGACCTCGACGACATGGTCGACGCGCTGGTGGCCCACGACCGGGCGCGGCAGCTCGAAGCGGCGGCGGTGGCGTGACGCTCGGAGAGGCGCTCGCCGACGCGCGCACGCGGCTCCGGGCGGCGGGCATGGATGAGGCGCCGCTCGAGGCCGAGGTGCTCGTGATGGCGGCGGCGGGGATCTCGCGGGCGGCGCTCTATGCGTCGCTGCGCGACGCGCCACCCCCCGGCTTTCAAGGCCGGTTGGACTCGACCCTGGCGCGCCGAGTGGACCGCGAGCCGTTGGCCTACATCCTGGGCCGCCGGGAGTTCTACGGTCTGGACTTCGAGGTCAACCCAACCGTACTCATCCCCCGTCAGGAGACGGAGGCGCTCGTCGACCTCGTCGTCGGTCTCGCCAAGGAGCACTTCGGCGGCGAGGCGGTGATCGTTGACGTGGGCACGGGGAGCGGCGCGATCGCGGTGAGTGCCGCTCTGGCGCTGCCCAAGTCGCGGGTGATCGCGACCGACATCTCCCCGGAAGCTCTCGCGGTCGCCGCATCGAATGCGGAGCGGCTGGGTGCGGGAGAGCGCATCGAGTTTCGTTGCAGCGACTTGCTCGATGCAACGCCGCTGACCGCTGAAGAAGCCGGCGTCGCCATCGTCGCGGCCAACCTTCCCTATGTGACTGACGACGAGATGGAGCGGCTGGCGCCGGAGGTCAGGCGCGAGCCGCGGTTGGCGCTTTCGGGCGGCGCCGACGGGCTGGGCCCCGCGCGCCGGCTGTTGGCGCAAGTTGCCGGGATGGGCGTCCCGCCGCGCTTCGTCGCCCTCGAAGTGGGCGAGGGGCAGACCGACCGCCTGCTGCAGGCCGCGCGCGACCTCTCAACCCTGATCCGCGGGAACGCCTACGCGGACCTCGCCGGCGCCGAGCGCGGCGTGCTGCTCGAGTTCGCGCCCGTTCCCCTCTCGGCGGCGCCTGCCCCTGCCGGGCTAGGGGCCTAGGCCGTGGGAACGATCTTCCTGATCGCGACGCCGATCGGGAATCTCGAAGACATCTCGTTACGCGCCCTCCGCGTGCTCGGCGAGGTCGATCTCATCGCGGCGGAGGATACGCGGCGAGCCAAGATATTGCTGGGGCGGTATGGGATCAAGACCCCGGTGATCAGCTACCACGAGCAGGGAGGAAAGGGTCGGACGGCGGCGCTGTTGGACCGCCTGCGGTCGGCTGACGTCGCCCTGATCACGGAGGCCGGGATGCCATCGATCAGCGACCCCGGCTATGGCATCGTCGCGGCGGCGATTGAGGCGGGCCTACCGGTGGACGCGCTGCCCGGCGCGAGCGCCGTCGACACGGCCCTTGCCATCTCGGGGTTACCAACCCACCAGTTCACATTCGCCGGATTCCCGCCACGGAAGTCCGGCGACCGGCGACGCTTCTTCCAGGGTCTGTGCCGGGAGCCTCGGACGATCATCCTCTTCGAGGCGCCGCGCCGGCTTCGGGCCACGCTGCGGGAGGGCGCCGAGGTTTTCGGCCCGCGACGCATCGCCGTTTGCCGGGAGCTGACCAAGGTCCATCAGGAGGTCTTTCGGGGGACCATCGATGAGGCGGCCGCACACTTCGAGGCGCCGCGAGGAGAGTTCACGCTCGTCATCGAAGGCGCGCCGGAAGGAGTGGGGCCGGGGGAGGACGCCATTTCGTCTGCCCGGCGGCTGCTGGCGTCGTTGGCGGCGGCGGGTGCAACGGGGAAGGACGCTACCGGCCAAGCCGCTGAGGCCTTCGGCCTGCCGCGGCGGACGGTCTACCGGCTCTGGATCGAGGCGAAGGACGCCGTCGGGAGAGAGGGCGGAGGCTAACCCAGCGGCAGCCGCTTGCGCCGTCTGCCGCCGCGGGAGGCGGGCCGCTTCGAGCCCGCCCAAAGGCCTTTGAAGTAGTCGCCGTCGAAGAAGTGGCGGTCGTCGGCGGCGTTAGCCAGGTCCATCGCCAGGTTGCTCGGGAAGCCGGCGACCTCGACGTGCTTGCCGAGACTCTTGACCGTGGAGACGGCGTAGATGAAGTCGGCGTCGCCGGAGACGAGTACCGCTACGTCGTACATGTTCTCCCACGCGTAGCGGAGGAGGTCCGTGGCCAGCATGATGTCGACGCCCTTCTCGACGAGCTGGTCGCCGCGCATCTTCTGGGTGCCGAGGCGCAGGTCCATTCTGGGGACGGCGTAGAGGCTCGCCAGGAACTTCTGCTGTTCTTTGTGCTGCTCCGGCCGGCGATCGGGGTCCTGCACGATGTTGTAGTAGTACGTCCGAAAGAGGGGGCGCCCCCCGGCGAGTTTGTGGACGAACAGTTCGAAGTCGAGATCGGCCCGGCCACAGTTCTCCTCCAAGCTGTGGTAGAGATTGCTCCCATCGATGAATACGACAACTCTCGGCGCGTCCGGCGTGACGCCGTTTTGATTATTCATGAATCACCTCTCATTTCATGATACCCGCTTACGGGGCGTCGCGCCCGCCACGGCGGTTCTCGGGCGCCCGGCCTCTTCCTTGACGGCCCCCTAACCCCAGAATAGTATGAACCGTAGGGACGGGGCCGAGCAGGCGCCGACCGGGAGGCAACGGAAGATGTTTCGGAGCTTTGGATGGCCGGAGATTCTCCTCATCCTCGGCGTGCTCGTGCTTGTCTTCGGCGCCTCCCGCCTGCCGCAAATGGGGCTGTCGCTCGGCAAGGGCTTGCGCGAGTTCAAGCGGGGCATCACCGGCGGCGGCGAGGCGAAAGTCGCCGACGAGCCAAAGTCGCAGGGCGAGCCGTCCGAGCGGCCTCCGACGCAGCACTAGCCTTCTGCGCGCAGCTTCCACCTGAGGCGGCCTTCCGGGCCGCCTTTATCGTGGGGCCCTAGTTGCCGGGTTCGGCGGCCGCCGCCAGGCGGCGCTTCGATCGCACTGCAAGCCTGGAGAAGACGATCCCCACCTCGTAGAGGACGACGAACGGGGCCGCCACCATCAACTGGTTCACCGGATCGAACGTCGGCGTAATCACCGCGCCGAGGATCACCGCGATGACCAGCCAGATGCGGCGCTGCCGCGCGTAGAAGTCCGGCGACACCACCCCGAAGCGGGCCAAGAAGTACATCAGGAACGGTGTCTCGAATGCCACGCCCATCCAAAAGAGCAGTGCGACCACGGTATTGATGTAGCTTTCGAGGGTGATCAGGGGCGAGGCGACATCGCCGCCGAAGGTGAGCAGGAAGTCGATGATCGGCGGAATCAAGATGAAGTAGGCGAAGGCGAGTCCGCCCGCGAAGGCGAGGGCGACGCCCGGCAGCATGATGAGGAAATATCGGCGCTCGGCCCTCGTCATGCCCGGCGCGAGGAAGCGGGCGACCTGGTCGACGACGACGGGAAGCGCCGCGATGACGCCGCCCAGGAGCGCGACCTTCATCGTGGGGCCGATGGCGCCGGTGAGCGTGGTGTAGACCAACTGGAGCTCTTCGCCGTCGCGTTCGCCGGGGCGGAGCAAGAGGTCGAAGATGAAGTCCCGGAAGATGAACGCGACGATGACGCCCGCGATCACGGCTCCCGCCACAATCATGAGACGTTTCCGCAGCTCGGCGAGGTGGCCGGTGATCGGCATCTCGCCGCCGCTGGACTGCGCCGGTCCGGTCACGGGCGGCGGCTACCTGTCGCCGCCGGAGGCCGACGCATCGGAGTCGACCGTGGGAGCCTCGCCCTCTGCCTCCGAGGGACGCTCGCTGGGCGACTCCGCGCTCTCCTTGGGACGCGGGTCATCTGGCGGCGCATTGAGGTCGAGGTTGACGTCGAACATCTGGCGCGCCTCGGCGGCCTGCCGGCGCGCTTGGTGCAGCATCACACCGAGCTTTTGGGCCGCCTGGGGCAGGCGCTTAGGGCCGAGCGCCACGAGGGCGACGAAGAGGATGACGAAGATCTCCAGCGCCCCGATACCAAAGAAGTTCACGCGCTCGCTCCGTCCGGTGCGATTCCGTCAAGGAGAATAGCATACGGCGCGGCGGTGAAATGGAAGAACGGGGCCCTGCAGGGCCCCGTTCGAGAGGTGCTCGCGCCGGTGGGCGGGAGAGTGGGGATCAGAGTCCCAAGCGCCTCCAGAAGGGACGGGCGCCCCTGCCTTCGGCGTCTTCGGATGCGGCCGGCGCCGACGTGACGGACGCGGTTCCCGCGCCATTCCCGGGACGCGGCGCGCCGTTAGACCAAGCCGCATCCCACTGCTCCATCGCGTTGATCACCCCCGCCAGGCCGCGCCCCTTCTCCGTCAACGTGTACTCGACACGCACCGGTACTTCGGGGAACAGCCGCCGCTCGACGATCCCGCGCCCTTCCAGCTCCTTGAGCCGCTGAGAGAGCACCTTATCGTTGATCCTGCCCAGATCGCCGAGGATTTCGCGGAAGCGCCGCGGACCCTCTATCAGATCCTGCACGATCAACGCCGACCAGCGCTTCCCCAGAAGGTCAAAGGATGTTTGCTCAACCTGTGTGGCCATAGCCCCCCTCCTTTGCATGCCGCGCCTTCCAGAGCGCCGCCGTTGGTCAAGGCAAATGTTACTAGACTTTTGTCCAATGGGCAAGCAGTAAACGCAAGATGATGGGTAAAGCGCTGGCCAGCCAACCTTTATCTTGTGCTTTCAAATTTACGAATCCACTTGCAACGAAGGCTCCTGAAGGCGAACCCGGCAACGGCTTTGGAAGGAGCCTGGTTGGCGAGGGTCAGTACGCTCGACGAGCGACGGCGGCGGCACGAATGGAGAGTGGACGGCGTGCTGAGTTCAGCCGGGTGTGCCGGCAGCGTCTCGGAGGGCGGCACCCTCAAGGTGCGCCCACGGCAGTGCTTCTCCGTCCGTGGGGGCATCGAGCAGGCGTTGCCAATCGAAACCGGCGGCTTCACAAGCCGACTCCCACGCCGGCCAGTCGACAACCGCATCCCGAGCGTCGTAGAGGCAGATATCTTCGGCGGCGACGACGACGGCGGCGTCGCGCGCGGCCCGCGATAGCACGGCTTCGATCACCGCCACGTCGGGGTCGGCGGTCGTGGAGTGTGCGCCAAGCTTCCGAAGCTGCTTCTTCGCTTTGGCCGCCGCCTCCCGCACTGCCTCGGTCCTGATTGCGGGCAGCCGCTCGGCGGGGCCGCCCGCGAGGGGCGTGAAGGGCGTCAGCTCGACGCGGAGCCGGGGACGCCGCCCCAGCACGCGCTGTCCCGCGTCGAGGACGCGGCGGGCCGCGTCGACGAGCGCGGGGCCGTCGTAGGTTGCGCCGTCTGCGCCGGGCGCCTCCGGATGCCCGATAAGGGCTGCAAGCGTGAGGCCCGGCCATCCGGCGCGAAAGGCCGTTTCCGCGGCGGCGGTGAGATCATCGAGCGCGGTTGGGTCGATGGCTTCGGCGCAGCCGGCGTCCAACGGCGGAAGCCCAAGGCGCAGGTCGCTGGAAGGCGCCGCCCGTAGGAGGGCGGCTGCGGTCTCGGCACAGAAGTGGTAACTCGTTACGGGAGGAGAGAGGAGCCGAATCTGCCGGTAGCCGGACTTTTCATTGAGCGCCAGCGCCGCCAGCGCCGCCTCTTCGGCGGTGGCGCAGCGGGCGAGGTCGAGGAGACCGCCGTCGCGGTCGATCTCCACGTGGGGAACGACCTGCCGCCCGGTAAACGGCGGGTACTCCGAACGAAGGCGGCACGGTTCCGGCGGGTCGCCGGGCCCCGTGTAGCAGGCAGCACCGCCAGCATCGGGCACCGCGTAGTACGACGGCACATAGGCACCCGGAATCCGAGCGACTCGGGGAAGCCGTTCGTTCGGGTCGCCGCTCGACGCGGCTTCGAGGAGCGCAGGGAGCGAGTCGTCGGGGTCGCCAAGCAGCGCGGCGTCCACGAAGTCTGCGATGGGCTCCCAGTTCACGATGCCCTCGCCGGCGGCCACGATCAGGGGCGCGTCGCCGGCGCGCGCCGCCGCAAAGGGCTCGATATGGGCCAGCCGCAGCATCGCGGCGGCGTTCAACAGGTGGGCGGGGCGTTGGGCCAAGAGCACGACGGCATCGAATTCGCGCAGGGGTCGCTTGCTTTCGACCGCGTAGAGCGCCACTCCGGCGGAGCGCAACCGTTCGGCCATGTCGCGAGCGGGGAGGAAGGCGCGTTCGGCGCGCGTTCCGGGAAGGTCGTTGAGCGCCGCGTAGAGCCATTGCAACTCCCGGCTCCCCATGCCGGCCTCGTATCCGTCGAGGCAGCAGAGGGCCACATCGAAGTCGTCGGGGTCGTGCTGTAGGGGGACGGCGTTCCATTCGCCGCCGGCGTAGCGCGCCGGCTTCTGGACGCCTCTCAACAACAGGTTGAGGTCGATTTGGGACATGTTGGAATGTTCGAAGGAGCCCGGGGCGGCCTATTATATGCGCTTGGATGCGGGCTAGGCGCCGGAACACCGATCTTTGATGCGACGCACCCTGAATGGGCTGACTTACCTGCTCAAGACGGCGAGCTTTCTCGTCGTGGCGGCGGCAGTGGCGTCGTGCGGGAACGGGAACGGCGAGCCGCCGGTGGTGTTGCCGTCGCCGACGCCGCCCGGAGTCCAGATCAGGACCGCGTCGACAGACATCACCGTTGGGCCGAACCGTTTGCTCTTTGGGATCTTCGACGAGGCAGGGGCGCCGCTCGGCCCGGCCGAGGTGACCGTCCGCGTGCGGCGGACGGAGGAGGAGGGGGGCGCGACGGTGGTGGAGACGGCAGCCCTGCACCTGGGGGCGGAGACGGCCGCCGCGGCGGGACTGTATTCCGTCCGGCTCGACCTTGCCGACACGGGCGGCTATCTCGTCGAGGCCGAGATCAGGCGGGAGGGGCGTGCTTCCGCCACGGCGGTGACAGGGTTCCGGGCGAAGACGCGCTACGACACGCCGGGCTTCGGTGAGCCGGCCCCGGCGAGCGTGCATCCGACGCTTGCGGACGCGCCCATCGAGCAGTTGACGTCGGCGCGGCCGCCCGGCGACCCCACGCTCTACCGGCTGACCATCGCCGACGCTCTGGCTGAGGGCAAGCCGCTCATGGTGGTCTTTTCCACTCCCGCCTTCTGTGGGACGCAGACATGCGGGCCGCAACTGGAAGTCGCGGAGGCGCTGGCGGATGTCTACGGAGAAGACATGAACTTCGTACACGTCGAGGTCATGGAGCGCCCGGACCTCGTGCTCGCGGGCGAGGTCGAGCCGGTGGTTCGGGCGGTGGTGAGAGAGTGGCGGCTGCCTACCGAGCCGTGGGTCTTCCTCATCGATGCCGACGGACTGGTCTTCGACCGCTTCGAAGGGTTCTCGCCGAGGTTCGAGCTCGAAGCATCGGTGCGGCGGCTGCTGGGCGAGCCGCCGGCCTAGGACAGCCGCGCATGCTCCGCCGGAAGCAGCGCCCTGCGGGCGCTCGCGCGGCTGGCGGCGCGCGCCCTCTCTCAGTCTGCCAGGGGAGACGTTTGCGTCACCCTGGCCAAGCCCCGCCAGGCCGTTCGGGGGATGGGGGTGGGCGACCACAAGGGTCGCCCCTACATGGAGGATCCCCTGCCGGCGTCGCCGGTTGTGCAAAGGTCTCCAGAGGGGGAGAGGCCGGAGGGAAGGGCCCGCTGCTAGAATGAGCGCGGAGCAACGGTATCTTGGAGGCCATCGTGATGGCGACCTACGACCGCACCACCGAAGACCTTGGGAACCTGGTGGCGATGGACCACCTGAACCTGACCGTCGACGATCAGTCGCATGCGACGCTCTTCTATATCACGGGGATGGGGCTGACCCGTGACCCCTACATGTCGGTGGGGCTGGAGAACATGTGGGTGAACGCGGGACGGCAGCAGTTCCACTTGCCGACCCGCCCGACCGCGCAGGTGGTGCGGGGGCGCATCGGCGTGGTTACTCCTGACCTAGAGCAGTTGCGGGAGCGGCTTGAACGGATCCGGCCGCGGCTCGACGGCACACACTTCGAGTGCGTGGCCGATAATGGGAACTTGCTCGTGACCTGCCCGTGGGGGAACCGGTTCGACTGCGCCGGGGCTGCCGATTCGTTTCGGGCGCGGCTGGGCGTCCCTTACGTGGAGTTCAACGTGCCCGCGGGTGCGGCGCCCGGCATTGCGGCCTTCTACGACCAAGTGATCGGCGCCAAGGCGGAGGTGCGCGGCGGCAGCCGCCCCACCGCCGTGGTCCGCGCCGGCTACGACCAATCACTGTTGTTCGTCGAGGACCCGGCGGAGGGGCGCCCTTACGATGGGCATCACGTAGCGGTCTACGTGACTGACTTCTCGGGGGCGCACGCACAGCTCGAGGGCCGGGGCTTGGTGACCGAAGAGTCGGACGCGCACCAGTTCCGTTTCAAGGACATCGTCGACCCCGCAACGGGGGCGGCGTTGTACGAGCTGGAGCACGAAGTGCGGAGCCTCGGCCATCCGATGTTCGGGCGGGCGCTGGTGAACCGCGACCCCTCGATCACGCTCTTGAACTACGCGCCGGGGGCGGAGTACCTGAGCGTCGGCTAGGACGCTAGTCGGCGAGGGCGGTGGCGATCAAGACGCCGTCCACGGCTTGGTACTCGACGGTGACGGGCAGCCCTAAGGTCATGTGCTCGCGCAGGTGGGATGCCCGCCAGAGGCGAAGGTCTATCTCCGGCCCGCGTGAGAACTCGTAGTCCCGGCCGTCGCCGCTGCGGACGACGATGCTGTCCCACTCGATGATGTCGCCGGCGCGCACCTCGATGACCTGCCCGCGCACGGACGACTGTTCGCAGGCAGTGAGGCCGACGGAGATCGTCAGAGCCAGCAGCACCGCAAAGACGGTGGACCTGAGGGCGACGCTCCTCACCGGTACGCTTGGGCGTTAGGCGCCCTTGGCGCCGCCGCCGGCCGGCGCTGAGGCACCGGCGCCGACCTGCACCATGGCGGGCCGGACCACCCGGTCGTGGAAACGGTAGCCTTTCTGCAGCTCGCCCACGACGACGCCTTCCTCGCCCTCGGCCTGCATCACGGCCTCGTGCATCGTTGGGTCGAAACGCTCGCCCACGGTGGCGATCACGCTCAAGCCCTGGCTCTCCAGGGTGGAAAGCAGCTTGCGGTAGACGAGGTTGAGGCCTTCCACCCAGTCGAGGCCGGCGGTGTCGGCGTCCAGCGTTTCGAAGGCCCGCTCCATGTCGTCGAGGATGGGCAGCAGCGACTTCACCAGCATGACGTTGGCGAAGACGCTGAGCTCCCGCCGGTCCTGTTCCGTCTTCTTCTTGAAGTTGTCGAGGTCGGCCAGGGCCCGCAACCACTTTTCGTGGTACTCGTCGGCCTTGGCGGCCCGGTCTTCGAGCGATTCCTCGGCCGAGTCTTCGGATTCGGGCTCGGCGTCTTCCGGTTCGGGCTCTTTCTCGTCGTCCAGCATTAGGCGCACTCGTCTATTCGCAGAGCGTTGGGGACCCTCATTGTACGACATGCGCCCGTGGGGGCTCCTCATCTCAGAGCCGAGTAAGGAGCAGCACCCTGCGGGCGCTCGCGCGCCTGGCGGCGCGCGCCCTCTCTCAAATCTCCCCCAGAGGGGGAGAGGCCGGAAGGGGGGAGAAGACCCCGCCCGCACCCCTGGGCAACCACGAGGGCTGCCCCTACATGGACGGTCCCCTGCCGGCGTCGCGCGTTGTGCAAAGGTCTCCGCGGGGAGAAGAGGGGAGACGGCCCCACGCCGCCAGCGCGCCCTGCGGGCGCGTGCCCTCCCTCAATCTCCCCCAGAGGGGGGAGGGCAAAGGTGCTGCCCCAGATACGGACAGTATGGCGAAGCGGGCGGCTAGTCGAGCCCGGCGGCCATGTCGCCCATGATGGTGGAGACGAGGCGGACGGAGGCCATGGAACGGCGGTAGTCCATGCGCTTGGGGCCGAGAGCGGCGACGACGCCGCCGATGCCCTCGGGGTCGCCGTAGCGGGAGAGTACGACGCCGCAGTCGTGCATCTCCTCCGCTTCGTTCTCGCCACCGATGACGATCCGCCATTCGCTCCAATCGATCGCCGCGGAGAGCATTTCGCGTAGCAACTGGCGGTTCTCCAAGAGGCCGATGACGGCACCGGCACGCGCGCCGTCCTCGGCGAACTCGGGCTGGCCCACGAGGTTGCGCAGGCCGGCGACGCAGGGCTCTTCGATCCGGTCGAGCTCCTCTTCGAGCAGGAGGTCCTTGACGACGCCGAGCACCCGGCGCTCGACGGGGCCGAACTGCGGCGCGGCGTCCATGCCGTGGTAGGTCGCCCCGGAGTAGATCGCGCTCAAGCGGTTCGACAGCTCGTTGAGATCGTCCTGGGTCGTCAGCTGGGTCATGGGGACGATCCGCTGCCGCGTCTTTGCGGCTTGGAGCACGAGGATGAGCATGACCGCGAACTCTTGCAGACGGACTAACTCCAGGCGACGGACCTTGCCCTGGGCTGCCTTGGGCGGGGTGACGAGCGCCATGTTGCCGATGAGCCCGGCCAAGGTCTCGGCGGCGGCGGCCGCCCAGTGTTCGACGTCGTCGCTCGCCCCGCTCAGGCTGTGGCGGGCATTGGCGGCGTCGCCGGCGGGCAGCTCGGGTTCGTCGGGCAGCGCCTCGACATAGGAGCGGTAGCCCTTGTCGAGGGGGACGCTTCCCGCCGAGATGTGGGGCCGGTGTATGAAGCCATCCTCGGCGAGCTCGGCCATCTCGTTGCGCGCGGTGGCGGAACTGAGCCGGAGGGCGGAACTCTTGGCCACGGCCTGGCTGGACACGGGAACGGCCTGGACCACGTACTGGCCCACGATGAAATTGAGAATCTCCCGTTGACGCGTCGTTAGCATGGCCACCCCCGCCGCCCACAGGGCGGCGCCCCGCGTGGGGGCGCTCATTATAGCGCCGTCGAGGCAGGCGTGCGCGTCCTACCAAGCCAGACCCGCCAACCCTTGCGGAAGCCCAGCCGGATGCTACACGGACGCCAGCATATGTGAGGTATGCGTGAGGCGAAAGTGATATAGATGTGCTATGCTTCGCCGGCCCCTCAACACGGGCCGGGGGCGGCCCCGGCTAAGAGGCCGCCCCTGTGCCCACTCCGCTTGTTCATCGCACCCCGGCCACTGCCATAGTTCGCAGGCTCGCCGGTCTTGGCCTCGTAACTTTAGCGATTGCAGGCACCGCGCTTGGGCAAAGCGCAGGGCCGATAGAGTTGTCCGGCGGCGTTGAGGAGGGAGCCTACTTCTCGGTTAGACCCGGCTTCAACGTGGTGGGGGTTGAGGTAACCGCCGAGGCCGGCTCGCCGATGCAACGGTTCACGGCGCGCTCCGACGGCGACGGGACAACAACCGTCTTCGATCTCACCGACACCGAGACCGTCATCTTCGAGGGAGACGTTCAGGTCACCGACGAGACGCCCACGGGTACCGTCGATGGCGTAAACCGTCTGTTCACGCCGCTCCAAACCTTGGGCGACAGCGGTATCGCCCACGACAATCAGCCTGACGGGTTCTGGTCTCGCGAGGACATTGTGGTCAAGGTCGATGGGGCGACGTTGGCGGTGGACCAGTATGCCGTCAACCCAAACTACACCGCGGGCACGGTGACGGTGCAACTGCAGACCGACTCACCACCGGCCGCGGGTTCCGCGGTGCGGTTCACCTACAAGACACCGATCTTCGACATCCACGACCCCGGCGCGACGCCCATCTCGGCGCTCGTTTCCGCCACCGACGGCGTCACAAGCTTCGCGGCCCAGAGCATCGACGCCGCCCAAGGCATCGTGACACTCGATGGCGCGCCAGTGCAGGGAGATCGCAACGTGGTGTTGACGTTCGAGACGGGCGAGCTGGGGCGGATCACCGATGTGGCGGTGAGCACCGAGACGGCGCGGGCGGCGGGTGAAACACGCCGGTTCTCGGTCATCGAGAGTCCGGCTGGGAGCGGCCGCTATCCGTTCAAGGTGGGGCTGGTGACGGGGGCGGAGTTGAGGGCGGCGCGCGCCCGCGTGACGACATCGGACAGGACGGTGGGGGAGGCCCTGGCCGACTTGTACGTCGCCGGCGAGGGCGGGCTCGCGTCAAGGCTGGCGGAGCTGCGCGACGAGCTCGGTCTAACCGATGAGGACGCGGCGCGCACGTTGATCGGCGGACTTGTGCCGGTCTCGGACGGTGACACGCTCTACGTTAGCTACGGCCCGGCAGGGGCATCGGCTACGATCGACCTTGCACCGCCCTTGCTGCAGGCGATCAGCCCCGCAGAGGGGAGCTTCGTGACCAGCGCGACCGCCGACCTGCGCGCACGGGCGATCGACGAGGGCGCCGGGGTCGACCTGAGCGGCCTCGGCACCGCGGACAGCGCCGCGCTCATGACCGTGGACGGGGTTGTACTGGGCAGGGCAGGCGGCGAGCTCCAGGCCGTAGCGGAGAGCGGCGGCGGGGTGACGTTCGCCGCCTCGGTCCCGGCATCGGACCGGGTGGTGGCATGGTCTATGGACGTGCGGGACCGCGTGGGGAACCGCATTGCGGCGGAAAGCACTGGCGGGGCGGCGTCCCCCTTCACCTTCATCGTCGACCGGACGCCCCCGGTGATGGTCGGCGCGGCGACGGGGCTCTTTTACAACGCCGCGCTGCGGTCGGAGGTCGGCCCGGAGGCGGGCGCGGTGCGCATAGAATTCGACGGCGAGGTGGTTTCGGGGCCGGAGGGAAGCGCCTCCGGCGCTCCCTTGGACCCGGCAACGGTGAGTGCGAGCGACTTCTCGGTGAACGGCGCGGCGCCCCTGGCAGCAGCAGCCCGCGGACGGTTTGTCTATCTGCGCACGGCGGACACCCGGACGGACGACACACCGTTGGTCGAGATCGTGGGGCCGGTCGCGGACACGGCGGGGAACACGATAGCGAGTGGAGCGTCGATCAGGGCCTCGGATGCGACGGGGCCGTCGGTCACGCTCGCCGTCGAGCGCGGCGGCCAACGGACCAACCGGGCGGTCCGCGTGACGGCGCAGGCATCGGAAAGGCTGGCCTCGGCACCCCAGTTCTCGGTCGACAATGGTTCCATCGTCGGCGAGCCTGTACAGGACGACGGCATCTGGTCGGTCGTGGTCACCGGTCACGAGGACGGCCCCGTCACCGTCGCCGTAGAGGCACGGGACGCGGCGGGTAACGTCATGCGGCGGACGGGGGAAGATGTGTCGTCGCGGGCGAACGAGTCGCGCACCGCGTTCTCCGTGAGCCGACGCGTCGCGGCCGGCGAGTCCGGGGAGTTGACCCTCACCGTCGATAGCGATCCCGCTCGAGGTGCCACCGCGGGCAGGCTCGCCACGACACTCGCGGAGGATGCCCCCGATAGGCGGCAGATCACCCTAGCGGAGTCCGCGAGACCGCCGACTGAGGGCGACGTCGTGACGGCGTCGTACGCGTTCGCCGCGACGGTGTCGTTTACGTGGGACGTGACGCCGCCATCGGCGACGCTCGATCCTCCGGCGGATGGGCTTCCGCCCACAGCGGTCACCGTCGAGGGCCCGCTCTGGCTGCGGCTGGACTATGGGGAGCCCGTGACCCTGACCCACGCGTCGTTCGACGGTGCGGACCGGACGCACGACGCCTATACGGCCGACGGCAGGGTCTTCATCCTCGCCGTCGATCAGCTGACCTTGGGAGGCCATACGCTGCATGTGCGTGCCACCGACGCGGCGGGCAATGAGGGCGAGATCCAAGAGTTCATTATCGAGGCGGTGCCCGGCCCGACGTTCGATCTTCTTCTCCAACCCGGATGGAACCTCATCTCGCTGCCGTCCCGGCCGGTGTCGCCGGCGCCGTCGGCGGTGTTCGCCAACACCACGGTGGAGGCCGTGGTGCGCTTCGATCCGGAGGTGGGGCTGTCGGCCTCGACGGCCACGGGCGGCGTGTGGATGGGGGAGGTGGCGGAGCTCGTCGAAGGTGAAGCTTACTGGGTCTACGCGCGGCGGTTCGAGACGGCGACGCTCGCGCTGACAGGGTCGCGCTCGCCGCTCATCTTCACGACGCAGCGTCTTCGCGAGGGTGTGAACTACCTTGGCGTGGTGGTAGGGAACGTGGGGAACGCGGTGGTCGGCGGGAAGCCGGCGCCCGTCAAGGCGTCCGACTATCTGAGCTCGGTGGCGGGCAAGTGGGAGCGGATCGTGCGCTTCGACCCCGATCCCGCCCGCGGCTTCGAGTCGCTGACGCCGTCGATGCGCGGGTGGAACGGGACCGACCCAGCAGGTCCCGACGGCAAGAGGGGCTTCGGTCCCGACGGCATCGCGGGCACGGACGACGACGTGGCGTCGGAGCAGGCCGACAATGTACCACGGGCCGAGCCGATGCTTGAGGCCGGGCGCGGCTACATCGTGATCATGGAGGAGGCGGCCGACCTCTTCCTGGTCTAGTCCTCTCCGCCGGTGGAGAGCGCCGCGATCTGGGGTTCCGCGGGCAGCGACGAGCGGCTGACGGAGAGCGTCCCGACGGGCGGCTGCATGGCTGCGCCGGTCTCCTTGGCCACGGCCGCGAGCTCGTTCTCCGTGGGCGCGCCGATGGGCACGATGAGGCGGGGTTCGAGGACGCCGACGGTCTCCGCCACGGCGGCGATGTCCAGCCCTTCGTCGCCGACGGGGACGAGGAGGACGTCGACGTCGCCGAGCGCGGAGGCGTGGTCGGAGGTGGGGGGGTGCCCGATGCGTCCCAGGTAGCAGACCTGCACGTTGTCCATGGAGAGGGTGTAGGCGGTGTTGCGGCCGCGGGCGGCGCCTCTTTCGGCGTCGCGGTAGGTGCGCACGCCATGGATGGAGACGCCGGAGATTTCGTACTCGCCGGGGCCGCGAATGCGGCGCTTCGCGGGCTTGTCCATGGCCTGCTCCGCTTCGTCGTCCTCGATGCTCCAGACGATGACGTCGGCGGCGGGCGCGTCGGCGGGCCGGCCGTCCTCGACCGGATCGGTGAGCACGGTGAGGTCGGACGATTTCAGGTGGAAGCAGCGGGGGCCGTGGCGCGTGATATCCAAAGTGGGCCCTCTGGGGCAGGTTGGGGGTGGTGGAGTGAGTATAGGGAGGGGTGCAAAGGGGGGTCAAGGAGGCCGGTAACGGGTTCGCGGCGGCGGGCTCAGCCGCTATAGTAGGCGGCGCAGATGGCCGCTCGCTCGGTTGGGGAGCGGGCGGTTGGAGGAGGAATAGGATGACGACGGAAGCGAAGGTCAGGCTGAAGGTGGTCGACGCCGACGGGCATTACATGGAGCCGCAGGACCTGCGGCCGTACATCGAGGCGAAGTACCGGGAGGTGGCGCCGCACCGCATCGTCAAGGATGACGGCGCAGAGGACTGGGGCGGGCGCGACTGGATCAGCGAGGGCAGCCTCAACTTCGGGAACGTTGTCTTTACGCGGGAGAGCGAGGAGCACCAGCAGGGGCTGCTCGCGGTGAGCGGCACCCGTGAGGCCGACGGGACGAAGCGACAGAAGAGCATGTACGGCTCGCTGCCGCCGGGGGCGGTCGAGTCGGCGGCGCGGCTCGGGGTCATGGACGACGAGGGCATCGACGCCGCGGTCATGTACCCCACGGGGGCGCTGACCTGGATACCCGACTCGGACTACCACATCGCGGTCAACCGGGCGCTGAACGATTGGCTGGCGGAGTGGTGCTCGGAGGACCCGCAGCGGATGATGGGGGCGACGAATGTCGTGGCGATCCACGACGTCGAGGCGGCGTGCGAGGAGGTGCGCCGCTGCTACGACGAGCACAACTTCCGGGCCGTCTTCCTGCGGGATACGCTGCCCAACGCCGATGTGAAGTGGTGGCACGACACCTACGACCCCTTCTGGCGGACGTGCGAAGAGCTCGGCGTCGCCATCGGCTTCCACCCGTTCCCGGGCGACTCGATGTTCGGGTCGGCGAGCCTGTTCGACATCATCGGGCCCGACTCGGAGCGGATGTACATGCGGACGCCGTTCAACCATCCGGTCGACGGGATGCACACGATAATGGGCATCATCACCGGCGGCATCTGCGAGCGCTTCCCCGATCTGCACTTCGGGATGCTGGAGAGCGGCGGCGGCTGGCTGGTGCCCTTCCTCGAGCGTCTGGACAGCCGTTTCGAGTACATGGGGCATACGCTGCCGCATCTGACGATGACGCCGAGCGAGTACTTCCGCCGGAACTGGTGGATCTCGTTCGACCCGGAGGAGGCGATGCTGGTGCCTTCGGCGGAGTGGCTGGGCGCGGACCGCATCATCTGGGGCTCGGACTATCCCCATCCCGACGCCTTCTATCCCGGCTTCGTACAGATGCTCGACGAGAACATCGCCAGGCTCTCGGAGGAGGACCGGGCGAAGATCCGGGGCCGGAACGCCGTCGATTTCTACCGCTTGTAGAAGGAGTTTGCGTGACGCGTCGCGTTCTGTTCGTCTGCGTGCATAACAGCGGGCGCAGCCAGATGGCGGAGGCGTTCGCGCGGGAGCTTTCCGAGGGGCGGCTCGACGCCGAGTCGGCGGGGACGGAGCCGACGGCGGGGCTCAACCCCGTGGTCGTCGAGGCGATGCGCGAACGGGGGCTCGATATCACCGGGCAGCGGCCGAAGCTGCTCACGCCGGAGATGGCGCGGCGCGCCGACCGTGTCTTCACAATGGGCTGCTACGCGGACGGGGCGTGCCCCGCGTTCATGCTCGACGCTGAGGACTGGGCGCTGGACGATCCCCACGGCCAGCCCATCGAGCGCGTCCGGGTCATCCGCGACGACGTCGAGGCGCGGGTCCGCGCGCTGATCGCGGAGTCGTAGGCGGGGGGGGGGCAGCTACCCGCGCTTGGCTCGGTACCAGTACCGGTAGGCCGTGGCGTAGCCGGAACCTTCGTAGAGCGCCCGGGCGGCGTCGTTGGTTTCCACCACGGCGAGGTAAGAAAGCGTCGCGCCGCGATCAGCGGCCCATGCCAACAGGGCGTTGAGCACGGCGCGGGCGGCCCCTCGGCGACGGTGCTCGGTCGCGGTGGCCATGTTGTGGATGCCGGCCCAGCCGTCCTCGACGACGACGGAGCCCACGCCGGCGATCTTGCCGTCGATGCGGGCGGTGGCATAGCCTGCACCGGCGCGTATCCGCCGGTGGATGCCGCGGCGGCCCTCGACCTCGCCGGGGGTTAGAGACTCGGCCGCGGCGTAGGCGGATAACCAGGCCTCGTCGAAGTCGCCGACCTCCACTTCGATGCCTTCCGGCAGGGCCAGTGGCCGAAGGGGAAGGCCGGCCGTCTGCACCAGGGTCGTCGCCTCCTGCGCGTAGCCGCGCTCGGCCAGGATGGGGTCTAGGTCTGGCGGCGACGCGGCGGGCGAGATGAGGAACCGGGGGTCGAGGTCCCGCTCGGCGTAGGTTGCCTCGACGCGTACGAGGGCATCCTCGATATCGGGCGGGGCGGGTTCGTGGGGCAGAACGGAGTTGGCGCGGCGGGTGACGCCGTCGGTGAAGCGCAGCCGCCAGCCGCCGAGCGTCTCCTCGTGGGCGGCGGGCCAGGCCCGGATCTGGAGGCGGTCAAGCTCGGCGACGAGCGCCACGGCGGGCTCGCCGGAGGGCGGGCGGGGGTCGTTCATGGGTCAGGTCGTGGCGGCGCTAGAGGCTGGTGAGCCAGACGCCTTCGTGGTCGCGGACCCAGCCGCGGGCGGCCATGGCGCCGCCGTCGACGGGGATGTTGATGCCGGTGACCCACTCGGACATGTCGGAGGCGAGGAAGGCGGCGACGCCGGCCATGTCCTCGATGGTGCCGAGGCGCTGCAGGGGGACGGATCGCTCGTAGGGGTTGTCGTCGCCCTGGGCGTGCTCGAAGGGGATGCCGGGCGTGATGATGTGCCCCGGCGAGATGCAGGTGACGCGTATGCGGTGCTTGGAGAGCTCGAGGGCCATGGTCTGGGTGAAGTTGATGATGCCGGCCTTGCAGGCGCCGTAGACGGCCCAGCCGGGGGCGGCGCGGAGGCCCTCGATGCTGGCGACGGAGATGATGGAGCCTCCGCGGCCCTGCTCGATCATCCGCTCGGAGACGGCCTTGGTGCAGTAGAAGGTGGCCTTGAGGTTGATGCGGAGGATGGCGTCCCAGCCGCGTTCGCTCATGTGGAGGAAGTCGGCCTGGAAGCCGCCGCCGACGTTGTTTACCAGGACGTCGACGCCGCCGAAGGTCTCGACGGCCTTGTCCACGGCGGCCTTGACCTGGTCGAACTCGCGCACGTCGGTGGGCGCGGCCAGCGACTTCCCGCCCATGGCGGTGATCTCGGCGGCGCTCTCGTCGGCGAGGTCGGGGTTGCGCTCGGCGATGACGACGTTGGCGCCGAAGGCGGCGAGCCCCAGGGCGAGGCCCTTACCGATGCCCCGGCCGCCGCCGGTGACGATGGCGGTCTTGCCGTCCAGATCAGCGATGGAGCGGTCGATCACGGCGCCCTCCTGGCCCCCGCAAGGGCGGGGCTGGCGGCATTATAGCGGGTGGGGGCGGGGGCGGGGTGCCTCCCCTGCTGTCCTATACTGTGGGCATGAGCGTCGGCAACCGAGGCAGCCATAACAAAGAGTACGACGTATTCATATCCCATGCGGCCGAGGACAAAGAGCACTTTGTTCGCCCATTGGCGAAGGCGCTGGTTGCGAAGGGACTGAGGGTCTGGTACGACGAATTCGAACTTCGCGTTGGAGACAGTCTACGCGAGAAGATTGACTTGGGTCTGGTATCCAGCCGCTTCGGAGTTGTCGTAATCTCCCCTTCCTTCTTTCGGAAGCGCTGGACCCAGTATGAGCTGAACGGGTTGACTGAACGTCAGATGTCTGGCGAGAAGGTGATTCTGCCAGTCTGGCACCGAGTCACCAAGGATGAAGTTCTCGAGCAAGCTCCTCCGCTAGCGAATTTGATTGCTTTGGTTTCGCCACCGCTAACGATAGAGGAAATAGCCTCCGAAATTGCCGAAAGCACAGCCGAAGCGGGCTCGCCGAGCGTCCCGGCTGAACCGGACGCTGCTCCAACACGTGTCGTCCGCCGGGAGTTCGGCGTCTTCTACGTGGCGCCAGCCCACACAGAGGAATTGGCTCGTGGCGAAGTACCGGAGTCTTCGTTCCTTTCGTTTCGATCAGATGCAGGCCATTGGGTATCGATGGTCTCTGGGGACAAGGAACTCGAATACATCCTTGACGAAGCGCGGCTTCGGGTACGGTTGGACTGGGGAGGCCACCTAGAGGGAGACGAAATTATTGCGCAGCAGCTTGTGTCCGGAGAGCAGCCGTTCGCATTGACCATTCGCCCTGCAGGTGCAAACCAACTCTACTTACCGACAGTCGGGAATACTTCGCCGTCCCCGTTGTGGGGACGCAACCCATCCGGATGGATGGTGTTCGACATTCTCAAGTAGGGCTTCTCGATGGCTGTCGAAGAACCACATGGATTGCCCGTTGAGTCAACGGCCTTCTGGTACAGCTCCGAGCATAAGGCTCTGCTGTACGAAGTCACCGTGGATGACGGGGGCACTTGGGCCGAGCCGGATCACAGTAAAGGGTCAGCGAAGCTGGCCCTGGCTCTGAGCTTTCCGCACTACCATTCGAGCCCTCACGGGATCGACTTCACGACGGGACTGACCGAAGATCAGCAGGAGGCGAATCACGCCAACGTGGAGCTGGTCGTTCGCTTATGGAGTCAGGCCGAAGAAGAGACCCCGTTGGAGGAGCCGCATTTGTCGAGGCGTTGTATTTTCCCCGTGCCGAAGTTGCTGGCCCTCTTCCTGGCGGCGAGACGCACTGAGATGCACAAGGACGAGTCTGTCTCGCAGGCGCTCTTGCTGCTGCAAGTGCACCTATTGTCCAAGACCAGTTAGTTGGCCACCTCTAGGCCTCCAGGGCTTGGGCGACGAGCTCTTCGTGGTAGGCGGTGTCGCCGAGGTTGAACTCCCAGTGCTTGGCGCGGCGGGTGTAGAGCTGGAGGTCGTGTTCGAGCATGAAGGCGGCGCCGGCGTGGACCTCGTGGGCCTGGTGGGCCATGTGCTGGGCGGCTTTGCCGGCGTGGGCCTTGGCCATGGCGACCTCTTTGGCGTGGGGCTCGCCTTCGTCGATGAGCCAGGCGGCCTGGCGGGAGAGCAGGGAGGCGAGGTGCATGTCGATGGCGATGTCGGAGCAGAGGTACTGCACGGCCTGGTACTGGCCGATGGGGCGGCCGAACTGGACGCGGTCCTTGGCGTAGCCGACGGCGAAGTCGAGCATCTTCTCTCCGGCGCCGACGATCTCGGCGCACTGGAGGACGCGGGCGCGGTCGACGACCGTCTTGGCGGCGGCGTAGGCCTGGTTGAGTCCGCCGACCATGGCGCTCGCGGGGACGCTGACGTCTTCCAGGGTGACGGCGTAGAGGCGGTAGCCGGCGATGTTGTCCATGGCCTCGATGGTGACGCCGTCGGCCTGGGGGTCGACGAGGAAGAGGGTGCCGTCGAGCCGCCCCGGGCCGGTGCGGGCCCCGATCAGGATCTGCTCGGCGGCCTCGGCGTAGGGGACGAGGCTCTTCGCGCCGCGGAGGCGGTAGCCGTCGCCGTCGGGCGCCGCGGCGGTGTGGACGCCCTCGGGGCCGTACTCGCCGGTCGGCTCGATGACGGCGAGGGGCAGGACGAGGTCGCCCCTGACGATGCGGGGCAGGATGTCCTGCTTCTGCTCCTCGCTGCCGAGGGCGAGGATGGTCTCGCCGGCGAGGACGACGGTGGAGAGGTGGGGGCTGGGGAAGATGGAGCGGCCCATTTCGACGTAGATGGGGTAGAGGTCGAGGAGGCCGCCGCCCGCGCCGCCGTACTGCTCGGGGTAGGTGAGGCCGAGCCAGTCGAGGGCTGCCATCTCCTTCCAGAGCTCCTGGGAGTAGCCGGGGCCGCTCTCTTCAAGCTCCCGGACCATCTCGGCGGAGGCGTTGGCGCTGAAGAAGTCGCGGGCCGTCTGCTGGATTGCGCGCTGCTGTTCGTTGAAGGTGAGGTCCACGGCCGTCTCCTATCGCGGGAGGCCGAGGCCGCGGGTGGCCAGGACCATGCGCTTGACTTGAGAGGTGCCGCCGGCGTGGTTGGCGAAGGAGCCGCGGTACCATTCCTCGGCGTGCCCCGCCATGGGCGCCCACTTGCCCTTCTTCAATTGGCTCATCGGCCCGACGATCCGTGTGATCGCCTGGGCGAAGAGCGGCTGGGCCTCCTTGGTGATGACCACGCCGAGGGCGCCGCCGAAGGCCGGGGGCTCGGTCGACTTTGCCGCCGACAGGCCTTCGTAGGTGAGCAGCTTGAGGGTCTCGACGGTGATCGCCATGTTGGCGAGCTCGTGGCGCACCATGGGGTCCTTGATCAGGGGCTTGCCGTAGCGGGTGGTCTCCTTGCAGTAGGCGACGACGTCGTCGAGCATGCGCTGGTACTTGGAGTGGCCGGCGTAGCCGC
Source organism: Dehalococcoidia bacterium (assembly GCA_964291475.2). GTDB lineage: Bacteria > Chloroflexota > Dehalococcoidia > SHYB01 > SHYB01 > DAOUKH01. The sequence continues at coordinate 1,002 of OZ220056.1, read as the reverse complement.
CGCCCCCGCCGTAGAAGGCGTTCATGATGTAGTACCAGCCCATGCCCTCCTCGCCGACCATCATGTCGTTGGGGATGCGGACGTTGTCGAGGTAGGTGTGGTTCTGCCGTCCGCCTCCGAGGTTGAAGAGCGGCGAGAAGCTGATGCCGGGGAGCGAGAGGTCGAGACAGAAGACGGTGATGCCCTTGTGCTTGGGGACGTCGGGGTTGGTGCGGGCGGCGAGGTAGAGGACGTCGGCGTGGGTGCCCCAGGTGGTGTAGGTCTTCTGGCCGTTGACGACCCAGTAGTCGCCGTCGCGGACGGCGGAGGTTTGAAGGGAGGCGAGGTCGGAGCCGGCGTCGGGCTCGGTGAGGCCCTCGGCCCAGAAGGTCTCCATCTTGGCGATGGCGGGAAGGAACTTGAGCTTCTGCTCATGGGTGCCGCCGACGAGGAGGCTGCCCGCGGCGAGGCCCCAGCCGATCATGTTGATCATCGGCGCCTCGCGGTAGGTGAACTCCTCCATCATGATCGTCTTCCTCGATGGGGGTGCGTTCGAGGCCGCCGTATTCCTTGGGCCAGGTCAGGCCGATCCAGCCCTGCTCGCCGACCTTGCGGGTGAACTCGCGGGCGAAGTCCCAGAGATCGGGGTCTTCCTCGAACTCCTGGTTGAACTCCTTCTCGGGCGGGAGCTCTTTGTCGAGGAAGGCGCGGACCTCGTCGCGCCACGCTTCCTGTTCGGCGGTAAAGCGGATTTCCATTGCGGGTTCCTCCAAGGAGTCCTGTTACGGGGCCGGCGGGGATTATACAACGGCGCTCCCCCGGCCCGCCCCTGCTACAATCGGCCTGCCCGCGGCACGGCGTGGTGAGGAGCGAGCATGAGCGAGCGCGTAGTCGTTTCCGCAGACGACCATCTGCAGGAGCCGCCAACCCTGTGGCAGGAGCGGCTGCCCGCACGCCTGCGCGATCAGGCTCCGCGGCTGGTGGACCTCCCCGACGGGGGGCAGGGCTTCGCGGTCGCGGACC